>NZ_JBEPDF010000001.1:0-354407 GCF_040300125.1 Terrabacter sp. NPDC000476
GCGCGGCCGTCGTCGCCGCCGCGGCCGCGGCCGGGTGGTGGCTCGGCGGCGCCTGGCACGTCGAGGGGCTCGCGGCCGCGGCGGTGCAGTGCGCCGCCGTCGCGCTGGGGGCCGTGCTCGTGCTCGCCGCGGTGACCCTGCTCGTCGACCGTTCGGTCGTGGCCCGACTGCGGCGTCCGGGCACCGGTCTCGCGGTGCCGGAGTCCGCGGAGGAGGGCACGGTGGGCGGACGGTGAGGGTGCTCATGGTGCTGGGGCGCGCCGCCGGAGGGGTCGGCGCGCACGTCGACGACCTGACGAGCCGGTTGCGGCTGCTCGGGCACGACGTCGACGTCGTCACCGCCGCCGAGACCGCCGACGCCTTCCGCGCGCTCGAGGCGCAGCGTCTCTGGCCGCTCCACCGGGGCGCGGCCGCCGTGCGCGGCCCCCTCGACTGGCACCGCGTCATGCGCCTCGCCGGCACCGTCGACGTCGTGCACGCCCACGGCCACCAGGCGGCCGTCGTGGCCGCGGTGGCGGTGGCGCGGGCCCGACCGCGACCCCGCCTCGTCGTCTCGCTGCACAACGACCTCGCGCCGGCCGGGGGGTCGCGGGCCCGCCGCGTCGCCACGGACCTCTTCGGCCGGCTGCTCCGGTGGTCGCTGCGCCGGGCCGCGCTCGTCACCGGGGCGAGCGACGACCTGGTGCGCCTCGCCGAGCGGCTCGGGGCCCGGAAGGCCGAGCTCGCGGCGGTGCCCGCCCCCCGGGTCGGAGAGCTGCTGCGCGCCGCGCCCCTCTCGACCGGAGGGCGCCGTGAGCTGCTCGCCTCCGCAGGCCTGCCGGCGGGGCTCGCCGAGCAGCCCGTCGTGCTCACCGTCTCGAGGATCGCGCCGCAGAAGGACCTCCCTACGCTCGTCGCGGCCGCCGAACGGTCACGCACGGCGGCCGTCTGGGTCGTCGTCGGCGACGGCGACGAGCGGCTGCGCGCGGCCCTCGTCGAGGAGGCGGACGGCATCCGGCCTCGGACCGGGGAGCGACGGGGCGCCGACGTGCGCCTCGTCGGCGCCCGGGACGACGTGGCCGCGTGGCTCCGGGCTGCCGACGTGTTCGTCGTCACGAGCCGGTGGGAGGCGCGGGCGCTCGTCGTGCAGGAGGCGATGGCGGCCGGCCTGCCGGTGGTCGTGACGCGGACCGGAGGCCTGCCGGGCCTCGTCGGTGACGCGGGTCGCCTTGTCGCGGTGGGCGACCCGGACGCCGTCGCCGAGGAGGTCGACAGCCTGCTCGCGGACGACGACGAGCGGGCCCGGCTCGGCGCCGCGGCCCGCGCCGCGGCCGCGTCGTGGGCCGGCCCGGACGACGAGGCGCGCCGGTGGGTCGGACGCTATCTCGACACCCTCCCGGGATGACGTAGAGTTAAAGCCCGTGGTGGAAACGACGAAGCACATCTTTGTGACCGGGGGCGTTGCCTCCTCGCTCGGCAAGGGGCTCACGGCCTCGAGCCTCGGACGACTTCTGCGATCGCGCGGCCTGCGGGTCACGATGCAGAAGCTCGACCCCTACATCAACGTCGACCCGGGGACGATGAACCCGTTCCAGCACGGCGAGGTCTTCGTGACCGACGACGGCGCGGAGACCGACCTCGACATCGGCCACTACGAGCGCTTCCTCGACGTCAACCTCGTCGGCAGCGCGAACGTGACGACCGGTCAGGTCTACAACAACGTCATCGCCCGGGAGCGGCGCGGGGAGTACCTCGGCGACACCGTCCAGGTCATCCCGCACATCACCAACGAGATCGTCTCGCGCATGCGGGCGCTCGCGACCGACGGCCCGGACGCCCCCGACGTCATCATCACCGAGATCGGCGGCACCGTCGGCGACATCGAGTCGCTGCCCTTCCTCGAGGCCGCCCGCCAGGTGCGCCACCTCATCGGCCGCGACAACAGCTTCTTCCTCCACGTCTCGCTCGTGCCGTACCTCGCGCCGAGCGGTGAGCTCAAGACGAAGCCCACGCAGCACTCCGTCGCGGCGCTGCGCCAGGTCGGCATCCAGCCCGACGGCCTCGTGCTGCGGGCCGACCGTGAGATCCCCGAGCCGATCAAGCGCAAGATCTCGCTCATGTGCGACGTCGAGGTCGACGCGGTCGCCGCGTGCGTCGACGCCCCGAGCATCTACGACATCCCCAAGGTGCTGCACCGCGAGCGCCTCGACGCCTACGTCATCCGCCGGCTCGGCCTCAACTTCCGCGACGTCGACTGGACGGAGTGGGACGAGCTGCTCCAGCGCGTGCACGACCCCGAGCACGAGGTCGAGATCGCCCTCGTCGGCAAGTACATCGACCTGCCCGACGCCTACCTGTCGGTGACCGAGGCGCTGCGCGCCGGCGGCTTCCACCACGACGCCCGCGTGCGCATCCGCTGGGTGGCGAGCGACGAGTGCCAGACCCCGGCCGGCGCCTCGCGCGCCCTCGGTGGCGTCGACGCCGTGCTCGTGCCCGGCGGCTTCGGCGTGCGCGGCATCGAGGGCAAGCTCGGCGCGCTGACGTGGGCCCGCGAGAAGCAGGTGCCGACGCTGGGCATCTGCCTCGGCCTGCAGTGCATGGTCATCGAGTACGCCCGCTCGGTGCTCGGCGTCGCCGACGCGAGCTCGACGGAGTTCGACGCGGACACCGAGCACCCCGTCATCGCCACGATGGAGGAGCAGAAGGCCTTCGTCGAGGGCGCCGGCGACCTCGGCGGCACCATGCGCCTCGGCGCCTACCCCGCCGCGCTCCGGGAGGGCAGCGTCGTGCGCGCCGCCTACGACGAGGCGCTCGTGCAGGAGCGCCACCGCCACCGCTACGAGGTCAACAACTCCTACCGCGACGACCTCGAGCAGGCCGGCCTCGTCTTCTCCGGCACCTCGCCCGACGGCACCCTCGTCGAGTTCGTCGAGCTGCCGCGCGAGGTGCACCCCTACTACGTCTCGACGCAGGCGCACCCGGAGTTCCTGTCGCGGCCGAACCGCGCGCACCCGCTCTTCGCCGGACTCGTGGGCGCCGCCCTCGAGCGCCAGCGCAGCGAGCGGCTCGTCGAGGTCGAGCGGCACCGGGCCGCCGTCGACGCCGGGGCCGAGGCGCGCGGCGCGGAGCGCGTGGACGAGGACGCCGAGGCCTACGCCACCGCGTCGGACGCCGGCTGAGGGCGGGGTGGGACTCCGCTCGCCGCTCGGCACCGGCGCCGACCTCGTCGAGGAGTGGGTGAGCGAGCCCGTCCTCGACGTCCAGACCCCGTTCCGGGGGCTCATCTTCGACGTGCGCCGTGACCGGGTCGACCTCGGCGCGGGCGGTGTCGTCACCCGTGACTTCGTGACGCACCCCGGTGCCGTCGCCGTCCTCGCCCTGCGCGAGGTCGACGGCGTCCCGCACGTGCTGATGATCCGGCAGTACCGCCACGCGAGCGCCGGCCACGTGTGGGAGCTGCCCGCGGGGCTGCTCGACGTCGACGGCGAGCCACCGTGGGAGGCCGCTGCCCGCGAGCTCGCCGAGGAGGTCGACCTGCTCGCGGGCGAGTGGCACGTGCTCGCCGACGACGTCACGTCGCCGGGGGCCTTCCCCGAGACGGTGCGCATCTTCCTCGCGCGGCAGCTGCGTGACGTGCCGCCCGAGGACGCGCACGAACGCACCGCCGAGGAGCTGACCCTGCGCCCGCTGTGGGTGCCCCTCGACGACGCGGTGGACGCGGCGCTCGCCGGGCGCATCAGCAACTCGGCCACCCTCGTGGGACTGCTCTCCGCCGGCCTCGCACGAGCGCGTGGCTGGTCGTCGCTGCGTCCGCGCGACGCCGCGTGGCCGGCCCGCGACGCGCAGCGCGCCCAGCGGTCGTGAGCGGCTCGGCGTTCGGCGCCGGCTCCGCCCTCTCCGGTGGGTCGTGCCCCTGCGGTTCGCAGCGCCCGTATGCCGGGTGCTGCGGCCCGCTGCTCGCGGCCGATCGTCAGGCGGTCACGGCCGAGGAGCTCATGCGCTCGCGCTACACGGCCTTCGCCCGTGGCGACGTCGGGCACCTCGTGCGCACGTGGCACCCGCGCACGCGACCGGACGACCTCGAGCTCGACCCGTCGACGCGGTGGACCGGGCTCACCGTGCTGCGCACGGAGCGGGGCGGGCCGCAGGACACCGACGGTGTCGTCGAGTTCGTCGCGCGCTGGCGCGAACCGTCAGCGCGGGGAGCCGTCCGGACGGGCGAGCTGCGCGAGGTGAGCCGGTTCACGCGGCGGGCGGGGCGCTGGGTCTACGTCGACGGCGACCAGGCCTGACCGTGGCGGCCGTCGACGTGGACCCAGAGCCCCGCGCGCTCGGCCTGGCCGGCGCAGCACGGCCACCGCGACACCCGCGAGCAGCAGGACGCCGCCGACGAGCTCGAGCAGGTTCGGACGCTCCCCGAAGGCCACGGCCGCCGAGGCCATGCCGAACACCGGCACGAGCATGGCGAAGGGCGTGACCGCGGCGACCGGGTGGCGGCTGAGCAGGGTGTTCCAGATGCCGTAGCCGACGAGCGAGGAGAGGTAGGCGGTGTAGGCCGTGGACAGCACCGCCGACCACTGCACGTGGGCGAGGGCCGCCGCGACGGCGGCCGGTCCCTCGACGAGGAACGAGAGGGCGAGGGCCGGGAGGGGCACGACGAGTCCCGACCACACGGTCACGCCGAGACCCGCCCCCGGGCCCGTCAGCGCACCGGCGCGTCGGGTGAGCACGTTGCCGACGGCCCACGAGACCGCGGCCAGCACGAGGACCACGAGCGGCAGCAGGGGAGCGGACATCCCGCGGCCGGCCGCGATGGTGACGAGGCCCGCGCCGCCGAGCGCGACGCCGACGCGCTGCGCCGGCGTCGGCCGCTCACGCAGCCACCCGGCGGCGATGACGACGGTGAGCAGCACCTGGGCCTGCAGGACGAGGGACGACAGGCCCGGGGGCATGCCGAGGTGCAGCGCGAGGTAGAGCAGGGCGAACTGGCCGAGGCTCGTGAACAGGCCGATGAGGGCGAGGTCGCGCCACGGCAGGGCGGGGCGCCGGACGAGGAGGACGGCCGGCACGCAGACGACGACGAATCGCACGGCGAGGAACAGCAGGGGCGGCACGGTGTCGAGGCCGGTGCGGATGGCCACGAAGTTGGTGCCCCACACGACGGCGATGAGGACGGCGAGGGCGATGTCACGACGGCGCATGACGCCATGGTGGGCGTCGCCCACCGTTCACGCCCATCAAACATTCGCACCCTCGACTGTGTAGCATCGCTGCATGATCGATCCCGTGGCGCTCCGCTCGCTCGTCGCGGTCGAGGCGCACGGCTCGGTGGGGGCGGCCGCCGCGGCCCTCGACTACACGCCGAGCGCCGTGTCGCAGCAGATCAAGCGGCTCGAGTCCCAGACCGGGGTCCAGCTGCTCGAGCGCCACGGGCGCGGGGTGCTGCTCACCGAGGCCGGCCGCACCCTCACCGACTCGGCCCGCGACCTGCTCGCGCACCTCGAACGCCTCGAGTCCCGGCTGCACGACGCGAGCGGCGCGGCGGTCGGCACGGTGCGCCTCGCGACCTTTGCCACCGCCTACCGCGGCATCGTCGTCGGCGCCCTCGGCCGGCTTCGGACGGCGGCGCCGGAAGTCACGCTGCGCCCTGACGAGATCGACCCGTGGGACGCCGTCGACGCCGTGGCCTCGGGGTCCCACGACCTCGCGCTCGTGCACAACTGGGAGCCGCTGCCGCTCGCGATCCCCGACCACCTCGAGGTGCGTCACCTCGGGCGCGACCGTGCCGACGTGCTCGTGCACGCCGGCCACCGGCTCGCCGGCCGCACGAGCATCGGCGTGCACGACGTGCTCGACGAGTCCTGGGCCAGCGTCGCCCCGGGCTCGATCTGCCACCAGTGGCTCCTGAAGATGTATGCCGACGTCGGCCGCGCGCCCCGGATCGGTCACCTCGCGCTCGAGTTCGCCACCCACGTGGCGCTCGTCGACCGCGGCGAGGCGATCGCACTCGTGCCCAGGCTCGGTCGTGGGCCCCTGCCCGGGCGCGTCGTCGCCGTCCCCATCGTCGATCCCGTCTCGGAGCGAACCGTCAGCCTCGTCTGGCGACGGACGATGACGGAGAGCCCGGCGCTCGCGGCGTCAGTGGAAGCCCTTGCGGCAGAGGGCTCCCGCGAGCTGGTGACGGTCTAGCAGGCGCGGCTCGTCAGGACGACAAGCTGCTGCGTGGCGCGCGTCATCGCGACGTAGCGGTCGACGGCGCCCACGACCCCGGAGCCGAACGACCCGGGGTCGACGAGCACGACGAGGTCGAACTCGAGGCCCTTCGTCAGCTCCGGCGGCAGCGAGCGCACCCGGTCGGTCGTGGCGAACGCCGGCGCCCCCACGACGCACGCCACCCCCTCGGGGTGCGAGGCGACCCATCGCTCGACGACGGAGTGCAGGTCGTCCGCGTCGCCGTGGACGACGGGGTGCCCGCCCGCGCGGATCGAGGTGGGCACGTTCGCGTCGGGGAGCGCGGCGCGGATCACCGGCTCGGCCTCGACCATGACCTCCTCGGGTGTGCGGTAGTTGACGGTCAGCGTCGCGACCTCGACCCGGCCGAGGCCCACCCGCGCGAGCCGCTCCTCCCACGACTCGGTGAAGCCGCGCCGGGCCTGGGCCCGGTCGCCGACGACCGTCAGGCTGCGCGACGGGCACCGGGCCAGGACCATCTGCCACTCGGCGTCGGTCAGCTCCTGCGCCTCGTCGACGACGACGTGGGCGTAGGGACCGTCCAGTCGTGCACGCTCGCCCGTCCTGCCGTGAGGCTCGCCGATGTCGGGCGGCACGTCGTCGAGGGCCGACTGCAGGTCGGTGCCGCGCAGCATCGACATGAGGTGCATCTCGGAGTCGTCGGCGGCGACGAGGTGCTCGGCGACGGCGGCGCGCGCCGCGCGCTCGGCGGCCACGGCGCTCGCCTGCCGCCGACGGCGCCCGGCCGCGTCGGGGTCGCCGAGCCGGTGCCGGGCGGCGTCGAGCAGGGGCAGGTCCGAGACCGTCCACGCCGAGGGGTCCTCCCGCTGCAGCGCCCGCACCTGCTCGACGGAGAGCTCGGGGGCGCACCGCCTGAGGTAGGCCGGCACGGTCCAGAGGTCGCCGACGACGTCGGTGGCCTCGAGCATCGGCCACGCGCGGTGGAGCGTGCGGCGCAGGTCGGCGTCCCGCTCGAGCACGCGCCGCACCTGGTCGGCGTCGACCTCGGCGTCCACCTCGGCGTCGGCCTCGGCGTCGACCTCGTCACCGTCGCCACCGACCGGGCCGTGCCGCTCGACGAGGATCGTCAGCAGCTCGTCCCACACGGCCTCGCGGGCCTCGTTGTGCGGGGTACCGGGCGCGGGGGCCTCGAACGCCGTGGCCCAGTCGTCGGGGCCGACCCACAGCTCGGCCCACGGGGTCGTCACCGCCTGGCCCGTCGTCGGCGGCTCCTCGTAGAGCGCGACGGCAGGGTCCACGGCCCGCACGAGCGCGAGCGAGGCCTTGAGCCGGGCCACCTCCGGGTCGGCCTCCGGCGCCGCGTGGGCGCCCTCGGGCACGAGGTCGCGCAGCGTGCAGGTGGCCGCGCCCTCCTCGCCGAGGCTGGGCAGCACGTCGGAGACGTAGGCGAGGTAGGGCTCGTGCGGCCCGACGACGAGCACGCCGCCGCGGCGGTGCCCGAGGCGTGGGTCGGCGTGGAGCAGGTAGGCCGTCCGGTGGAGCGCGACGACCGTCTTGCCGGTTCCGGGTCCGCCGTCGACGACGAGCGCCCCGCGCGAGCCGGCGCGGATGACGGCGTCCTGGTCGGCCGCGATGGTGCCGAGCACGTCGCGCATGCGGTCGGACCGGTCGGCGCCGAGGCTCGCGATGAACGCGGACTCGTCGTCGAGCGCGGCGGCCGTGCCCGGGGCGGTGCGCCCGTCGGCGGTGAAGACCTCGTCCCAGTAGTCGCGCACCCGCCCGCCCGACCAGCGGTAGCGGCGCCGGCTGAGCAGGCCCATCGGGTCGGCGAGGGTCGCCCCGAAGAACGGAGCGGCCGCGGGGGAGCGCCAGTCGACGAGGAGGCGCCGGCCGTCCGCGTCGGTCAGGCCGAACCGGCCGACGTAGACCGGCTCGGGGTCGGCGGTCCCGACCATCCGGCCGAGGGTGAGGTCGAGGCCGAAGCGCTGCAGGGCCCGCAGGCGCGCGCTCAGCCGGTGCACCTGCTGGTCGCGCTCCAGCGCGGACTGTCCGTGGCCGGCCGGCGAGCGCCGCACGGCGTCGAGGCGTTCCGTCAGCTCGTCGACGGTGTGCGCCAGCGCCGCGGCGACGGCGGCGAAGTGCCGGGCGTCGGCGTCGACGAGCGCCGGGGAGCGCTTGTGGGCGAGGTGGTCGGGAAGGTCGAAGGCCTGCGTGGTCAGTGGTCTCACTCGTCCGCTCCGTCGGTGCGCGGGCCGCCGGTGGACGGCCACGGGCGTGGATTCTGCGCCCCGACGGGGGTCTTGCCGCAAGCCCCCTGCTGCGCTATACCTTGGGAAGGGAGGGGCGGCGCCCCTCCTCCTGCTGTGCCCGCGCCGCGCGGCGCTCCTGCTGCCGACGTGAGGGCTGGTCGAGGCGAAGGCGCCCCCGCAGCCGGCCGACCGGACGCTCCACGAGCACCCACGAGAGCCACGACACGACGATCGCCACGGCGACGAGCGCGAGGTTGCGCGCCGTGGTGTGCTCGCCGAGCAGTCGGCTGTTGATGAGCGTCTGGTGCCACAGGTAGAGGGCGTAGCTGATGGTGCCGAAGAAGACCATGACGCGGGAGCCCACGACGCGTGAGTGTCCCGAGACGGCGGCATACACGAGCCACACGCCGAGCAGCGCGAAGACCGCACCGAGAGGTCGGAAGAGTGCGTGGTCGACGTCGGGGGAGTGGCTCGGGAAGGCCGACACGGCCACCAGCACGACGAAGGGGACGAGCGGGCTCGTCGCCGGCAGCTGCCAGCCCTGCGCCCGCACGCCGGCGAGCGCGAAGGCGAGGGCCACGCCGAGCAGGAGGGCGAACGCGTTCGTCTCGGTCGAGATGTCGAGGCGCAGGGCGCTGCCCCGGGTCCACACCGAGTAGAACGTGGCGAGCCCCGCGAGGGCGAGCACGACCGCGAGCGCCCGCCGCCGCAGCCACGTCATGAGGGTGAGGAAGACCGCGGGCCACACGACGTAGAACTGCTCCTCGACGCTGAGCGACCACAGGTGGTTGAGCACCCCGAGGTCGGTGCCGGCGATCCGCACCCAGTTGCCGACGTAGAGCAGCGACGCGAGCGCGCCGACGGCATACGTCGACAGGCGCTCGTCGTTCGTGGCCGCGAGGAGCACGGGCGTCAGGGCCAGCAGGAGCACGAGGGCGGGCAGCAGCCGCAGGGCGCGCCGGCCCCAGAAGCGCCACAGGCTGAGCGCGCCCCACGTGTCCCACTCGCGCAGGAGCAGGCTCGTGATGAGGTAGCCGGAGAGGACGAAGAAGAGCGTCACGCCCGAGAGCCCGCCCCACCGCACCGGGAGGCCGACGTGCGCAGCGACGACGAGGAGGATCGCGAGACCTCGGACGCCGTCGAGGTCGCGGTTGCGGGAGTGCTGCACGGCGAAGAGCCTAGGCGCAGGCGGTCTAGGATTGGTCCCCGGTGCCCGCGGCCACAAGGCCGAGCGGGCGCCCGCTCTGCCCTGGCGGCCCCGTCGTCGCCCGCCCCCGTCCCTGGAAGGACCCTCCGTGCTCCGCACTCACGAGGCCGGCACTCTCCGTGCCGACCACGCAGGCCAGACCGTCACCCTCACCGGTTGGGTGGCGCGGCGTCGAGACCACGGCGGCGTCGCCTTCCTCGACCTGCGCGACGCCTCGGGCGTGGCCCAGGTCGTCGCCCGCGACGAGGTGCTCGCCGAGGGTGGGGCCCACGACGTGCGCAACGAGTACTGCGTCCGCGTCACCGGCGAGGTGCGCACGCGCCCCGAGGGCAACGCCAACCCCGATCTGCCGACCGGCGAGATCGAGGTCATCGTCAGCGAGCTCGAGGTGCTCAACCCGGCCGCCCCGCTGCCCTTCCAGATCGACGAGCGCGTCACGGTCGGCGAGGAGGCCCGCCTCAAGCACCGCTACCTCGACCTGCGCCGCCCCGGTGCGAGCTCGGCCGGTGCCGCGATCCGCCTGCGCTCCAAGGTCAACGCCGCCGCGCGTGCGGTGCTCGGGGAGCG
Organism: Terrabacter sp. NPDC000476; assembly: GCF_040300125.1. Taxonomy (NCBI): domain Bacteria; kingdom Bacillati; phylum Actinomycetota; class Actinomycetes; order Micrococcales; family Intrasporangiaceae; genus Terrabacter; species Terrabacter sp. NPDC000476. Next base: position 10,195 of record NZ_JBEPDF010000001.1, read on the forward strand.
CGACTTCGTCGAGATCGAGACCCCGACGCTGACCCGCTCGACGCCCGAGGGCGCCCGCGACTTCCTCGTGCCGGCCCGTCTCGCGCCCGGCTCGTGGTACGCCCTGCCGCAGAGCCCGCAGCTGTTCAAGCAGCTCCTCATGGTCGCCGGCATGGAGCGCTACTACCAGATCGCCCGCTGCTACCGCGACGAGGACTTCCGCGCCGACCGCCAGCCGGAGTTCACCCAGCTCGACATCGAGATGAGCTTCGTCGACCAGGACGACGTCATCGAGCTCGGTGAGTCGATCGTCTCGGCGCTGTGGCGCCTCATCGGCGTCGAGCTCGACGCGCCGTTCCAGCGGATGACCTACCACGACGCCATGGCGCGCTTCGGCTCCGACAAGCCCGACCTGCGCTTCGGCAACGAGCTCGTCGAGTGCACGGAGTACTTCGCCGACACGACCTTCCGCGTCTTCCAGTCCGACTACGTCGGCGCCGTCGTCATGCCCGGCGGCGCGAGCCAGCCGCGCAAGCAGCTCGACGCGTGGCAGGAGTGGGCCAAGCAGCGCGGTGCGCGCGGCCTCGCCTACGTCCTCGTCCAGGAGGACGGCGAGCTGGGCGGCCCCGTCGCCAAGAACCTCACGGACGCCGAGCGCGCGGGCCTCGCGGCCCACGTCGGCGCCCGGCCCGGCGACTGCATCTTCTTCGCGGCCGGCGCGGCCAAGCCCTCGCGCGCCCTCCTCGGCGCCGCCCGCCTCGAGATCGGCCGTCGCTGCGAGCTCATCGACGAGGACGCGTGGAGCTTCCTCTGGGTCGTCGACGCCCCGCTCTTCGAGCCGGCCGCCGACGCGGTCGCCTCGGGCGACGTCGCCGTCGGCGCGGGTGCGTGGACCGCGGTGCACCACGCCTTCACCTCGCCCAAGCCCGAGTTCCTCGACACCTTCGACACCGACCCCGGGCCGGCGCTCGCCTACGCCTACGACATCGTCTGCAACGGCAACGAGATCGGTGGCGGCTCGATCCGTATCCACCAGCGTGACGTGCAGGAGCGCGTCTTCACCGTCATGGGCCTGTCGGAGGAGGACGCGCAGGAGAAGTTCGGCTTCCTGCTCGACGCCTTCGCCTTCGGCGCCCCGCCGCACGGCGGCATCGCCTTCGGCTGGGACCGCATCGTCTCGCTCCTCGCGCGCACCGACTCGATCCGCGACGTCATCGCCTTCCCGAAGTCGGGCGGTGGCTACGACCCGCTGACCGCCGCTCCCGCGCCCATCACGCCCGCGCAGCGCAAGGAGGCCGGCGTCGACGCCAAGCCGGCCGACTCCGCGCCGGCCGCCCAGGGCGCCCCCGAGGTGAACCCGAAGCAGGGCTGAGCCCGGCGACGGTGGAGCCCTGCCGGCACCCGGTGCCGGCAGGGCTCCACCGATCCCGTGGTCGGCACGCCCGTCGCCCGCCGCCGGGGCACACTGTCCCGGTGACCTCGGTGGGACGACCAGCGCCGGACGACGTGCTCGTCCACCTCCGGCGTGCCCGCGACCTCGCCGACCGCGAGTACGCCGCGCCCCTCGACCTCGCCCGGCTGGCCGCGGCGGCGGGCCTGTCGAAGTTCCACTTCCTGCGGCTCTTCCGCACCACCTACGGCACCACGCCGGCCGAGTACGTCTCGAGACGCCGGATCGAGCGGGCCCAGGACCTGCTGCGGGCCACGAACCTCACCGTGACCGAGGTGTGCCACGCGGTCGGCTTCTCGAGCCTCGGCTCCTTCAGCAGCCGGTTCCGCGCCGTCGTGGGCGAGAGCCCGAGCGACTTCCAGGCGCGGTACGCCGCCACCGGAGCGCCGCGCATCCCGGGCTGCGTCATGTTCATGTGGGGTCTGGCCGAGAGCTCCGCAACCCGGGAGAAGCACGACGGCCCGCCGCCGTCCTAGCGTGGCCGCATGATCACCAACATCTCCATCGTCAGCGTCTTCGTGAAGGACGTCGACGAGAGCAAGCGCTTCTACGTCGACGTCCTCGGGTTCGAGGAGAAGGACGACATCACCCTCGACGGCGGCTACCGCTGGTGCACCGTCACGCACCCCAACCAGCCGGAGCTGCAGGTCAGCCTGGCGATCCCCGGCCCGCCCTTCCCGGACGACCTCGTCACGGCGATGAGGCGGGCGCTCGACGCGGGCGGCCTCAACGGCCTCGGCCTCTCCGTCGACGACTGCGAGCAGACGTATGCCGAGCTGAGCGCCAAGGGGGTCGAGTTCCTCCAGCCCCCGTCGGCGCGGCCCTACGGCACCGAGGCCGTGTGCCGCGACAACTCGGGCAACTGGATCGTCCTCGTGCAGGAAGCCGATCGCAAGGTCGTCGCCGCCGACTTCGCCTGACGTGCCGTCGGGTCCAGCCGCCGGTCGCGCCGCCGGTCAGGGGTCGACGAGGACCGGGCGGCTCGACCAGGCACACGTGCGGTCGTAGCCGAGCGAGAGGTAGAGCGCGCGGGCGACCGTGTTGTGCGAGTACATCCCGAGGGTGCACACGCCGGCCTCCTGCACCGCGCGGCGGGTCACCGCACCGACGATGGTGCGCCCGAGCCCCTGCCCCCGCAGTCGGGTGTCGACGGCGACCGACGAGAGGTGCGGGGCGCCGGCGCGTGTCGTGCCCCAGGCGGCCACCGCCGCGAGGGCGCCGTCGGGCTGCTCGACCGCGAACCAGCGCTCGCCCCGGCCCGGCTCCGTGTCGGCCGTGGGGGAGTGCGCCGCGAGGAAGGCGACGACCTCGTCGGCGCGCCCGACGTCGTCGAGGGCGACGACCCTGTCGTACGAGGGCAGCTCGTCGGGCGCGGTCGTCGTGTGGAACCACTCCCAGTCGCCGCCCTCGAGCACGCGGTAGCGCTCGCGCAGGCACGCCTCGAGGTGTTGCGGCACGCTGACCGAGAGTGCACGCCGCTCCGGCGCGACGGATGCCGCGATGGCGGGGAGGTGGTCGAGCAGGGCGGCCACGCCCTGGTCGGGGCCGAGCACGCTGACGGTGCGGCGCACCTGCTTGCGGGTGCGCTGGAAGGCCACGGCCCCGGCTGCCGCCCACCACGTGTCGGCGAGGTCGGGGGTCACCTCCCACCGCACGAACGGATGCCGTCCGGTGGCCTCGAGCAGCGCCTCGAGGCCGTGGCCGGTGACGACCTCGGGCGACGTCGCGGTCACTCGGTGATCCCGAAGCGGTCGTGGAGGCGCCGCAGGGGCGTGGGCGCCCACCAGTTCCAGCGCCCCAGGAGGGTCATCGTGGCCGGCACGAGGAGCATCCGCACGAGGGTCGCGTCGATGACGACGGCCGCGACGAGGGCGACGCCCATCTGCTTGATGATGAGGATGTCACCGGCGACGAACCCGGCGAAGACGATGACGATGAGCAGCGCGGCCGACGTGATGATGCGGCCGGTCCGCTGCAGCCCCAACGAGACCGCGCGGTCGTTCTCCGCGCCGTGGCGGTGGAACTCGACGATGCGCGAGAGGAGGAAGACCTCGTAGTCCATGGAGAGCCCGAAGCCGAAGGCGAGCACGAGGAACGGCACCAGCGACTCGACCGCACCGACCGACGTGAAGCCGAGCAGCCCCTCGAGGTGGCCCTCCTGGAAGATCCACACGACGACGCCGAGGGCCGCGCCGAGCGAGATGACGTTGAGCAGCAGGGCCTTGAGGGGGATGACGAGCGAGCCGGTCATGAGGAAGAGCAGCACGAGCGTGCCGAGGACGACGAGGCCGACGGCATACGGCGCGCGGGCCGACATGGAGTCGAGGAAGTCGATCTGCCCGGCGGCCTGGCCCGTCGTCAGCGTCTCGAACGGCGCGCGCGCCGCACGCACCGTCGCCACGAGCTCCTGCGCCTCGTCGGAGGTCGGCCGCCCGGCGACGCGCAGGTCGACGCGCTGGTGGTCCTCGCCGAGGGGGCTCACGGTGACGCCCTCGACGCCGGGCTCGGCCGCGAACTGCGCGGCCCAGTCCTGCACCGCGGCGGTGTCGGACGACGCGGCGACGACGGTGACCTCGGGCGCCGACAGCGCCGGGTAGTCGCGGGCCAGCTGCTCGAAGAAGACACGCTGCTGGGCGTCCTTGGGGAGCAGCTCGGTGCCCGACGACGTCAGTCGCATCGACAGGGTGGGCAGCGCGAGGGCCACGAGGACGACGGTGACGCCGACGATGACGGCGACGGGCCGGCGCTGCACGCCGGCGGCGAGCCGGGAGAAGACCCCGACGTCGGACGTCGCCACCGTGGCCCGCCGGGCGAGGCGGCGGCCGCCGAGGACGCAGAGCGCCGGCACGAGGGTGATGGCCACGACCATGGCGACGAGCACGACGCTGACGCCGGCGACCCCGATGGCGCGCATGATCGAGGCCTCGAAGACGAGCAGGCCGGCGAGGGCGATGGCCACCGTCAGGCCGGAGAAGAGCACGGTGCGACCGGCCGTCGCGACGGTGCGCTCGGCGGCGTGCGCGATCTCCTCCCGCGTCGGCGTGCGGTGCGCCCGCTCGCCGAGCTCCTCGCGGAACCGGCTCACCGTCAGCAGGCCGTAGTCGATGGAGAGCCCGAGACCGAGCAGCGTGACGATGTTGACGACGGTCGCGTCGAGCTCGACCGCGTGCGAGAAGCCGAAGAGCGAGAGCAGGGCGCCGCCGATGGCCACGACGGCACCGACGACGGGCATACCCGCGGCGACGAAGCCGCCGAAGACGAGCACCATGACGAGGAAGGTCAGCGGCAGGGCGATGCCCTCGCCGCGGAGCAGGTCCCGCTCGACGGTGCTCGTGATCGCGGTGATGACCTTGCTCGTGCTGCCGATCGACCCCTGACCGTCGACAGCCGACGCCACCTCGAGCAGCGCCGCCTCCACCGCCTGCTCGGCGCGGTCCTGGTCCGGCTTCGACAGCCCGGCCTCGAAGTCGACGACGGTGACGAAACCACCGCGGGCGGGGGAGCCGCCGAGCAGGAGGGGTGCCACCGACGGGTCGGAGGGTCCGCCCGGTGCGAGGAGCGGCGAGCGCACCTCGTTCACCCCCGGCACCGCCGCCACCGCGCGGGCGGCGCGCTGCCCGGCCGCGACCGTGGCGGCATCGCCGAGGTCGGCGCCGGTCACCTGCAGGGTGAGCGTCTCGAGCGCCGGCTGGCTCTGCGCGATGACGTCCTGGGCCCGCGACGACTCGGACTCGACGGTGGGTGCCCCGGAGTGGAGGCGCTCGAAGAGCGACTCGCCGGTGACGCCGCCGACGGCGACGGCGAAGCAGGCGATCGTGGCGACCGCCCACGCGGCGACCCACGTGCGGGGGTGCCGGGCGATGAGCCCGCCCAGGCGGGCGAGACGGGTGCGCGGCGCCGGGCCGGCAGGAGAGGGGTGCTGCACGCGGATAGCCTTCCACAGTGACGACGAACAGCTCGGGGGACCTCTTCGGTGCGGCCGCGGCCGCCGACCGGGGCGAGGCCCCGGCGTCCGCCGGCGCCGCACCGCTCGCCGTGCGGATGCGCCCGCGCTCGCTCGAGGAGGTGCGCGGGCAGGCCAAGGTGCTGCGACCCGGCAGCCCGCTGCGCCGGCTCATCGAGGGCTCCGGTGGCGCGGCCGGGCCGCTCTCGGCGATCCTGTGGGGCCCGCCGGGCACCGGCAAGACGACGCTCGCCCACCTCGTGGCGACGGCCGCCGAGCGGCGCTTCGTCGAGCTGTCCGCGGTGACCGCGGGCGTCAAGGACGTCCGCTCGGTGATGGACGTCGCCGTGCGCGACCGCGACCTCTACGGCCGCCAGACCGTGCTCTTCCTCGACGAGATCCACCGCTTCACCAAGGCGCAGCAGGACGCCCTGCTGCCCGGCGTCGAGAACCGGACCGTCATCCTCGTCGCGGCCACGACGGAGAACCCGTCGTTCAGCATCATCGCGCCGCTGCTCTCGCGGTCGGTGCTCGTCACCCTCGAGTCGCTCTCCGACGCCGACGTCGCCGACCTGCTCGCAGCCGCGCTGACCGACGAACGGGGCTTCGACGGCGCCCACACCCTGGCCGACGACGCGAGCGAGCACCTCGTGCGGATCGCCGGGGGCGACGCGCGCCGGGCCCTGACCTCCCTCGAGGCCGCGGCCGGGGTGGCCCTCGACGCCGAGCCCGCCGGCCGCACCTCGGACGACCCCGTCGCGATCACCCTCGCGCACGTCGAGCAGGCCGTGGCCCAGGCCGCGGTCCGCTACGACCGGGCCGGCGACCAGCACTACGACGTCGCGAGCGCGCTCATCAAGTCGATGCGCGGCAGCGACGTCGACGCCGCCCTGCACTACCTCGCCCGGATGCTCGAGGCGGGGGAGGACCCGCGGTTCATCGCGCGGCGCATCGTCATCTCGGCGAGCGAGGACGTCGGGATGGGCGACCCGACGGCGCTGCAGACGGCGGTGGCCGCGATGCACGCCGTCGCGCAGATCGGCATGCCCGAGGCGCGGATCATCCTCGCCCAGGCCGTCGTGCACAACGCGCTCGCACCCAAGTCGAACGCGGCATACCTCGGCATCAACGAGGCGATCGCCGACGTGCGCGGCGGGCGCGGCGGTGTCGTGCCGGCGCACCTGCGCGGGAGCGGCTACGCCGGAGCCGAGCGCCTCGGCCACGGCAAGGGCTACGTCTACAGCCACGACGAGCCGGACGGCGTGGCCGCGCAGCAGTACCTGCCCGACGACCTGCACGACGCGATCAGCTACTACCGACCGACCGACCGGGGCTTCGAGGAGCGGCTCCGGACGCGCTGGGAGTGGCTCGCGGGACGTCTGGGACGCACGCGTCGGGACTGACGCGAGGGCGGCGCGCCGGGGACCGTTTCGGGGATTGTTTCGGGGCGGTCACGCTGGAGCGGACATCGTGCGGCGGGCCCCCGGGGCTCGGTAACGATTTGTCATCCATGCGCGTCTCGGTGCTTGGACAGCGCGAATCTGTGTGGCAGTGTGACGACGTCCCGACGGGGGTGGCACGCGATCTGTGCGGCCACGACGTCGGGGGCCCGCCAGAGCTCGTCGGGCCGATGAGATCCCCCCCAGGATGGAGACGACGCGTTGAACGCAATGCCGGAGCCCTCAGCAGGAACGCTGATCGAGGAATCCGAGGAGCAGGGTTCGACGAAGGCCCCCGAGCACCAGGAGAAGCGCACCGGTCGTTCTCCCGGTCAGGTGGCCTGGTCCCGGCTCAAGAAGGACAAGGTGGCGATCGTCTGCTTCGCCATCGTGCTCTTCTTCATCGTGGTGGCGATCTTCGCGCCGCTGCTCTACTCCCTCGAGTCGGTCGACCCGCTGACCGGGGTGAAGGCGGACCCGTACGCCACGCACACGCAGCTCATCGACTTCAACGGCCTGCCCGAGGTCGGTGCGAGCTCGGCCCACTGGCTCGGCGTCGAGCCGCGCCTCGGTCGTGACCTCTTCGCCCGCTGGGCGATCGGGGCGCGCCCGTCGCTCATCATCGGCTTCGTCGCCGCGGCGGCCTCGACGATCATCGGTGTGACGCTCGGCCTCATCGCCGGCTACCTCGGCGGCGTCGCCGACAAGGTCATCTCGTGGGTCATCGACTTCTTCCTCTCGCTGCCGATCCTGCTCCTCGTGCTCGCCATCGTGCCGATCATGCAGAAGAGCCTCGCCGGCAACGGAGACCTCACGGCCGACGAGATCTCGCAGATCCGCTTCGTCGTGCTCATCGTCATCCTCTTCGTCTTCGGCTGGATGGGCCTGGCCCGCCTCGTCCGAGGAGAGGTCAAGAGCCTGCGCGAGCGCGAGTTCGTCCAGGCCGCGCGCGCCATCGGCGTCCCGACCCGCCAGATCCTCTTCCGCGAGATCCTGCCGAACCTCGTCGGCCCGATCATCGTCTCGGCGTCGATCGCCGTGCCCGCCTACATCACGTACGAGGCGACGCTGAGCTACCTCGGCGCCGGTCTCGTCGAGCCGACCGCGTCGTGGGGCCGCACCATCGCCGACGCGCAGAACCTCTTCGCCACGTATCCGCTGTGGCTCTGGCCCTCGGTCATCGGCCTGTCGCTCCTCGTCCTCGCCCTGAGCCTGCTCGGCGACTCGATCCGCGACGCCTTCGACCCCACCAGCCGCCGCTAGCCCCACCCCGGCTTCGGCACACCGATGTTCCCGGCAAAGAGCCGGGACAAGCACAAGGGAGCAAACAACAATGCGCTGGACCAAAGTCCTGACCGTGGGAGCCGCGGCTTCCCTCGGCTTCGTCGCGGCCTGCGGCGCCCCGTCCGCCAACAACGGTGGGGCCGGCAACGGCACCAACGGTGGCAACGCGCCTGTCGACCAGGCCGGCGCCGCCCTCGACCCGAACGCCAAGGGCCCCGCCCCGGAGATCCAGGGCGCCAAGCGCGGCGGCATCCTCACGGTGCCCTACGCCTCGGTCCCGGCCAACTTCGACCCGAGCGACCAGTTCTACCAGGACACGGCCGTCATCTTCTCGCTCACCCACCGCGCCCTGACGACCTACGTCAGCCGCGAGGGCAAGCAGGTGCTCGTTCCGGACCTCGCCACCGACCTCGGCAAGCAGTCCGAGGACGGCCTGACGTGGACCTTCACGCTCAAGGACGGCATCAAGTACGAGGACGGCAGCCCCGTCAAGGCCCAGGACATCGTCTTCGCGGCCAAGCGCTCGTTCGACCCCGACCTCGCGGCGAACGGCCCCACGTACCAGCGCGAGTTCTTCAAGGGCGGCGCGGACTACCAGGGCCCCTACAAGGGTGACAAGAACTGGAAGGGCGTCGAGGCCACCGACGACAAGACGATCGTCTTCCACCTCGAGAAGCGCTTCGAGACGCTGCCCTACTTCGTCTCCTTCAACCAGTTCACGCCGATCCCCGAGGCGAAGGACAAGAAGGCCGACTACCAGCTGCACCCGCTCGCCACCGGCCCGTACATGTTCGACAAGTACACGCCCGGCACCGAGCTCATCCTCAAGCGCAACCCCAACTGGGACAAGAACACCGACCCGGCGCGTCACGACTACCCGGACGGCTTCCACTTCAAGTGGGGCGTCGACACCATCAAGACGCAGACCGCCATCCTCGCCTCCAACGGCGACGACGCGACGAGCCTCAACTGGGACCCGATCGACTCCTCGCTCATCCCGCAGATCGAGGGCGACAAGAAGGCGCAGTTCGCCGAGGGCCCGTCCTCGTGCGTGCTCATGGTCAACCTCGACGCCCGCAAGATCCCGCTGCCGATCCGCAAGGCGATCGCCGTGGCGTGGCCCTTCGACTCGATCCACAAGGCCGGCGGTGAGACGACGCACTCGTTCTCGCCCGCCAGCACGATCATCCCGCCGCAGATCCCGGGCCACCTCGACTACACGGCCGAGGCCGCCCCGGGCTTCAAGATGAACGGCCAGGGCGACGGCAACGCCGACGAGGCCAAGAAGATGCTCGCCGCCGCCGGTTACGGCGCCGACAAGCCCTTCGAGCTCATCTACTACTACACGAACGACGACGACACCGCCCAGAAGGTGAACCAGGTCCGCAAGCAGGCGCTGCAGAAGGCCGGCTTCAAGGTCACCGACATCGGCGTGCCGAACGCCGAGCGTCGCAAGCTCGTCGGCGACCCGAAGGGCAAGTACAACATGCTCCAGTCGCCGCGCGGCTGGTGCTTCGACTGGCCGTCCGCCGACTCGATCATCCCGCCCACCTTCGGCACGATCGCCCTCTCGCAGGGTGGCACGACGTTCGGCAACTTCTCCGACGCCAAGATCGACGCCGAGATCAAGCGCATCCAGCAGCTCTCGATCACGGAGCAGGGCCCGGAGTGGGGCAAGATGGACAAGTGGCTGACGGAGACGTACCTGCTCGCCATCCCGGACAACAACGACAAGGGCAACTCGGTCTTCGGCACGAAGGTCAAGAACGTCGTCAACAACCCGAACAAGGGCATGCCGGACCTCAACGACGTGTGGCTCGACCAGTAAGTCATCAGTGACAGCACCCCCTCGGGGGAGCAGGATCTGACTTGATAGCCGTGGTGGGGGCCCGGGACATCCCGGGTCCCCACCACCGGCGCCCACCTCGTTTGGAAGGCAAACCGTGCTCACGTACATCCTCAGGCGGCTGGCGCTCGCCCTGAGCGTCATCCTGGCCACGCTGGTGTCGACGTTCCTCATCTTCTTCGCCGGACCGTCCGACCCCGCCCGCGCCATGTGCCCCGAGACCCGGTGCAACGCGCAGCGCCTCGAGGCGATCACCAAGAGCCTCGGGCTCGACAAGCCGCTCGGCGCGCAGTTCCTCGACTACTTCAAGGGCCTGTTCGTCGGTCGCGACTTCCTCTACGCCGGCGACACCGTGCACTGCGGCGCTCCCTGCCTGGGCTTCTCGTTCGTGACGCGTCGCTCGGTCAACGACGAGCTCTTCTCCCGCTTCCCGAACACCGTCGTGCTGGCCCTGATGGCCGCCGTCGTGTTCGTGACCATCGGCGTCGCGGTCGGCATCTTCGCCGCCGTGCGCCGCGGCACCGCCCTCGACCGCACCGTCGTCGGTGCCTCGCAGGTGCTCGGCGCCATCCCGTACTACGTGCTCGCGCTGCTCGTCGCGCTCTACCCCGTGATCCTCTGGAACATCCTGCCGCAGTACTCGTCCCTGTCCTCAGGGGTCGGGCCGTACTTCCTCGGCATGCTGGCACCGGCGTTGATCCTCGGTTTCGTGACGTCCGCGTCCTACGTGCGCTACACCCGCAACTCGATGATCGAGACGCTGTCGATGGACTACATCCGCACCGCGCGCTCGAAGGGCATCAGCGAGCGGACCGTGCTCTTCCGGCACGGCTTCCGGGCCGCCATGAGCCCGATCGCGACGATCCTCGGACTCGACATCGCGGCCCTGCTGACGGGCACGCTCATCACCGAGCAGATCTTCGGCGTCGACGGCATCGGCCGTCGCGGCCTCGCGGCGCTCAAGGCGCAGGACCTGCCCGTCATCATGGGCACCGTGCTCATCGGAGCCGTGGTCGTCGTCATCATGAACCTCGTGGTCGACATCATGTACTCCTTCATCGACCCGCGAGTGAGGCTCTCGTGACCGCGACCGCAGACACCATCTCCACCCAGGGCGACGAGGCGCGCAACGCCGGCGACGTCGTGCTGGAGGTCACCGACCTGTCGGTGGCGTTCCCGACGGAGGAGGGCCTGGTCAAGGCCGTCTCCAACCTCAACTACAAGGCGCGGCTCGGGCGCACGCTCGCCATCGTCGGCGAGTCCGGCTCGGGCAAGTCGGTCAGCAGCATGGCCGTGCTCGGCCTGCACAACCCGAAGCGCACGCAGATCACGGGCAGCATCAAGCTCGACGGCCTCGAGCTCGTCGGCGCGCCGGCCTCGACCTTCCAGAAGGTGCGCAGCACCAAGGCGGCGATGGTCTTCCAGGACCCGCAGAGCTCGCTGCACCCGTTCCACAAGGTCGGCAAGCAGATCGCCGAGGCCTACCGCGCGCACCACCGGGTGAGCAAGCAGGTCGCCCTCAAGCGGGCCGTGGAGATGCTCGACCTCGTCGGCATCCCCAACCCGCAGCGCCGCGCCAACCAGTACCCGCACGAGTTCTCGGGCGGCATGCGCCAGCGCGCGATGATCGCCCTCGGCCTCGTCAACGACCCGAAGCTGCTCATCGCCGACGAGCCGACGACGGCCCTCGACGTGACGGTGCAGGCGCAGATCCTCGACCTCGTCAACGACCTCCAGAAGGAGTTCGGCTCGGCGGTCATCCTCATCACGCACGACCTCGCGGTCGTCGCCGAGACGGCCGACGACATCCTCGTGATGTATGCCGGTCGTGGCGTCGAGAAGGGCTACGCCAAGGAGGTGCTGGCGGCGCCGTCGCACCCCTACACCCACGGGCTGCTCCAGTCGCTGCCCTCGACGTCCGAGGACCTCGAGGAGCTGCGCGCCATCAAGGGCGCGCCGCCCAGCCTGCTCAACCTGCCGTCCGGCTGCTCGTTCCACCCGCGCTGCGAGTTCAAGTCGCAGGTCGAGGGTGACGCGTGCTGGACGCAGCTGCCCGAGTGGCGCCCGACGCCGGGCCTGCTCAACCGCGAGATCCGCTGCCACCTGGCCGATCCCGTCGCCACCCTGAACGAGGACGAGGGAGCCCGATGAGCGACCAGACGCTGCTCAAGGTCACGGACCTCCAGCGCCACTTCCCCTTCCGCGAGGTCCAGGGCCTCCGGATGGTGCGGGCCGACGTCAAGGCCGTCGACGGCGTGAGCTTCACCGTCAAGCAGGGCCAGACCCTCGGCCTCGTCGGCGAGTCCGGCTGCGGCAAGTCGACGACCTCGCGGCTCGTGACCCGTCTCGACGAGCCCACCGGTGGCTCCATCGAGTTCGAGGGGCGTGACATCACGCACCTCAAGGAGAGCGACCTGCGCGGCATCCGCCGCGACGTGCAGATGATCTTCCAGGACCCGTACTCCTCGCTCAACCCGAGGCACACGGTCGGCTCGATCCTCACCACGCCGCTGCGCGTGCACGGCCTGCACAAGGGCAAGGAGAAGGCCCGCGTCCAGGAGCTGCTCGAGCTCGTCGGCCTCAACCCCGAGCACATCAACCGCTACCCGTCCGAGTTCTCGGGCGGGCAGCGCCAGCGCATCGGGATCGCCCGGGCCCTCGCGGTGGAGCCGAAGCTCATCGTCGCCGACGAGCCCGTCTCGGCCCTCGACGTCTCGATCCAGGCGCAGGTGATGAACCTGCTCGCCAAGCTGCGCAACGAGCTCGACCTCGCCTTCATCTTCGTCGCCCACGACCTCGGCGTCGTGCGCCACTTCTGCGACCAGGTCGCGGTGATGTACCTCGGCAAGATCGTCGAGTACGGCGACAAGAAGAAGATCTACGAGGCCCCGGAGCACCCGTACACGCAGGCGCTGCTGTCGGCCGCGCCGGACATCAACGTCGCGCGCGGCATCGCCCCCAAGGAGCGGATCCGTCTCGTCGGCGACGTGCCCAGCCCGATCGACCCGCCGAGCGGTTGCCGCTTCCGCACGCGCTGCTGGAAGGCGCAGGACATCTGCGCCACCCAGGAGCCGCCGCTCACGTCGTCGACGTCCGACGCGGCGACGCGCACCCACCGCGAGGGCGGCGTGCACCTGCACGCGTGCCACTTCCCGGAGGTCAAGACCAACCTCGTCGCCGAGGTCGAGCACACCGCCTGACCCGCCGACCCCGTATGCCGCTGGGCCGGCTCCCGCACGAGGGAGCCGGCCCAGCGGCGTGCTGCGACGGCATACGTGGTGGGCCCGCGAGGGCCGGGTCCGTTAGGGTTGACTGACCTCGGCGCGACTGCGTGCGCCGACGAACGAAGGACGACGACCGTGGTTCGAACGGGACCCAGCGCGACCCGGCTCCTCGCCGTGGCGCGAGCGAGGCGAGCTCGCCGGGGGTCAGCCGCGCGCCCGTGACGCGCGCGCTGCCCCCGCCCCGCCTGCCACCTTCCCGACCACTGCAAGGACTTCACCATGGAAACCGCTGAGATCAGGCGTCGTTGGCTCTCCTACTTCGGCAGCCGCGGCCACACCGTCGTGCCGAGCGCGCCGCTCGTGCACGAGGACCCGAACCTGCTGTTCGTCAACGCCGGCATGGTCCCCTTCAAGCCGTACTTCCTCGGCCAGGAGACCCCGGCGTTCAGCCGCGCCACGAGCGTGCAGAAGTGCGTGCGCACCCTCGACATCGAGGAGGTGGGCAAGACGACCCGCCACGGCACGTTCTTCCAGATGAACGGCAACTTCAGCTTCGGCGACTACTTCAAGGAAGGCGCCATCGAGCTCGCGTGGGAGCTCATCACGCGCAGCCAGTCCGAGGGCGGCCTCGGCTTCGACGAGAAGGACCTCTACGCGTCCGTCTACCACGAGGACGACGAGGCGATCGCGCTCTGGAAGAAGGTCGCCGGCCTGTCCGACGACCGCATCGTGCGCCTCGGCCGCAAGGACAACTACTGGAACATGGGCGTCGCCGGTCCCGGTGGCCCCTGCTCCGAGATCCTGCTCGACCGCGGGCCCGAGTTCGGCGCCGACGGCGACTGGGAGGCGGGTGACCGCTACCTCGAGTTCTGGAACCTCGTCTTCATGCAGTACGAGCTCGAGAACGTGCGCTCCAAGGAGGTCTTCGACATCGTCGGGGACCTGCCCAAGCGCAACATCGACACCGGCATGGGCCTCGAGCGCGTCGCGTTCCTGCTCCAGGGCGTCGACAACATCTACGAGACCGACGAGGTCTTCCCCGTCATCGCGGCCGCGGAGGACCTGACCGGTCGCCGCTACGGCGCGAACCACGACGACGACGTGCGTTTCCGCGTCGTCGCCGACCACGTGCGCAGCTCGCTCATGCTCATCGGCGACGGCGTGACGCCCGGCAACGAGGGGCGTGGCTACGTGCTGCGTCGCCTGCTGCGCCGCGCCGTGCGTTCGATGCGCCTGCTCGGGGTCGACGTGCCGACGCTCGAGCACCTGCTGCCGGTCAGCATGGAGCGGATGAAGGCGTCCTACCCGGAGCTCGAGACCGACTTCCGCCGGATCAGCCAGGTCGCCTACGCGGAGGAGGAGGCGTTCCGCCACACCCTGAGCTCGGGCACGACGATCCTCGACACGGCGGTCGCCAAGGCGAAGGCGTCGGGCTCGACGAGCCTCGGCGGCGCGGAGGCGTTCGCGCTGCACGACACCTACGGCTTCCCCATCGACCTGACCCTCGAGATGGCCGCGGAGCAGGGGCTGCAGGTCGACGAGCCGGGCTTCCGCCGGCTCATGGGCGAGCAGCGCGACCGCGCCAAGGCCGACGCGCGGGCGAAGCGGTCGGCGCACGGCGACACGAGCGTCTACCGCCAGGTGAGCGACACCCTCGGCCGTGAGGTCGAGTTCACCGGCTACGACCAGACCGTCACGGACACCCGCGTGCGCGGGCTCATCCGCGACGGCCTCGTCGTCGACCGGGTCGGCCCGGGCGACGAGATCGAGCTCGTCCTCGACCGCACCCCGCTCTACGCGGAGTCGGGCGGCCAGCAGGCCGACCACGGCCGCATCCGTCTCGCGAACGGTGCGCTCGTCGAGGTCACGGACGTCCAGCGCCCCATCACCGGTCTCGTCGTGCACCGGGCCACCGTGCTCGACGGCGAGGTCGCCGTCGGCGAGGACGCGGAGGCGGAGGTCGACGTCGTGCGCCGCCGCTCCATCTCGCGCGCCCACACGGCGACGCACATGGTGCACCAGGCGCTGCGCGACGAGCTCGGCGACACGGCCACCCAGGCGGGCTCGGAGAACTCGCCCGGTCGCCTGCGCTTCGACTTCAAGTCGCTCCAGGCGGTGCCGACCTCGGCGATGGCCGAGATGGAGGCGCGGATCAACGCCGTGCTCCTCGACGACCTGCCCGTGACGGCCGACATCATGGCGCTCGACGCCGCGAAGAAGCTCGGTGCGATGGCGCTCTTCGGGGAGAAGTACGGCGACCGCGTGCGCGTCGTCTCCATCGGCGAGTGGTCGCGCGAGCTCTGCGTCGGCACGCACACGCCGCGCGTCGGCCAGATCGGCGTCGTCAAGCTGCTCGGCGAGAGCTCGATCGGCTCCGGTGTGCGCCGGGTCGAGGCGCTCGTCGGTGCGGACGCGTACTCGCACCTCGCGCGGGAGGCCTCGATCGTCAGCCAGCTGACCGACTCGCTCGGCGTGCGTCGCGACGAGCTGCCCGACCGCATCGCCACGATCGTCAGCCGGCTGCGCGACGCGGAGAAGGAGATCGCCGCCGTCCGCCAGAGCCAGGTGCTCGGCGCGGCCGCAGGCCTCGTCGCCTCCGCGCGCGACATCGGCGGGGTGACGTTCGTGAGCCACGACGCGGGCGAGGGCGTGACGGGTGACGACCTGCGCAAGCTCGTCACCGACGTGCGCGGCCGGCTCGGCAACGACCGTCCCGTCCTCGTCTCGATGGCCTCCGTCGCGAACGGTCGCCCGGTCGCCGTCGTCGCGACGAACGAACGGGCCCGCGAGATCGGCCTCAAGGCGGGCGCGTTCGTCAAGGTCGCGGCGCAGACCCTCGGCGGTGGTGGCGGCGGCAAGGACGACCTCGCGCAGGGTGGTGGCACGGACGCCTCGCTCGTGTCGGCCGCGCTCGGCGCGGTCGAGGACCAGCTGTCGCGGCGGGGCGCCTGACCTTGACGGAGCAGCGCTCCCGCCCCGGGGCACGCGTCGGCGTCGACGTGGGCAACGCCCGCGTCGGCGTCGCCGCGTCGGACGCCTCCGGGGTCTTCGCCCACCCGGTGCGCACGCTCCCGCGTGACGTGGCCGGCGGCTCCGACCTCGAGGCCGTCGTGGCGCTCGTCGAGGAGCTCGGGGCCGTCGAGGTCGTCGTCGGGCTGCCCCGGCTGCTCTCGGGCGAGGAGGGTGAGTCGGCCCGGATCGCGCGCGAGTACGCGAGGGAGCTCGCCGTCCGTCTCGGCGTCCGTGCCGGTGGCGGCGCGGGTACGGTGGGGGTGCGGCTCGTCGACGAACGCTTGACCACGGTGGACGCGCACCGCAGACTACGCGACAGCGGCGTCCCGGGCAGGGGGCAACGGGCCGTCATCGACCAGGCCGCAGCCGTGCTCATCCTGCAGACGGCTCTCGACACCGAGGCGCTCTCGGGCCGGCCGCCGGGGGAGACCCTCTCGGCCGAGGGCAAACGGAAGAAGGAACGTCGTCGATGAAGGACCACCTGGAGTCGTCGATCTTCGGTGACCACGACGACCACGACGCGCACGCCCACGAGGCGCAGGCCCTCGACCTGCCGGACGCGCACGAGCAGGACGACCCGCACCGACGGGAGGCCGAGGCGGCCACCCCGTCGGCGAGCCGCCGCGAGCGACGCGACCCCGACGGTGGGCGTGGACGCCGGCGACGTCGTGGCGCGCGCGCGGGCAAGGCCCGTGCGCTGCGGCGGCTGCTCGTCATCGTGCTCGCGCTCGTCGTCATCGGTGGCGGTGTGGCCGTGGCATGGACGGCGCTGCGGCCGGTCGTCGAGGGTTTCCTCGAGTCGAACGACTACCCCGGCCCCGGCACCGGCGAGGTGCGCGTCACCGTCGCCCAGGGTGCGGGCGGGGCGAGCATCGCCAAGGAGCTCGCCGACAGCGACGTCGTCAAGTCGAGCAAGGCCTTCATCGAGGCCGCGAACGCCGACGCGAAGAGCAGCGGCATCCAGCCCGGCGTCTACGTCATGAAGAAGCAGATGCGCGCGGCCGACGCGCTCGCGATCCTCGTGGACCCGAAGAACCGTCTCGTCACCCGCGTCACCGTGCCCGAGGGGCTCTGGGCGAGCGAGATCTACCCCCGGCTCTCTGCGGCGTCGGGCATCCCCGTGGCGCAGTACCAGGCCGCCGCCAAGAAGGTCGACGAGCTCGGCCTCCCGCCGTCGGCCAAGGGCCGCATCGAGGGCTACCTCTTCCCGGCCAGCTACGAGTTCGGGCCGACCTCGAGCGCCCTCGACCAGCTGACGCAGATGGTGGCCGAGTCGACGAAGCGCCTCGACGCGCTCGGCATCGCGCCCGAGCGGATGGAGCGCGTCGTCACCATCGCGAGCCTCGTCGAGGGGGAGGCCAAGACCGAGGCGGACCGCTCGAAGGTGGCGCGCGTCGTCGAGAACCGCCTCGCCGCCAAGATGTCGCTCGGGTTCGATTCGACGGTCAACTACATCTTCAAGAAGCGGGGCGTGCCGACCCAGCAGATGCTCGACAGCGACAACCCGTACAACACCCGCCGGTTCACCGGGCTGCCGCCCGGTCCGGTCGCCAACCCGGGGGAGAGCGCCCTGGCCGCCGCGGCGAGCCCCGTCGCGGGGCCCTGGCTCTACTTCGTCACCGTCGACCTCTCGACGGGCGAGACGAAGTTCGCGGCGACCTATGCCGAGCACCAGCGCAACGTCGCGCAGTTCCAGCAGTGGTGCACGCAGAACAAGGGCGCGTGCTGAGCGGGCAACCGGGCCCGGTCACCGCGCGCTGCGCCGTCTGGGGCAGTCCCGTCGCGCACTCGCTCTCACCAACGCTCCACCGCGCGGCCTACGCCGCCCTCGGGCTCACCGGCTGGGCCTACGACCGGCGGCAGGTCGACGAGGCCGCCTTCGGGGGTGCCCTGGCCGGTCTCGACGCGACGTGGCGGGGGCTCTCGCTGACGATGCCGCTCAAGGAGGCGGCGCTTCGTGCGGCCTCCGTCGTCGACGCCACCGCGGCGGCGACGGGCGCGGCCAACACCCTCGTAGCCACCGCGGCCGGGTGGCACGCGCACAACACCGACGTGCACGGCATCGTCGCGGCGCTCCGGTCCGCCGGGGCCACGGCGCCCGCGCACGCCCTCGTGGTGGGCAGCGGCGCCACGGCCCGGTCCACGGTCGCCGCCCTCGCCGCGCTCGGCGCCGCACGCGTGACCTTCCTGGTGCGCGGCGCCCCGCGCGAGCTGACCGTCGCGCAGGCCCGGTCGGCCGGGCTGGAGGTCGACGTCGTCGGCCTGGGCCACTGGCCGGTGGCGGACGTCGTCGTCAGCACGGTGCCGCCGGAGGCCGTCCCCGGCCTCGACGACCTCCCGGGGCCACGAGGCACGGGTGCCGTGCTCGACGTCGTCTACGGCGAGGGCCCGACACCGCTGCAGCGCCGGGCCCGGGAGGCCGGCTGGGCCCTGGCCCCCGGCACCGACATGCTCCTGCACCAGGCTGCGGCCCAGGTGACGCTCATGACGGGCCTGCCGGCACCGCTCGAGGCCATGGCCGCCGCACTCGCCTCCGTCGTCGATCCCGAGTGGGGCACCCCGGTGCGCCGGGGCTCATGACCTGGGCCGCGTTCCCGGCCACGCCGGCGTGGTTCGTGCTCGTCGTGGCGCTCGCCGGCGGCGCGGTCGGCGAGGTGCTGCGCCGCCGCCTCGCGACGGGCGGCTACCGCCTCGACGACGAGACCGGCCCCCCGCCGCGCGTGCCGGCCACGGTCGTGCCCGCCGCGCTCTGCCTCCTCTGGGGCCTGATCGCCTGGCGGTTCGGCCCGCTCTCCCAGTGGGCGCTCGCCCCGGCCTACCTCGGTCTGGCCGCCGTCTCCGTCGCGTTGACGTGGATCGACGCGGACGTGCACCGCCTGCCCCGGGGACTGACCCGGCCGGCATACCCCCTCCTCGTGGTGCAGCTCGCGATCGCGTCGGCCGCCTCGGGCGACTGGGGGGCCCTGTGGCGCGCGCTCGTCGTGGGGGCGGTGCTCTGGCTCGTCTACGCCCTGCTCGCCCTCGTGGCGGCGTTGCTCGGCAGCGGCTTCGGGCTCGGCGACGTGACCCTCGCGGGGCTCGTCGGCCTCGCCACCGGCTACCTCGGCGTGTCGGCCACGCTCGTCGCGACGTATGCCGCCTTCCTGCTCTCCGCGGCCTACGGGCTGTCGCGCATCGCCCTGCGCCGCGGCGGCCGCAAGGACGACATCGCCTTCGGGCCGTGGATGCTCCTCGGCCTGCTCCTCGCGCTCGTCGTCGCCGTGCGACCGCTCTTCTGAGCGGCGGTCCCGCGGAGCGGGCGGGTCGCGAGGGCGTGCGGCGCGCGTGGGAGGATCGGGGCATGTTGCGTTGGTTGACCGCCGGGGAGTCCCACGGCCCCGCCCTCGTGGCCATGATCGAGGGCCTGCCGGCCGGGGTCGAGGTCGGCGCGAAGGACCTCCAGGCCGCCCTGTCCCGCCGCCGCCTCGGCTACGGTCGCGGCGCGCGGATGAAGTTCGAGCAGGACGAGGTCGAGTTCCTCGGCGGGCTGCGCCACGGGGTGACCCTCGGCTCGCCGCTCGCCGTGCGCGTCGGCAACAGCGAGTGGCCGAAGTGGACGACGGTGATGAGCCCGGAGGCCGTCAGCGAGGCCGACTACGCGGCCTCCGACGACGTCAACGCCGAGAAGGAGGTCGCGCGCAACAAGCCGCTGACGCGACCGCGTCCCGGCCACGCCGACCTCGTCGGCATGCAGAAGTACGGCCACGAGGACGCCCGGCCCGTGCTCGAGCGCGCCTCGGCGCGCGAGACCGCCGCCCGCGTCGCCCTCGGCGAGATCGCCGCGCGCTTCCTCGAGCAGGCGTACGGCATCCGCCTCGTCTCGCACACCGTCTCGATCGGCACGGCGGGGGTGCCCGCGGGCGCCGAGCTGCCCACGCCCGACGACCTCGAGCGCCTCGACGCCGACCCGGTGCGCGCCTTCGACCCCGAGGGGTCGGCCGCGATGGTGGCGGAGGTCGACGCGGCGAAGAAGGACGGCGACACCCTCGGCGGCGTCGTCGAGGTGCTCGCCTACGGGCTGCCACCGGGCCTCGGCTCGCACGTGCACTGGGACCGCAAGCTCGACGGCCAGCTGGCGCAGGCGCTCATGAGCATCCAGGCCATCAAGGGCGTCGAGGTCGGCGACGGCTTCGAGACCGCCCGCCGCCGCGGCTCGGCGGCCCACGACGAGATGGAGCTCGTCGACGGGGTCATCACCCGGCGCACCGGCCGGGCCGGTGGCACCGAGGGCGGCATGTCGACCGGCCAGGTGCTGCGCGTCCGGGCCGCCATGAAGCCGATCAGCACCGTGCCACGGGCCCTGTCGACGGTCGACGTAGCGACGGGCGAGGCCGCGACGGCCATCCACCAGCGGTCCGACGTCTGTGCGGTGCCGGCTGCCGGCGTCGTCGCCGAGGCGATGGTCGCGCTCGTGCTGGCCGCCTCGTGCCTCGAGAAGTTCGGCGGCGACTCGGTCGCCGAGACCGCGCGCAACCACACGACCTACCTCGACGGCATCCGGAAGGGGCTGCGCACGTGGTGAACGAGTCGAGCACACCGGGCACGCGACCGGTGGCGGTCGTCGTCGGCCCGCCCGGAGCCGGCAAGACGACCGTCGGGCAGGCGCTCGCCGCCCGCCTCGGGGTCGCCTTCCACGACGTCGACGCCGCGATCGAGGCGGCCCAGGGCCGGTCGATCAGCGACATCTTCGTCGACGACGGCGAGTCGGCCTTCCGCGACCTCGAGCGCGCCGAGGTGGCGCGCGCGCTCGACTCCGAGGCCGGTGTCGTGTCGCTCGGCGGGGGAGCGGTCATGGACCCCCTCACCGAGCACGCCCTCGCGGGCCACGCCGTCGTCTTCCTCGACGTCGCCATCGCCGACGCCAGCAAGCGCATCGGCTTCGACCGGTCGCGCCCGCTGCTCTCGGTCAACCCGCGCGCGTCGTGGGTGCGGATGATGAACGACCGGCGCCCCACCTACGAGCGCGTGGCCACCGTGCGGGTCGACACCGCCGGACGCACCCCCGAGGAGGTCGTCGACGTCGTCGTCGACGCGCTCGAGGCGGCCGGCGCGTGAGCGGTGCCGCCGAGCCGACGACGATCGCCGTCGGCTCCGACTACGACGTCGTCATCGGCTCGGGCGTGCTGGGCCGCGTCGGTGGGCTGCTCGGCCCCGACGTCGAGCGCGTGCTCGTCGTGCACCCGCCGACCCTGCCCGAGCTGACGGCCCGTGTGACCGCTGCGCTCGAGGGCGAGGGGTATGCGGTGCACGTGGCCGAGGTGCCCGACGCCGAGGCCGCCAAGACGGCCGAGGTCGCAGCCTCGCTGTGGTCCCAGCTCGGCGTGGCGGGATTCACGCGCACCGACGCCGTCGTGGGGGTCGGGGGCGGCACCGTCACCGACCTCGCGGGCTTCGTCGCGGCGTCGTGGCTGCGCGGCGTGCGCGTCGTGCAGGTGCCGACCACGCTGCTCGGCATGGTCGACGCGGCCGTCGGCGGCAAGACCGGCATCAACACCGTCGAGGGCAAGAACCTCGTCGGTGCCTTCCACCCGCCCGCGGGCGTGCTCTGCGACGTCGACGTGCTGGCCACGCTGCCGGAGGCGGACCTCGTGGCGGGGCTCGCCGAGGTGGTCAAGTGCGGCTTCATCGCCGACCCCGTCATCCTCGACCTGGTGGAGTCGTCGGTCGCGACGGACCCGGCGCTCGCCCGCAGCGCGTCGAACCCGCACCTGCGCGAGCTCATCGAGCGCGCCGTGCGGGTCAAGGCCGAGGTCGTCGCGGCCGACCTGCGCGAGAGCTCGCTGCGCGAGATCCTCAACTACGGCCACACCTTCGGCCACGCCATCGAGCAGGTCGAGCACTACGCGTGGCGCCACGGCGAGGCGGTGGCCGTCGGCATGGTCTACGTCGCCGAGCTCGCTCGCCTCTCTGGTCACCTCTCCGGGAGCGAGGGCGACGCGCTCGTCGCGCGGCACCGCTCCGTCCTCGAGTCGCTCGGCCTCCCGACGACGTATGCCGCCGGGCGCTGGGACGAGCTGTTCGCGGCCATGCGCCGCGACAAGAAGTCCCGCGGGTCGACCCTGCGCTTCGTCGTGCTCGACGGGCTCGCCCGGCCGACCCGGCTCGCCGGCCCCGACGACGCGCTGCTGCAGGCGGCGTACGGCCTCGTCGCGCGTCGCGGCGCCGCGCGCGCTCACTAGACTCGCGGCCATGACGGCACCCACGGTCTTCGTCCTGTCGGGCCCCAACCTCAATCGCCTCGGCACGCGCGAGCCGGAGGTCTACGGCTCCGACACGCTCGAGGACGTGCACGCAGCCGTGCAGCGCGAGGCCCGCGACCTGGGGCTCGTCGCCGACTGCCGACAGACCAACCACGAGGGCGAGCTCATCGACTGGCTGCACGAGGCCGTCGACGTCGGCGCCGACGTCGTGCTCAACCCGGGCGCCTTCACGCACTACTCGTACGCCGTGCGCGACGCGTGCGCCATCGTCACGACGAGCGGGCGCAGCCTCGTCGAGGTGCACCTGTCCAACCCGGCCGCGCGCGAGGAGTTCCGGCACACCTCGGTCGTGGCCGGCGTCGCGACGGGCACCGTCGCCGGGTTCGGCCTGCAGTCCTACCTGCTCGCCCTGCGCGCTCTCGTCTGACGCCTCGCGGCTGTGGCTGCCGTCAGCTACCCGAGCAGTGGCACGTCGAGGTCGTACGCCAGCACGACAGCTCGGGCTAGCAGCCTCTCCTGGGCGGGGCTGAGGTAGCCGACCGTGCGCCCCAGCGCTCCGACCGGAACGGTCAGGACGTTGTCCAGGGAGACCACGCAGTCGTGGTCCAACCCATTTCCGCGCCCCACCGCCACCTCGCTGGACAACCCCTTGATGGTGCCCGTGATGGGCGCCACGGTCACCTTGGTCATCGCGCCCCGAGCGGCGTCCCGGGTCAGGACGAGCGCTGGGCGGGTCTTGTCGAGGCGGACCAAACAGATCTCCCGCACCCGGTCAGTCCTCGACCCGAACGTGGGCGCTGGTCCACACGACGAGGTCGTCGAGATCGTCTGCCGCACCCTGGGCGCCA
Organism: Terrabacter sp. NPDC000476; assembly: GCF_040300125.1. Taxonomy (NCBI): domain Bacteria; kingdom Bacillati; phylum Actinomycetota; class Actinomycetes; order Micrococcales; family Intrasporangiaceae; genus Terrabacter; species Terrabacter sp. NPDC000476. The sequence goes on from NZ_JBEPDF010000001.1 coordinate 33,459, forward strand.
AGGATGCGCGCGTCATGCTCTGCGACCAGTCGGCGCATCTCGCGTTCCAGCGCCGACGTGACGAGGGCTGCCCTGCTCGGCGCCTCACCCGCGGCCACAGCACGGTCGAGGAAAGCCACCATCGCATCGGGCAGGCGAACGGCGATCTGGGTGCTCATGCAGACAAGACTACGCCTCTGGATCCCAATATGGGATGCACGCTCTTGACGCCCTGCGGGAATCGAGGTGCGAGGAGACGCGGGTAGGCAACATGCTCGCTTCGCCGGTGGCCAGGCATGTTCGACGCCAACTTCTACGTCAGTGACCCGGAGAGCGGGTCAGTGACGCAGCGAACGGTGACGTGTCGACGTCGAGACGGACGAGGAGGGCGCTCGTCATAATGGCGCATGCTCACTGCCGACAGCCACGTCCACAGCGAATGGTCCTGGGACACCGGGGGGCCAGACTCCGATGCTCGCGGCACCATGGTGGCCACCTGTGAGCAGGCGCGGCGCATCGGGCTCCCCGCGTTGGTCTTCACCGAGCACTTCGACTTCGAGGAGGCGTGGCGCGCCGGCGAGCAGGAGTTCCCTGCGGCGGCTTCCCAGCACATCGACGAAGCCGGCTACCTCGTGCCGCCGCCCCTGGACGTCGAGGGCTACTTCGGGGCGATCGCCGAGTGCCGGCGACTCTTTCCGGACCTCACCATCCTCAGCGGGGTGGAGTTCGGACAGCCCCACCTCGTCGAGCACCGCGCTCGCGAACTCGTCGACCTCGACCGATTCGACCGGGTCAACGGCTCGCTGCACACGCTGCCCGTGGGGCCGGACCGGGCCGAACCGATCACGCTCTACCGCCACTGGGGCCCGGACGAGGTGATGGATGCCTACCTGGACGAGGTACCCGCCATGCTCGCCTCGGACGCCTTCGAGGTCTTCACGCACCTCGACTACGCCGTCCGGCACTGGCCCGTCGAGCAGGCTGGTCCCTTCGACCCGCGCCGCTTCGAGGAGCAGTTCCGGGTCGCCCTCCGGGCGGTTGCCGAGTCGGGGCGTGCCCTCGAGATGAACACCCGCCGCCTGTCGTCGTGGCTTCCGCAGTGGTGGACGGAGGAGGGGGGTCAGGCCGTGTCCTTCGGCAGTGACGGCCACGTCCCGACGGCACTGGCCGGCGGCTTCCCGGAGGCGCAGCACATGCTGGAGCACTTCGGCTTCCGCCCCGGTCGACGCCCGGAGCACCTGTGGACCCGTCAGGCGGTGCCGGGACGATGAGCGCGGCGCTCACAGAGCGGACACAGGCCGCGCACCGCCGAGGCAGGGCCGCGGCTCCCAGAGTCTTCCCAGGAGGACCCGTCGGGTCCGCGACGAGAGGCTCGACCATGGCACCGACGACCGACCCGCACAGCGCGTCCGCTCCACCCGCGCACGAGTGGCTCGACGAGCACGGCAACGAGATCGAGGACCACGACCGTGGCCTCGTCTTCGACCTGCGCACGCTCGTCGACCGGCGCCGCGCCCTGACGCTCCTCGGCGGCCTCGGCGGCCTCGGCGTCGCGGGGGCGCTCGCCGCGTGCAGCGCCGGCTCGACACCGGCGGCCTCCGGAGCCGGCGCCACGTCGAACGGTGCCACGTCGAGCAGCGCCACGCCGAGCAGCGCCACGTCGAGCAGCGCCACGTCGAGCAGCGCCACGTCGAGCAGCGCCACGTCGGCGGCGGCCGCGGGCCTCGTCGAGGCACCGGACGAGACGGCCGGGCCGTTCCCGGGCGACGGCTCCAACGGCCAGAACGTGCTCGACGACTCGGGCATCGTGCGCCGCGACATCCGCAGCAGCTTCGGCGCCTCGACGACGACGGCCCAAGGTGTCCCCCTCACCGTCAAGCTGACGGTGAAGGATCTCGCGACGAGCTCGGCCCTCGTCGGCGCCGCCGTCTACGTCTGGCACTGCGACCGTGACGGCAACTACTCCATGTACAGCCAGGCCGCCGCGGGTGAAAACTACCTCCGCGGCGTGCAGGAGACCGACGACTCCGGCACGGCGACCTTCACCTCGATCTTCCCCGCCTGCTACTCCGGGCGCTGGCCGCACATCCACTTCGAGGTCTACTCGAAGGTGAACGATGCGGTGTCGAGCGGACCCATCGTCAAGACATCGCAGATCGCGCTGCCCCAGGCAGCGTGCGACGCGGTGTACGCCACGAGCGGCTACGAGCAGAGCGTCGGCAACCTCGCGCAGGTGAGCCTCGCGCGCGACAACGTCTTCGGCGACGACGGTGGGGTGCACCAGCTCGCGACCATGTCGGGCGACGCCTCCTCGGGCTACACGGCCGCCCTGACGATCGGGGTCTGACAGGCCTGCAGCGTGGCAGGCTGGGCGGCATGGACGAGGACGAGCCCATCGTCGTCAGTGCGATGGCGATCAACGTGGCGATCCCCGAGTCGCTGCGGTGGACCGACTCCCGCCGTGGGCAGGAGTTCCGCCTCGACACGATCAACGTGCGGATGCTGCCCGACGGGCACCTCGCGGCCAAGGCGTACGGCCGCCCCGTCGAGGGTGGCCGGGGCGCCTACGTGTCCTTCCCCGTGCCCGACCGGCCCGAGCTGCACGCCCTCGTCGACGCGGCCGGACACCGCGCGGCGCAGGTGTGGTCGGCGCACCGCGGGCTGCGCTGACCAGCCGGACGAGGGCCGTCAGGCCAGGGCGTCGGGCAGCGGCTCGGCGTGCACGATCGTCAGCTCCGACACCGCGCGCGTCAGCACGACGTAGAGGCGGCGCAGGCCGGTGCGCTCGTCGGGCTCGGCCGCCGCGATGGCAGCCGGCTCGACGACGACCGTGCGGTCGAACTCGAGGCCCTTCGCGACGCTGGCGGGCACGACCTCGACCTGGTGGTCCTCGTCGTCGCCGTGCTCGAGGTCGAGCCGGCCGTGCTCGACACCGGCTGCGGCGAGCGCTGCGGACAGCTGCTCTACGTCCCGGTCGGGCACGATGACCCCGACCGAGCCGGGTGACGCGGCCGAACGTTGCGCCGCGCCCACGACCTCGGCCGCGAGGCCGTCGGCGCCGACCGGGCGCAGCTCGAGTCGCCCGGGGTTCTCGCGCACGGACACGGGTGCGCCGAGCCCGGGCGCCATGACGGGCAGGAGGCGGGCGGCGTACTCGATGACGACCGCGGGCACGCGGAAGCCGCGGTCGAGCACGACGAGGTCGTGCTCGACCTTGCCGAGGTGGCGCATGGCCTCCTCCCACGACGCGGTCGCCCACGGCGTGGTGCCCTGCGCGATGTCGCCGAGCACGGTCACCGACCCCGTCGAGGCGCGCCGCCCGACGGCCCGCAGCTGCATGGGGGAGAGGTCCTGCGCCTCGTCGAGCACGACGTGCCCGAGGCTCGGAACGCGCCGCAGCAGGTCGTCGAGCTCGTCGAGCAGGGCCATGTCGGCGAGCGACCAGCGGGCGGCGCCCTTCGTGCGGGCCGGCTTGTCCCACAGCAGCGTCGCCTGCTCGTCCGCGGTCAGGTCGTCGCCGGCCGCCGCCCGCAACGCGTCCGCGTCCGACCACAGCCGGTGGAGCACCGCCTGGGGGTCGAGCGCGGGCCAGATCGAGGCGACGTACTTCTTCACGGCCGCCGACTTCGCGACGGCGTCCTGCACGCGGTCGTCGGGGGCGTCGCCGGCGCGCTCCATCTCGAGCAGCACGTGGTGGGCGAGCCGCTGCGGCAGCAGGTCCCGCGCGGCCGCGTAGCGCACGCCACGCGCCGCGAGCTCGTCGACGATCCCGGCGACCTCGTATGCCGGCACGCGCCACTTGCGCACGCCGCGCGGCACCACGAGCGCCTCCGTCGGCCGCACGAGGCTCGACCAGACCGCCCGGCGCAGCACGCCCGCGAGCCGGGCGTCGCCCTTGAGGGTCGCGACGTCGGCGGGCTCGGTGGCCCGCACCCTGCCGTGGTCGAGGAGGGTCTCGATGGTGGCGTGCCCGACGCGCACCTCGCCGAGCGAGGGCAGCACCGCCCCGATGTGGTCGAGGAAGGCCCGGTTGGGCCCGACGACGAGCACGCCCGAGCGGTCGAGGCGGTCACGGAAGGAGTAGAGGAGCCAGGCCGCGCGGTGCAGCCCGACGGCCGTCTTGCCGGTGCCGGGTGCGCCCTGCACGCAGACGCTGACCGTGACGTCGCTGCGGACGATCTCGTCCTGCTCCGGCTGGATCGTCGAGACGATGTCGCGCATCGGTCCGGTGCGCGGCCGCTCGATCTCGGCGGCGAGGATCGAGCCGGCCGCGCCGTCGGCGGCGGCGGGCTCGCGCAGGTGCTCGTCCTCGAGGGCGGTCAGGCGGCCCCGGTCGACGCCGAAACGGCGGCGCAGCACGACGTCGAGGGGCTCGTTCGGCGACGCGCGGTAGAAGGCGGTCGAGATCGGGGCGCGCCAGTCGACGACGACCGGGTCGCCTGCCTCGTCGGAGACGTGCCGGCGCCCGATGTGGAACTGCTCGGCCGGGCCGTCGGCCGGCTCGACGTCGATGCGCCCGAAGAAGAGCGTCGTGCGCGGGTCGTCCTGGAGGGAGGCGATGCGGCGGGCGAGCACCCAGCCGAGCACCTCGCCCGACACGGCGTCGCTGGCCTTGGACGCGTCGAGCGACTCGGCCAGCTCACGCATCCGTGCCAGCTGGGCCCGGGCCTCGTCGAGGTAGGCCTGCTCCCGGGCGAGCTCGGAGTCGAGGGCGGTCACGCGAGCACCTTTCTGCACCCGACACACCGAGAAGGTGGCAACGCACCGGGATCGGATGCCGGTGGGTCGGGACCTGCACGGTGTGTTGCGGTGGGGAGGGACGGGGGAGCGGATCAGGGTACACCGGCCGGGTGGAGCGATTCCGCGATCCGGTGGGCGCCCGGCTAGACTCGTGCGGCAACTCCCCAAGTCAAAGAACGCCCGGGGCTGCGGCGTGCCCAGCGGCACCCGACCGGGCCCGCCGGCATACGAAAGTGGTTTGTGACGATGGCTTCGACCAACGACCTGAAGAACGGCATGGTGCTCAACCTCGAGGGACAGCTCTGGTCCGTCGTCGAGTTCCAGCACGTGAAGCCCGGCAAGGGGCCGGCGTTCGTGCGCACCAAGCTCAAGGCCGTCCTCTCCGGCAAGGTCGTCGACAAGACGTTCAACGCCGGCACCAAGGTCGAGACGAGCAACGTCGACAAGCGGACGATGCAGTACCTCTACAAGGACGGCAGCGACTTCGTCTTCATGGACACCGACACCTACGACCAGATCAACGTGTCGGAGACCGTCGTGGGCGACTCGGCGAACTACCTCCTCGAGAACCAGAACGCCATCGTCGCGACGCACGACGGCGCGCCCCTCTACGTCGAGCTGCCGGCCTCGGTCGTCCTCGAGATCACGCACACCGAGCCGGGCCTGCAGGGCGACCGCTCGACCGGTGGCACGAAGCCGGCCACGCTCGAGACCGGTGCGCAGATCAACGTGCCGCTCTTCCTCGAGTCCGGCACGCGCGTCAAGGTCGACACCCGCGACGGGTCGTACCTCGGCCGCGTCAACGACTGAGCGGACCCGAACTCCCTTGGCAGCACGCACCAAGGCCCGCACGCGGGCCCTCGACATCCTCTTCGAGGCGGACCAGCGCGGCCTCAACGCCGAGACGCTCCTCGACGAGCGCCTCGGCGACCGCGAGTCGCGGGCGGCCAACAACCCCTACACCGCGGAGCTCGTGCGCGGCGTGGTGGGCCACTGGAACGACATCAACGCGGCCCTGACCGACTACAGCCAGGGCTGGACCCTCGAGCGCATGCCCGCCGTCGACCGCGCGATCCTGCGGCTCGGCGCGTGGGAGGTGCTCTGGAACAGCGAGATTCCCGACGCCGTGGCGATCTCCGAGGCCGTGGCGCTCGCGACCGAGCTCTCGACCGACGAGTCGCCGACGTTCGTCAACGGCCTGCTCGGCCGCATCGCCGAGGTCAAGGCGACGATCGTCTGACACCGGGCCGCGCCCGTCACATGATGGAGGTGTGAGGGCGCGGTCCGAGCAGTGGTCGGCCGTCGAGGCCGCGACGCTCGACGTCGCGGACGTGCATGCTCGGCTCGCGACCTCGCCCGCCGGGCTCACCCCGGCGGAGGCCGCCGCCAGGCTCGTCGAGTTCGGCCCGAACGCCGTGCGCTCGCACGGCGCCCACTGGGCGCCGGTGCTGGTGCGCCAGCTGCGCTCGCCCCTCCTGCTGCTGCTCGGGGCGGCCGCGGTCGCGTCGGCGTTCTTCGGCGAGCGCACCGACGCCGTCATCATCGCCGTCATCCTCGCCGGCTCGATCGGCCTCGGCTTCGTCAACGAGTACCGCGCCGAGGTCGCCGCCGACGCGCTGCACTCGCGGATCCACCACGACGTCACCGTCGTGCGCGACGGGCGGCCCCAGCGCCTCGACGTGGCCCTGCTCGTGCCGGGCGACGTCGTGCGCCTGCAGCTCGGCGAGGTCGTGCCCGCCGACCTGCGCCTCACGGCGGCGACCGGCCTCGAGTGCGACGAGGGGATGCTCACCGGCGAGTCGCTGCCGGTGGCCAAGGACCCCGCGCGCGACGCCGGCGCGACCCCGGCCGACGTCGCGTGGATGGGCACGGTCGTCTCGGCGGGGTCGGGGGAGGGCGTCGTCGTCGCGACCGGGTCGGCGGCTCGCTTCGGCCGGATCGCCGTCGCCCTCGGCACCCGCCACGGCGAGACGGAGTTCCAGGTCGGCCTGCGCCGCTTCTCGGGGATGCTCGTCGTCGTGGCGGCGGCCCTGACGGCGTTCGTGCTCGCGGCGAACCTCGTGCTGCACCGCCCGTTCCTCGACGCACTGCTCTTCTCGCTCGCCATCGCGGTCGGCATCACGCCGCAGCTGCTCCCGGCGATCGTCTCGACGAGCCTCGCCACCGGGTCGCGCGAGCTGGCCCGGCGCAAGGTGCTCGTCAAGCGCCTCGTGTGCATCGAGGACCTCGGCGACATCCACGTGCTGATGACCGACAAGACCGGCACGCTGACGCAGGGCCACATCACCTTCATGCGGGCGCTCGGCCCGGACGGCGGCTCGTGCGACGAGGCCGCCCGCCTCGGGATGCTCTGCACGAGCGCCCCCGTCGACGCCGTCGACGCCTCCGGCCGCACGCCCACGTATGCCGGCAGCGACCCCCTCGACGCGGCGCTGTGGTCCGCACCGGGGGCGCCCGACCTCGTGGCGGGCCCGGCGCAGCCGCGTCGGGTCGCCACACTGCCCTTCGACCACGCGCGACGCCGCGTCTCCGTCGTGCTCGAGAGCGCCGACGGCTCGCGCGAGCTGGTGACGAAGGGCGCCCCCGAGCAGGTGCTGCCCGCCTGCACCCGCCTCCCCGACACCGCCACCAGCGTGGCAGAGCGCAAGTTCCGTTCCGGCGCAAGGGTGGTCGCGGTCGCGCGCCGACCCTGGGACGCCGCGGCCGCGCCGACCCCGGCCGACGAGGACGGCCTCGAGCTGGTCGGCTTCCTCGTGTTCCTCGACGCGCCGAAGCAGAGCGCCGTGGCTGCCCTCGAGCGGCTCGACCGGCTCGGCGTCGACGTCAAGGTCATCACGGGCGACAACCCCCTCGTGGCCGAGTCGGTGTGCCGACGCCTCGGGCTTCCGGCGCGCGGCACGCTCACCGGGGCGGACGTCGAGGCCATGGACGACGCCACGCTCGCCGACGCCGTGGAGTCGTCCGGCGTCTTCGCCCGCGTCTCGCCCGAGCAGAAGGCACGGATCGTGCGGGCCCAGCGCTCGCGGGGGCTCGACGTGGCCTTCCTCGGCGACGGGGTCAACGACGCCCTCGCGCTCCACGCGGCCGACATCGGCATCTCGGTCGACTCGGCGACCGACGTCGCCAAGGACGCCGCCGACATCGTGCTGCTCGACAAGGACCTGGGCGTGCTCGCCGACGGCGTCGTCGAGGGGCGCCGGGTCTTCGCGAACACCGTCAAGTACGTGCTGATGGGGACGTCGAGCAACTTCGGCAACATGTTCTCGGCCGCCGCGGCCTCGGCCGTGCTGCCCTTCCTGCCGATGCTGCCGCCGCAGGTGCTGCTCGGCAACCTGCTCTACGACACCGGGCAGCTCGCCATCCCGGGCGACGCCGTCGACCCCGAGCAGCTGCGGCGGCCCTCGCACTGGGACCTGCGGCTCATCCGGCGCTACATGCTCTTCTTCGGCCCGCTCAGCTCGCTCTTCGACCTCGGCACGTTCGCCCTCATGCTGTGGGGGTTCCACGCGTCGCAGTCCCTCTTCCAGACCGCCTGGTTCGTCGAGTCGCTCGCCACGCAGTCGCTCGTGATCTTCGTCATCCGCACCCGGCGCACCCCGTTCTTCCGGAGCCGGCCGAGCCTCGGCCTCGTCGTCTCGGTCACCTCGATCGTGCTCGTGGGGGCGGTGCTGCCGACGACGCCGTTGGCCGCGGAGCTGGGCTTCGTCCCGCTGCCCGGGGCGGTGGTGGCCGCCGTGGTCGCCCTCGTCGTCGCCTACCTGGCGCTCGTCGAGGTGGCCAAGGGGCGCTTCTTCCGGCGCGTGCCGACGGGCGACGACACGCCGAGCGGGCCGGGCGGGAGAGGCGCCCCGGCGCGGCTGCACCGGCGCGCGGCGCGGTTCAGCTCGCGGGCCCCGGTCACGTCCACGACGCGGTCCGGGTCGAGGGCCGGTCCGGCCGGCCGCTAGACTCCACGGCGACGACATCCTTTAACCACCGTCCTGTGAGGCGGGGAAGGAGGTCCGGCAGCCATGGCCTGCCCAGACCTGAGTGCATCTGCCCAGTCCTCGAGCGACCGCCCGAGCATCCCCGACGACGCGCGTGACGTCATGACCGCGGGGGACGTCTCCCGGGCCCTGCGGCGCATCGGTCACGAGATCCTCGAGCGGAACAAGGGGAGCGAGGGGCTCGTCCTGCTCGGCATCCCCTCCCGCGGCGTCCCGCTCGCGCGGCGCCTCGCCGCCGGCATCGAGGCCGTCGAGGGCACGCCGGTGCCCGTCGGCGAGCTCGACATCACGCTCCACCGCGACGACCTGCGCCGCAACCCGGTGCGCACGGCGCACCGCTCGCGCATCCCCGACGGCGGCATCGACGACAAGGTCGTCGTGCTCGTCGACGACGTGCTCTACTCCGGCCGCACCATCCGGGCCGCCCTCGACGCGCTCGCCGAGCTCGGCCGCCCGCGCGCCGTGCGCCTCGCGGTCCTCGTCGACCGCGGCCACCGCGAGCTGCCGATCCGGGCCGACCACGTCGGCAAGAACCTCCCGACGTCGCGCGACGAGCGCGTGCACGTGCGGGTCGCCGAGGTCGACGGACTCGACGTCGTGCGGATCAGCGGCGGGGAGACGCGATGACCAAGCACCTCATCTCCTCCGCCGACCTCACGCGCACCGAGGTCGAGGACATCCTCGAGACGGCCGCGTCGATGCACGACCTGCAGCGCCGCGAGGTCAAGAAGGTGCCCACCCTGCGGGGGCGCACCGTCATCAACTTCTTCTTCGAGGACTCGACGCGCACCCGCAGCTCCTTCGAGATCGCGGGCAAGTGGATGTCGGCCGACACGATCAACCTCTCGGCCAAGGGGTCGTCGACGAGCAAGGGCGAGAGCCTGCGCGACACGGCCATGACCGTCGACGCCATGGCCGTCGACGCGCTCGTCATCCGCCACAACGCCTCCGGCGCCTGCCACCAGGTGGCCCAGTGGGTGCGCTGCAGCGTCATCAACGCGGGGGACGGCACCCACGAGCACCCCACGCAGGCCCTGCTCGACGCCTACACCCTGCGCACGCGCCTCGGTGACCTCGACGGCAAGCACGTCGTCGTCGTCGGCGACCTGACCCACTCGCGGGTCTTCCGCAGCAACGTCATCACCCTCAAGACGCTCGGCGCACGGGTCACCGTCGTCGCTCCGCCCACCCTCATGCCGAGCGGGATCGCCGCGTGGAGCGCGGCCGACGGCTTCGCCACGAGCTGGCACCTCGACCCGGTGCTCGCCGGCGAGGGCGAGCACGGCCCCGTCGACGCGGTCATGATGCTCCGCGTCCAGCGCGAGCGGATGAGCGGTGGCTTCTTCCCGACGCCGCGGGAGTACACCGTGGGCTACGGGCTGACCCGCGACCGCCTCGAGACGCTCGTCGCCCGCAACCCCGAGGTGCTCGTGCTGCACCCCGGCCCGATGAACCGGGGCCTCGAGATCGCTCCCGAGGCCGCCGACTCGCCGCAGTCGGTCGTGCTCGACCAGGTCTCGGCCGGCGTGGCCGTGCGGATGGCCGTGCTCTACCACCTGCTCGCCGGCGAGGACTCGCCGGCGCCCACCGTCCCCGTCGCCGAAGGAGCCTCCCGATGACCCGCCTCGTGATCCGCGGCGCCCGCCTCCTCGGCGCCGCCGCGGCAGACCTGCTCGTCGAGGACGGCGTCATCACCGAGGTCGGCAGCATCGGCGCGCCGCGCGACGCCGAGGTGCTGGACGCCGACGGCCTCGTCGCCCTCCCCGGCCTCGTCGACCTGCACGTGCACCTGCGCGAGCCCGGCCGCGAGGACGCCGAGACGATCGCCACCGGCTCGGCCGCCGCCGCCGCCGGCGGCTTCACGGCCGTCTTCGCGATGGCCAACACGAGCCCGGTCACCGACACCGCGGAGGCGGCCGAGCGCATCCTCGACCTCGGTCGCGCCTGCGGCCTCACCGAGGTGGTGCCCGTCGGCGCCGTGACGAAGGGCCTCGAGGGCGCCGAGCTCGCCGAGCTCGGCCTGATGGCCCGCTCCCGGGCCCGGGTGCGGGTCTTCAGCGACGACGGCCACTGCGTGCACGACGCGCGGATCATGCGGCGGGCGCTGGAGTACGTCAAGCCGTTCGGCGGCGTCGTCAGCCAGCACGCCCAGGACCCGCGTCTCGCGGGCCGCGAGGCCTGCTGCCACGAGGGCGAGGTGTCGGGCCGGCTCGGCCTGCCCGGCTGGCCCGGCATCGCCGAGGAGTCGGTCGTCGCCCGCGACGTCATGCTGGCCCGCCACACCGGCTCGCGCGTGCACGTCGCGCACGTCTCCACGGCGGGCACCGTCGAGGTGATCCGCTGGGCCAAGGCGCAGGGCATCGACGTCACCGCCGAGGTCACCCCGCACCACCTCGCCCTGACGACCGACCTGCTCGTCGGCTACGACCCGGTGTTCAAGGTGAACCCGCCGCTGCGCCCGACGGAGGACGTCGAGGCGCTGCGGGCGGCGCTCGCCGACGGCACCATCGACGCCGTCGCCACCGACCACGCGCCGCACGCGCGGCACGACAAGGAGCACGCCTTCGTCGACGCAGCCTTCGGCATGCTCGGTCTCGAGACGGCCCTCTCGGTCGTCAGCGACGTCATGGTGCGACCGGGCCTGCTCGGCTGGGCCGACGTCGCTCGCGTCATGTCGAGCGCGCCGGCCCGCATCGGCGGACTCGCCCACCAGGGAAGGGATCTCGCCGTCGGCAGCCCGGCCCACATCACCCTCGTCGACCCCGACCGCGAGGTCACCGTCGACGCCGCCGCGAGCCTCAGCCGCTCGCGCAACAACCCGTGGCACGGGCGCACCCTCCGCGGCGCCGTCCAGGCGACGGTCCACGCGGGCCGCGTCACCCACGACGTCCGCAGCGCGGCGGACACCGGCACCACCCACCGAGAACTGACGAACGCGACCACGGGAGCAGACCTGTGACCACCCAGACACCGCTGACCGTCCCGAGCCGGGACGGCCGCCCCACCCGCGCGCGCGGCGCGGCCACCCTCGTCCTCGAGGACGGCCGAACCTTCCACGGCGCGTCCTACGGCGCCATCGGGCAGACGGTGGGGGAGGCGGTCTTCTCCACCGGCATGACCGGCTACCAGGAGACCCTCACCGACCCGAGCTACCACCGGCAGGTCATCGTCATGACCGCGCCCCACGTCGGCAACACCGGCGTCAACGCCGAGGACGACGAGAGCTCGCGCATCTGGGCGGCCGGCTACGTCGTGCGCGACCCCGCGATCCGCTCGTCGAGCTGGCGCGCCACGCGCGACCTCGAGGACGAGCTCGCCGACCAGGGCGTCGTCGGCATCTGCGACGTCGACACGCGCGCCCTGACCCGCCACCTGCGCGAGCGCGGCGCGATGCGCGTCGGCATCTTCAGCGGCGACGCGGCCGACCGTTCCGAGGCCGAGCTGCTCGACGCGGTGCGCACGAGCCCGCAGATGGCCGGCGCGGCCCTCGCGGCCGAGGTCACGACCGCCGAGCCGTATGCCGTCCGCGCCCTCGGCGAGAAGCGCTTCACGGTCGCCGCCGTCGACCTCGGCATCAAGGCGATGACGCCGGCGCTGCTGGCGCAGCGCGGCATCGAGGTGCACGTGCTGCCGGCGACCGCGACGATCGAGGACCTGCTCGCCGTGGGGGAGTCCGGACCGGACGGCGTCTTCTTCTCGAACGGTCCCGGCGACCCGGCGTCGGCCGAGCACGAGGTGGCCCTGCTCCGTGAGGTGCTCGACCGGAGGATCCCGTTCTTCGGCATCTGCTTCGGCAACCAGCTCCTCGGTCGCGCGCTCGGCTTCGGCACGTACAAGCTCAAGTACGGCCACCGCGGCATCAACCAGCCCGTCATGGACCGCACGACGGGCAAGGTCGAGGTGACGGCGCACAACCACGGCTTCGCGGTGGACGCCCCGCTCGACGAAGACAGCGACACGGCATACGGCCGGGTACGCGTCTCGCACGTGTGCCTCAACGACGACGTCGTCGAGGGGCTGGAGTGCCTCGACGTGCCCGCCTACTCCGTGCAGTACCACCCCGAGGCGGCGGCCGGCCCGCACGACGCCGCCTACCTCTTCGACCGCTTCGTGGAGCTCATGACCGACCGACAGACCGCACACCAGACCACGGAGGTCAGCGCCTGATGCCCAAGCGCGACGACATCAAGAGCGTCCTCGTCATCGGCTCCGGCCCGATCGTCATCGGCCAGGCCTGCGAGTTCGACTACTCCGGCACGCAGGCCTGCCGCGTGCTGCGCGAGGAGGGCATCCGCGTCATCCTCGTCAACAGCAACCCGGCGACGATCATGACCGACCCGGAGTTCGCCGACGCCACCTACGTCGAGCCGATCACCCCCGAGGTCGTCGAGGCGATCATCGCCAAGGAGCGCCCCGACGCCGTTCTCGCGACACTCGGTGGGCAGACCGCCCTCAACTGCGCGATCTCCTTGCACGACAACGGGGTCCTCGAGAAGTACGGCTGCCCCCTCATCGGCGCGAACGTCGACGCCATCCAGCTCGGCGAGGACCGCGAGAAGTTCAAGGGCGTCGTCGAGCGGTGCGGCGCGGAGTCGGCGAAGTCCGTCATCTGCCACTCCATGGACGAGCTGCTCGCCGCCGCCGACGAGCTCGGCTACCCCGTCGTCGTGCGCCCGTCGTTCACGATGGGCGGCCTCGGCTCCGGCTTCGCCTACGACGAGGCCGACCTGCGGCTCCTCGGCGGCGCCGGCCTGCAGTACTCCCCGACGACCGAGGTGCTCCTCGAGGAGTCGATCCTCGGCTGGAAGGAGTACGAGCTCGAGGTGATGCGCGACCACGCCGACAACGTCGTTGTCGTCTGCTCCATCGAGAACCTCGACCCGATGGGCGTGCACACCGGCGACTCGATCACCGTCGCGCCGGCCCTGACGCTCACCGACCGCGAGTACCAGCGGCTGCGCGACATCGGCATCGCCGTCATCCGCGAGGTCGGCGTCGAGACGGGTGGCTGCAACATCCAGTTCGCCGTCAACCCGGCCGACGGTCGCATCATCGTCATCGAGATGAACCCGCGCGTCTCGCGCTCGAGCGCCCTCGCCTCCAAGGCGACCGGCTTCCCGATCGCCAAGATCGCGGCGAAGATGGCCATCGGCTACACCCTCGACGAGGTGCCGAACGACATCACCCGCGAGACCCCCGCGAGCTTCGAGCCCACGCTCGACTACGTCGTCGTCAAGGTGCCCCGCTTCGCGTTCGAGAAGTTCCCCGCGGCCGACCCGACGCTGACCACGACGATGAAGTCGGTCGGCGAGGCCATGGCGATCGGCCGCAACTTCACCGAGGCGCTGCAGAAGGCGCTCCGCTCGCTCGAGAAGAAGGGGGCGACCTTCCACTGGGAGGGCGAGATCACCCGGGCCGCCGCCGAGCGCGCGCTCGAGGCCGCCCGCACGCCCACCGACGGTCGGATCGTGCTGGTGCAGCAGGCCCTCCGCGGCGGCTTCACGGTCGAGGAGGTGCACGACGCCACGGGCATCGACCCGTGGTTCCTCGACCAGATCGCGCTCGTCAACGACGTGGCGGCCATGCTCGCGGACGCGGACGAGGTGACGCCCGAGCTGCTGCGGCTCGTCAAGCGGCACGGCTTCAGCGACGCCCAGGTGGCCACCCTGCGCCGGATGCCGGAGGCGGTCGTCCGCGGCGTGCGGCACGCGCTGGGCGTACGCCCGGTCTACAAGACCGTCGACACGTGCGCGGCCGAGTTCGCGGCCGCGACGCCCTACCACTACAGCTCGTACGACGAGGAGACCGAGGTCGCGCCGCGCGAGCGCCCGGCCGTCATCATCCTCGGCTCCGGGCCGAACCGCATCGGTCAGGGCGTCGAGTTCGACTACTCCTGCGTGCACGCGTCGTTCGCCCTGCGCGACAAGGGTTTCGACACCGTCATGGTGAACTGCAACCCCGAGACGGTCTCGACCGACTACGACACGAGCAGCCGGCTCTACTTCGAGCCGCTGACCCTCGAGGACGTGCTCGAGGTCATCCACGCCGAGAGCCAGGCGGGCCCCATCGCCGGCGTCATCGTGCAGCTCGGTGGCCAGACGCCGCTCGGGCTCGCCCAGGCCCTCGAGGACGAGGGCGTGCCGATCGTCGGCACCTCGCCGAGCGCCATCCACCTCGCCGAGGACCGCGGCGCCTTCGGCCAGGTGCTCGCCCGAGCGGGACTCGTCGCGCCGAAGCACGGCACGGCCTACAGCGCCGACGAGGCGCTCGTCATCGCCCGCGAGATCGGCTACCCGGTGCTCGTCCGCCCGTCCTACGTGCTCGGCGGGCGGGGCATGGTCATCGTCTACGACGACGACTCCCTCGTCACCTACGTCGAGAAGGCCACGGAGGCCTCTCCCGACCACCCGATCCTCGTCGACCGCTTCCTCGACGACGCCATCGAGATCGACGTCGACGCCCTCTTCGACGGCGAGGACATGTACCTCGGCGGCATCATGGAGCACGTCGAGGAGGCCGGCATCCACTCGGGCGACAGCTCGTGCACGCTGCCGCCCGCGACGCTGGGCGACGGCGAGCTCGAGCGCGTGCGGGTGGCCACCCGGAAGCTCGCCGAGGGCATCGGCGTACGCGGCCTCATGAACGTGCAGTTCGCCCTCGCGCAGGACATCCTCTACGTCATCGAGGCCAACCCGCGGGCCTCGCGCACCGTCCCGTTCGTGGCCAAGGCCACCGGCGTGCCGATCGCGACGGCCGCCGCCCGCGTCATGCTCGGCGCGACGATCGCGGAGCTGCGCGAGGAGGGCGTGCTGCCCCCGACCGGTGACGGCGGCTCGCTGCCCGACCACGCGCCGGTCTCGTGCAAGGAGGCCGTGCTGCCGTTCAAGCGCTTCCGCACCAAGGAGGGCGTCGCCGTCGACTCGCTCCTCGGGCCCGAGATGCGCTCGACCGGGGAGGTCATGGGCATCGACCGCGACTTCGGTTCCGCGTTCTCCAAGGCGCAGCAGGGCAGCGGCTCCGGCCTGCCCCGGTCCGGCGCGATCTTCGTGTCGGTGGCCAACCGCGACAAGCGCGCCATGCTCTTCCCGGTCAAGCGCCTCGTCGACCTCGGCTTCACGATCCTCGCGACGAAGGGCACGGCCGCGGTGCTCAAGCGCAACGGCATCCCGGCGACGGTCGTCCGCAAGATCACCGAGCGGTCCGGCGAGGGCGACCCGAGCGAGCGCTCGATCGTCGACCTCATCACCGACGGAACCGTGCAGATGGTCGTCAACACGCCCTCGGGCCAGGACGCCCGCGCCGACGGCTACGCCATCCGCGCGGCGACGACGAGCGCCGACAAGCCGATCATCACCACGATCGCGACGCTCGCGGCCGCCGTGCTCGGCATCGAGTCGCACATGACCGAGGAGATCCGCGTCACCTCGCTGCAGGACCACGCCCGCGACCTCGACCTCTACGGTCGGCGCCCGGCGCTCGCCGGTGCGGAGGTGCAGGCATGAGCCCCGCCCCGCTGCGCGCCCGCGTCACGCAGGAGGTCGCCGAGGTCATCGCCACGAAGCGGGTGGGCGCGTACCAGCACCTGACGCTGGTCGCGCCCGGGGTGGCGGAGCTCGCCCGCCCGGGCCAGTTCGTCGCCCTCGCGGTGGGCGGGGAGACGTCGGGCACGCTGCTGCGCCGCTCGTTCTCGATCCACAAGGTGAGCCCCAGCGGCACCTACGGCGGCACCGTCGAGATCGTCGTCTCCGCGGTCGGCGCCGGCACGCGCTGGATCGTCGACCGCGTGCCGCACGACACCGTCGACGTCGTCGGGCCGCTCGGCAAGGCGTTCCCGCTGCCCACCGAGCCGGTGCCGTGCGTGCTCGTCGGCGGCGGCTACGGCAGCGCCCCGCTCTTCTGGCTCGCGAGCGAGCTGCGCGAGCGGGGCTGCCACGTCGAGATGGTGCTAGGCGCGGCGAGCGAGGACCGCCTCTTCGGCGTCGTCGAGGCCCGGAGGAGCTGCGACGGGGTGACGGTGACGACCGACGACGGCTCCGCCGGCCAGCAGGGGTGGGTCAGCGACGTGCTGCCCGGCATCCTCGGCCGCACCGGGGCCGGGGTGGTCTACGGCTGCGGACCGATGGGGATGCTCGGCTCGATCACCCGCATCGCCGAGGCCCACGGCGCGGTGGCGCAGGTCGCCGTCGAGGAGGCCATGGCCTGCGGC
Source organism: Terrabacter sp. NPDC000476 (assembly GCF_040300125.1). NCBI lineage: Bacteria > Bacillati > Actinomycetota > Actinomycetes > Micrococcales > Intrasporangiaceae > Terrabacter > Terrabacter sp. NPDC000476. The sequence continues at coordinate 50,370 of NZ_JBEPDF010000001.1, forward strand.
GTCGGCGTCTGCATGACGTGCGTCATGCCGGTGGTCGGCGGCGACGGGCGCACGCGGATGGTCCGCTCCTGCGTCGAGGGCCCCGTCTTCCGGGGCGACCGCGTGCGCTGGGACGCCTTCGACGGCGGGCGGGCCAGGGTGCCCGACGACGCGGTCGGGGCGCCGAAGGTGGGAGGTCACTGATGACGACGACGCACGACACGACGACGCCGGGCGGCGCAGGGCACCCGGCGGCCCCGACGGCGAGCGTCGACATGGCCGTCGACCTCGGCGGCGGTCACCGCCTGCCCAACCCGCTCATGACCGCGTCGGGCTGCGCGGCCAACGGCCGCGAGCTGCACCGCTTCTTCGACGTCGCCGACCTCGGCGCGTTCGTCACCAAGTCGGTCATGGCCGACCCGCGCTCGGGCCGGGGCACGCCCCGCATGGCCGAGACGCCCTCGGGCATGCTCAACTCGATCGGCCTGCAGGGGCCGGGCATCGCCGCGTTCGTCGACGACGACCTGCCGTGGCTGCACTCGGTCGGGGCGCGCGTGCTGCCCTCCATCGCCGGCGGCTCGAGCACGGAGTACGCGCACGTGGCGGCGACGCTGCGCGCGAGCCGCGCCTTCGACGCGGTCATCGGCGTCGAGGTGAACATCTCGTGCCCCAACGTCGCCAACCGCGGCCTCGTCTTCGCCTGCGACCCGATGGCGTCGGCCAAGGTCGTCGCCCTCGTGCGCGAGCAGCTGCCCCGCAACATCCCCGTCTTCGCCAAGCTGAGCCCCGACGTCACCGACATCACCGCGATCGCCGCGGCCTGCGTCAAGGCCGGGGCCGACGGCCTCACGATGATCAACACCCTGCTCGGCATGTCGATCGACACCGACCGGATGCAGCCGCACCTCGGCGGCGTCACCGGCGGCCTCTCCGGCCCCGGCATCCGCCCCGTGGCGGTGCGCGCCGTCTGGCAGGTGCGCCAGGCGATGTTCGAGGGGCGCATCCCCACGGTGCCGATCATCGGCGTCGGCGGCGTGCGCACCGGGCGCGACGCCCTCGAGCTCGTCGCGGCCGGTGCGAGCGCGATCCAGGTCGGCACGGCGGTGTTCAACGACCCGTCGGCACCCGTGCGGGTGCTCGCCGAGCTGACCGAGCTGCTCGGTGAGCGGGGCTACACCCGCTTCACCGACGCCGTCGGGGCGGCCCACGGACGGGGGCGCCGGTGAACGCCCCGACGAGCGACCCGACGAGCAACCCGACGGGCAACCCGTTTGGCGCCCCGGCTGCCGCGCCGTTCGGGGCGCGCCTGCACGCGGCCATGCGCGAGCGCGGGGCCCTCTGCGCCGGCATCGACCCGCACCGCGCGCTCGTCGAGTCGTGGGGTCTGACCTACGACGTCGCGGGTCTCGAGCGTTTCGCCCTGACCTGCGTCGAGGCGTTCGCCGGCCGGGTGGCCGCCGTCAAGCCGCAGTCGGCCTTCTTCGAGGTCTTCGGCAGCCGCGGCATCGCCGTCCTCGAGCGCGTGCTCACCGAGCTGCGCGAGGCGGGCACGCTGACGATCCTCGACGCGAAGCGCGGCGACATCGGCTCGACGATGACGGCATACGCCCACGCGTACCTCGCCGACGACGCCGTGGCACCGCCCGACGCGCTGACGGTGAGTCCCTACCTCGGCTACGAGTCGCTGCGACCCGCCGTCGACCTCGCCACGCGCACGGGCCGGGGGCTCTTCGTGCTCGCGCTCACCTCGAACCCCGAGGGGGCGCAGGTGCAGCACGCGCGCCGTGACGGGGAGTCCGTCGCGGCCTCGATCGTGCGCGGCGCGGCGAGCGACAACGCCCCGGCCCGCGCGCGGGGCGAGCTCGGCAGCATCGGCCTCGTCGTCGGCGCCACCGTCGGCACCGCCGTGGCCGACCTCGGGCTCGACCTCGTGTCGGCCGCCACACCCGTGCTCGCCCCCGGCTTCGGGGCGCAGGGCGGCACCGTCGCCTCGCTCGGGGCCACCTTCGGCGCAGCTCGGGGCCAGGTGCTCGCGGCCTCGAGCCGTGAGGTGCTCTCGGCCGGCCCGGAGCCGAGCCGGCTCGCCGCGCAGGCGCTGCGCATCGCCGAGTCGCTGCCCGTCTGAGCACCGACGGGGGGCCCGCGTTGCGGCGCGGACGCGCGGCTCGCTAGGTTCGGCGGATACACATGACCGAACAGGACGGGGGGCGCGCGGCGCTCCCGCAGGCATCGAGGAGACCGACCACCGTGGCGCTTCCACCGCTCACCCCCGAGCAACGGGCCGCAGCCCTCGAGAAGGCCGCGGCCGCTCGACGGGAGCGGGCAGCGGTCAAGAACCGCCTCAAGTACTCGAGCGGCTCGCTCGCCGAGGTGCTCGAGGACGGCAAGGCCGACCCGGTCATCGGCAAGATGAAGGTGACCGAGCTGCTCGAGTCGATGCCCGGCGTCGGGCGCGTGCGGGCCCGCGCGATCATGGACGAGGTCGGCATCGCCGAGTCCCGGCGGGTGCGCGGCCTCGGCGCCAACCAGGTCGCCGCCCTGCTGCGCCGCTTCGAGAAGCCGTGATGGCGGCTGCGACCACCCCGAGCGACCCGACCGGCCCCGACGCGCAGGAGCGCCCGCGCGGACGCCTCACGGTGCTGGCCGGGCCCACCGCGGTCGGCAAGGGCACCATCGCCGCCTACGTGCGCACGCACTTCCCCGGTGTGTGGTTCTCGGTGTCGATGACGACGCGTCGTCCCCGCCCGGGCGAGGTCGACGGTGTGCACTACCACTTCGTCGACGACGCCGAGTTCGACCGGCTCGTCGCGGCGGGGGAGTTCCTCGAGTACGCCGTCGTGCACGGCGCCGCCAAGTACGGCACCCCGCGCGGCCCGGTGGAGCGGGTCATCCGCGAGGGCCGCGACGCCCTCCTCGAGATCGACCTGCAGGGCGCGCGCCAGGTGCGCGAGACGTGGCCCGAGGCGCTCTTCGTCTTCCTCGCGCCGCCGAGCTGGGACGAGCTGGTGCGTCGGCTCGTCGGCCGCGGCACCGAGGACGAGGCCGAGCGGGAGCGTCGCCTCTCGACTGCGCGCGCCGAGCTGGCCGCCCAGAGCGAGTTCGACGAGGTCGTCGTCAACGACGATGTTCGGCGGGCCAGCGAAGAACTCGTATCATTGATGAGATCGGGACGCGCCGGACGGTGAGTCCCGATCCCGTTCGCGTGCTCGCACGCGAGCGTGACCCTGCTGAAACCAACGAAACGAGATCACTGTGTCCGGTACCCAGGCTGCTCCCATCGGCATCACCAACCCGCCGATCGACGACCTCCTGACCGCCGCCGACTCGAAGTACGCGCTCGTCATCTACTCCGCCAAGCGCGCGCGCCAGATCAACGCCTACTACTCCCAGCTGCAGGAGGGCCTGCTCGACTACGTCGGACCGCTCGTCGAGACCGAGGTCCACGAGAAGCCGCTGTCGATCGCCCTGCGCGAGATCAACGAGGGCCTGCTCACCTCGACGCCCACCGAGGCCTGAGCGACGCGATGCGGGTCGTCCTCGGTGTCGGTGGGGGCATCGCCGCCTACAAGGCCGCGTCGCTCCTGCGCCTCTTCACCGAGGGCGGGCACGAGGTCCGCGTCGTGCCCACGGCGGCCGCCCTGCAGTTCGTCGGGGCGCCGACGTGGTCGGCGCTCTCCGGCCGGCCTGTCAGCACCGACGTCTGGACGTCGGTGCACGAGGTGCCGCACGTGCGCATCGGCCAGGCGGCCGACCTCGTCGTCGTCGCCCCGGCCACGGCCGACCTGCTGGCCAAGGCCGCGGCCGGCCTCGCCGACGACCTGCTGACCACGACCCTGCTCACCGCCCGGTGCCCGGTCGTCTTCGCGCCCGCCATGCACACCGAGATGTGGGAGCACGCGGCCACCCGCGCCAACGTCGCGACGCTGCGCTCGCGCGGCGCCCACGTCGTCGAGCCTGCCGTCGGTCGCCTCACCGGCAAGGACACCGGCGCCGGCCGCCTCCCCGAGCCCGAGCAGCTGTATGCCGCGTGCCTCGAGGTGCTTGCCGCCGACGTCCCGCAGGGCGAGGACCCCAGCGGGGGCCCCGGCTCCGGCGGGCACGGCGGTCCCGCGCGGCGCGACCTCGAGGGGCGCCGCGTCGTCGTCTCCGCCGGTGGCACGCGCGAGCCGCTCGACCCGGTGCGCTACCTCGGCAACCGGTCGTCGGGCAAGCAGGGCGTGGCGATCGCCAGGGCGGCCGCCGCGCGCGGCGCACGTGTGACCCTCGTCGCGGCGAACGTCTCCGTGCCGCTGCCCGACGGCGTCGACGTCGTGCCGGTCGGCACGACCCTCGAGCTGCAGCGGGCCGTCGAGGAGGCCGCCGAGGGGGCCGACGTCGTCGTCATGGCCGCCGCACCCGCGGACTTCCGGCCCGCCGCCGTGAGCGACAGCAAGATCAAGAAGTCCGCCGACCCCGGCGCCGGCCTGCGGGTCGAGCTCGTCGAGAACCCCGACATCGTGCGCGGCCTCGTGGCCGCCCGTGCGGCGCGCGGGTCGAGCAGCCCCTACATCGTCAGCTTCGCCGCCGAGACGGGCGACGCCGACGGCTCGGTGATGGACCACGCCCGGGCCAAGTTCGCCCGCAAGGGCAGCGACCTGCAGGTCGTCAACGAGGTCGGCACCGACCTCACCTTCGGCAAGGACGACACGACGGTGCACCTGCTGCGCCGTGGCACCGACGAGGTCACCTCCGTGGGCCCGACGTCGAAGGACGCCGTCGCCGACGTGCTCTGGGACACCCTCTCGCCCCTGCTGGGCTGAGCACTAGACTCGCGCAGCGACGTGACCCGCCGCCCGCACCATCCACCGGCGCCCGGCCACCGAACCACACCCAGCCACCACGCACCCACCCCGCACCGAAGCTAGGGAGAGCACGTGTCCGCACGCCTGTTCACGTCCGAGTCCGTCACCGAGGGACACCCGGACAAGATCTGCGACCAGATCAGCGACTCGATCCTCGACGCCCTCCTCGCGGAGGACCCGCAGGCCCGCGTCGCCGTCGAGACGATGGTCACGACCGGTCTCGTGCACGTCGCGGGCGAGGTGTCGACGACGGCATACGTGGAGATCCCGCGGATCGTGCGCGAGACGATCCTCGAGGTCGGCTACGACGGCTCCCAGAAGGGCTTCGACGGGCGCACCTGCGGCGTCTCGATCTCGATCGGCGCCCAGTCGCCCGACATCGCCCAGGGCGTCGACACGGCCCACGAGCACCGCTCAGGCGACGTCGACGACCTGCTCGACAAGCAGGGCGCCGGCGACCAGGGCCTGATGTTCGGCTACGCCTGCGACGACACGGCCGAGCTCATGCCGCTGCCGATCCACCTCGCGCACCGCCTCTCCGAGCGCCTGACGCAGGTGCGCAAGAACGAGCAGCTGGCCTACCTGCGCCCCGACGGCAAGACGCAGGTGACGATCGCCTACGAGGGGGACCGCGCCGTCGCGCTCGACACCGTGGTGCTCTCGACCCAGCACGCGCCCGACGTCTCGCTCGAGGGCATGCTCGAGCCCGACATCCGCCAGCACGTCATCGACCCCGTGCTCGCCGAGCTGCGCGAGAGCGGCACCGACCTCGACATCAGCGGCTACCGCGCGCTCATCAACCCCACCGGTCGCTTCGAGATCGGCGGCCCGATGGGCGACGCCGGCCTCACCGGCCGCAAGATCATCGTCGACACCTACGGCGGCATGGCCCGCCACGGCGGTGGCGCCTTCTCGGGCAAGGACCCGAGCAAGGTCGACCGCTCCGGCGCCTACGCCATGCGCTGGGTGGCCAAGAACGTCGTGGCGGCCGGCCTCGCCCGCCGCTGCGAGGTCCAGATCGCCTACGCCATCGGCAAGGCGCAGCCCGTCGGCCTCTACGTCGAGACCTTCGGCACCGAGACCGTGCCCGTCGACAGGATCCAGCAGGCCATCGGCGACGTCTTCGACCTGCGCCCGGCCGCGATCGTCGACGCCCTCGACCTGCTCCGCCCGATCTACCGCCCGACGGCCGCCTACGGCCACTTCGGCCGCACGAGCGCCGAGGGCGTCGAGCACCCGTTCACGTGGGAGCGCACCGACCGCGTGGAGGCCCTGCGCTCGGCCGTCTCCGGCTGAGGCTAGATTCGCCCCCGTGGGCGAGCAGAGCACGACGACGACGCAGCGACCGGCCGGGCGGCCGGTCGCTGCCGTCGTCGTGGAGACCCCGCTCGCGCACCTCGACCGCGTCTTCGAGTACGCGGTGCCCGACGAGCTGGCCGACGACGCCGTGCCGGGGGCCCGGGTGCGCGTGCGCTTCTCCGGTCGCGAGCTCGACGGCTTCGTCGTCGAGCGGCGCGAGGCGCCCGAGCACGACGGGCGCCTGACCCCGCTGCGCCGCGTGGTCAGTCCCGAGCCGGTGCTGACCCCCGAGGTGCTCGCCCTCTGCCGTGCCGTCGCCGACCGGTATGCCGGCACGCTGAGCGACGTGCTGCGCCTCGCCGTGCCGAAGCGCCACGCGACGGCCGAGCGCAACCTCGCCGTCGAGCCCCCGCCCCGCGAGGAGGTCGCGGCGCCCGACCCCGGGCCCTGGACGGCCTACCCGGCCGGGCCGGCGTGGCTGCGCCGCGTCACGGCCGGCGAGGGCCCGGCGGCCGCGTGGGGGGCGCTGCCGGGGCGCGCGCCCGACGCCGACTGGCCCCAGGCGCTCGCCGTCGCCGTCGCCACCGCGCAGGCCGCGGGGCGCGGGGCGCTCGTCGTCGTGCCCGACCACCGCGACGTCGACCGCCTCGACGCCGCCCTGACCGGCCTGCTCGGCAAGGGGCGGCACGTGCGGCTCACGGCCGACCAGGGCCCCCAGGCGCGCTACACCGCGTGGCTCAAGGTGCTGCGCGGCCACGTCGACGTCGTCATCGGCACCCGCGCGGCCGCCTTCGCCCCGGTGCGCGACCTCGGGCTCGTCGCGTGGTGGGACGACGGCGACGACCTGCTCGCCGAGCCGCGGGCCCCGTACCACCACGTCGGCGTCGTGCTCGGCCTGCGCGCGGAGGCGACCGGCGCGGCGTTGCTCGCCGGCGGCTTCGGCCGCAGCCTGCGCGTGCAGGTCGGCGTCGAGTCCGGCGCCCTCGTGCCCGTCGAGGCCGACGCGTCGACCCTGCGCGCGGCGGCGCCCCGGGTCACCATCGCGGGCGAGGGCGTCGACGAGGAGCGCGACGGGCCGGCCGCCCGGGCGCACCTGCCCTCCCGCGCCTGGCGCGTGGCCAAGGACGCCCTCGTCGACGGCCCGGTGCTCGTCCAGGTGCCCCGGCGCGGCTACCTCCCGTCGCTCAGCTGCGCCGAGTGCCGCACCCCGGTCCGGTGCACGCGCTGCCAGGGACCGGTCGCGCTCGGCGCGTCCGGCGCGGCCCCGACGTGCCGATGGTGCGGTCTCGCCCTGCCGGCCCACGGCTTCGAGTGCGGCCACTGCGGGTCGCGCCGGCTCCGGTCGTCGATCACCGGGGCGCGCCGCACGGCCGAGGAGATCGGCCGCGCCCTGCCCGGCGTGCCGGTGCACACCTCGGGGTCGGGGGAGGTGCTCGCCACGGTGGGCCGTGAGCCGGCCCTCGTCATCGCGACGCCGGGCGCCGAGCCGGTGGCGGAGGGCGGCTACACGGGCGTGCTGCTCCTCGACGCCTGGGCCAGCCTCGACCTGCCGGTGCTCGACGCGCCGATCGAGGCGCTGCGCCGGTGGATGTCGGCGGCTGCCCTCGCCCGCCAGGGTCGGGCCGTCGTGCTGTGCGGCGCGCCCGAGGCGGTCGCCCTGCCGGCCGTCGAGGCGCTCGTGCGGTGGGACCCCGCCTGGCTCGCGGAGCGCGAGCTGCTCGAGCGTCGCGAGCTCGGCCTGCCACCCGCGGTCCGGGTCGCCCAGCTGACCGGGGGCCGGCGCGCGCTCGAGGAGGCGCTCGGGCAGGCCGACCTGCCCGCCCACGCCCAGGTGCTCGGTCCGGTGCCGCTCTCGCAGCTCGGCGCTCCTGTGCGTCGCGGTGGCCAGCCCGACCCGGACGGTGAGCGCGCGCCGGCCGACCACCACGTGCTCGTCCGCGTGCCGCCCGAGGGCACCCTCGAGCTGACGCGGGCGCTCATCGCGCTCAAGGCGTTCCGGTCGGCGCGCAAGGAGGCCGCCGTCGTCGCGGTCCGCGTCGACCCGCTCGACACCTTCTGAGGCCGGGCCACGAACCGGCCCGTGACAGAGTGGCGCCATGGCTGATCGAGACCTCGACATCGTCCTCTACGGCGCCTCCGGCTTCGTCGGTGCCCTGACGGCCGCGCACGTCGCCGCGCAGGCCGGCCCCGAGCTGCGGGTGGCCCTCGCCGGCCGCTCCCGCGAGAAGCTCGAGGCGCTGCGCGTCGAGCTCGGTCGCGCCGCCGCCGGCTGGGAGGTCGTGACCGTCGACGCGACGGACGCCCCGGGCCTGCGGGCGCTCGCCGACCGCACCCGGGTGCTCGCCACGACGGTGGGGCCGTATGCCGTGCACGGCAAGCACGTCGCCCGCGCCTGCGCCGAGGCCGGCACCCACTACGCCGACCTCACCGGTGAGGTCCTCTTCGTCCGGTGGTCGCTCGACGAGCTCGACGCGCTGGCGCGCGAGTCGGGCGCCGCCATCGTGCACAGCTGCGGGTTCGACTCGATCCCCTCCGACCTCGGCGTGCTGACGACGGCGCACCGCGCGGCGGCCGACGGCGAGGGCACGCTCACCGACACGACGCTGCTCGTGCGTTCGCTCAAGGGCGGCATCTCCGGCGGCACCATCGACTCCGGACGGCAGCAGGCCATCGCGGCCCGGTCCGACGCGGCGGCCCGGCGCGTCATCGGCGACCCCTACGGCCTCAGCCCCCGCCGGTCGGAGGAGCCGTCGTCGGGGCGAACCCCGGCCCGCGGGCTGCTCGAGCGCGTGCGCCGGTCGGTGCCCGTCGACCGCGACCCGGCGACGGGACGCTGGACGGGCCCGTTCGTCATGGCCTCCTACAACACCCGCATCGTGCGGCTGTCGAATTCGCTCACCCACTGGTCCTACGGGCGCGGGCTGCGCTACCGGGAGGTCACCGACTTCGGCTCCGGGCCGATGTCGCCGCTCCTGGCCGGTGGCATGGCCGTCGGTCTCGGCGGCGTGCTCGCCGGGCTGTCCTTCGCCCCGACGCGCGCGGTGCTCGACCGGTTCCTGCCCAAGCCGGGGGAGGGGCCGTCACCCCAGACCCAGGCCGCCGGCCGCTTCCGGCTCGACATCCGGGCCACCACGACGACCGGTGCCCGCTACCGCACGCGGGTCGGCGCCGACCTCGACCCGGGCTACGGCGGCACCGCCGTCATGCTTGGGCAGACGGTGCTCGCGCTGGCGGCCGACGACGGGCTGCCGCTGCGGGCCGGCGTCGGCACGCCGGCGACGGCGCTCGGCGACGCCCTCGTCGATCGCCTCCGCGCGCAGGGCTTCACCTTCGAGGCCGAGCGGATGTCGGCGGACTGAGGCAGGATGGCCGCACCGGTCACTCCGGTGCGACGTGCACCGGGCCGGCCCGACGGAGAGGCACGCCGTGGGACGCATCGAGGTGCACGAGTTCATCTCGCTCGACGGGGTCTTCGAGGAACCGAGCTGGACCGCGGAGTTCCCCTTCGACCCCCTCATGGGTGAGGCGATCGGTCGCCTCACGGGACCGGGCTCCGAGCTGCTGCTCGGCCGCCGCACCTACGAGATGTTCGCCCCCGCGTGGTCCTCGCGCACCGACGACGACGACCCGGGCGCGACGTTCTTCAACGGCGCCCGCAAGAACGTCGTCTCGACGACGCTGCGCGACCCCGACTGGAACAACTCCCGGGTCATCGGCGGCTACGACCCCGAGCGCATCGCCGCGCTGCGCGACGAGGTGGAGGGCTCCCTCTACGTCAGCGGCAGCGGCACGCTCGTGCGGGCCCTGCTGCGCGACGGGCTGGTCGACGGGCTGCACCTCTTCGTCTTCCCCGTCGTGCTCGGCTCGGGCGAGCGCCTCTTCACGTCCGAGCGCGTCGGCGGGCTGAGCCTGGCCGAGACCGAGGCGTACGACAGCGGCGTCGTGCACCTCGCCTACAGCCAGTCCTGACCGGCGCCGCCAGCGTCGGGACACCGGTTCTTCGGACGTGACCCAGCCACCTCCAAAGAAGTGCTTGACGGTCGAGACCTGGTGACGACATACTCCCAAACATGTCTTTGGGAGAAGAGCGGATCAGCGAGCTGCGTGCGACGGCCCACCCGTTGCGGCTGCAGATGCTCTCGCTGCTGACGGGCGCCGAGCTGAGCGCCGCGGAGGTCGCGCGCGAGCTCGACGTCACGCAGGCCAACGCGAGCTACCATCTGCGGCTGCTGCACGCGGCCGGGCTGCTCGAGGTCGCGGGGGAGGAGAGCGTGCGCGGCGGCCGGGCGAAGAAGTACCGGCACGTCTGGGACGCCGAGCGTCCGAGCGGTGACCGGCCCTCGAGCGACGACGAGAGCATGGCCTACGCCCGCGTGCTCGCCGAGGCCATCCCTCGTCGGTATGCCGAGCGCGAGCGGCGTCCGGGACGCGGGAAGGCCATGTTCACCGACGCGGAGCTCTGGGTCGAGCCGGAGGTCTGGGAGCGCGTCTTCGACCTCGTCAGCGAGGCGAGCGGGCTGCTGCACGCGAGCGCCCGCCCCCCGCGTACGGAGGGGACGGTGCGCGCCAACCTCTCGGTCGCGGCCTTCCGCATGGACCCCGGCGCCGCTGCGTCGAATGGTGCGGGTGGCGGCGTGGGCGGCGGCACGGGTGGGGGTGCGCGGTGAGGCCCCGCGAGTCGCTCGGGGCGCTCGGCGACCGTCGCTTCGCGTGGTACTTCACGGCCCGCACCGTCTCGACCGCTGGCTCGGTCATGGTGCCCGTCGCGCTCGCCTTCGCGGTGCTGCACATCGACCAGTCGGCGGGCGCGCTCGCGCAGGTGCTCGGGGTGCGCACGCTGACGATGGTCGTGTTCCTGCTCGTCGGCGGGGTGGTGGCCGACCGGTTCTCGCGCATCGTCGTGCTGCAGGTCTCGCACGTGCTCACCTGCGTGACCCAGGCGCTCGCGGCCGGGCTCATCATCAGCGGGCACGCGACGCTGACCCAGCTGACCGTCCTCGAGGGCGTCAACGGCGCGGTGTCGGCCTTCACGATGCCGGCCATGATGGGCGTCGTCCCGCTCGTGGTCGACCGCCGCCGGCTGCAGCAGGCCAACGCGCTGCTGTCGTTCAGCCGCAGCGGGCTCGCCATCGTCGGGCCGGCCGTGGCCGGGCTGCTCGTCGTCGGGGTCGGCCCGGGCTGGGCGCTCGCGGTCGACGCGCTCACGTATGCCGTCGCCGTCGTCTGCCTCGCGCGCGTCGGGCTGCCCCGGCACCGGGAGGATGCCGGCACGCGGCACTCCATGGTCGCGGAGCTGCGCGAGGGCTGGACCGAGTTCACGAGCCGCGAGTGGCTCTGGGTGGTCGTGCTCGTCTTCGGCGTCATGAACGCCATCCACGTGGGTGTCGTGGGGGTGCTCGGCCCGCTCATCGCGAGCTCCACCGAGGCCATCGGCGAGGCCGGCTGGGGGCTCGTGCTCAGCGCCGAGGCCATCGGCACGGTGCTCATGACGCTCGTCATGCTGCGGCTGCGGCTCGCCCACCCGCTCCGCGCCGGCATGCTCGCGATGGGCGTGCTGGCGGTGCCCATGGTGCTGCTCGGGGCGGCGCCCGCGCTCGTCCCGGTGGCCGTCGGCTTCCTGCTCGCGGGCGCGGCCGTCGAAGTCTTCGGCGTCGGCTGGAGCACGGCCCTGCACGAGCACATCCCGGTGGCCGTGCTCTCGCGGGTGTCGAGCTACGACGCGCTCGGGTCCTTCGTCGCCATGCCGATCGGCACCTTCCTCTACGGCTGGCTCGCGACGTCCGTCGACCTCGAGACGCTCGTGCTCGTCAGCGCCGCCGTCTACGTCCTCGTCGCGCTCAGTGCGCTGGCGTCGCGGTCGGTGCGCGACCTCGGCCGGTCGGTCGAGGAGCCCACCGACGGGACGGCCGACGGGACGGCCGACGGGACAGCAGGGGGGACGCCGGGCGGGACGACGGACGAAGCGACGACCGGGAGCGCGGGCACCGGGTCGACGGCGCGGCCCTAGACTGTCGGTCGATCCCGTTCGTCCCCGTCCGTCCGTTCCCGCCCGCTCCCAGGAGATCCGTGTCGATCCAGGACATCCGACTCTTCGGTGACCCGGTCCTGCGCACCGCGGCCGCCGAGGTCGTCGACTTCGACAAGCAGCTGCGCGTCCTCGTCAAGGACCTCGAGGACACCATGCTCGACGCGCCCGGCGCCGGGCTCGCGGCGCCGCAGATCGGGGTCGGGCTGCGGGTCTTCACCTACTGGGTCGACGGTGTGCTCGGCCACCTCGTCAACCCGCGCCTCGACCTCTCCGACGAGGAGCAGGACGGGCCGGAGGGGTGTCTGTCGATCCCCGGGCTGGCGTTCGACACGAAGCGCTCGCTGCACGTCGTCGCCACGGGGCAGAACATGTTCGGCGAGCCGGTCGTGCTCGAGGGCACGCAGCTGCTCGCGCGCTGCGTGCAGCACGAGACCGACCACCTCGACGGCATCCTCTTCGTCGACCGCCTCGACCCCGACGCTCGCCGCGCCGCGATGCGGGCGATCCGCGAGGCCGAGTGGTTCGCCGACAACCCGCCGGAGGTGCGGATCAGCCCGCACTCCACCTTCGGCCGGGCGATGTGAGATGAGGGTCGTCTTCGCAGGCACCCCCGAGGCAGCAGTGCCGAGCCTCGACGCGGTCGCCTCCTCGAGCCACGAGCTCGTCGGTGTCGTCACCCGCCCGGACGCGCCCGCCGGGCGCGGCCGCCGCCTCGAGGCCTCGCCCGTGCGCCGGCGTGCCGAGGAGCTCGGCGTCCCCGTGCTGACGCCCGCCCGTGTGCGGGAGCCGGAGTTCCTCGACGCACTGCGCGCCCTGGCCCCGGACGCCTGCCCGGTCGTGGCCTACGGCAACCTCGTGCCACCCGAGGCGCTCGAGATCCCCCGCCTCGGATGGGTCAACCTGCACTTCTCGCTCCTGCCTGCCTGGCGCGGCGCGGCGCCCGTGCAGCACGCGATCATGGCCGGTGACGAGGTCACCGGCGCCTCGACCTTCCTGCTCGAACGCGGCCTCGACACCGGGCCCGTGCTCGGGGTGATGACGGAGACGATCCGTGCGACCGACACCGCGGGCGACCTCCTCGGACGCCTCGCGACGGCCGGCGCGGGCCTGCTCGTCGCGACGCTCGACGGCCTCGAGGCCGGCGAGCTCGTCGCTCGTCCTCAGCCGGCCGAGGGGGTGTCGCTCGCACCGAAGATCGAGGTCGACGACGCGCGCGTCGACTGGCGGCACCCGGCCACGGCCGTCGACCGCCTCGTGCGCAGCTGCACGCCGGCACCCGGGGCGTGGACGACGTTCCGCGGCGAGCGGCTCAAGGTGGCACCGGTGGTCGTGGCGCCCGCCGACGGTGGCGGGGGCGATGCCGCCGGCGCGCTCGCGCCGGGCGAGCTGCGCGTCACGAAGCGCGCCGTGCTCGTGGGCACGGGCACCGTGCCCGTGCGCCTGGGCACGGTGCAGGCGCACGGCAAGAAGGCGATGGCCGCGGCCGACTGGGCGCGCGGCATCCGCATCAGCGAGGGAGAACGGGTCGGCGATGAGTGACGGGCGACGCGGAGAACGTCAGCGGCCGCCGGCGCGCGAGCGGTCGGCCCGGCACCGCTCCGAGCAGCGGCCCTCGGAGCGGGCGCGCCGCACCGACCCCGCCCGGCTCGCCGCCTACACGGCGATGCGCGACGTCGCCGACGGCGGCTACGCCAACCTCGTGCTGCCGAAGCTGTTGCGCGACAAGAAGATCAGCGGTCGCGACGCCGGTTTCGCCACCGAGCTCGTCTACGGCGCCACGCGCCTCTCGGGGCTCTACGACCGCATCATCGCCGTGGCTGCCGGTCGCCCCGTCGAGAAGATCGACGCCAACGTGCTCGACACCCTCCGGCTGGGCACGCACCAGCTGCTCGGGATGCGCGTGCCGAGCCACGCCGCGGTCGACGAGACCGTCGCACTCGCGCGCCAGGTCAACGGGGCCGGCGCGGCCGGCTTCGTCAACGCCGTCATGCGCAGGGTCAGCGAGCGCGAGGGCGACGCGTGGATCGAGCTCGTCACCGAGGGCATCACCGACCCGGTCGAGCGGCTCGCAGCGCGCACCTCGCACCCGGTGTGGATCGCCAAGGCCCTCCGGGCCGCCCTCATCGGCCACGGCACGGTGTCGACCGACGACGTGGAGGCCTCCCTGACCGCGCTGCTCGAGAGCGACAACGCCCCGGCGAAGGTGTCGCTCGTCGCGCGCCCGGGACTCACGACGCTCGAGGAGCTCGAGGACGCCGGAGCCGAGCGGTCGGGCCTCAGCCCCGTCGGCGCGACGCTTCCCGAGGGCGATCCCGGCGCCATCGCGGCCGTGCGCGACGGTCGGGCGGCCGTGCAGGACGAGGGCTCGCAGCTGCTCGTGCTCGCCCTCGCCGCGGCCGACGTGCAGGGCGCGGCGACCGCCGAGGAGCGCTGGCTCGACCTCTGCGCGGGCCCCGGCGGCAAGGCGGGACTGCTTGCCTCGCTCGCCATCGAACGGCGGATCCCGTTCGTGGCCAACGAGATCAGCGAGCACCGGGCCGACCTCGTGTGGCAGACCCTCGCGGCGGCGCGAGCGGTGGCCCGTGAGGAGGACGTCAGCCTCAAGGTGCGCCACGGCGACGGCCGCGACCTCGGGGAGGTGGAGCCGGGCGGCTTCAGCCGGGTGCTCGTCGACGCCCCGTGCACGGGCCTGGGCGCGCTCCGCCGGCGGCCCGAGGCGCGCTGGCGCCGCTCTGCGGGCGACGTCGCCGCCCTCGCCGAGTTGCAGCGCGAGCTGCTGGCCTCCGCGGTCGACGCCACGGCGTCGGGCGGCCTCGTCGGCTACGCGACGTGCAGCCCGCACCTCAACGAGACCCGTTTCGTCGTGGCCGACCTGCTCAAGCGGCGCGACGACGTCGAGGTCGTCGACGCGCGCCCGTGGTTCGTCGACGCCGCGGGTCACGAGCTCGAGGGCCTCGGTGACGGCCCCTACGTGCAGCTGTGGCCCCACGTGCACGGCACCGACGCGATGTTCTTCGCCCTCCTGCGCAAGCACTAGGCCAGCAGCCCCCGTCGAGGCCGAGGGCAGCGGCCCTAGGCTGACGGCGTGCAGATCTCACCGAGCATCCTCTCCGCCGACTTCGCCAACCTCGAGTCGGAGCTGGGCCGCATCGCGAACGCTGACTGGGCCCACGTCGACGTCATGGACGCGCACTTCGTGCCCAACCTGACCCTCGGCCTGCCGGTCGTGGAGGCCCTGCTCGCCGTCAGCCCCGTCCCGATCGACGCGCACCTCATGATCGAGGACCCCGACCGCTGGGCGCCGCAGTACGCCGAGGCGGGCTGCCAGTCGGTGACCTTCCACGTCGAGGCCGCGCGCGACCCCCGCGCCCTCGCCCGGGCCCTGCGCGCCGCCGGGGCGCGCGCGTCGATGGCCCTCAAGCCGGGCACCGACTTCGCGCCGTACGCCGACCTGCTGCCCGAGCTCGACATGGTGCTCGTGATGACCGTCGAGCCCGGTTTCGGCGGCCAGTCGTTCATGGCCGACCAGATGCCCAAGGTGCGGCAGGTCCGCGAGGCCGTGAAGCGCCACGGTGGCGAGATCTGGATCCAGGTCGACGGCGGCGTGAGCGCCCGCAGTATCGAGCAGTGCGCCGAGGCCGGTGCGGACGTCTTCGTCGCCGGCTCCGCGGTCTACGGCGCCGAGGACGCTGCCGCCGCCGTCGACGAGCTGCGGTCCCTGGCCTCTCGGCACCGCCACTGACCCATGGCACGACGCCGCACGCCACGACGCCAGCTGCCGCCGCGCCTCGTGCGCGTCGTCGCCCTGGGCGTGGTCGCCACGGCCCTCGGTGCGTGCTCCGGCACCGACGGCACCGCGAGCGACGGCCCCCGCCCGGTCGCCGCGACGCCCAGCTCGGCCGGGGAGCTGGTCGAGACCCTCTGGGTCGACCGCAGCGAGCACGTCGGTGACAACAGCAGGGTCGTCGCGCTCGTCGCCGACGTGGGCCTCGCGGCACCCGGCCGGCCCACCCTCGAGCTCCAGACGAGCACCCGTCCCTACGGTGTGACGATCCGGTATGCCGACGGTGTGCACGCCGACCCCGCCGAGCTGACGCGCCCGGCCACCCTGCTGCTCGGCACCATCGGCAACCTCGGCCGCGTCCGGGTCGAGGCGGACGGGACGACGTTCACGTTCTCCGCCGCGGACGCCACGCGGGCCCTCGGCTACGACGTCAAGCGTCTGGGGCAGGACCGCGGCGCCCTCGAGGCCTACCTCCGCGAGGCGCGCTGACAGCGCCTCGGGCAGCCCGGAGCCGCGCGACACCGCCGACCTCGTCCGCTTCCTGCTCTCGGACCAGGGCAGCTGGATGAACGGCCGGCTCCTCCTCAGCAACGGCGGCTTCCGCACCGCCCGACCCCCACCCGACCCCCACCCGACCACGCCAACCCCGCCACGGCGCAACTCGCGTGCCCGAACCCGCCCCACCGACCACGCCAACTCCGCCAGGGCGTGACTCGCGTGCCCGAACCCGCCCCACCGACCACGCCAACTGCGCCGCGGCGCGACTCGTCAGGCGGGGCGGGGGCGGTGTCGGCGGTCTCGAGGCGTGGAAGGCCGGCTCCTCGTACGGGTGGGCGGCCCGGAGCCGGCGTCGGTGCTGCCGACGGCGACACCGTCGGGGACACCGCCGTGGCGGCCGTCACGCGGCCGCGACATGCGGGTGGCGGGCCGTCGGGTGCATACTGGGCCTACGTGCTCCGGGGTCGGTGTAATTCCGAGCCGGCGGTTACAGTCCGCGACCCGATCGCCTCCAGCGACCGGTTGACCTGGTGGAACTCCAGGACCGACGGTGAAAGTCCGGATGGGAGGCAGCACGAGACAGGCCGTCGTGGCCTGGGCCGTCGGCGTTGTCTCCGTGCGGTTCCGGACCACGTGGGCGTGTGGAGTACCCCCGGAGTTCGTCCGACCCACGACGAACCATCCAAGGACGACCACCACATGCAGGCTCCAGCTCTGGCCGACCAGGCGAAGAACGTCTTCCAGCAGGCCATCGACGCGACGATCCCCATCGGGCCCTACCAGCTGCACTGGCTCGAGCTCGTCGGCGTGCTCATCGGGCTCGCGTCCGCCTACCTCGGCATGCGTCGGTGGGTGTGGGCCTGGCCCGTGGGCATCCTCGCGAACGTCATGCTCTTCTTCGTCTACCTCGGCGCGGTCTTCGGGGCCGACGAGCGCATCCCGCTCTTCGGCCAGGCCGGGCGCCAGGTGTTCTTCATCATCACGAGCATCTACGGCTGGTGGCGGTGGGCACAGGTGCGCCGGCTGAACCACGCCGACGACGCGAGCGGGGTCGCGATCACGCCGCGCTGGGCCAGCACCCGCGAGCGGGTCGCCGTCGTCGCCTTCTGGCTCGTCGGCACCGTCGTCGTGCACCAGGTCTTCGTCTGGCTGTGGAACCTCTCGCCCAACCCGTTCTTCACGCCCGAGTGGTGGTTCTACTGGTGCGACGCGTGGATCTTCGTCGGCTCCATCGTCGCCACCTACGCCATGGCCCGTGGCTGGAACGAGTTCTGGCTCGCCTGGATCGCCGTCGACCTCGTCGGGGTGCCGTTCGCCTTCGCCACGGACTACGTGCCGACCGGGGTGCTCTACACGTTCTACGGCCTGTTCGTCCTCTACGGCTTCACCCAGTGGGTCAAGGTGACCCGGGCCGAGCGGCCCGACGTCGAGCCCGAGCTCGTGCGGACGTCGAGCTGACCATGGGGGACACGTCAGCGTCGGCCTGGATGCGGCGAGCGCTCCAGCTCGCCGCGTCGGGGCCGTGGCCCGACCCCAACCCGCGCGTCGGCTGCGTCGTCGTCGCCCCGGACGGCACCGTCGTGGGGGAGGGCTTCCACCGGGGCTCCGGCACGCCGCACGCCGAGGCCGAGGCCCTGCGCGCGGCCGGCGCCGCCGCCCGCGGCGCCACGGCCTACGTCACCCTGGAGCCCTGCTCGCACCGGGGTCGCACCGGCCCGTGCGCCGACGCCCTCGTCGAGGCCGGGGTCGCCCGGGTCGTCTTTGCCCAGTCGGACCCGAACCCGGATGCCGCCGGCGGCGCCGAGCGGTTGCACGCGGCCGGGCTGCACGTGACGGGCGGAGTGCTGGCCGACGAGGCCGCCGCCCTCAACGACCGGTGGGCCCGCACCGTGGCCCTCGGGCGGCCCCTCGTCACGTGGAAGCTGGCGACGACCCTCGACGGTCGGAGCGCCGCCGCCGACGGCACGAGCCAGTGGATCACCGACGAGGTGGCGCGGGCCGACGTGCACCGGCTGCGCGCCACGCGCGACGCGGTGCTCGTCGGCACCGGCACCGTCCTCGCGGACGACCCCCGGCTCACCGTCCGGCTGCCGGACGGCTCACCCGCGCCGCGCCAGCCCCTCCGCGCGGTGATGGGGTTGCGCGCGGTGCCCGCCGGCGCCCGCGTCGACGACGCACCCGGCACGGCCGTCCGCCTCACCACGCGGGATCCCGCCGAGGCGCTCGACCGGCTGTGGCGCGAAGGAGTCCGCGACGTCTGGTTGGAGGGAGGCCCGACGCTCGCCGCGGCCTTCCTGCGTGCCGGCCTGGTCGACGACGTCTACGCCTACGTCGCTTCCACCCTGCTCGGGGCCGGCCGCGCGGCCGTCGACGACCTCGGCATCGGCACGATCGCGGACGCGCGGCGACTCGAGCTCGCCGACGCGGCGGTGGTCGGGGGCGCCGTGCGCATCCACGCCGTGGCGCCGCCGTCGTCCACCACGTCGTCCACCACGTCGTCCACCACGTCGTCCAGCACGTCGTCCACGACCGCCACCGACGCCGACGCCGCCGCGTCCACACCAGCACCAGCACCAGCACCAGCGAAAGCCTGAGGAGAGAGCCATGTTCACCGGAATCGTCGAGGAGCTCGGCACCGTCGTCGCGGTCGAGCACGGCCCCGAGTCGGCCGTCCTGCGCATCGACGGGCCGCTCGTCGTCGCCGACGCCACCCACGGGGCCTCGATCGCCGTCAACGGGGTGTGCCTCACCGTCACGACGCACGACGAGGCGGGATTCGCCGTCGACGTCATGGCCGAGACGCTCCGGCGCAGCAGCCTCGGGACGCTCGCCCCGGGCGACCGCGTCAACCTCGAGCGGGCCATGCGGGCCGACGGGCGCTTCGGCGGCCATGTCGTGCAGGGCCACGTCGACGGCACGGCGACCATCACGGGGCGCACCCCGGGGGACCGGTGGGAGACCGTCGACCTCACGCTCCCGGCCGGCCTCGCGGCATACGTCGTCGAGAAGGGCTCGATCACCGTCGACGGCGTCTCCCTCACCGTGTCGCACGTCGGCGACGACGCCTTCGGCGTCTCGCTCATCCCGACCACGCTCGAGCTGACCACGCTGGGGCACAAGGGGATCGGTGACGTCGTCAACCTCGAGGTCGACGTCATCGCGAAGTACGTCGAGCGCCTGCTCAGCCACCGCACGGAGGTGCTCTCGTGACGGCCCTGTCGACCATCGAGTCCGCCCTCGAGGCGCTGCGCGCCGGACGGCCGGTGCTCGTCCTCGACGACGAGGGACGCGAGAACGAGGGAGACCTCGTGCTGGCGGCGCAGACCGCGACCGAGGAGTGGATGGCCTGGACGATCCGCCACTCGTCGGGCTACCTGTGCGCGCCGATGCCCGCCGAGGTCGCCGACCACCTCGCGTTGCCGCTCATGGTCTCCGAGAACCGCGACCCGCTGCGCACGGCCTACACCGTCTCGGTGGACGCCGCGTCGGGCGTCACGACCGGCATCAGCGCCGCCGACCGCCTGCGCACCGTGCAGGTGCTCGCTGACCCGGCCGCGACGCCTACCGACCTCATCCGCCCGGGGCACGTGCTGCCGCTCCGGGCTCGTCACGGCGGGGTGCTGACGCGCCCGGGCCACACGGAGGCGGCCGTCGACCTCGTCCGCCTCGCGGGGCTCTCGCCCGTCGGCGTCATCGGCGAGCTCGTGCACGACGACGGCACGATGATGCGCCTCGACGCCGTCGTCGAGCTCGGGCGGGAGTTCGACCTGCCGGTCGTCACCATCGAGCAGCTCATCGACTGGCGCCAGCGCCTCGACCGGGTCGAGCGCCTCGCGACGACCCGCATCCCCACGGCGCACGGCACGTTCACCGCTCACGGCTACCGCGACACGCTCTCGGGCGACGAGCACGTCGCGCTCGTCAGCCCGCGAGGGCTGCGGGGCCGGGCGGAGGCCGGGCCCGTGCTGACCCGCCTGCACTCCGAGTGCCTGACCGGCGACGCGTTCGGGTCGTTGCGCTGCGACTGCGGCCCCCAGCTGCAGGCATCCCTCGCGCGGGTGGGCCGGGAGGGCGGCGTCGTCGTCTACCTCGGGGGGCACGAGGGCCGCGGGGTGGGTCTCGTCGACAAGCTGCGCGCCTACGCCGAGCAGGACGGCGGCGCCGACACCGTCGACGCGCAGACCGCGCTCGGCCTCCCGGTCGACGCGCGGGAGTACGCCGCGGGCGCGGCGATCCTGCACGACCTCGACGTGAGCCAGGTCGTGCTGCTGACCAACAACCCCGGCAAGGTCGCCGCGCTGCGCGGCCTCGGGATCGACGTCGTCGCCGTGGAGCGGCTGCACGGCCCGATGGGGTCCGACAACGAGCAGTACCTGACGACCAAGCGCCAGAAGCTCGGTCACGACATCCCGGTCCCCGGTGACCGGCACGGCGAGGAGACGGCATGAAGCACGGCGCACCCACCATCGAGACCGACGGCAGCGGCCTGCGCGTCGCGGTCGTCGCGGCCAGCTGGCACGAGCAGGTCATGGACGGCCTCGTCGACGGCGCCCTGCGGGGGCTGGCCGACGCCCACGTCGCACGCGTCGACGTCGTGCGCGTGCCGGGCACCTTCGAGCTCTCCGTCGCGTGCGCGACCCTCGCCCAGCGCTACGACGCGCTCGTGGCGCTCGGCGTCGTGATCCGCGGCGGCACCCCGCACTTCGACTACGTCTGCCACGCGGCCACGACCGGCATCACGGAGGTGTCGGTGCGCACGGCCACGCCGATCGGCTTCGGCGTGCTCACGTGCGACGACGAGGCCCAGGCCCTCGACCGCGCGGGGCTGCCCGGCTCGGCGGAGGACAAGGGCCACGAGGCCGCGACGGCGGCGGTCGCCACGGTCGCGGCGCTGCGTGCCGCCGTCCCGTCGTGAACCGGCGTCGAGGGCAGCCCGCACCGGCCCGTAGGCTGGGGCACCGTGAAGAGCTTTGAGCAGCTGTACGCCGAGCTGGCCGAGAAGGCGCAGACGCGACCCGAGGGGTCGGGCACCGTCGCGCAGCTCGACGCCGGGGTGCACGCGATCGGGAAGAAGATCGTCGAGGAGGCCGCCGAGGTGTGGATGGCCGCCGAGTACGAGTCGAACGACGAGGCGGCGGAGGAGATCAGCCAGCTGATCTACCATCTGCAGGTCCTCATGCTCGCCAAGGGCATCTCGCTCGACGACGTCTACTCACACCTCTGAGGACCCCGATCCATGCTGCGAATCGCCGTGCCCAACAAGGGTTCCCTGTCCGATGCGACCGTCGACCTGCTGCGTGAGGCGGGCTACCGCACCCGCCGCGACAGCAAGGAGCTCGTGGTCAACGACGCCGAGAACGACGTCGAGTTCTTCTACCTGCGCCCCCGCGACATCGCGGTCTACGTCGGCTCGGGCACCGTCGACGCCGGCGTCACCGGCCGCGACCTGCTCCTCGACTCCGGGTCCACCGCGGTCGAGGTGATGTCGCTCGGCTTCGGTGCGTCGACGTTCCGGTATGCCGGCCGGCCCGGCACCGTCGGCACGGTCGAGGAGATCGCGGGCAAGCGGGTCGCCACCTCGTACGCCGGCCTCGTGCGCGCCGACCTCGATGCGCGCGGCCTCTCGGCCGAGGTGGTGCGCCTCGACGGCGCCGTCGAGACGGCCATCACCCTCGGGGTGGCCGACTGCATCGCCGACGTCGTCGAGACCGGCACGACCCTGCGCCAGCAGGGCCTCGAGGTCTTCGGCGAGCCGATCCTGCGCTCCGAGGCCGTCCTCATTCGCGGCGACCGCCCCGGCGAGGACCAGGCCATCGAGGTGCTGCAGCGCCGCATCGCCGGCGTCATCACGGCCCGCACCTACGTCATGCTCGACTACGACTGCCCGCGGGCCCTCGTCGACGAGGCGTGCGCGCTGACGCCGGGCCTCGAGTCGCCCACGGTCTCGCCGATGCAGGACGAGGCCTGGGTCGCCGTGCGCGCCATGGTGCCGCGCATCGGTCGCAACCGCCTCATGGACGAGCTCTACGACCTCGGCGCCCGCGCGATCCTCGTCACCGACATCGCCGCCTGCCGCTTGTGACCGCCGACCCGCCCGTGCCGCCGCCGGCCACCGCCGCGCTGGCACCGTTCCGGCCGCGCCGCGGGCGCGCCGTGGCGCTGGGCGTCGTGTGGTCCTCGCTGCTCGTCTTCGGCGTCATCGCCGTGCTGATGCCGAGCGAGGGCGGCCGGTGGGGCATCGGGGACCGGCTCATGTTCTTCGGCCTCGGGGTGGTCGTGGCCCTGACGGCGTGGCGCTACGCCTCGATCGTGGCCGTGCCGAGCCGGTCGGGGCTCGTCGTGCGCAACCTCGTCGTCACCCGCACGCTCACCTGGCCCGAGATCGTGGGCATCCAGTTCGGGGGTGGCGAACCCTGGGTGACGCTCGACCTCGAGGAGGGCGACACGATGGCGGTCATGGCGATCCAGAAGGCCGACGGGCCGGTGTCGGGCCGGGAGGCCTCGCGCCTCGCGGCGCTCGTGCAGGCCTTCGGCGAGTCGCCGGAGCCCGGGGGGCCGGGGGAGCCAGGGCGGTCGGCGCCGTGACGGACGTGACCGGCGAGCCCACCCCCGAGCGGATGCGCCACGCCCTCGGGCACTTCGCGACCGGCGTCACCGTCGTCACCGGGTTCGGGCCCCAGGGCGAGCCCGTCGGGTTCGCCTGCCAGTCGTTCACCTCGGTCTCGCTCCACCCGCCGCTCGTGCTCTTCTGCGCCGACCACCGGGGCCGCTCGTGGCCCCGGATGCGTGAGCAGGGCGTCTTCACCGTCAACGTGCTCGGCCACGGCCAGCGCGACGTCGTCCAGCGCTTCGGCTCCGCCGCGGGGGCCCGCTTCGACGGGCTCGACTGGGAGCGCTCCGAGCACGGCGGCCCGAGCCTGCCCGGCGCCCTGGTGCGCGTGCACTGCACCGTCGAGCAGGTGCACGTCGCCGGCGACCACGACGTCGTCGTCGGTCGGGTCCGCGGCCTCGACGACGGTCCGTCGGGCCGACCGATGCTCTTCTACCGCGGCCGGTTCACGGTGACCGAGCGCCGCGGCTCGGCCGTCGCCGCCGACACCTCCGACGAGTCGGGCGTCGAACCGATGGACGACTACTGGGGCTGAGGGCCCGTGAGCGCGCCGCCGTCGGCCGGGCCGCCGTCGACGAGCCCGTCCCACGACCAGTGCGGGACGTCGAGCCCGTCGGGGACGTCGCTCGCCGAGTCGTGGTGGATCGCCAGGCGCTCGGTCGCCCACCGGAAGTAGGCGACGAGGACCGCGGCGAGCGCCGGGTCGGCCGCGAGTCCGACGTCGTCGACCGCCGCGGCGAAGCAGCGGACGGCGCGCTCGTCCATCTCGTGGTGCTCACCGTTGCCCGCGTGCATCCGCACGACGTCGCTCTCGGTCGCGATCGTGGCGGTGTAGTCGAGGGGGCCGCCGAGCGCCTCGGCCCAGTAGAGGGCGAGGCGGTGCGAGTGGTCGGGGTGGTGCCCGTGCGAGAACGCGTGCGCCACCACGGGGTCGGCGAGGCAGCGTTCGTGCCAGGCGTGGGCCAGCGACTCGAGGGCGGGCAGGCCACCGACGGCCTCGTAGACGGTCTCGGTCACCTGGGCAGGGTCCCAGGTGACCGCTCGCGCGACAAGGCCGCTGCCGTCAGCGGAAGTGGATGAAGTTCGACGGCCACGAGGAGCTGCCGCGGCTGATGATCCGCCGCCCGCTCATCGAGGTGTAGGTCTTGCCGAGGACGTAGCCGCCGTAGCCGCTCTCGGAGATGGCGACCTGGTCGCCGTCGGAGCTGACCCAGTCGACGTAGGCGACGTGGTTGGAGTTCCACTGCGCGATGTCGCCGACCCGGGGCCGCTGGTCGACGGCGAAGCCCTTCGCGCGGGCGTTGTCGTCCCACGACGTCGCGTTGCCGAGGTTGCCCGGGTTCCGGACGCCGTCCTGCGAGAGACGGAAGGCCGAGTAGTTCGTGCAGTTGTTGCCCCACGCGTCGACGGGGTAGTTCCACGCGCGCTGGCCGTAGTAGCCGAAGCGCTCGATGCAGTCCTGCGTCGCGCGGGAGTAGCACGTCCACCCCGACGGGGCGGCCGCGCCGACGGCGGTCCAGAGGACGGACGACGGCCCGTAGACCGCGGCGTTCGCGTTGTTGAGGACGCGGATGACCGACCCGGGCGTGCTGGTGCGCGTCGACCAGATCGTCGTGCCGCTCGCGTTGCGGACGACGAAGTTGCCGCCCGTCAGCATCTTGGCGTAGTTGCCCGCGCCGCTCGTGTACGCCGTCCACTGGCGCACGCCCGTGCTCGAGAGCAGCTCGAGCTCGCCGTCGGTGCCCATCGTCAGGCGGTAGGCGCCGTTGGCCGAGACGATCGACTCGCCGCCGCGGAGGACCTGGCCGGGAAGCATCCGGTCGTAGCGGTTGCCCCGGTGGTCCCAGACGGTCGTCGTGCCCGAGCGGACCTGGAGGACGCCGTCGTTCGTCAGGGTGACGAGGCCGCCGGTCCACCCCGAGGTGCCGCTCGACCACGCGACCGAGCGGTCGGGTCGGACGATGTCGATGTCGCCGTCGGCTCCGACGACGAGGCGGCTCTGCGCGCCCGTCGAGCCGCTCGCCCAACGGCGCGCCCCGGCGGCGGTCGTGATGACGAGGTTCCCGTCGGGCTGCATCGTCGCGAAGTAGGCGCCGTTGGGCGAACGCAGCGCGGTGCCGGACGAGAGCACCTGTCCGGTCCGGAGGGTGGCGCCGGAGACGAAGGTGAAGGCATCCCACTCGACGACGGTGCCGGCTCGCGTCGAGACGCGCATGGGCACCGCGCCGGTGGCGACGCGGGGCGGCGCGACCGCGGTCAGGGTCGTCGCCGACACGCGGGTGAACGACTGAGCCGCGACGCCGTTGAACCAGACGCCCGTGACGTCGGTGAACGACGTGCCGCGGAGGGTGACGACGGTGCCGCCGGCGAGCGGACCCGACGCGGGGGAGACGGCGGCGACGGCGGGCGGGTCCTGGAAGGTGAAGCGGCCCGCTGCGACGACGGGCGAGGTGCCGCCCGGTGTCGTGACGCGGACGTCGACGTCCTCCTCAGCGTGCGCCGGCAGGGTGACGCGCAGCGTCGTGTCCGACACCGTCGTCACCGCCGGGGCGTCGGTGCCCCCGAAGGCGACGGCCGAGACGCGGGTGAATCCGGTGCCGGTGACCGTGACGGTGGTGCCGCCGTCGGTGCGGGCCAGGCCCGGCGAGACCGTGCCGAGGGTCGGCACCGGCTGGTACTCGAACGTGGCCGACGGGCCGGTGGCCGAGATCCCGCCCGGCGTCGTGACGCGGAGCGCGGTCGGGCCCGCGGCGTGCGCAGGTGTCGTGACCCGCAGCTCGCGGTCGGAGACGACGGTCAGCGCGCTGCCGTCGGCGCCGTCGAGCTCGACCTGCGTCGCGAGCGCGAGGCCCGAGCCGCGCACGACGAGGACGGTGCCGCCCGCGACCGGGCCGGCCGGCGCGGAGAGCGAGGCGACGACCGGGACGGCGACGTAGCGGAAGAGCGTGGCGGGGCCGACGGGGCTCGTGCCGCTCGGCGTCGTCACGGTCACGGTGACGGTGCTCCCGGCGTGCGCCGGTGTCGTGACCCGGATCGTCGAGTCCGACACCCGCGTCAGCCCGGTCGCGGTGGAGCCGCCGAAGCGCACCTGCGTCGCGTTGCCGAGGTGGGCGCCGGTCAGGGTGACGACGGTGCCGCCGGCCACGGGTCCCGCGGTGGCCGACATGCTCGAGAGGACCGGCGGGAAGCCGAAGAGGAACCGCGCGCGAGAGGTGGCGGGTGACGTGCCACCCGGCGTCACGACCCGGACGTCGACCGGGCCGGCGTCGCGGGCGGGCGTCGTCACCCGCACCGTCGTCGCCGACACGCGCACGACCGACCGGGCCGGCGTGTCGCCGAAGCGGACCTCGGAGACCCGCGAGAGGTCGGCCCCGGTCAGCGTCACGACGGTGCCGCCGGTGGCGGACCCGACGGCCGGCGACACGGAGTTCAGGGTCGGGGTCCCGACGTAGGCGTACGCGTTCGCGGCATACCCCTTCGAGGTGCCCGACGCGGTGGCGACGTGGACGTTGACGAGCCCGGCGGCGTGGGCGGGCACGGTGGCACGCACGCTCGTCGACGACAGGACGGTGAAGGTGGCGCGCGTCGAGCCGAAGGTGACCGACGTGGCACCCGCGAGGTCGCGTCCGCCGATGACGACGTCGGACCCGCCCGCGAGGGGGCCTGCGACGACGGAGAGCGAGGTGACGGCCGGGGCGCCGACGTAGGTGAACCGGCCGGTGGCGACGGCCGGGGAGGTGCCGTGCGGCGTCGTGACGCGCACGTCGGCCGAGCCGGCGCCGTGGGCCGGCGCGGTGGCTCGCACCTGCGTTGCCGAGACGCGGACGAGCTTCGCCGAGGCGACGCCGCCGAACGTGACGCGCGTCGCCGCGGTGAGCCTCAGGCCCGTAACGGTGACGACCGTGCCGCCCTTGACCGGGCCGGATGCCGGGACGACGCCTGCCACGACCGGCGCTGTGGGCACCGGCACCGGCTTGGGCGCGACGTAGAGGAAGCGGGCGCGGGTGCTGACGGCGGAGTTGCCGCCGGCGGAGGTCGTGACGCGGACGTCGACGGTGCCGGAGGAGTGGCGCGGCGTGGTGACGCGGACCTGGGTGGCGGAGACGCGGACGAGGCGGGTGCCGGGGGTGGCGCCGAAGAGGACGCGGGTGGCGCCGGTGAGGCGCTGGCCGGTGAGCGTGACGACGGTGCCGCCGGCGGTCGAGCCGGAGCGGGTCGACAGGCCGGTGACGACGGGCGGCTGCGGGGCCGGGACGGGCTTGGGCGCGACGTAGAGGAAGCGGGCGCGGGTGCTGACGGCGGAGTTGCCGCCGGCGGAGGTCGTGACGCGGACGTCGACGGTGCCGGAGGAGTGGCGCGGCGTGGTGACGCGGACCTGGGTGGCGGAGACGCGGACGAGGCGGGTGCCGGGGGTGGCGCCGAAGAGGACGCGGGTGGCGCCGGTGAGGCGCTGGCCGGTGAGCGTGACGACGGTGCCGCCGGCGGTCGAGCCGGAGCGGGTCGACAGGCCGGTGACGACGGGAGTCAGCGGGGCGGACTGGGCCGGAGCGGCATACGTGAAGCGTGCGGCCGCGACGGCGGGCGACGTGCCGCCCGGCGTGGTGACCCGCACGTCGACGGCGCCGGCCGCGTGCGCGGGGGCCGTGACGCGCACCTGGGTCTTCGACAGGCGCGTCAGGCCGGATGCCGGGGTGGTGCCGAAGTGGACCGCGCTCGCGCGGTGGAGCCCGGAGCCGGTGATCGTCACCGTGGTCCTGCCCGCCGTGGACGACGTGCGGGTCGACAGGCCGGTGACGGCCGGGACCGGCTCGAAGGCGAACGTCGAGCGCAGCGTGAGCGGCGAGGTGCCCGCCGGCGAGCTGACGCGCACGTTGACGAGCGCGGCGGCGTGCGCGGGGGTCTTGACGCGCACGCGGGTCGCCGAGACTCGCGTCACGGCGGTGACGCTCGCGGCGCCGAACCAGACCCGCGTCGTCGCGCCGACGCCCGGGCCCGAGAGGTCGACGCTCGTGCCGCCGCGCACGGGACCCGCGACGACCGAGAGGCTGACGCCGTCCGGGGCCGGGACGGCGGCCGCGGCCGTCGGCGCCCCGACGAGACCGGGCACCCCGGCGATCATCGCGAGGGCGAGCAGCACGGAGAGGGTGCGTCCCGCCGCTCGTCGGTGGCCTCCGGGGGCGGGGGCGGTGGATCGGGTGGGGCGGGGCAGCATCCGTCGTCTCCTAGGCAGGTTCGCACGTCCGGCGAGCATTGTGCCCAGGAAAAAGGTCCCTTGTATGCGCTTTCGTCCGAATTGCTCTGTCTCAGAGGTCCGGTGGTCGCGCCCGGCCCGATGACCTACTCCACGCGGCGCAGGTCCGGGCGCAGGTGGAGCAGCACGACGGCCTGCACGACGCCGATCACCGCGAGCACGCCCCACACGGGCGAGAGCCCGCCGGTCACGTCACGGAGCAGGCCCATTGCGAGCGGCCCCACCGACGCGACGCCGTAGGAGATGAGGAACGCCATGCCGGTGAGGCGACCGCTCGCCTCGGGGGTGCGGGCGTAGCGCACGAGGAGCACGAGCGCGAGCGAGAAGGCGGCGCCCTGGCCGAGGCCGGTGACGACGGCCCAGACCCACGGGGCGGTCGTCGGTGCGAGCCAGATGCCGACCGAGCCGACGACACCGAGCACCGCGGCCGGCAGGAGCAGCCGGCGCATGTCGCTCGCGCGGTCGCTCAGCACGGGCCCGAGCAGGCCCGAGACGATCTGCGCGCCGCTGAAGGCCGCGGCGAGGTAGCCGGCCGACGCGCGCGACCAGCCCTGCTCGACGTAGGTCGGCGCGAGCCAGGTCACGGCGGAGTAGAAGCACCAGGACTGCAGGGCGAGGTAGCCGGCCACGAGCCACGCGGTCGACGAGCGCCACGGCAGCCGGCCCGGCCCCTCCTCGCCCGGCGTGTGGTGCGGGTTGGCGCGCACCGTGAACGGGCCCCAGGCCAGGGCGCCGACGAGCGCGAGCACGCTCCACGACCCGAGCGAGGCCTGCCAGCTGCCGAGCCGGTCGGCGAGCGGCACCGCCACGGCCGAGCTGACCGCGGCCCCGCCCATCATCGCCAGCATGTAGAGGCCGGTCACGAGGCCGGTGCGCTCGGGGGGGAAGTACGTCTTGACGAGCCGCGGCAGCAGCGTGCCCGCCACGGCGATCCCCACGCCGCAGAGGAAGGTGCCGGCGTAGAGCACGACGACGTGGTCACCGGCGAAGCGGCTCAGCGTGCCGGCGAGGATGCTGAGCACCGCGAGCAGCACCGCACCGGCCGCGCCGGTGTGGTGCGCGATGCGGCTCGCCACGGGCGCGAAGAGGCCCATGCAGAGCACCGGCAGCGTCGTCAGGGCGCCGGCGGCCGCATGGCTGAGGCCGAGGTCGGCCGAGATCGCGTCGAGCAGCGGCGGCACGCTCGTGATCGCCACCCGCAGGTTGGCGGCGACGGCCACGAGGGCCACCGCCATGACCCAGACGGGCGGCAGGGGGCGGAGGACGCGGTCTCGGCGCAGCACCCTCAGAGACTAGATGTGTCGAGCACGAGGTCGGCACGCAGCCTCGTCGAGTCGGCGCCGAAGAGCGCCGTCTCCTGGTCGGCCCACCGCTGCCACTGCGGCTCGTAGGCCGGCCCGTCGCGGTCGACGCCGCGGCGGTGCCGGAGCGCGACGTCGGCGTCGACGAAGACGGCGAGCGCCGCATACGGCCGCGCGGGCCCGACGCTCGAGCCGCACCCCTCGACGACGAGGTAGCGGCACGGCGGCACGTCCCGCGTGCCCGCCCACTCCTCGCGCACCCAGCTCCAGATCCGGTATGCCGCCCGCTCGCCCTGCGACAGGGGCCCCAGCACCTCGGTGGTGAGCAGCCCCGGCGCCTCGGCGAGCCCGTCCCAGCCGGGGTAGAGGTGGTCCATGTGGACGACGGAGACCGGACCGTGGGCGGCGAGCGCGAGCTCGACGCCGCGGGCGAGCGTCGTCTTGCCCGCGCCGCTCGGGCCGTCGAGGGCGACGACGACGACCTCGCCGCAGCGGGGCGCGGCGCGCAGGGCGCGCGCCACCACCGCCTCCACGTGCTCCGGGCGGGGCTCCCGCGTCACCTCGTCCCACATGGGCGCGACCCTACCCACCCGAGGGCGCCCCGGGTGCTGCCCTAGATTTGTCGTCATGCCGGTCGCCACGAGAGTCATCGCCTGCCTCGACGTCGACGAGGGGCGCGTCGTCAAGGGCGTCAACTTCGAGAACCTGCGCGACGCCGGCGACCCGGTCGAGCTCGCGAAGCTCTACGACGAGCAGGGCGTCGACGAGCTGACCTTCCTCGACGTCACGGCGAGCAGCGGCGACCGGGAGACGACCTACGACGTCGTGCGCCGCACGGCCGAGCAGGTCTTCATCCCGCTCACCGTGGGCGGCGGGGTGCGCACGGTCGAGGACGTCGACCGCCTGCTCCGGGCCGGCGCCGACAAGGTCGGCGTCAACACGGCGGCCATCGCCCGCCCGGAGCTCGTCGCCGAGATCGCGGCGCGCTTCGGCGCGCAGGTGCTCGTGCTGTCGGCCGACGTGCGCCGCCGTCGGGGCGACGACGGCAGGCCCACCGACGACTTCGTCATGACGACCCACGGCGGGCGCACGCCCGTCGACCTCGACGCCGTCGAGTGGTGCGCGCGCGCCGCCGAGCTCGGCGCGGGCGAGATCCTGCTCAACTCGATGGACGCCGACGGCACCAAGGACGGCTTCGACCTCGAGCTGATCCGCCGGGTGCGCGCGGCCGTCTCGGTGCCCGTCATCGCGAGCGGCGGCGCCGGCCGCGTGGAGCACTTCGCGCCCGCCGTCGAGGCCGGCGCGGACGCGGTGCTGGCCGCGAGCGTCTTCCACTTCCGCGAGCTGACCGTCGGCGAGGTCAAGGACGCGCTGCGCGCGGCCGGCGTCACCGTGCGCTGACCGACGCCGACGCCGACGCTCCGACGCGCTCGGGCCGCGGCGTCTCAGCCGAGGCCGAGCTCGGCGTCCTGCAGGGCCGCGATGTCGTCGGCGTCGCCCTCGAGCTCGACCCGGGCCACGCTCTTGCGGCCGTACGCGTAGAGCACGAGCTCGGCCGGCGTGCCGCGGAGCACCACGGTGCCGTGCTCGTCGGGCAGCTTGGCGGCATACCGGCCGTGGCCCTCGGCGATGAGCACGATGCCGGTGGCCGACCGGCGGAACATCAGCCGGGCCGTGCGCCGCAGCGCCGACCACAGCGCGGCCTGCAGGCGGGGGTCGAGGTCGCGCGGGCGCCAGTCCGGCTGCGCGCGGCGCACGTCCTCGTGGTGCACGAAGTACTCGACGAGGTTGGCGAGCTCGTCGACCTTCGGCAGGGCCATCGGGTTCCACGCGGGCGCGCCACCGCGCACGCGCTGGACGAGCGCCGCGTGGTCGCCGTGCGCCAGCCGGCGCTGCTCGCGCTCGAGCCGTCCCGACAGGAACGGCAGTAGTGTGCCCGCCGCGAGGTCGGGTCGGTGCTCGCGGACGTAGAGGTGCGCGGCGAGGTCGCGCGTCGCCCAGCCCTCGCACATCGTGGGCGCGTCGGGGCCGAGCCGGTCGAGCTCGTCGCAGAGCAGGAGGCGTTCGGAAAGGGCGTGGCGCGTCATGGGCCCATCCTGTCAGGATCGCCCGGTGATCGAGCTCGTGCGTCCGACCGTCGACCTCGCCGACTCCTGGTGGGCGATGGTCGACGACTTCGGCGACGAGACCATCCACGGGTCGAGCTACCGTCCGGGCGACCGCGACGTCCTGCGCGACCCGGAGGCCTTCGAGGAGTGGGTCGACTGGCTCGGCCGGATGGAGCGGCCCGACGAGGCCCTGCCCGAGGGCCGCGTGCCGTCGTCGAACCGGTGGATCGTGCGTGACGGCGAGGTCATCGGCACCATCGCGGTCCGCCACGGGCTCACCCCCTCGCTCCTCGTCGAGGGCGGGCACATCGGGTATGCCGTCGCGCCGAGGTCGCGCCGCCAGGGCGTCGCGGGCGAGGCGCTCGGTCTCGCCCTCGCGATCGCCGCCTCCCGGGGCATCGACCCGGTGCTCGTGACGTGCGACGCGGACAACACGGCGTCCGCGCGCACCATCCGGTCGCGCGGGGGCGTGCTCGAGGACGAGCAGGACGGCGTGCTGCGTCACTGGGTGCGCACGGGCGCGCCCGCGCAGCCCATCGGTGCGGGGCCGATCGAGACGAGGCACGCACGGCTGGTGCCCGTCACGGGTGCGGAGGCCGCGGCCATGCGGGCGGGCGAACGGCGCGCCGGCTGGGCCGAGGGCTACCCCCGCGAGGACGACCTCGACGCCGTCGGGACGATGACGGGCGACCCCGACGCGTGGTCGCCGCGGCACGTCGTGCGGCGCAGCGACGGGCTCGCCGTCGGCTCGATCGGCTGCTTCGGTCCGCCGGAGGACGGGGTCGTCGAGGTCGGCTACGGCCTCGTGCCGGAGGCCCGCGGGGGTGGGCTCATGACCGACGTGCTCTCCGCCATGGTGCGCTCGCTCGAGGCGGCCGGCCTCTCGGTCGTGGCGCACACCGAGCCGGGCAACGTGCCGAGCCACCGCGTGCTGGCCCGGCTGGGGTTCGCCCGGGTCGAGGAGCCCGGGAGCGCGACATCGAGCGATCCGGGGGCGGAGTGGCTCTGGGCGCGTGACGTGAGAGGCTGAGGGGTCGAGCACCGGGCACGACATCGGCACGACACCAGGGGAGCAGCGCACCGTGAACGTCCCGCCCACCTCGACCCTGCGGGAGGGTCTCGCCGTCATCGGCCGAGGCATCAAGGGCCAGCCCCGCTGGTTCTCCCTCGCCGTGCTCGGCAGCGTCGTCTACGGCGTCATGACGAGCCTCACCGCGGCCGCCATCGGCTACGTCGTGCGCGAGGCGGTGACCCCCGCCATCGCGGCCCGCCACGTCACGGCGGGGCAGCTGTGGTTCATCGGCGGCGTCATGGCCGCGGTCGTGCTGACGACCATCGTCGGCGTCATCGGCCGGCGCATCGCCGGCGGCGTGGCGATGTACAACCTCGGCGCCATGTACCGCCGCCGAGTCACCCGTCAGTACCTCCGGCTACCGCTGCGCTGGCACCACGCGCACCCGTCCGGGCAGCTGCTCTCGAACGCGAACGCCGACGTCGAGGCGACGTGGAACATCTTCGCGCCGCTGCCGATGGCCCTCGGCGTCGTCGTCATGCTCGTCTTCGGCATCGTCCAGATGGTCGTCGTCGACCCGTGGCTCGCGGTCGTCGGCCTCACCGTCTTCCCGATGCTCTTCCTCGCCAACGTCGCCTTCCAGCGCGCCATGTCGCCGCGGGTGACGCGCGCCCAGCAGCTGCGGGCCGACGTCTCCGAGGTCGCGCACGAGAGCTTCGAGGCCGCCCTCATCGTCAAGTCGCTGGGCCGCGAGGACCACGAGGCCGAGCGCTTCCGGGCGGTCACGCACGAGCTGCGCGACGCGAACATCGAGGTGGGCCGCACCCGCGGGCGCTTCGACCCGGCCATCGAGGCCATCCCGACGGTCGGCACGCTGGCCGTGCTCTTCGTCGGCACCCTCCGCGTCCGCAGCGGCCTGCTCTCGGCCGCGGAGGTCGTGCAGATCGCCTACCTCTTCTCCATCCTCGCCTTCCCGGTGCGGGCCCTCGGCTGGGTGCTCGCCGAGCTGCCCCGCGCGGTGGTCGGGTGGAAGCGCGTCTCCGCGGTCCTCGACGCGACCGGGAGCATGGCCTTCGGCGACCGGTCCCTGCCGACCGGCGCCGCGAGCCACCTGCAGGCCGAGCGACTGGCCTACGCCTACGAGATCGAGGACGAGGCGGGCGACGCCGACCTCAACCCCGCCGTCGTCGACGTCACGCTCGACGTCGCGCCGGGAGCCACGGTCGCCGTCGTCGGGCCCACGGGCAGCGGCAAGTCGACGCTGACCAACCTCGTCATGCGGCTCGTCGACCCCGACAGCGGCGCGGTGCTCGTCGACGACGTCGACCTGCGCGAGGTGCGGCACGGCGGGGTGAGCGAGGTCGCCGCCCTCGTGGCCCAGCAGACCTTCATGTTCGACGACAGCGTGCGCGGGAACATCACGCTCGGCGCCGAGCACGACGACGACGCCGTGTGGCGGGCCCTCGACGTGGCGCAGGGCACCGGCTTCGTCGAGAAGCTGCCGCAGGGCCTCGACACCCACGTGGGCGAGCGCGGCGCCAGCCTCTCCGGCGGCCAGCGCCAGCGGATCGCCCTGGCCCGCGCGGTGATCCGCCAGCCACAGCTGCTGATCCTCGACGACGCGACGTCGGCCGTCGACCCCAGCGTCGAGCAGGCCATCCTCGGCCGGCTGCGCGAGGCGAGCAGCGGCACGACCGTCCTCGTCGTCGCCTACCGGATGGCGACGATCCTGCTCGCCGACGAGGTCGTCTACCTCGAGGGCGGGCGCGTCGTCGACCACGGCTCGCACGCCCAGCTGCTGGGGCGGTGCGTCGGCTACGAACGGCTCGTGACGGCATACGCCCGTGAGGCCGCCGAGCGCGACGCGATCGCGGCGGACGAGGAGGTCTCCCGATGAGCATGCGCTCCCAGCAGGTGGTCGAGCACCACGGTGTCGCCACGGGCACCGAGATGACGACGTGGCAGACCCTGAAGCGCGGCGTCGTGCTGTCACCGGAGCTGCGCAAGGGCATCGGGGTGACGGTGCTGCTCGCGGTGCTCTCGACGCTCGGGCGCGTGCTCGTGCCCTTCGTCGTGCAGCGCATCACCGACGAGGGCATCCTCGCCGACGACGGTCCCGACACCGGCATCGTGGCTGCCTACATCGGGGTGGCGCTCGCCGGTGTCGTCGTGACGGCGTTCTCCGCCTACTTCGTCAACGTCCGCCTCTTCAAGTCGTCCGAGAACGGTCTGGCGACCCTGCGGCTCAAGGCCTTCCGCCACATCCACGACCTGGCGATGCTGACCCAGAACACCGAGCGGCGCGGCTCGCTCGTCTCGCGCGTGACCTCGGACGTCGACACGATCTCGATGTTCGTGCAGTTCGGCGGGCTCATGCTGCTCATCAACCTCGCGCAGATCACGCTCGCGACGGTGCTCATGGTCGTCTACAGCCCGCTGCTCGGCCTCGTCGTGTGGCTGTGCTTCGTGCCGCTCTTCATCATCATCCGCAAGTTCCAGGGCATCGTCGGGCGGGCCTACACCCGGGTGCGCGAGCGGGTCGGCGACATGCTCGGCGCCATCTCCGAGGCGGTCGTCGGTGCGCAGGCCATCCGCGCGTACGGCGTCGAGGAGCGCACGGCCACCCGCATCGACACGGCGATCGAGGCGCACCGGAAGGCCGCCATCGGCGCGCAGGCGCGCTCCGTCGTCGCCTTCACCTCGGGCCAGCTCGTGTCGGGGCTCACGACGGCCGTCGTCCTCGTCGTCGGCACGGTGCTGGCGGCGCGCGGGAGCCTGACCCTCGGGGAGCTGCTCGCGTTCCTCTTCCTCGTCAACCTCTTCACGCAGCCGGTGCAGCAGGCGACCGAGATCCTCAACGAGATGCAGAACGCCGTCGCGGGGTGGCGTCGCGTCATCGGGATCATCGACACGCCCGCCGACGTCTCCGACCCGGGCGACGACGGTGTCACGCTGCCGCGCGGGCCGATCACCGTGCAGTTCGACGGCGTCGGGTTCGCCTACCCCGGTGGGGAACCCGTGCTCCACGACATCGACCTGACGATCGCCCCGCGCAGCCGGGTCGCCATCGTGGGAGAGACCGGATCGGGCAAGTCGACGCTCGCCAAGCTGCTGACGCGGCTCATGGACCCGAGCAGCGGCGTCGTGCGGCTCGACGGCGTCGACCTCGGCACGATCCGCTTCTCGTCTCTGCGCTCGCGCGTCGTGCTCGTGCCGCAGGAGGGGTTCCTCTTCGACGGCACGCTGCTCGAGAACATCCGCTTCGGGCGACCCGCGGCGAGCGCGGACGACGTGCGGCTCACCCTCACCGAGCTCGGCCTCGACGCCTGGGTGGCCACCCTGCCGCTCGGCCTCGGCACCGACGTCGGGCAGCGCGGCGAGTCGCTGTCGGCGGGGGAGCGGCAGCTCGTCGCGCTCGCGCGGGCCTACCTCGCCGACCCCGACCTGCTCGTGCTCGACGAGGCGACGTCGGCCGTCGACCCCAGCACCGAGGTGCGCCTGCAGCGCGCCCTCGACTCGCTGACCCGCGGCCGCACGTCCATCGCCATCGCGCACCGGCTCTCGACGGCCCAGGCGGCCGACGAGGTCATCGTCGTCGACGCGGGTCGCATCGTCGAGCGCGGCCACCACACCGAGCTCGTGCGCCTCGGCGGCGTCTACTCGAGGCTCCACGAGTCCTGGGTGGCGCAGCAGCAGGCCGTCTGACGCGCCGCGCCCGGCCGGGGCGCCCACCCGCAACACACCGTGGAAGTCGCAACCCACCGGGAACGGATGCCGGTGGGTTGCGACCTACTCGGTGTGTTGTGGGGGCAGGGGTGGCGGCGCGGCGGCACCTCGCGACAGCTGTCCCACGAGGGCGAGGACGGCGTCGGCCACCGCACCCGGCTCCGAGAGCAGGAGCAGGTGCCCGCCCTCGAGGTCGGCGACCGGCCAGCCGTGGCGCGAGGCGAAGGCCAGCTCGTCGGCATACGTCGTGCCGAACGCGAGGTAGGCGGCGGGCTGCGCGACCCACCCGGGCGGCGCCGTCAGGGTGGTGTCGAACCAGGCGAGGGGCAGCCGCGGGCACGCGCGGTCGAGCTCGTCGAACCGGCCTGCGGGGACGGCCTGCTCGACGTCGGACCTCGGCCACCAGCGCGTCCACGGCGGCAACCGGCCGTCGTCCTCCACGAGCTCGCCGAGCCACGAGCGGAAGGCGGGCGGCGCGAGCCGGTGGGCGCCCGACGCCGGTGGCAGGGCCGCGTCGACGAAGACGACCGGACCGGCCGTGCCGGCGGCGCTGCGCACGTGCGGCGCGAGGTAGCCCGCGTTGCTGTGGGCGACGAGGACGGTCCCGGCCCGCAGCTGCCGGGCCCACCGGGCGACGAGGTGCGGCGGTCCCTCGCCCGGCGCGAGACCCGGCGAGGCCACGGTGGCCGGCAGGCCCGACCGGCCGAGCGACGCGGCGAGGTCGTCCATGACGTGCGCGGGCAGGAGCGGACTGGGCAGCAGCAGCGCCCCGTCCCCAGAACTGCTCGTGGTCACGGCCCGAGCGTACGACCGGCAGAATGGTCCGGTGACCGATGCGACCGACGTGACCGATGCGACCGACCCCGTCCTCGACCCGCAGATCGCCGGGCTGCTCAAGCGCGACGAGCACGGCCTCGTCGCCGCCGTCGTCCAGCAGCACGACACGGGCGACGTGCTCATGGTCGGCTGGATGGACGACGAGGCGCTGCGCCGCACGCTCGGCGAGGGCCGGGTGACCTTCTGGTCGCGCAGCCGGCAGGAGTACTGGCGCAAGGGCGACACGAGCGGGCACGCGCAGTGGGTCAAGGGCGTGCGCCTCGACTGCGACGGCGACGCCCTGCTCGTCACCGTCGACCAGGTCGGGGCGGCCTGCCACACCGGTGACCGCACCTGCTTCGACGCCCGCGTCCTGCCCGCCAAGGTCGGCGAGCCCCAGCCCACCCCGTAACCGTCGAAAGGCCAGAGTCCGCGGGTCCCCAACCGTCGAAAGGCCAAAGTCCGCGGATCCCCAGCCGTCGAAAGGCCAAAGTCCGCGGGTCGCCAGCCGTCGATGGGCCAAGGCTCACGGTTCCGTCCCCTCGGTCGGACGCTCCACCAAGAGTGGCCTCTCGTCACCCACCCACCCGCAAAGGGTGGCCTTTCGACGGTGGGGGACCCGCAGAGGGTGGCCTTTCGACGTTCACCGACCCGCACCAAGTGGCCTTTCGACGGTGGAGGGGTGGCGTCGGGGGGTGGCGGCGTGGGCCAGAATGGGGCGGTGCCCGACTCGAACACCTCGCTCACCGCCGCGTCGACACCCCACGCCGACCTCACGTGGGGGAGGACCTGGCCCAGCCTCGAGGTGTTCACCGAGCTCGCGCTCGAGCACCGTCGCGTCATCCCCGTCGTGCGCCGCGTGCTCGCCGACGCCGAGACGCCCGTTGGGGTCTACCGCAAGCTCGCGCAGGACGCGCCGGGCACCTTCCTGCTCGAGTCGGCCGAGCACGGCGGCGTCTGGTCGCGCTACTCCATCGTCGGCGCCCGGAGCGCCGCGACGCTCACCGAGCGGGACGGCCGGGTGCACTGGATCGGCGACCCGCCGGTCGGGCTGCCGACGGACGGCGACCCCACCGCGGCCGTGCGCGACGTCGTCGCCGCGCTCGCGACGCCGCGCATCCCGGGCCTGCCGCCGCTGACGGGCGGCCTCGTCGGCGCCATCACCTACGACGCCGTGCGCCGCTGGGAGCGGGTGCCCGACGGCGGCCGCGACGAGCTCGACCTGCCCGAGCTCGCGATGATGCTCGCCACCGACCTCGCCGTCTTCGACCACAGCGACGGCTCCCTGCTGCTCGTCGCGAACGCCGTCAACCACGACGCCACCGACGAGCGCATCGAGGACGCGTGGGCCGACGCCGTCGCGCGGCTCGACCGGATGGTCGAGCAGCTGGCCGCCCCGGCCCCGAGCACCGTGGCCACCATCGAGCCCGCACCGAGCAGCCCGACGAGCAGCCACACGCAGCCGGAGTACGAGTCCATGGTCGAGCAGGCCAAGGAGGCGATCCGCGCCGGCGAGGCGTTCCAGATCGTCGTCTCGCAACGGTTCACGGTGCCCTGCCCGGCCGACGCGCTCGACGTCTACCGCGCCCTGCGGGTCAGCAACCCGAGCCCCTACATGTACCTCCTGCGCCTGCCGCACCCCGACGGCTCGGCCTACGACGTCGTCGGCTCGAGCCCCGAGGCGCTCATCAAGGTGACCGATCGGCAGGCGATCACCCACCCGATCGCCGGCTCGCGCCCCCGCGGCAAGACGCCCGACCACGACGCGCACCTCGCGGAGGAGCTGCTCGGCGACGCCAAGGAGCGCGCCGAGCACCTCATGCTCGTCGACCTGGCCCGCAACGACCTCCAGCGGATCTGCCGGGCCGGCACCGTCGACACCGTCGACTTCATGTCGGTGCGCCGCTACAGCCACATCATGCACATCGAGTCGACGGTCGTAGGCGAGCTGCGCGAGGACCGCAGCGCCTACGACGCGCTCGTCGCGACGTTCCCGGCCGGCACCCTGAGCGGCGCCCCGAAGCCGCGGGCCATGGCGCTCATCGACGAGTACGAGGGCCTGCGGCGGGGCCTCTACGGCGGCGTCGTCGGCTACCTCGACTTCGCCGGCGACCTCGACATGGCCATCGCGATCCGCACCGCGCTCATCAAGGACGGCCGCGCGCACGTGCAGGCCGGGGCGGGCATCGTTGCCGACTCGGTGCCCCACCTCGAGTTCGAGGAGACCGTCACCAAGGCGGCGGCGGCCCTGCGTGCGGTGGCTGCCGCGGCCGGCCTGCGCCCGCTCGGGGGCCGGGGCGCATGACGCTGTCGAAGAAGGCGGCGGCTCTCGCCGTCCTCGGCCCCGCCGCGCTGCTGCTCGGAGCGAGCACCCAGCCCTGGGCGACGGGGGAGTCGCGCGACGTGCTGAGCAGCGCGGCCACCTCGGTGACCGGCGGCGCCGCGGCGCCCGGCGTCGTCGGGCTCCTCGCCGTGTGCGTCGTGGCCGTGCTCGGGGTCATGACCGGCGGCCGCCTCATCCGGGCCGTGTCGGCCGGGGTGCTCGTGCTCGCGGCCGCGGGCGCGGCAGCCATGACCGTGCTCGTCGCGCTGCGCCCGGTCGCCACCGTCGCCGACGCCGTGGCGCGCGAGCTGGCCCGCACGACGGCCCCGGCCGCCACCGGCCAGAGCACCGCGTGGGTGTGGGCGGCCGTCGCCCTCTCGCTCCTGCTCGTCGTCGGCGCGGTGCTGACCGCGGTCTCGAGCAGCTCCTGGGCCGGCCTCTCGAGTCGCTACGAGCGCGGCGACAAGCCGGCTAGCGGCCCGCGGGGCGAGGTGCGCACCACGTGGGACGAGCTGAGCGAGGGCGGCGACCCCACCCTGCGCGACGACCCCCACGCGACCTGACAGAATGAGGGCCACGAACGGGTCGGCGCGCACGCGTGCCGCCGACCGGACCAGAGAGGACGCCATGGAAGAGCAGCACGAGGACCACGGGCACAGCGTCGCGGCCTGGACGGCCGTGGGAATCATCCTGATCGGCTCGGCCATCGCCTCCGTCGCGGTGCTCCTGCCCAACGTCGTGCTCGGGATCGTCGGCGCGGTCGTCATCGTCGCCGGCGCCGTCACCGGTCGCGTCATGTCGATGGCCGGCTACGGCGGCTCGGCCCGCCACGCGCAGTCGGGCTCGCTCGTCGACGCCCCCGACGAGGCCGGCGCCCCCACCCTCGGCAAGAGCTGAGCCCCGTGGCGACGGTTCTCGACGGGATCATCGGCGGCGTCCGCGAGGATCTCGGGCGCCGTCGCGCCGCACTGCCGCTGACCGAGCTCGAGGTTCGGCTCGCGGCCGTCGCCCCGGCCCTCGACCCGATGCCCGGCATCCGGGGCGCCGAGGGCGTCGCGGTCATCGCGGAGGTCAAGCGGTCGAGCCCGAGCAAGGGCGCGCTCGCCGACATCCCCGAGCCCGGCCTGCTGGCGAGGTCGTATGCCGCCGGCGGGGCGAGCGCGATCAGCGTGCTCACCGAGGAGCGCCGGTTCTCCGGCAGTCTCGCCGACCTCGACGAGGTGCGTGCGGCCGTGCGGACCCCCTTGCTGCGCAAGGACTTCATGGTCGATGCCTACCAGGTGACCGAGGCGCGCGCCCACGGCGCCGACCTCGTCCTGCTCATCGTCGCGGCGCTCGACGACGCGCTCATGCGTGACCTGCACGACCAGG
The DNA here is from genome assembly GCF_040300125.1 of Terrabacter sp. NPDC000476. NCBI lineage: Bacteria > Bacillati > Actinomycetota > Actinomycetes > Micrococcales > Intrasporangiaceae > Terrabacter > Terrabacter sp. NPDC000476. Next base: position 91,317 of record NZ_JBEPDF010000001.1, read on the forward strand.
CCCGCGAGCTCGGCATGACGGCCCTCGTCGAGGTGCACGACGCCGCCGAGCTGGAGCGGGCCCTCGCGCTCGAACCGGCACTCGTCGGCGTCAACGCCCGCAACCTCAAGACCCTCGAGGTCGACCCCCGCACCGTCACCGACCTGCTGCCCCGCATCCCCGACGGCGTCGTCGGCGTCGCCGAGTCCGGCGTGACCGGCCCCGCCGACGTCGCGACCTACGTCCGCGCGGGCGCCGGAGCCGTGCTCGTCGGCGAGGCGCTCGTCAGGGACGGTGCCCCCGAGGCCGCGATCCGCGCCTTCATCGACGCCGCGTCCGCGGTCCGGGCCACGGCCCGCCCCGGCGCGGCAGGAGAGTGAGCATGACCACGACATCCAACGTGCCGGCATACGGCCGCTTCGGCGGCTTCGGCGGACGCTACGTCCCCGAGGCGCTCGTCCCCGCGCTCGAGCAGCTCGAGGAGGTCTGGCGCAAGGCCGTCGTCGACCCCGAGTTCGTCGGCGAGCTCGAGCGGCTGCAGCGCACCTACACGGGTCGGCCGAGCATCGTCACCGAGGTGCCGCGCTTCGCCGAGCACTGCGGCGGCGCGCGCGTCATCCTCAAGCGCGAGGACCTCAACCACACGGGCTCGCACAAGATCAACAACGTGCTCGGCCAGGCCCTGCTGACGAAGCGGATGGGCAAGACGCGCGTCATCGCCGAGACCGGCGCCGGGCAGCACGGGGTCGCGACCGCGACCGCGGCCGCCCTGCTCGGGCTCGACTGCGTCGTCTACATGGGCCGCAAGGACACCGAGCGCCAGGCGCTCAACGTCGCCCGCATGCGCCTGCTCGGCGCGGAGGTCGTGCCCGTCGACAACGGCAGCAAGACCCTCAAGGACGCCGTCAACGAGGCCTTCCGCGACTGGGTCGCCAACGTGGAGACGACGCACTACGTGCTCGGGACCGTGACCGGGCCGCACCCGTTCCCCGAGATGGTCCGTGACTTCCACCGCGTCATCGGCGTCGAGGCGCGCCAGCAGGTGCTCGACCTCGTCGGCCGCCTGCCCGACGCCGTGCTCGCCTGCGTCGGCGGCGGCTCGAACGCGATGGGCATCTTCCACCGCTTCATCGACGACGCCTCGGTGCGCCTCATCGGCTTCGAGGCCGGGGGAGAGGGCGTCGAGTCCGGCAAGCACGCCGCCCGGTTCTCGGCCGGCATCCCCGGCGTGCTGCACGGTGCCTTCACCTACGTCATGCAGGACGAGGACGGCCAGACCGTCGAGTCGCACAGCGTCTCCGCCGGTCTCGACTACCCCAGCGTCGGTCCGGAGCACGCGCACCTGCTCGAGTCCGGCCGGGCCGAGTACCGCCCGGTCACCGACGACGAGGCCATGGAGGCCTTCTCGCTCCTGTCGCGCACCGAGGGCATCCTGCCCGCCATCGAGAGCGCGCACGCCCTCGCCGGCGCCATCAAGGTCGGGCGCGAGCTCGGCCCCGACGCGGTGCTGCTCGTCAACCTCTCGGGGCGCGGCGACAAGGACGTCCACACGGCCGCCGAGTGGTTCGGGCTCATCGCCGACGACGGCACGCCGCAGCTGCCCGACGACGACGGAGCCAAGGGCGCGGGGGTCCAGCAGTGAGCGTCGCCGGCATCATCGAGGCCTGCCGCGAGCAGGGCCGGCCCGCCCTCGTCGGCTACCTGCCCGTCGGCTTCCCGACCGTCGAGGGCTCGATCGCCGCGATGAAGGTGCTCGTCGACTCCGGCGTCGACATCGTCGAGATCGGCGTGCCCTACAGCGACCCCGTCATGGACGGCCCCGTCATCCAGGACGCCGCCGTGCGCGCCCTCGAGAACGGCGTGCACCTCACCGACATCTTCACGGCCGCCCGCGAGATCTCCGGCGCCGGCGCCGGCGCCCTCGTCATGACCTACTGGAACCCGGTCATGCGCTACGGCGTCGAGCGGTTCGCCGCCGACCTCGCAGCGGCCGGTGGTGCCGGTCTCATCACGCCCGACCTCATCCCCGACGAGGCCGGCGACTGGATCGAGGCGGCCGACGCGCACGACCTCGACAAGGTCTTCCTCGTCGCGCCGAGCTCGACGCCCGAGCGCCTCGAGGCCGTGACGGCCCGGTGCCGCGGCTTCGTCTACGCGACGGCCGTCATGGGGGTCACGGGCGCGCGCGCCAGCGTCGGCGAGGCAGCCGCCGCCCTCGTCGGCCGCACCCGCGAGCACACCGACCTCCCCGTCTGCGTCGGCGTCGGCGTCTCCACCGGCGACCAGGCGGCCGAGGTCGGCCGCTACGCCGACGGGGTCATCGTCGGGTCGGCGCTCGTCCGGTGCCTCACCGAGGCCGACTCGCCGGAGCAGGGGCTCGAGGCGCTCGGCGCCCTGGCCCGCGAGCTCGCCGACGGCGTGCGCCGGAGCCGGGCGTGAGCCTGCTGGCCGCCCTGCCGGCTGCCTTGCCGGCCGCACTGCCGGCCGAGATCCCGTCGCCCAGCGTCGGCGTGTGGCACCTCGGCCCGCTGCCGATCCGGGGCTACGCCATGTGCATCCTCGCCGGCATCGTCGTGGCCGTCTGGCTGACCCAGCGGCGCCTCGAGGCACGCGGCCACCGGTCGGGCGTCGCGATCGACATCTCCGCCTGGGCCGTGCCGTTCGGCATCGTCGGCGGGCGCATCTACCACCTCGTCACGACGCCGCAGCCCTACTTCGGCGAGGGCGGCGACCCGTGGAAGGCCTTCGCCATCTACGAGGGCGGGCTCGGCATCTGGGGCGCCGTCATGCTCGGCGCGGTCGGCGCGTGGATCGGCTGCCGCAAGAACGGCGTGGCCTTCCGCGACTTCGTCGACGCCGCCGCCCCCGGGCTCGCGATCGCCCAGGCCATGGGCCGCTTCGGCAACTGGTTCAACAACGAGATCTACGGCGGGCCCACCGACCTGCCGTGGAAGCTGCGCATCTACGAGTGGGACACCTCGGCCGGGCGCGCGGTCGTCGACGCCGCGGGCAACCCGGTGGTCAAGGGCTACTTCCACCCGACGTTCCTCTACGAGGCGCTCTGGTGCCTCCTGCTCGCGGCCGTGCTCGTCTGGATGGGCCGCCGCCTCGACCTCAAGGCGGGCCAGGTCTTCGCCGCCTACGTCGTCGGCTACCCGATCGGGCGCTTCGTCATCGAGAGCATGCGCAGCGACTCGGCCAACCTCATCCTCGGCCACCGCGTCAACACCTGGGTGAGCCTGCTCGTCATCCTCTTCGGGCTCTACCTCTGGCGGCGCTTCGGCCGCCTGCCGCAGCCGTCCGCACCAACCGACCCGTCCGACCCGACCGACCCGACCGCCTCGACCGCCTCGACAAAGGCGACCGCCGCAGATCCTGCGGTGGCGGAGGCCTCCGACGGGTCGAACGACGGCGCGCGGGCCGAAGCCGACGCGGAGCGTCCCGCCCAGTCCTGAGGTCACCCCGCGTGGGGTGCGACACACCACGCGAGCACGACGTCTCACGATGCGGAATCCGGCGTATCAACAGGTAGGACGAGCGACCGCTCCGATATCGTCGTCGCCAACGCCTGTGGCCAGTGCCGTCCACATGCCCTCAGTCATGTCATGTGGTCGCGCGCGCCTCCTCGCCGCGGGCCCAGCAGAAGGACGGTGAAGATGTCGCCGCACACCCGCACCCGGGGCCTGTTCAGTGCCCACCCGGAGAACTCCGGTCTCTACCGGCGCGAGTTCGAGCACGACGCCTGCGGTGTCGCCCTCATCGCGACGATGCGGGGGACGGCGGGCCACGACATCGTCGACCACGCCCTCACGGCGCTGCGCAACCTCGACCACCGCGGTGCCACGGGCGCCGACCCGCTCGTCGGTGACGGCGCCGGCATCCTGACGCAGATCCCCGACGCGTTCTTCCGTGCCACCGTGCCCTTCACGCTGCCCAACGACGGGGCGTATGCCGCCGGGATCGCGTTCCTGCCGCAGGACCCCGCCGAGCGGGCCGTGGCCAAGGCCCGCATCGAGGAGCTCGCCGTCGCCGAGAACCTCAAGGTGCTCGGCTGGCGCGAGGTGCCCGTCGAGGCCGACCTCGTCGGCGCCGTCGCGCGCGAGTGCATGCCCTTCTTCGAGCAGCTCTTCGTCAGCAGCTCGATGGGCCGCCAGGTCGCGCTCGGGCTCGACCGGCTCGCCTTCTGCCTGCGCAAGCGCGCCGAGCACGAGGTCGACGTCTACTTCGCCTCGCTCAGCTCGCGCACCATCGTCTACAAGGGGATGCTGACGACCGGCCAGCTCGAGCCGTTCTTCCCCGACCTGTCCGACCCGCGCTTCGCCAGCGAGCTCGCCCTCGTGCACTCGCGCTTCTCGACGAACACCTTCCCGTCGTGGCCGCTCGCGCACCCCTACCGCTTCATCGCCCACAACGGCGAGATCAACACCGTCAAGGGCAACCGCAACTGGATGCACGCGCGCGAGAGCCTGCTGACGTCCGACATCATCCCGGGCGACCTCGAGCGGGTTTTCCCGGTCTGCACGCCCGACGCGTCCGACTCGGCCAGCTTCGACGAGGTGCTCGAGCTGCTGCACCTCGGCGGCCGGTCCCTGCCGCACGCCGTGCTCATGATGATCCCGGAGGCGTGGGAGAACCACGCGACGATGGACCCCGCCCGCAAGGCGTTCTACGAGTTCCACTCGACCTTCATGGAGCCGTGGGACGGCCCGGCCAACGTCTGCTTCAGCGACGGCACGCTCGTCGGCGCCGTGCTCGACCGCAACGGCCTGCGCCCTGGCCGCTACACCGTCACCGAAGACGGCCTCGTCGTGCTCGCGTCCGAGTCGGGCGTGCTCGAGCTCGACCCGGCCACCATCGTGCACCGCGGGCGCCTCCAGCCCGGCAAGATGTTCCTCGTCGACACCGAGCACGGCCGCATCGTCGGCGACGAGGAGATCAAGACCCAGCTCGCCGCCGCCAAGCCGTATGCCGAGTGGCTGCACGCGGGGCTCATCCGCCTCGAGGACCTCCCGGAGCGCGAGCACATCGTGCACACGGCGGCCTCCGTGGCGCGCCGCCAGCAGACCTTCGGCTACACGTCCGAGGAGCTGCGGATCCTGCTGACGCCGATGGCGCGCTCCGGCGCCGAGGCGCTCGGCTCGATGGGCACCGACACCCCCATCGCCGTGCTCTCCGCGCGTCCGCGGCTGCTCTTCGACTACTTCACCCAGCTCTTCGCGCAGGTGACGAACCCGCCGCTCGACGCGATCCGCGAGGAGCTCGTCACCTCCCTCGGCACGTACATGGGCCCGGAGGGCAACGCCCTCTCGGCCACGCCGAGCCACGCCCGGCAGCTCGTGCTCGACTTCCCGGTCATCGACAACGACGAGCTCGCGAAGATCGTGCACATCAACGCCGACGGCGACCTGCCCGGCTACGCGACGCACGTCGTGCGCGGGCTCTACGACGTCACCGGGGGAGCGGCCGCCATGCGCGACCGGCTCGAGGAGATCTTCGCCGAGGTCTCGACGGCGATCTCCCGCGGCGCGCGCTTCGTCGTGCTCTCCGACCGCGACTCGGGTCGTGACCTCGCCCCCATCCCGTCGCTGCTGCTGACCGCGGCCGTGCACCACCACCTCATCCGCGAGAAGACCCGCACCCAGGTCGGCCTGCTCGTCGAGGCGGGCGACGTCCGCGAGGTGCACCACGTGGCCCTGCTCATCGGCTTCGGCGCCGCCGCCGTCAACCCCTACCTCGCGATGGAGACGGTCGAGGACCTCGTCCGCTCGGGCGAGATCGAGGGCGTCACGCCCGAGAAGGCCGTCGCCAACCTCATCAAGGCGCTCGGCAAGGGCGTGCTCAAGGTGATGTCGAAGATGGGCATCTCCACCGTCGCGTCGTACCGCGGGGCGCAGGTCTTCGAGGCCATCGGGCTGTCGCAGGCGCTCGTCGACCGCTACTTCACCGGCACCGTGAGCCAGCTCGGCGGGGTCGGCCTCGACGTCATCGCCCGCGAGACGGCCGAGCGGCACGCGCGGGCCTACCCGCCGGACGGCGTGCAGCAGCCGCACCGTGTGCTCGAGGTCGGGGGCGAGTACCAGTGGCGCCGTGAGGGCGAGCCGCACCTCTTCGACCCCGACACGGTCTTCCGCCTCCAGCACTCCACGCGCCAGCGCCGCTACGACATCTTCAAGCAGTACACCGAGCGCGTCGACGACCAGACCTCGCGGCTCATGACGCTCCGCGGCCTGATGGGCTTCCGCCCCACGGGCGTCACGGGCCGGCTGCCCGTGCCGATCGAGGAGGTCGAGCCGGTCAGCGAGATCGTCAAGCGCTTCAACACCGGCGCGATGAGCTACGGCTCGATCTCGCAGGAGGCGCACGAGACGCTCGCCGTCGCGATGAACCACCTCGGCGGCCGCTCCAACACCGGCGAGGGCGGCGAGGACGTCGAGCGTCTGCTCGACCCCGAGCGCCGCTCGGCCGTCAAGCAGGTCGCCTCGGGGCGCTTCGGCGTCACGAGCCTCTACCTCACCCACTCCGACGACATCCAGATCAAGATGGCGCAGGGCGCCAAGCCCGGCGAGGGCGGCCAGCTGCCCGGCCACAAGGTCTACCCCTGGGTGGCCAAGACGCGGCACTCGACGCCCGGTGTCGGGCTCATCTCGCCGCCGCCGCACCACGACATCTACTCCATCGAGGACCTCGCCCAGCTGATCCACGACCTCAAGAACGCCAACCCGGTCGCGCGCATCCACGTCAAGCTCGTCAGCGAGATCGGCGTCGGCACCGTGGCGGCGGGCGTGTCCAAGGCGCACGCGGACGTCGTGCTCATCTCCGGCCACGACGGCGGCACCGGCGCCTCGCCGCTCACCTCGCTCAAGCACGCCGGCGCGCCGTGGGAGCTCGGCCTCGCCGAGGCGCAGCAGACGCTCGTGCTCAACGGCCTGCGCGACCGCATCGTCGTGCAGGTCGACGGCCAGCTGAAGACCGGCCGCGACGTCGTCGTCGCCGCCCTGCTCGGCGCCGAGGAGTTCGGCTTCGCCACGGCGCCGCTCGTGGTCTCCGGCTGCGTCATGATGCGCGTCTGCCACCTCGACACCTGCCCGGTCGGCATCGCGACGCAGAACCCCGAGCTGCGGGCCCGCTTCTCCGGCAAGCCCGAGTTCGTCGAGACCTTCTTCGAGTACATCGCGCAGGAGGTGCGCGAGCACCTCGCCTCGCTCGGGTTCCGCTCGATCGAGGAGGCCGTCGGCCAGGTCGGCAGCCTGGACATCGACAAGGCCGTCGCGCACTGGAAGGCCTCGGGTCTCGACCTCAGCCCGATCCTCGCCGTGGCCGACAACCCGACCGGTGGCACCCTGCACCAGTCGGCCACCCAGGACCACGGCCTCGACAAGGCGCTCGACAACGAGCTGCTGAGCCGCGCCCTGCCGGCCATCGAGAGCGGCGAGCAGGTGCGCAGCGAGATCGCCGTGCGCAACGTCAACCGCACCGTCGGCACGATGCTCGGGCACCACGTCACCAAGGCCCACCCGGACGGCCTCGCGGACAACACGATCGAGCTGACCATGACTGGCTCGGGCGGGCAGTCGTTCGGCGCCTTCCTGCCGGCGGGTGTGACGCTGCAGCTCTTCGGCGACACCAACGACTACGTCGGCAAGGGCCTGTCGGGCGGGCGCGTCGTCGTCCGGCCGCACCGCGACGCCGCGCTCGTCGCCGAGGAGAACGTCATCGGCGGCAACGTCATCGGCTACGGCGCGACGACCGGGCGGATCTTCCTGCGCGGCATCGTCGGCGAGCGCTTCTGCGTGCGCAACTCGGGCGCGCTCGCCGTCGTCGAGGGCGTCGGCGACCACGGCTGCGAGTACATGACGGGCGGTGCCGCCGTCGTGCTCGGCCGCACCGGCCGCAACTTCGCGGCCGGCATGTCGGGCGGCGTGGCCTACGTCCTCGACCTCGACGAGCACCTCGTCAACCGCGAGATGGTCGACCTGCTCGCGCTGCGCGACGAGGACGACGCGTCGCTGCGCGAGCTCCTCGAGGAGCACGTGCGGTGGACCGAGTCGCCCGTCGCCGCAGCGCTGCTCGCCGACTGGGCGGCGGCTCGCGAGCGCTTCACGCTCGTGCTGCCCCGCGACTACCAGCGCGTCCTCGACGTGCGCGCCGAGGCCGAGGCCCAAGGGCTCGACCTCGACGGCCCCGACGTGTGGAACCGGATCATGGAGGCTTCCCGTGGCTGACCCCCAAGGCTTTCTCAGCACCCGCGAGCGGGAGCTGCCCACCCGCCGACCCGTCCCGGTGCGCATCCGCGACTGGAAGGAGGTGTACGAGGAGCAGCAGGCCGGTGAGCTGCAGCGCCAGGCCGGTCGCTGCATGGACTGCGGCATCCCCTTCTGCCACTCCGGCTGCCCCCTGGGCAACCTCATCCCCGAGTGGAACACCTTCGCGTGGCGCGGCGACTGGACCGACGCCATCGAGCGGCTGCACGCGACGAACAACTTCCCGGAGTTCACCGGCCGCCTCTGCCCCGCGCCGTGCGAGACGGCGTGCGTGCTCGGGATCAACCAGCCCGCCGTGACGATCAAGCAGATCGAGGTCACGACGATCGAGCGTGCCTTCGAGGAGGGGCTCGTGCACCCGCTGCCGCCCGAGCGGCTCTCGGGCAAGACCGTGGCCGTCGTCGGCTCGGGCCCCGCGGGCCTCGCGGCCGCGCAGCAGCTGACGCGCGCCGGCCACACCGTGGCCGTCTTCGAGCGCGCCGACAAGCCGGGCGGCCTGCTGCGCTACGGCATCCCGGAGTTCAAGATGGAGAAGGCCGTCCTCGACCGCCGTCTCGCGCAGATGAAGGCCGAGGGCACCCGCTTCCGCAACGGCATGGACATCGGCGTCGACATCACCGGGCGCCAGCTGCGCGACCGCTACGACGCCGTCGTGCTCGCGCTCGGGGCCACCGTGCCGCGCGACCTCGACGTGCCGGGCCGCGACCTCGGCGGCATCCACCAGGCCATGGACTTCCTCCCGCAGGGCAACCGGGCCGCGCTCGGTGAGCACGTGGAGGACCAAGTCGTCGCGACCGGCAAGCACGTCGTCGTCATCGGCGGCGGCGACACCGGTGCCGACTGCATCGGCACGTCGCACCGCCAGGGCGCGGCGTCGGTGACGAGCCTCGAGATCATGCCGCAGCCGGGGGAGGACCGTCCCTCGAACCAGCCGTGGCCGACCTACCCGATGCTCTACCGCGTCGCGAGCGCCCACGAGGAGGGTGGCGAGCGCATCTACGCCGTCAGCACCACGGAGTTCGTCGGCGACGACGACGGCAACGTCGCGGCGCTGCGCCTCACCGAGGTCGAGATGGTCGACGGCCGGCCCACGCCGAAGCCGGGCACCGAGCGGGAGATCCCCGCCCAGCTCGTCCTCTTCGCCATGGGCTTCCTCGGCCCGCAGGGGCCCGGGGTCGTCGAGCAGCTCGGCGTCGACCTCGACGAGCGCAGCAACGTGCGGCGCGACAAGAACTTCATGAGCTCGGTGCCGGGCGTCTTCGTCGCCGGCGACGCCGGCCGTGGCCAGTCGCTCATCGTCTGGGCGATCGCGGAGGGCCGGGCGGCTGCGGCCGGTGTCGACGCCTGGCTCACCGGGTCGAGCTCCCTGCCGCGCCCGATCGGTCCCGCCGACCGGCCGCTGACCGTCTGACCTGCCGCTTCCCCCACCCCACGGGTGGGTCACCACCCCCGCGTGGTGACCCACGTCACAGCACCCATAAGGTTGACCCATGCGCCGCGCCAAGATCGTCTGCACCATCGGTCCCAAGACCTCGTCACCCTCGCAGCTGCGGGCCCTCGTCGACGCCGGCATGGACGTCGCCCGACTCAACCTCTCGCACGGCGACCACGCCGTCCACGAGCAGGTCTACCGCGACGTGCGCGCGGCCGGTGACGCGTCCGGTCGTGCCGTCGGCATCCTCGTCGACCTCCAGGGCCCGAAGATCCGCACCGGGCGCTTCGCGTCGGGCCCGGTGTCGCTGACCCCGGGCCAGCGCTTCACCATCACGACCCGCGACGTCGAGGGCGACGACAGCATCGTCGGCACGACGTATGCCGGTCTGCCGGGTGACGTGACGCCGGGCGACGTCCTGCTCATCGACGACGGCAAGGTCATGCTGCGGGCCGTCGAGGTCAACGACACCGACGTGCTGACCGAGACCGTCATCGGCGGCGTCGTCAGCAACAACAAGGGGATCAACCTGCCCGGCGTCGCCGTCAGCGTGCCGGCCCTGTCGGAGAAGGACCGCGAGGACCTCCGCTTCGCCATGCGCCTCGGCGTCGACATGATCGCCCTGTCGTTCGTCCGCTCGGCCGACGACATCGACGACGTGCACGCGATCATGGACGAGTTCGGCGACCGCATCCCGGTCATCGCCAAGATCGAGAAGCCGCAGGCCGTCGACAACCTCGAGAACATCATCGCGGCCTTCGACGGCGTCATGGTCGCCCGCGGCGACCTCGGCGTCGAGATGCCGCTCGAGGACGTGCCGCTCGTGCAGAAGCGCGCCATCGAGCTGTGCCGCCGCGAGGCCAAGCCGGTCATCGTCGCCACGCAGGTGCTCGAGTCGATGATCGAGAACCCGCGCCCGACCCGCGCCGAGGCCTCCGACGCCGCGAACGCCGTGCTCGACGGGGCCGACGCGCTCATGCTGTCGGGGGAGACCTCCGTCGGCGCCTGGCCGATCGACTCGGTGCGCACCATGGCGCGCATCATCGAGTCCACCGAGGAGAACGGCTTCGACAAGATCGTCCGGATGACCTCGAACCCCAAGACCGTCGGCGGCGCGGTGACCAAGGCCGCCGTCGAGATCGGCGAGGTCGTCGGCTCGAAGTTCCTCATCATCTTCACCGAGACCGGCGGCTCGGCCACCCGGATGGCCCGCATCCGGCCCCGGCTGCCCATGCTCGCCTTCACCTCCGAGCCGCGGGTGCGCTCGCGCCTGGCGCTCGTGTGGGGCGTCGAGACCTACCTCGTGCCGCGCATGCAGCACACCGACCAGTTCGCCATGCAGGTCGACCTCAAGCTCATCCCGGAGGGCCGGGTCTCCGAGGGCGACCGCGTCGTCATCGTCGCCGGCTCGCCCCCCGGCATCCCGGGCTCGACGAACGCGCTGCGCGTGCACCGCGTCGGCGACGCCGTGAACCGGGCCGCCCCCGCCTACCGGCCGGAGGAGGTTACCGGCTGACGCCGGTATGCTGGCGGCCGCACTCCGGCCGGGGTGGTGGAATGGCAGACACGGGGCACTCAAAATGCTCTGGCCGCAAGGCCGTGCGGGTTCGAGTCCCGCCCTCGGCACTCCTGACGCCCGCGGGAACCCTCCCGAAACGCGCCCGAAACGTGCGCCCGGCTAGGCTCTCCCCGTGAGCACTGAGAGCACCGAGAGCACCGACACCTCCGCGGCGGGCGCCACCCCGAAGCCCGCCCCCACCGCCCCGGCGGCACCGGCCGCTCCGGCCGGCGCGTCCGCCCCCGCCACGCGCATCCTCGTGGCCGAGGACGAGGCCCTCATCCGGCTCGACCTCGTCGAGATGCTCGGCGAGCAGGGCTACGAGGTCGTCGGCCAGGCGAGCAACGGCGAGCAGGCGGTCGAGCTCGCCACCGAGCTGAGGCCCGACCTCGTCATCATGGACGTCAAGATGCCCGTGCTCGACGGCCTGAGCGCCGCCGAGCAGCTGCACGCGGCGAAGCTCTGCCCGGTCATCATGCTCACCGCGTTCTCGCAGACCGAGCTCGTCGAGCGCGCCCGCGACGCCGGCGTCATGGCCTACATCGTCAAGCCCTTCACGGCCGACGACCTGCGCCCGGCCATCGACATCGCGACGTCGCGCTGGCAGGAGCTCAAGGCCCTCGAGTCCGAGATCGCCGACCTCGGCGAGCGGCTCGAGACGCGCAAGCTCGTCGACCGGGCCAAGGGCGTGCTCATGACCCAGCTCAAGCTGAGCGAGTCGGACGCCTTCCGGTGGATCCAGAAGACCGCGATGGACCGCCGGCTCGGGATGAAAGAGGTCGCCGAGGCCGTCATCAACGGGTTCCCGACCTCCTGATGTCGCATCCGCCGCAAATCGTGCGGCGGTGAGGTCACGACACGGTCACCGATCGCCCGGATTCCGTGACCAGCCGGGGGGCACTGGCCTAGTCTCCGAGTCAGCCCTCGACCGAGGGATGCGTGACATCAGGAGGACACCCGTGCGTTCTACCCTCAAGTTCGCTGTGCCGCTCGCGGTCGCAGCGCTTGCCCTCGGTGCGTGTGGCACCAAGGGTGGCGACTCCGCCGCGCCGGCCGCGAGCGGTGGCGCCGCAGCTTGCGGCAACTACAAGATCGGCATGTTCGGCGCCCTCACCGGCCCGAACGCCAACCTGGGCATCTACATCCAGAACGGCGTGAACCTCGCCCTCGACGACTACAACAAGAAGCACGCGGACTGCAAGGTCACGCTCGAGAACTACGACTCGCAGGGCGACCCGACGCAGGCTCCGGCCCTGGCCAAGAAGGCCATCGACGACAAGAAGGTCGTCGGCATCGTCGGCCCCGCGTTCTCCGGTGAGTCCAAGGCCGCCGACCCCGCCTTCAACGAGGCCGGTCTCGTGACCATCACGCCGTCCGCGACGAACCCGGCCCTCGCCGACAACGGCTGGAAGACCTTCTTCCGTGCGCTCGGCAACGACGCCACGCAGGGCCCTGCGGCCGCGAAGTACATCAAGGACACCCTGAAGTCGACGAAGACCTTCGTCATCGACGACGCGTCCGAGTACGGCAAGGGCCTGGCCGACATCGTCCGCAAGGACCTCGGCAGCCAGGTCATCGGCAACGACACGATCCAGCAGAAGCAGACCGACTTCAGCGCCTCCGTCACCAAGGTGACGAGCTCGGGCGCCGACGCGCTCTTCTTCGGTGGCTACTCGCCCGAGGCCGCCCCGATGATCAAGCAGCTGCGGGACGCCGGCTGGAAGGGCACGTTCGTCGTGGCCGACGGCGTCAAGGACCAGTCCTACATCGACAACGCCAAGGACGCCGCCGAGGGCACCATCATCACCTGCCCGTGCGTGCCGCCGGACGTCGCGCCCGACTTCCAGGCCGCGTACAAGGCGAAGTACAACGAGGACCCCAACACCTACTCGGGTGAGGGCTACGACTCCGCCACGATCCTGCTCGACGGCATCGCCGCCGGCAAGGACCGTGCGTCGATGGTCGACTTCGTCAAGGCCTACGACAAGAAGGGCGTGACGAAGCAGCTGAAGTTCGACGACAAGGGCGAGTCGGCCGACATCAAGGTCTTCGCCTACAAGGTCGAGGGTGGCAAGATCGTCTCCGCCGGCGAGATCAAGTAACGCGAACGTCCGGAACGGGGGGCGGGCGGAGCAGTAGGCTCCGACCGCCCCTCGCTCGGTTGACGCGCGTTCCCTGACCCGCCCACCGCACCCGGCCCAGGAGGTCTTGGATGCAGTTCCTTCTCGACAACTTCGCGGCACTCACCGTCACCGGCCTGACGCTCGGTGCCGTGTACGCCCTCGTGGCCCTCGGCTACACCCTCGTCTACGGCGTGCTGCGCCTCATCAACTTCGCCCACTCCGAGGTGTTCATGTACGGCACCTTCGCGGCGCTGTGGATCGTGCTCCTCCTCGGCGGCAAGGCCGGCGGCAGCGTCGGCCAGGTCGTCTTCTGGGTCGCGATGATGTTCATCGCGGCCATGGCGATGTCCGGCCTCGTCGCCATCCTGCTCGAACGGGTGGCGTACCGGCCCCTGCGCAAGCGCAACGCGCCGCCGCTCATCGCGCTCATCTCGGCCATCGGTGCCTCGTTCGTCCTCTCCGAGCTGATGGGCCTGCGCAGCCGCATCGCCGGGTGGTTCGGCCTTGAGGACGACCTCTCGGCCTACGTGCGCAACTCGCGCAACAACTCGGCCCTGCCGAGCATCATCACGCCGCAACCGGTCTTCACGATCGGTGGCTACAACGTGACGAACCTCGACCTGCTCGTCGTCATCGGCGCGGTCACCATCATGGTGGTCCTCGACCAGTTCGTGAAGCGCTCGCGCCTCGGGCGCGGCATCCGTGCCGTGGCCATGGACCCCGAGTCGGCCGCCCTGATGGGCGTCAACCGCGACCGGGTCATCCAGGTCACCTTCCTGCTCGGCGGTGTCATGGCCGGCGCGGCGGCGGTGTTCTACATCCTCAAGTACAACACCCGCTACGACGCCGGCTTCATCCTCGGCGTCAAGGCCTTCACCGCGGCCGTCCTCGGCGGCATCGGCAACCTGCGCGGCGCGCTGCTGGGCGGCTTCGTCCTCGGCCTCGCCGAGAACTACGGCTCCGCGGTCGTCGGCTCGCAGTGGAAGGACGTCGTGGCGTTCGTCCTGCTCATCCTCATCCTCCTCTTCCGACCCACCGGCCTGCTCGGTGAGTCCCTCGGAAAGGCACGCGCATGAGTGGCTTCAAGGAGCGCGTCAACGGCCTGCCGCTCGTCGTCAAGATCCTGCTCTGGGTCGCCTTCGCCGTCTTCCTCTTCCTGCTGCCCCTGCTCAACATCCCGCTCATCACGACCGAGGGCTCCGACTTCGGCGGCGTGCTCTTCACCGTCGCGACGTACGTCCTCGTGGCGCTCGGGCTCAACATCGTCGTCGGCTACGCGGGCCTGCTCGACCTCGGCTACGTCGGCTTCTACGCCATCGGCGCCTACACCGTCGGTGTGCTCTCGGCCGAGCACGGCAATCTCTCGTGGGTCGTCGTCGTGCCGATCGCCATCGTCGTGGCGATGATCTCGGGTGTCCTGCTCGGTGCGCCCACTCTGCGCGTGCGCGGCGACTACCTCGCCATCGTGACGCTCGGCTTCGGCGAGATCGTGCGCCTCACGCTCGTCAACTCGCAGTGGCTCGGCGGCGCCCAGGGCATCTCCGACATCCCGAAGCCGCCGGGAGTCGAGCTCTTCGAGGTGCCGAGCCTCGACTGGAGCAGCGGGGCACCCGTCGTCGACCTCGACACCACGTCGACGTTCCTCAAGTTCGGCATCACCGACTTCGTGCCGTTCTACTGGCTCGCCCTCGCCATCATCGCCCTCGTCCTGCTCTTCGACATCCTCGTCAAGAGCAGCCGCGTCGGCCGGGCCTGGGAGGCCACGCGCGAGGACGAGGACGCCGCCGAGCTGATGGGCGTGCCGACCTTCCGGTTCAAGTTGCTCGCCTTCGCCCTCGGCGCCGCCATCGGCGGCCTCTCGGGTGCGCTCTTCGCGACGAAGTCGGGCTTCATCAACCCGCAGAGCTTCGAGCTGCTGCTCTCGATCCTCTTCCTCGCGGCCGTCGTCGTCGGTGGCGCCGGCAACCGCTGGGGCGTGGTCGTCGGCGCGATCGTCGTCAGCTACTTCCCGGAGCGGTTCCGCGACTTCGCGGACTTCCGCGTGCTCGTCTTCGGCCTCGCGCTGATGCTGCTCGCGATCTTCCGCCCCCAGGGCCTGCTGCCGCCACGGCGCACCGTCCGGGCGAAGCGGGCCGACGACAGACAGGCCGTTCTCGAGGAAGGAGAAGCCAGTGCCTGAGCAGAACCAGCCCGAGACCAGCGGTGAGCACCAGCTCGCCGACCCGGCCGACGAGGTGACCCAGATCAACCCCGACGTCGACATCGCGCCCGAGGACATCGGCGTGCCCGCCGTGTCGGAGGGCGAGAAGCTGCTCGAGGTCGACGAGGTGACGCTGCGCTTCGGTGGCGTCGTCGCCCTCAACGAGGTGAGCTTCCACATCAACAAGGGCGAGATCCTCGGGCTCATCGGCCCGAACGGCGCCGGCAAGACGACCTGCTTCAACGTCATGACCGGCGTCTACCAGCCGACGTCCGGCGCGGTGCGCTACCTCGGCAAGCCGCTCGGCAAGCGCAAGAAGTTCCAGATCACCAAGCTCGGGATCGCCCGGACCTTCCAGAACATCCGGCTCTTCGCCAACATGACCGCGCTCGAGAACGTGCTCGTCGGGGTCGACGCGCACCACTCGACCGGGGTCATCTCGGCGATGTTCCGCCTGCCGAAGCACCGCACCGAGGAGGCGCAGGGCTACGCCCGCGCCATGGAGCTGCTCACCTTCATGGGCCTCGACGGCAAGGCCGACGAGCTCGCGCGCAACCTCCCGTACGGCGACCAGCGCCGTCTCGAGATCGCGCGTGCCCTCGCCACGAGCCCGCAGCTGCTCTGCCTCGACGAGCCGGCGGCCGGGTTCAACCCGGCCGAGAAGGTCAAGCTGATGGAGCTGATCCGCACGATCCGCGACCAGGGCTACACCGTGCTGCTCATCGAGCACGACATGAAGCTCGTCATGGGCGTGACCGACCGGATCGTCGTGCTCGAGTTCGGTCGCAAGATCGCCGAGGGCTCGCCGGCGGAGATCCGCGACAACCCGGCGGTCATCGCCGCCTACCTGGGAGTTGATGAGGAAGATGCTTCTTGAGGTCAACGGCCTGTGCGTCAACTACGGGCGCATCGAGGCCATCCGCGACATCAGCTTCACGGTCGAGGAGGGTGAGATCGTCACCCTCATCGGCGCGAACGGTGCGGGCAAGACGACGACGATGAAGACGATCTCGGGCCTGCGCCCGGTGCGCGCCGGCTCGGTCGTCTTCAACGGCAAGGACATCACCCACCTGCCGTCGCACGAGCGGCCCGTCCTCGGCATCTCGCAGTCGCCCGAGGGCCGTGGCTGCTTCGTCGGCATGACGGTGATGGAGAACCTCGAGATGGGCACCTACGCCCGTCCGGACCGCAAGTCCAAGGCGATCAAGGACGACCTCGACCGGGTCTTCGAGCTCTTCCCCCGGCTCAAGGAGCGCGTGAGCCAGGCGGCGGGCTCGATGTCGGGCGGCGAGCAGCAGATGCTGGCGATGGGCCGTGCGCTCATGGCCAAGCCGAAGCTGCTCCTGCTCGACGAGCCGTCGATGGGGCTCGCGCCGAAGCTCATCCAGCAGATCTTCGACATCGTCACGGAGATCAACAGCCAGGGCACGACGGTGCTGCTCGTGGAGCAGAACGCGGCGCAGGCGCTCAAGCGCTCACACCGCGCCTACATCCTCGAGACGGGCGAGATCGTCCGGGAGGGCGCGGGCACCGAGCTCGCGGCCGACCCGGCCGTCAAGGCGGCCTACCTCGGCGGCGACGTCTAGGCGCACCACGCCGGGACGCGCCGGCCACGAGCCGAGAACGGGGTGCCACGACACGGTCGTGGCACCCCGTTCGTCGTGATCAAATCTTTACATCCCCTTCCGTGCGCGCCCGTGTGGTCGTAGTGTCTGGCGGGTGACCTCAGAGCCGGAACGGGAGAGATGATGGCGCGATCGACGGTGTCGGTGCAGCGGGTGGACGACGACCTGCACGCGCAGTTCATCGAGCTGTGGATCACGCACCGCGTCGAGGGCGGCACGACGCCCGAGGCGGCGCAGCGCCTGGCGCTCGACGGAACCCTGCGAAATGCCTTGCAGCGCATGGACATCTGCGCCTTCCTGGCGTTCGTCGACGGGACACCGGCCGGCTACGTCGTCCTCTCCGACTCGACGCGCAGCCTCCTCGTCGACACCCCGTGCGTGTCGATCGACATGCTCTACGTCCACCCGGACTTCCGGCGCCAGGGTGTCGGCCGCTCGCTGCTGACCTCCGCGGGCCGGTATGCCGACCGCCAGGGCTGCGAGCACCTCGCGAGCGCCGTGCCGGCCGGGGACCGCGACGCGAACCGCTTCTTCGCCCGCCTCGGGTTCGCCCCGGAGACGGTGCGGCGCGTGGCGTCCGCGCCCGCGCTCCTGCGCAAGCTGGCGGGGGAGGCCAAGCCGCAGCGGGTGTCGCTGGACCTGCTCCAGCGCCGCCGCGACCTGCGCGCCCGCGCCCCGCGGCGCACGTCGGGCCCCAAGATCGCCGGCTGACGACGCCCGCGACCCCGGTCAGGCCCCCGGGGCGGCGTCGCGCAGGAGGCAGGTGATCCGCGACGTGCAGACCCGGCGGCCGTCCTCGTCGGTGACGACGACGTCGTAGCTGACGAGCGTGCGGCCGGCACTCAGCACCGTCGCGGTCCCGGTCACGAGGCCGGTGCGCGCCGCGCGGTGGTGGGTCGCGTTGATGTCGAGTCCCACGGCCACCCGTCCCGGACCGGCGTGCAGCTGCGCGCCGATCGAGCCGAGCGTCTCGGCGAGCACGACGCTCGCGCCGCCGTGCAGCAGGCCGTAGGGCTGGGTGTTGCCCTCGACGGGCATCGTCGCGACGAGTCGCTCGCGGGTGGCCTCGACGACCTCGATCTGCATGCGCTCGATGAGCGTGCCGGCGGTGGTGAACCCCATCGGCTCGAGGCCGCGCGGGCTCGTGGGGGAGTCGGGCGTGGCGGGCTGAGCGTCGGTCATGTCCGAGATCGTATGCGGGCGGCGGGCCCGGGACGCCGCGTGACCCGCGTGACCCGCGGCTTCGTGGGCTGTGGGTGGGCGCCACTAGGGTGGCTCCCGTGAGCCGACTTCTCCTTCTCGACGGACACTCGCTGGCCTACCGGGCCTTCTTCGCCCTGCCGGCGGAGAACTTCTCGACGAGCACGGGCCAGCACACCAACGCCGTCTACGGCTTCACCTCGATGCTCATCAACATGCTGCGCGACGAGGAGCCGACCCACGTCGTCGTCGCCTTCGACAAGTCGCGCCAGACGTTCCGCACCGAGGAGTACGCCGAGTACAAGGCGGGCCGCGCGCGCACGCCCGACGAGTTCTCGGGCCAGCTGCCGCTCATCCGCGAGGTCCTCGACGCGCTCCGGATCACCCATGTCGAGCTCGACGGCTACGAGGCCGACGACATCATCGCGACGATCGCGACGGCGGCGGGGGAGCAGGGCGTCGACGTGCTCATCTGCTCCGGCGACCGCGACACCTTCCAGCTCGTCACCGACACGGTCACGATCCTCTACCCCGTCCGCGGGGTGTCCGAGGTGTGGCGGATGGGCCCGAGCGAGGTGCAGGAGAAGTACGGCGTGCCGCCCGAGCGCTACAGCGACCTCGCGGCCATGGTCGGCGAGACCTCCGACAACCTGCCGGGCGTGCCCGGCGTCGGTCCGAAGACGGCCGCGAAGTGGATCACCCAGTTCGGCGACCTCCCCGGCATCGTCGCGGGCGTCGACCAGATCAAGGGCAAGGCCGGCGAGTCGCTGCGCGAGCACCTCGACCAGGTGCTGCGCAACCGGCGGCTCAACCAGCTCGTGCGCGACGCGCCCGTCGGCGTCGCCATCGACGACCTCGTGCGCCACCAGTGGGCGCGTGAGGAGGTCCACGAGGTGTTCGACCGCCTCGAGTTCCGGGTGCTGCGCGACCGGCTCTTCGCGTCCGTCGAGGCCGCCGAGCCCGAGGCGGAGGAGGGTTTCGACGTCGAGGGCACGACGCTCGTGCCCGAGGACGTCGCCGACTGGGTGGCCGCCCACCTGCCCGCCGGCGAGCGCGCGGGCCTGTCCGTCGCCGGGACGTGGGCGCGGGGCACGGGCGACGCCACCGGCCTCGCCATCGCCGCCCCCGACGGCACGGCGGCCTACGTCGACCTGACGACCCTGCCGCCCGAGGCCGAGACGTCGGTGGCCTCGTGGCTCGAGGACCCCGAGCGTCCCAAGGCCATGCACGACGCCAAGGGCCCGATCGAGGCCCTGACGGCCCGCGGCTTCACGGTGGCCGGGCTGAGCAGCGACACCCAGCTCGCGGCATACCTCGTCAAGCCCGACCAGCGCACCTACCACCTCGACGACCTCGTGCTGCGTCACCTCAAGCGTGAGCTGAGCGGGGCCGCGCCCACCGACGGGCAGGGCATGCTCGACTTCGGTGGCGACGCCGACGACGCCGCGGCCGGCCAGGAGATGGTGCGGGCCACGGCCGTGCGCGACCTCGCCGCCGCCCTCGACGAGCAGCTGGCCGCCACGGGTGGCGCCGAGCTGCTCGCCGACATGGAGCTGCCGCTCATCGGGGTGCTCGCGCGCATGGAGCGCACCGGCATCGCCGTCGACGTGCCGGGCCTCGACGCCCTCGAGAGCGACTTCGCCGCGAAGGTCGCCCAGGCCCAGGAGGACGCCTGGGACGCCATCGGCGGCAACCGGATCAACCTCGGCTCCCCGAAGCAGCTGCAGGAGGTGCTCTTCGGCGAGCTCAACATGCCGAAGACGAAGAAGACGAAGACCGGCTACACCACCGACGCCGACGCGCTCGCCGACCTCTTCACCAAGACCGAGCACCCGTTCCTCGAGGCGCTGCTGCGCCACCGCGACGCCGCCCGCCTGCGGGTCACCGTCGAGGGTCTGCAGAAGTCCGTCTCCGACGACGGCCGGATCCACACGACCTACCTGCAGACCATCGCGGCCACGGGCCGGCTGTCCTCGACCGAGCCGAACCTGCAGAACGTCCCGATCCGCACCGAGGAGGGCCGGCGCATCCGTGAGCTGTTCGTCGTCGGCGACGGCTTCGAGGCGCTCATGTCGGCCGACTACTCGCAGATCGAGATGCGCGTCATGGCGCACCTGTCGGGCGACGCCGGGCTCATCGAGGCGTTCCGCACCGGCGAGGACCTGCACAAGTTCGTCGGCTCGCGCGTCTTCGGCGTCGAGCCCGACGACGTGACGGCGGCGATGCGCTCGAAGGTCAAGGCGATGTCCTACGGCCTCGCCTACGGCCTGTCCGCCTACGGCCTCTCCAAGCAGCTGACGATCAGCACCGAGGAGGCGCGTGGCCTCATGGAGGGCTACTTCGAGCGGTTCGGGGGCGTCAGCGCCTACCTGCGCGACGTCGTCGCCGAGGCCCGCGGCACCGGCTACACCGCCACCATGCTCGGCCGCCGCCGGTACCTGCCCGACCTCACGTCCGACAACCGGCAGCGCCGCGAGGCCGCCGAGCGGATGGCGCTCAACGCCCCGATCCAGGGCTCGGCCGCCGACATCATGAAGGTCGCCATGCTCGGCGTCGACCGGGCCCTCACCGAGGCGGGCCTCCGCTCGCGGATCCTGCTGCAGGTGCACGACGAGCTCGTCCTCGAGGTGGCCGCGGGGGAGCGCGACGACCTCGAGCGGATCGTCCGCGAGCAGATGGGCCGGGCGGCCCCGATGGACGTGCCGCTCGACGTCAACGTCGGCGTCGGCCGCTCCTGGCACGACGCCGCGCACTGAGCCGCGCCCGCCCGCACGCCGACCCGCCCGCGCCGCAGATCGTGTGGCGTGGCGGGGCTGCGGCGTGTCTTTCGTCATAGTCGGCCCGCTGCGACCGGAATCTCGGCATACTCACCGGTAACACGCACCCGTCAACGGAGACGGGTGCTTTTACTGTGAGGTGGACATGGTCAGAAGCCTGGTCACAGGTCTGTGTCTCGCCGTCTTCGCGGCGGTCATCATCGGGCTCAGCAACGCGCTCGGGCTGGACCTCGAGCACGTCGCCCTCCTCGGCGCCGCACTCGGCGGGGTGCTCGGTCTCGTGCCGCACCGCCCCGCCTGGGGCAAGCTGGCGGGCTTCTTCGCCGGCTTCGTGCTCGCCTGGCTCGGCTTCGCCCTGCGCGCGGCCGTGCTGCCCGACTCCTCGGCCGGTCGCGCGGTCGCGGCGTTCGTCGTCGTGGCCCTCATCGCCGTCGTCGCCACCGTGAGCGCCGGGCGGCTGCCGCTCTGGAGCGGCCTCGTCGGCGCGGCGTCGATCGTCGGCGCCTACGAGTCGGTCTACACGAACGCACCCTCGCAGTTCCTCAGCGAGTCGCCCGCCGCGGCGACGACGGTGCTGCTCGCCGTCGGCCTCGGCTTCCTCGCCACCACCCTGCTCGCACCGCAGGGTGCGAGCACCGGGGCCGACACCGGCCGCCCCCGGCACCGCGCCGAGTCCGCGGCGCCGGCAGAGCCCGACCTCACCCTCGACGACCTCACGACGGGAGCAGCTCAGTGAGCCGCCGCACCCTGGCCACCGCCGTCGCCGGCCTGGCGACCATGCCCACCCTCCTGCTCCTCGCGGCCTCGCCCGCCGCTGCTGCCGGCGTCGTCGCCGGCACCGGCGACGGCTCCGTGCAGGTGTCGAACACCGAGACGGTGCAGGCCTACCTCGACGCGTCCGGGCACCTCGACGTCGCCCGCGTCTACGAGCAGGTCGCCATGCAGGGCAAGGGCACCGTGGAGCTCGCGAACCCCGTCGAGCAGCAGGGCTTCCGCAACCTCGACGGCTTCAGCGGCCTCGAGGTCGACAACGGCGTCATGACGGGCCGTTTCGACGTCGACGGCGAGCAGCGGCTGCGTACGGTGAGCGACTACACGAAGCGGCTGCCCCTCGAGGTGTCGGCCAGCTACACCCTCGACGGCCGGCCCGTCGAGCCGGGCGACCTGCTCGGGCGCAGCGGCCGGCTCGAGACGCGCTACACCGTCAAGAACGTGACGGGCGCCGCGAAGGAGATCAGCTTCGACGACGGCACCGGTGCGAGCACCACGGCCACCGAGAACGTCGTCATCCCCATGGTCGGCTCGCTCACGACGACGCTGCCGGGCACGTTCACGAACGTCAGCTCGGGGGAGGCCGCCATCGCCGGTGACGGCCGCGGCGGCACCAAGCTGACCTTCACGATGACCCTCTTCGGTCCCATCGGCACCCCGACCGCGACGTTCGGCTACGCGGCCGACATCGTCGACGGCACGCTGCCCAAGGCCTCCGTCTCAGCGCTCCCGGTGAGCCCGCTCGACAGCCCGTCGTTCAAGGGCGGCGCCGCGAGCTACAAGAGCGGGGCGACCACGGGCGCGACGCTGACGGCGGGCGCGACCCAGATCGACGCCAACCTGCTCAAGCTGCGCGACGGAGCGGGCGACCTGCTCGCCGGCCTGATCCAGCTGCGCGACGGCGTGAAGAAGCTCAACGCCGGTCTCGGGGCCCAGGCGCTCCCCGGCTCGCGCGAGCTCGCGACCGGCGCCGGGGCGCTCAGCGACGGCACGGCGAAGCTGAGCGCCGGTGCGCGCGACGCCCGCACCGGCTCCGGCCAGCTCGCGGCGGGCGCCGGCAAGCTGGCCGCCGGCGCCGGACAGGTGGATGCCGGCGTCGAGCAGCTCGACACCGGCGTCGGTCGCCTCGACGCCGGCGCGCAGAAGCTGAGCGGTGGTGCGTCGCAGGTCGACGCCGGTGCGCAGAAGCTGAGCGGTGGTGCGTCGCAGGTCGATGCCGGTGCGCAGAAGCTGAGCGGTGGTGCGTCGCAGGTCGATGCCGGTGCGCAGAAGCTGAGCGGTGGTGCGTCGCAGCTGGACGCGGGTGCGCAGCGGCTGAGCGGTGGCGCGTCGCAGGTCGACTCGGGTGCGGCCCGGGTGGCCGGTGGCCTGCACCTCGTCGGCGACAACGCGCCCGAGCTGCTCGACGGCCTCGCCCAGGTGGCCGACGGCCTCGACCGGGTCGACGGCGGGCTGACGCAGCTGTACGCGGGCGTCGGAGGTCTGCCGGAGCAGGCCAAGCCGCTGCACGCCGGCATCGCCAAGCTGCGCGCCGGTCTCGGCGCCAAGGGCCAGGACGGCACCCTCATCGACGGGGTCGACCAGGTGCGCGCCGGGCTCGCCGCCGCAACCAAGGACGGTGGCAGCCTCGACCAGCTCAAGGGCGGGGTCGACCAGTCCAAGGGCGGGGTCGACCGGTCCAAGGGTGGCGTCGACCAGTCCAAGGGTGGCGTCGACCAGTCCAAGGGTGGCGTCGACCAGTCCAAGGGTGGCGTCGACCAGGTGCGCGCGGGGCTGCAGGACGCGCTCGCGACGGGCGGCGGCATCGACCAGCTCGCCGGCGGGGTGGCCGCGGCGCGCGGCGCCGACTGCGGCGTGGTCTGCAAGGGCATCCTCGCCCAGGTCGCCGGCGGCATCGACGACCTGCGCACCCGGACGGGGGCAGCGGACGACGGCCTCGGGCGGGTGTCGGGGGGTCTCGGCCAGGTGTCCAGCGGTCTCGGTCGGGTCTCGGGTGGCCTCGGGCAGGTGTCCGACGGTCTCGGGCAGGTGTCCGGTGGTCTCGGCCAGGTGTCGGGCGGCCTCGGTCAGCTCAAGGGCAAGGTCGGTGACGCCGCCTTCGGCCTCGCCAAGGTCGAGTGCGGCCTCAGCAACACGAGCCTCTCGCTCTGCGACCCGAAGGTGCCCGGCCTGCTCGAGGGCGTCGACCTCGTCGACGCCGGCGTCGGCGCGCTCGTCGACGGCGTCGTGACGAAGGTCCAGGGCGGCATCGGTGGCACCGACGACAGCCCGAAGGACGCCACCCTGCGGGGCGGGGTCAACGGACTGCAGGACGGTGTCGACCTGCTCGGCCTCGGCGGGCTCGACCTGCTCGACGCCCTCGACCAGCTGACCGACGGCGCCGACCAGGTCCACGGCGGCACCTCGCAGGTGGCGGCCGGCGCGAAGGACCTCGCGGGTGGCACCGCGCAGGTCGCCGGCGGCGCGAAGGAGCTGGCGGGTGGCACCGCGCAGGTGGCCGGCGGCGCGAAGGAGCTGGCGGGTGGCACCGCGCAAGTGGCCGGCGGCGCGAAGGAGCTGGCGGGTGGCACCTCGCAGGTGGCCGGCGGCGCCGAGGAGCTCGCCGGCGGCACCGGCCAGCTGGCGGACGGCACGTCGCGCCTGCGCGACGGCACTCAGCAGCTCGCCGGCGGTGCGGGCGACCTCGCCGACGGTGCGGGCCGGCTCGACACCGGCCTCGGCGCGCTGGCCGACGGCGCGGGCAAGCTCGACGCCGGTGCCGGCAAGCTCGCCGACGGTGCGGGCCGGCTCGCCGACGGGCTCTCCGACGCGGCATCCGGTGCGAGCCAGATCTCCGCGGGCCTGACCGACGCGGCCGCAGGTGCGCCGAAGCTGCGCGACGGGGCGCAGCAGCTCTCCGACGAGGGCACGAAGAAGCTCGTCGTGGCGGGCAAGGAGACGGCGTCCGACTACGGCGCCAAGTACGCCCTGCTCGAGGTCGGCGCCCAGCGCGCCAAGGCCGAGGGCATGGCGTACGGCGCGCCCGAGGGTGCCGTCGGTGCGACGGCGTACTCCCTCGAGCTCGCGGGCGTCGACGGCGAGGGCTCGGCCAACCTCGGCCGTGCCGCCGGGGCCGCGGGCGTCTTCGCGCTCGCAGGCGGCGCCGTCCTGCTGCGACGTCGTTTCCTCTGAGCCGACCCCGACGGTGGCCACGGACCTCGGTCCGTGGCCACCGTCGCGTCGTCAGGCCCTTCGTCGGCGGCAGCGAACCGCCGGCGCGCTCGCGCGTAGTGCCTGGCCGCGCGCCGGCAGCGCTACGCGGGCTTGCGGCAGACGAAGATCGCGGTGCCCGGGATGACCCGCCCGCGCAGCGGCGACCAGCCGCCCCACGGCTCGTCGTGGCCCGCCGGCCACTCCGGCTCGACGAGGTCGAGCAGGACGAGCCCTGCCGCGGTGATCTCGCGCACCCGGTCACCGAGCGTGCGGTGGTGCTCGACGTACGTGGCGCGGCCCTGCTCGTCCTGCTCGACGTAGGGCGTGCGGTCGAAGTACGAGTGCCGCGCCTCGAGACCCGCCGGGCCCGGGTCGTCGGCGAAGGCCCAGC
This sequence comes from Terrabacter sp. NPDC000476, assembly GCF_040300125.1. Classification (NCBI taxonomy): domain Bacteria; kingdom Bacillati; phylum Actinomycetota; class Actinomycetes; order Micrococcales; family Intrasporangiaceae; genus Terrabacter; species Terrabacter sp. NPDC000476. The sequence continues at coordinate 116,826 of NZ_JBEPDF010000001.1, forward strand.
GGATCGGGTGCGTCGTGGAGAAGACGAACCGCCCGCCGGGGCGCAGCACCCGGGCGGCCTCGCGGAGCACGACGTCCGAGTCCGCCACGAACGGCACGACGCCGTATGCCGTGAACACCGTGTCGAAGCACGCGTCGGCGAAGGGGAGCGAGCGCCCGTCGCACTGGAGGAACGGCACCCGCGCGGCGGGATCGACGGCGCCGTTGACGGCCACCCCGGTGGCCACCATGCCGGCCGAGAGGTCGGAGGCCACGACCGTGGCGCCGTGGGCTGCGAGCCAGCGCGAGCACTGGCCCGAGCCGGCACCGATCTCGAGCACGCGCTGACCGTGCGGGTCGCCGAGCAGCCGGGCCTGCGCCTCGCGGAGCCGTTCCGGGCCCCAGACGAAGTCGGTGTCACCGAGGAACGAGCCGTGCTCGACGTAGTACGAGCCGGCCTCGCCGTCCCACCAGGTGCGGTTCGCCGTGGCGGTCTCGGCCGGCTGGGCGGCGCGGCGCGTGGCCTCGGTCGGGGTGCTCACGGCATACGTCCACTCTTTTGACCCGGTGTGAAGGGCGCGGATAGGATGACTGGGCGCATGCGTATGCGCATCATCACCGTTGCACCTGTCCACAAGACGATCGGGACGCCGGACCAACCGGTCCGTCGCCGCGGTGGTCTCAATCTAACTGTCCACAATCGGAGTTCCTACTACATGACTGCCAACACGGTCGAGAAGACCGCGCCTGAGATCGCCATCAACGACATCGGCTCTCAGGAAGACATCCTTGCGGCGATCGACGCCACCATCAAGGACTTCAACGACGGCGACATCGTCGAGGGTCGCATCGTCAAGGTCGACCGGGACGAGGTCCTGCTCGACATCGGCTACAAGACCGAGGGCGTCATCCCCTCGCGCGAGCTGTCCATCAAGCACGACGTCGACCCCGGCGAGATCGTCAAGGTCGGTGACGAGGTCGAGGCCCTCGTCCTCCAGAAGGAGGACAAGGAAGGCCGTCTCATCCTGTCCAAGAAGCGTGCGCAGTACGAGCGCGCCTGGGGCACGATCGAGAAGGTCAAGGAGGAGGACGGCGTCGTCACCGGCACCGTCATCGAGGTCGTCAAGGGTGGTCTCATCCTCGACATCGGCCTCCGTGGCTTCCTGCCCGCCTCGCTCGTCGAGATGCGCCGCGTGCGCGACCTCCAGCCGTACGTCGGCAAGGAGATCGAGGCCAAGATCATCGAGCTCGACAAGAACCGCAACAACGTGGTCCTGTCGCGCCGTGCCTGGCTCGAGCAGACGCAGTCCGAGGTGCGCACGACGTTCCTCAAGGAGCTCCAGAAGGGCCAGGTCCGTTCGGGCGTCGTGTCCTCGATCGTCAACTTCGGTGCGTTCGTGGACCTCGGCGGCGTCGACGGTCTCGTTCACGTCTCCGAGCTGTCGTGGAAGCACATCGACCACCCGTCCGAGGTCGTCGAGGTCGGCACCGAGGTCACCGTCGAGGTGCTCGACGTCGACATGGACCGTGAGCGTGTCTCCCTCTCGCTGAAGGCGACGCAGGAGGACCCGTGGCAGCACTTCGCCCGGACCCACGCCATCGGCCAGGTCGTCCCCGGCAAGGTCACCAAGCTCGTCCCCTTCGGTGCGTTCGTGCGCGTCGAGGACGGCATCGAGGGCCTCGTGCACATCTCCGAGCTGGCCGAGCGCCACGTGGAGCTGCCGGAGCAGGTCGTCAACGTCGGCGACGAGATCTTCGTCAAGGTCATCGACATCGACCTCGAGCGTCGCCGCATCTCGCTGTCGCTCAAGCAGGCGAACGACCAGGCCGTCGCGGCGTCGGAGTTCGACCCGACGCTCTACGGCATGGCCGCCGAGTACGACGAGCAGGGCAACTACAAGTACCCCGAGGGCTTCGACCCGGAGACGAACGAGTGGCTCGAGGGCTTCGACGCCCAGCGCGAGAAGTGGGAGCGCCAGTACGCCGACGCCCACGCCCGCTGGGAGGCCCACAAGGCCCAGGTCGACGCCGCGATCAAGGCCGACGCCGAGGCTGCCGCCAACGCCGGTTCAGCCACGTCGTACTCGTCCGCGACCGGTGACGTCGCCGACTCGGGCGACACCGACCGTGGCGAGCGCGCCCCGCGCAACGCCCCGGCCGTCGCCGAGGGCACGCTGGCCTCGGACGAGGCGCTCGCCGCGCTTCGCGAGAAGCTGACGGGCAACTGACGCCAGTCACCCCGAGCTGACCGCTCTGGAGGAGCCCCGGACCCCATGGGTCCGGGGCTCCTTCGTCGTCCTGCGGGCACCCGGACTGTTCAGACACGCGAGGAATGCTCGACACCTCAAAGCAACATCCGGTGCACCGGCCCGGCTAGGTTGGCCGGGTGCAGTCATCGGTGACCGAAACACGCAGCGCTCCACCCGACTCCGGCGGACCCCCACCGGCCGTCGGGACCCCGCCGAGGCGGTCGAGCGGTCGGGCCTGGGAGTGGACGCTCGCAGCGCTCCTGATCCTGCCCAACCTCGTGCTCCTCATCGTCTTCACCTACCGGCCGCTGCTCGACAACATCCGGCTGTCGTTCACCGACTGGAACATCTCCTCGCCCGTCGCCAACCCGGTGGGCCTCGCGAACTACGTCGAGTGGTTCGGTCGCGACGACACCCGAGTCGTCGTGCGCAACACGCTCGTCTTCACGGTCGCCACCGTGGGCATCTCGATGGCGGTCGGCCTCGGGCTGGCGCTGCTGCTCGACCAGAAGCTCAAGGGCCGCAACCTCGTGCGGTCGGTCGTCTTCGCGCCCTTCGTCATCTCCGGTGCCGCGATCGGCATCGCGTTCCAGTTCGTCTTCGACCCGAACTACGGCCTGATCCGCGACCTGCTCGTGCGCGTCGGCATCGGCGTGCCGGACTTCTACCAGGAGCCCGGCTGGGCGCTCTTCATGGTCACCGTGACCTACATCTGGAAGAACATCGGCTACACGTTCGTCATCTACCTCGCCGCGCTGCAGGGCCGGCGGGCCGACCTCGACGAGGCGGCCGAGATCGACGGCGCCTCGGCGTTCACGCGCTTCCGCCGCGTGCTGATGCCGCAGCTGCGCCCGACGACGTTCTTCCTGTCCATCACCGTGCTGCTCAGCTCGGTGCAGGTCTTCGACATCATCAACGTGATGACCCGCGGTGGGCCCCAGGGCAACGGCACCGCCACGCTCGTCTACCAGGTCTACCAGGAGACCTTCGTCAACCAGCGCGCCGGCTACGGCGCCACCGTCGCCACCGTCATGTTCGTCATCCTGCTTGCGGTCACCGTCGTGCAGGTGCGGTTCATGGACAGGGGGAAGAACGCATGAGCACGCCCACGGTCGTCGGCACCCTCGACGACGACGCCCCCGCGCCCGCGCGCCCGGGCCGCAAGCGCCGGCAGGCGCACAACGTCGAGGCCTCGAGCCACCACCGCGGCCCGGTCTGGACGGTCGCCGGCTACGCCGGCATGGTCCTCGTCGTCCTCGTCGTCGCGGTGCCGCTCTTCTGGATCCTCATCACCTCGTTCAAGGACCGCGGCGACATCTACGTGCGCCCGGCGCAGTGGTGGCCCAACCCCGCGACGACGCAGAACTACAGCGAGCTGACGACCCGCATCCCGTTCTTCGACTACGTGCGCAACTCCGTCATCATCACGGCCGCCACCTCGATCGCGAAGATCGTGCTGGGCGTGCTCAGCGCGTACGCGTTGTCGCTGCTGCGCTTCCCGGGCCGCTCGATCGTCTTCCTCGTCGTCATCGCGGCGCTCATGGTGCCCAACCAGATCACCGTCATCAGCAACTACGCCCTCGTCGCCCAGCTCGGCTGGCGCAACACCTACCAGGGCATCATCATCCCGTTGGCCGGCGTCGCCTTCGGCACGTTCCTCATGCGCAACCAGTTCCTCAACCTGCCCGGCGAGATCATCGAGGCGGCCCGCCTGGACGGCGCCGGCCCGATGAAGCTGCTGTGGCGCGTCGTCATGCCGATGTCGTGGCCGACGCTCGTGGCGTTCGCGCTCATCACCGTCGTCAACGAGTGGAACGAGTACCTCTGGCCCTACCTCATGTCGGACGACGAGACGACGGCGACGCTGCCGGTCGGCCTCACGTTCCTGCAGAACAACGACGGCGTGACGAACTGGGGGCCGGTCATGGCCGGCACGGTGCTCGCCATGCTGCCGGTGCTCGTGCTCTTCCTCTTCCTCCAGCGACAGATGATCAAGGGCCTCACGGCCGGAGCCGTCAAGAGCTGAGGCGTCCCCCGCACCATCCCGACCCCTTCGAAGCGACCTCAACCAGCACAGGGAAAGGCACCATCCATGAACGAGTTCTCACGCCGGGGCTTCCTCGGCCTCGCGGGCGTCGCCGGCGTCGCCGGCCTGGCGGCCTGCGCAGGCACCGGCACGGCGCCGTCCACCGGCAGCGGCGGCGGCTCGAGCAACACCATCGAGTTCTGGAGCAACCACCCCGGCAACAGCAAGCCCGTCGAGCAGGAGATCATCAAGGCCTTCGAGGCGGCCAACTCGGGCCTCAAGGTCAAGCTCGTCGACGCCGGCAAGAACTACGAGGAGGTCGCGCAGAAGTTCAACGCCTCCCTCGCCGGCGGGCAGCTGCCCGACGTCGTCGTCGTCTCGGACGTCACGTGGTTCAACTTCGCCCTCAACAAGCAGCTGAGCCCGCTCGACGACCTGCTGTCGTCGGCCAAGATCGAGACGACCGACTACGTCGACGCGCTCTACAACGACTACAACCTCGACGAGAAGCACTACGCGCTGCCGTTCGCCCGGTCGACGCCGCTCTTCTACTACAACAAGGACCTCTGGAAGGCCGCCGGTCTCGAGGACCGCGGCCCCAAGGACTGGGACGAGTTCCTCACGTGGGCGCCCAAGCTCAAGGCGGCCGCCGGCTCCGACAAGATCGTCATGGAGCTGCCGGACGGCTCGAACTACCTCGACTGGGTCTTCCAGAACATCGTCTGGGGCTACGGCGGTGCGTACTCCAAGGAGTGGACGCCGACCTTCTCCGACCCGAACACCGTCAAGGCCGGCACCTACCTGCAGAACCTCGCCAAGGACGGCTACCTCAAGCTGTCCAAGGACCCGGCGCCCGACTTCACCGCCGGCATCGTCGGCTGCAGCATGATGTCGACCGGGTCGCTCGGCGGCGTCGCCAAGGACGCGAAGTTCCCGGTGGGCACGGCGTTCCTGCCCGGTGACGGCAACTGCCCGACCGGGGGCGCCGGCGTCGGCATCCCCGCGAACATCTCGGACGACCGCAAGAAGAACGCGCTGAAGTTCATCGAGTTCCTGACGAACGCGCAGAACACCGTGACCTTCACCCAGGCCACCGGCTACATGCCGGTGCGCAAGTCGGCCGTCGACCTGCCGGCCGAGAAGACCTTCCTCGAGAAGAACCCCAACTCGCGCACGGCCATCGAGCAGCTGGCCAAGACCCGGTCGCAGGACAACGTCCGAGTGCTCCTGCCCGGTGGCGGCGCGCGCATCGGCAAGGGCCTCGACCAGATCGTGTCGGGCCAGGACGTCGCGACCGTCTTCAAGGGCCTCGACGCCGAGAGCCAGCAGGTCTTCGACTCGCAGATCAAGAGCAAGCTCGGCGCCTGAGGCGCCGCACGACCCCGGGCGTCGACGTGCCCGGGGTCGTGCCCCCACCACGTTCGGCACGACAGCAAAGGGCATCCATGGCCACCGTGTACTTCGACGAGGCGACTCGTCGGTTCTCCAAGGACGACACCCCGGCGGTCGACCGGATCACCCTCGACATCGCCGACGGCGAGTTCCTCGTGCTCGTCGGCCCCTCCGGCTGCGGCAAGTCGACGACGCTGCGCATGCTGGCCGGCCTCGAGCCGATCGACGGCGGGCGCATCCTCGTCGACGGGCACGACCAGAAGGGCGTGCGACCCCGCGACCGCGACATCGCCATGGTCTTCCAGAGCTACGCCCTCTACCCCAACATGACGGCCGCGCAGAACATGGCCTTCGCGCTCGACAACGCCAAGGTGAGCAAGTCCGAGACGAAGCAGCGCGTGGCCGAGGCTGCGAAGATCCTCGAGCTCGAGCAGCTGCTCGACCGCAAGCCCGGCCAGATGTCTGGTGGCCAGCGCCAGCGCGTCGCCATGGGCCGCGCCATCGTGCGCAACCCCAAGGTGTTCTGCATGGACGAGCCGCTCAGCAACCTCGACGCCAAGCTGCGCGTCTCGACCCGCTCGCAGATCGCCGGCCTCCAGCGCCGCCTCGGCATCACGACCGTCTACGTCACGCACGACCAGGTCGAGGCGATGACGATGGGCCACCGCGTGGCCGTGCTGCGCGACGGCAAGCTGCAGCAGGTGGACACCCCGGAGCGGCTCTACGACCGCCCCGTCAACACCTTCGTCGCCTCGTTCATCGGCTCGCCCGCGATCACGCTCGTCGAGTCGGGCGTGCGCGAGGGTGTGGCGAGCGTGCACGGCCTCGACGTGCCCCTCGACCGCGGTCTCGCGAGCCGCGCGGGGGAGCGGGTCGTCGTCGGCCTGCGCCCCGAGTCCTGGCACGTCGCGGAGTCGGCCACCGACGGCTCGGCCCTGCCGCTCACCGTCGAGCTCGTCGAGTCGCTCGGCGCCGAGTCGTTCGTCTACGGCCGCCCGACCGGTGCGCCCGACGCCGAGCGCGTGACGGTCCGCCTCGACAAGCGCACCCACCTCACGGTGGGCGACACGGTGCACGTGCAGCCGAACCGCGACGAGCTCCACCTCTTCGACGCCGCCTCGGGCGAGCGGATCGAGGCCTGAGCGTGGGAGGTCGACCCGGCCCCTGGGCCACCGGCCGCTTCGACGTCGAGGGCCACCGCGGTGCCAAGGGGCTCGTCGTCGAGAACACCCTCGAGAGCTTCGCCGCGGCCTACGACGCCGGGGTCACCGGCGTCGAGCTCGACGTCCGGATGACCGCCGACGGCGCCGTCGTCGTCTGGCACGACCCGGTGCTGCTCCCGGGCAAGTGCCTGCCGACCGGGCCCGACCTCGTCGGGGCGCGGGTGGCCGACCTCACCCTCGCGCAGCTGCGCACCGTCGACGTCGGCAGCCAGACCCTGCCGGGCTTCCCCGAGCAGCAGGCCGCCCCGGGGGCGCGCATCTCCACGCTCGACGAGGTGCTCGCGCACGGGCGCGAGCGCGCGCCCCACGTGTGGTGGACCGTCGAGCTCAAGGTCAACCCGACCGACCCGGCCGAGTCGGCCACGCGTCGTGACCTGCTCGAGCGCGTGCTCGCCAGCCTGCACGCGGCCGGCCTCGAGCGGCAGTGCCTCATCCACTCGTTCGACTGGGCCGTGCTCGAGCTCTCCGCGCAGCTGGCGCCCGACGTGCTCCGCTCGGCCCTCGTCGAGTCGACCGTGACGTGGGCGCCGGGGAGTCCGCTCACCGGCAGCGTGCGGGTGGGGGAGACCCACGACGACGTGTGCGAGGGCGCTGCCGCGGTCGGCGCCAGGGTCATCTCGCCGGAGCACGTCCTCGTCGACGCGGACTTCGTCGCGCGCGCGCACGCCGCCGGGCTGGCCGTGCTGCCGTGGACGGTCAACGACCCGGCGCGCATGGTCGAGCTCGTCGAGGCCGGCGTGGACGGCATCGTCTCCGACTACCCGGACCGGGCCCTCGCCACCGTCGCCGGCCTGACGCCCGTCGGGGCCTGAGGCGACCCGCGGGACCGACCGTCGCCGCACCGCGCGGGCCCGGACCGACCGGTCCGGGCCCGCGCCCCTCCGGAGGGTGCGCGCGCTGCTCGTGCCAGACTCGAGCCTGCGCACCTGCCGCGCCCCGTCGCACGTCCTGGGGGAAGCGAAGGGGTGGGGACCCCTGAACCCCACCCTTTGGCTGGAACCACGTTCCAGCGAAACCATGATCTGTCCGAAAGGTACCGATGTCAACCGACCGGCCGTACGACAACACGTCGCGTGCGGAGGCCGCCCTCGCCACCCGGCGACGGATCGTCGAGGCGGCGGGCGCCCTGCTGCTCGCCGAGGGGTACCACGCGATGTCGGTCACCGGTCTCGCGGCGCGGGCGGGGGTGAGCGCCCAGACCGTCTACAACGCCGTCGGTCCCAAGGCCGCGGTCGTCAAGGCCGTCTACGACGTCATGCTCGCGGGCGACGACGAGCCCGTCCCGATGCAGGACCGCCCGGAGTTCCGCACGATGTCGCAGGCGCCCGACCGCCCGTCGTTCGTGCGCGCGTACGCGGCGCTCTGCGCGACGATCTACGAGCGCGTCGGCCCGCTCCTCGGGGTGCTGCTCGCCCAGGGCGCCGGTGGCGACACCGGGCTGCAGGACTTCGTCGCGACGATCGACCGTGAGCGGCGCGCGGGCAACACCAACGCGCTCGCCGCGCTCGAGCGGGCCCACGGGCTGCCGGGGCACTTCGACCGGGAGCGCTTCCTCGACGTGTGCTGGACGCTGAGCGCCCCCGAGATCTACGACCGCCTCGTGCGCCGCTGCGGCTGGACGCACCCGATGTATGCCGCCTGGCTCGCCGACGCCCTCGTCGCGACCTTCGAGCGCTCCTGCCCGTCCACGACCCCCACCGAGGAGTAGACCGATGCCCCGACAGATCGCCACGAACACCGACGTCGACCGGGAGGCCCTGCTCGACTTCGTGCGCCCGCGCCACTCGATGGTGCTCATGACCGAGCGCTCCGACGGCCGCCCGCAGGCCTCGCCCGTCACCGGCGGCGTCGACGAGCAGGGTCGCATCGTCATCTCGACGTACCCGGAGCGCGCCAAGACGACGAACGCCCGCCGGCGCCCGCAGGTCAGCGTCCTTGTGCTCTCCGACGACTTCGGCGGCGCCTGGGTGCAGGTCGACGGCGACTGCGAGGTCATCGACCTGCCCGACTCGGTCGAGCCGCTCGTCGACTACTTCCGCGCCATCTCGGGCGAGCACCCCGACTGGGACGAGTACCGCCAGGCCATGCGCGACCAGGGCAAGTCCCTCCTTCGCGTGACCCCGACCCGCTGGGGCCCGATCGCGACCGGCGGCTTCCCGGCCCGTCTGGCCTGAGGCCACCCGTGCTGCGCGTCGGGGTCACGGGGGGCATCGGGTCGGGCAAGTCGACGGTGTCACGCCGGCTCGCCGAGCTCGGCGCGCACGTCGTGGACGCCGACGCGGTCGCGCGCGAGGTCGTCGAGCCGGGGGAGCCGACGCTGCAGCGCATCCGGGAACGCTTCGGCGAGGGCACGGTGCGGGGCGACGGCACCCTCGACCGGGCTGCCCTCGCAGCGATCGTCTTCCCCGACCGCGACGCGCTCGACGCGCTCGACGCGATCACGGGCCCGGCCATCGCGGCCCGGGCCGCGCTGCGCCGCCGCGAGGCGCCGGGCGACGGCGTCTCCGTCTACGACATGCCGCTCCTCGTCGAGCGCGGCCTCTGGGTGCACGAGCACCTGGCCGTCGTCGTCGAGGCCGACGTCGAGACGCGCGTGCGCCGGCTCGTCGGTCAGCGCGGTCTCGGAGAGGACGACGCCCGCCACCGCATCGCCGCCCAGGCCACCGACGCGCAGCGCCGGGCGGTGGCCGACGTCCTGCTCGACAACTCCGGCACGCCCGAGCAGCTCGTGGAGGCCGTCGATGCGCTGTGGCACGAGCGTCTTCGGCCGTATGCCGGCAACCTCGCGAGCGCGTCCCGCGCGCGCCGCCCCGACCTCGCCGCCGACGTCGTCGTCGAGCCACGCACCGACTGGGAGGCCCGCGCCGAGAGGGTCGTGGCCCGACTCGCCGCCGCGCTCGGACCGACGCACGTCGTCACCGAGGTCTCGCACGTCGGGTCGACGTCGGTGCCCGGCCTGCTCGCCAAGGACGTCATCGACGTGCAGGTGGGGGTGCGCCGGCTGGAGGACGCCGACCGCGACGACGTGCGCGCGGCGTTCGCCGCCGGCGGCTACGTCTTCTCGCACGGCAACCACGAGGACACCCCGCACCCGAGTGGGGCCGACCCGGCCGACTGGGCCAAGCGCTTCCTCGGCGGGTGCGACCCGGGCAACCACGTCCACGTGCACGTGCGCGAGAAGGACTCTCCCGGATGGCGTTTCGCGCTGCTCTTCCGCGACTGGCTGCGTCACGAGCCCGCCGAGCGGGACACCTACGCGCAGGAGAAGCGCCGGCTGCTCGGGCTGCACGCCACGACGTCCGGCTACGTCGAGGCGAAGGAGCCGTGGTTCGAGGGGGCCTGGCAGCGGGCGACGGCGTGGGCCGAGCGCACCGGCTGGTCGCCGCGGTAGGACGCACCCGGCATACGGGCGGGGTGGTCGGTGTTGTGGGTGTCATGCGTGGTGAGTACAAGGTTCCCGGTGGCAAGCTCGTGGCGGTCGACGTCGAGGAGGTGGACGGGCGGCTGGCGCGGGTCAGCGTCTCGGGCGACTTCTTCCTCGAGCCCGACGAGGCGCTCGACGACATCAACGCCGCCCTGACCGGCATGCCGGTGGAGGCGGGCGTCGAGCAGCTCGCCGGGGCGGTGACGGGCGCGCTGGCCGACGACGTGTCGCTCATCGGCTTCACCGCCGAGTCGATCGGCATCGCGATCCGGCGCGCGCTCGGCAAGGCGACGGGGTGGGACGACCACGTCTTCGACGTCATCCCCGCCCGCGTGCTCGACCCTGCGCTGCACGTCGCGCTCGACGAGGTCATCGGGCGCGAGGTCGCGGCGGGGGAGCGGCCCCCCACGCTGCGCTTCTGGGACTGGGACAGCCCGCTCGTCGTCATCGGCTCCTTCCAGTCGGTGCGCAACGAGGTCGACCCCGAGGGGGCGCAGCGTCACGGGATCGACGTCGTGCGCCGGGTCTCGGGCGGCGGGGCGATGTTCATGGAGCCCGGCAACACGATCACCTACTCCCTAGTCGTGCCGACCTCGCTCGTCGAGGGCCTCAGCTTCGAGCGCTCCTACTCCTTCCTCGACGAGTGGGTCATCGAGGCGCTCGCCGACATCGGCGTGCGGGCGCACTTCGTGCCGCTCAACGACATCGCGAGCGAGAAGGGCAAGATCGGCGGCGCCGCGCAGAAGCGCTTCGCGGCCGGCGCCGTGCTGCACCACGTGACGATGGCCTACGACATCGACGCCGACAAGATGCTCGAGGTGCTGCGGATCGGCCGCGAGAAGATGAGCGACAAGGGCACGAAGTCGGCCAACAAGCGGGTCGACCCGATGCGATCGCAGACCGGCATGACGCGCGACGCCATCCTCGAGTCGTTCGCCGCGACCTTCGCACGGCGCTACCGCTCGACCCTTGCGGACTACACGCCGGCCGAGCTCGAGGCGGCCCAGCGCCTCGTCGACGAGAAGTTCGCGACGGCGGGCTGGACGCACCGGGTGCCGTGAACCGGGCGGTGTCGAGGACGGCGCGTCGGCTCCGACGTCCCGGGTGAGGCGGCAGACTGGCCGCTCACGACCCGAAGGGACAGCCCGATGAAGTACGTCATCCTCATCCACTCGAACCCGCAGCCCTGGGGGCACCCGACCGGCAATTTCGTCGCCGAGGCGCAGGCCCGGCCGCAGGACGAGCGCGACGCCGGGGGCGCGGCGTTCGACGCGATGCTCGAGGAGCTCAGCAAGAGCGGCGAGCTCAAGGGCGGTGAGGCGCTCGGCGACCCCACGTCGGCGCGGATCTACCGGTGGGCCGAGAGCGGCACGGTCGCGACGGACGGGCCGTACGCCGAGAGCAAGGAGCACCTCGCCGGCTTCTTCCTCATCGACGTGGCCTCGCGCGAGCGGGCCGAGGAGCTGGCCCCGAGCTTCGCGGGCCCCGGCGACACCGTCGAACTGCGCCCGGCCTACGTCTGGGACGAGCCCGAGGGCTGACGGACCGCCCGGCGCGGGCGGCCCGTCACAGCCAGAGGGCCTGCCGCACGGCCACCACCAGGGCCGGCGCCAAGGGCAGGCGCGGGACGAGCGTGGCCCCAACAGCGTGGTAGAGGTCGGCCTTGCCCGCCCACACCGTGTCGGTCGGGGTGTTGTGCTCGTCGAGCTGGTGGTGCCACGAGCCGTGCTCGTCGTCGACGAGCACGCGCTGGACGTGGTCCCACCACGCTGCGTAGCGGTCGGCGTAGGCCCGCCGCCCGGTACGCCGGTGCAGGGCCGCGGCCGTCGCGGTGGCCTCGGCAGCCACCCAGTGCATCCGGTCGCGCACGACCGGTCGGCCCGACCAGTCCGTCGTGTAGACGAAGCCGGGGGCCCCGTCGACGTCCCAGCCGTCGGCGACCGCGCGGTCGAAGAGCGCCTCGGCGGCCGAGAGCATGGCGGGCGGCGCGGGCTCGCCGGCGGCGACGAGCGCCGCCTCGCCGTGCAGGAGCAGCCGGGCCCACTCGAGGCCGTGGCCGATCGTCGCGCCGTAGGGCTTGAACGGGTCGTCGGGCCGGTCGGCGTGGTGCTCGAGCTGGACCTGCCAGTCAGCGTCGAAGTGCTCCGGCACACGCCAGTCGTTCGCACCCGCCCAGGCGGCCACGCGGTCGAGGATGCCGACGGCGCGCCGCCGGCAGGTGGCTGCAGCGGCCGGGTCGCCGAGCACGTGGGCGAGCACGTCGGACGCCGCGAGCATCGCCTCGGTCGTGTGCATCGCGGCGTTGATGCCGCGGTAGCCGTCGAGCTCGGAGAAGGCGGTGTCCCACGTGTCGACCGGCAGCTGCTCGTCGGCGTCCCAGAAGTGCTCGTCGAAGACGGCGAGCGCCTCAGGCAGCAGCCGGACCGCCCCGGGGCGCTCGGCCGCCGTGGCGCTCGCGGCCGCGAGCACGACGAAGGCGTGGTCGTAGCACGCCTTGCCCTCGGCCGGGCGGCCGTCGGCGTCGAGCGACGGGAACCACCCGCCGTGCCCGGTGTCGCGCAGCGGGCCGGTGAGGCCCGCGAGCGCGGCGTCGGCGACCGGCCCGGCACCCGGCACCCCGAGCAGGGCGCCGAGGGAGTAGACGTGCACCATCCGGGCCGTGATCCAGGTGTGCAGCCCCCGCTCGGGCACCGGCGCGCCGGTGTCGTCGAGCCAGGCCGCCCCGCCTCCCGGCACGGCGCACCGGGAGCCGAAGGCGAGCAGCGACCGGCAGTGCTCGTCGAGCCAGGCCCGGTGCGTCGGCTGCCGCACCCAGGGCACCGGCCCGCTCTCGGGGACGGACCCGCTCATGGGCTCGGGCGGCGCGGCGTTCACGGGCACATGGTGGCACGGGATGGGCGCTGTCGGTGGAGCGACGTACGGTTGAGCCATGCGCCCCACGACCGACCTCCAGCGGACGGTGGCACCCTTCGAGGTGATCTCCGAGTACACCCCGAGCGGTGACCAGCCGACCGCGATCTCCGAGCTGGCCAAGCGGGTCAGGGCGGGCGAGACCGACACCGTGCTGCTCGGTGCGACCGGCACCGGCAAGTCGGCCACGACCGCCTGGCTCATCGAGCAGGTTCAGCGGCCGACCCTCGTCATGGCGCCGAACAAGACGCTCGCCGCGCAGCTCGCCAACGAGTTCCGCGAGCTGCTGCCCAACAACGCCGTCGAGTACTTCGTCAGCTACTACGACTACTACCAGCCCGAGGCGTACATCCCGCAGACCGACACCTACATCGAGAAGGACAGCTCGGTCAACGACGAGGTCGAGCGACTGCGGCACTCGGCGACGAACTCCCTGCTGACCCGACGTGACGTCATCGTCGTCGCGTCCGTGTCCTGCATCTACGGCCTCGGCACGCCGCAGGAGTACGTCGACCGGATGGCGCGGCTCAAGGTCGGGCAGGAGGTCGTCCGCGACGACCTGCTGCGCCGGTTCGTCGAGATGCAGTACACGCGCAACGACCTCGCCTTCACGCGCGGCACGTTCCGGGTCCGCGGCGACACCGTCGAGATCATCCCGGTCTACGAGGAGCTGGCGATCCGCATCGAGTTCTTCGGTGACGAGATCGAGCGCATCTACACCCTGCACCCGGTGACCGGCGAGGTCGTCGCCGAGGAGCAGGAGATGTACGTCTTCCCCGCCTCGCACTACGTCGCCGGCCCCGAGCGCATGGAGCGCGCCATCCGCGGCATCGAGCTCGAGCTCGAGGACCAGCTCGCGCTGTTCGAGAAGCAGGGCAAGCTGCTCGAGGCCCAGCGCCTGCGCATGCGCACGACCTACGACCTCGAGATGATGCGCCAGGTCGGCTTCTGCAACGGCATCGAGAACTACAGCCGCCACATCGACGGGCGCACCTCCGGCTCCGCGCCGAACTGCCTCCTCGACTACTTCCCCGAGGACTTCCTCCTCGTGCTCGACGAGTCGCACCAGACGGTGCCGCAGATCGGCGCCATGTACGAGGGCGACATGTCGCGCAAGCGGATGCTCGTCGAGCACGGCTTCCGGCTCCCGAGCGCCATGGACAACCGGCCGCTGAAGTGGGAGGAGTTCCTCGAGCGCATCGGGCAGACCATCTACCTCTCGGCGACGCCGGGGGAGTACGAGCTGGCGAAGTCGGGCCCGCCCGTCGAGCAGATCATCCGGCCCACCGGGCTCGTCGACCCCGAGGTCGTGCTCAAGCCCACGAAGGGCCAGATCGACGACCTCATGCACGAGATCCAGGAGCGCACCAAGCGCAACGAGCGCGTCCTCGTCACCACCCTGACGAAGAAGATGGCCGAGGACCTCACCGACTACCTCCTCGACAAGGGCATCCGGGTCCGCTACCTGCACAGCGACATCGACACCCTGCGCCGCGTCGAGCTGCTCCGCGAGCTGCGCACGGGCGTCTTCGACGTGCTCGTCGGCATCAACCTGCTCCGTGAGGGCCTCGACCTGCCCGAGGTCTCGCTCGTGGCGATCCTCGACGCCGACAAGGAGGGCTTCCTGCGCTCGGCGCGCTCCCTCATCCAGACGATCGGTCGCGCGGCGCGCAACGTGTCGGGCCAGGTCCACATGTATGCCGACAAGATGACCCCGTCGATGGAGCAGGCCCTCGACGAGACGAACCGGCGCCGCGAGAAGCAGATCGCCTACAACCTCGAGCACGGCATCGACCCGACGCCGCTGCGCAAGAAGATCGCCGACATCACCGACCTGCTCGAGCGCGAGGACGCCGACACGCAGGAGCTGCTCGGCTCGGGACGCATGCAGTCGCGTGGCAAGAGCGGCGCGGGGCGGGGCGCGATGGCCGCCGACGTGGGCGTGTCCGCCGGTGGTCGGGCCGAGCGGCCTGCCGACATGGCGGCAGCCGACCTCGCGGGGCTCATCCAGGAGCTCACGACGCAGATGCACCAGGCTGCGGCCGAGCTGCACTTCGAGCTGGCCGCCCGCCTGCGCGACGAGATCGGCGACCTGAAGAAGGAGCTGCGCCAGATGAGCGCGGCCACCCGCTGACGGTCCACCGAGCCGGACGACACGAGGAGCCGCACCCGGCCGGGTGCGGCTCCTCGTGGTCGCGACGGGTCAGCTCCTGGGCGAGGACTGCACGGCGGACTTCCACACGGCGACGCTCTTCGGCAGCGTCGGCGAGGGGGCGGCCTTCGAGCCGGCCGAGCCGCCGGCGGGCTTGGGCAGCAGGTTCCACGGGCCCAGGGCGCCGTTGTCGTTCTCGAAGTAGGCGACGGCCCGCACGTTGCGGCCGGCGTCGAAGAGCGACACGGCGTCCTTGAGGAACTTCGCGCGGCCGGCGTCGCTCAGCGTGTTGCGAGCGCCGAGCTCACCGACGACCAGACCCTTGCCCTTGGACTTCGCGGCGGCGATGACCGGGCTGATGACGGTGGCGGCCGAGTCGGCGGTGGCGTCGCTCTTGCCCCACTGGTAGATGTCCGCGCCGAGGGCGTCGACGTTCGTGAGGTCGAAGTCGAACCACGTCGTCCACGGCACGTTGCCCGGGGCGGAGACCGCATAGCGGTTGCTCATGTAGGTCGTGCCCATGAGGAGGGGCGCGAAGCGGACGTTGGTGGGGGCATACGTCGTCTTGAGCTTGGCGAGGCGCATCTGGGCCTGCTGCCAGGCGGCGACGGTGAAGCCGTCGTTCTCCGGCTCGTGGGCGAAGGAGAACCAGATCCAGCGGTCCCGCGGGGCGGTCTTGAGGATCTGGACGAAGGCCGCGTCGTAGGCCCCGCGGTTGACGCCGGCGACGTCCGAGCCGAGGTTGATGTAGACGGGGATCTTGGCGTCGTCGACGTACGTGGGGATGAGCCCGCCGCGCCACGTCGTCGTGAAGCGGTTGGGCCAGAGACGCATGAAACCGGGCTTGCCGAAGGCCGCGACGGCCTGGTCGTAGGCGCCCTGCGGCGTCTGCCCGGCGGTCTTCCACCAGCCACCGGCGTTGATGCCGTAGCGGACGCGTCCGCTCGTGGCGTCGGCCGCCTGGGCGGGCCCGACGAGGGGGAGGACGACCGCGGTCGCCAGAGCGGCGCTGACGACGGATCGGCGGGTGATGACAGGCATGGGGGAACCACCTAGAGGGACGGTGGGCGACAGGGGTCGCCCGCAGGGGAAACGGAGCGCGCCGACCCGGTGGGGGCTCTCACGACCGGTGGGACCGGATGGCGCAAGACGGACTGTAAGGGAGCAATCGGACAAAAAAGAAGAAAATCGCAATATCACAACAAGACGTCCTAAAGCGCGGCGGGTCCCTGTCACTTTGGGGCGCATCTGCGGTGGCGCGGTGCGTGGCTGGATCCGCATCCGCGGCTGCCGTCGCGGACGGCGAGGACCGATCCGCAAGGAACCTGCAAGATCTGGACCGTGTCCGGTGTGATGATGCGTGATCGGTGGGACGGGTGTGGCGACCGCGTGTGACGCAGATCACGCCTCTCGGGTGGCGTTCGGAGCGCCACGGGGCGGGACGGATTTGAGCACCGGGGTGCCGAGTGGGAGACTCGGGCGTTCGCGGAGGGGAGTATCCCCGACCACGACGGGCTCGTCATCACGGAGTGGACCCACCGCCGCTCCCGGTCCCGTCGGTCCGGCCATCGGCGCCGGGCGGGAGAGACCTCCGGTTGCTGATCGGTGACCGGAAGGTTGTGCCCATGAACGTTCCCACCTGGGGCTGGTTCCTGACGATCGGTCTGATGGCGGTGTTCCTCGCCGTCGACGTGTTCGTCATCGCCCGGCGTCCCCACGTACCGTCCATGGCCGAGGCCGGGAGGCACCTCGCCTTCTTCGTCGGCCTGGCCGTGCTCTTCGGCCTGTTCGTCTGGTTCGAGTGGGGTGGTCAGTACGCCGGCGAGTTCTACGCCGGGTGGCTGACCGAGTACTCGCTGTCGGTCGACAACCTCTTCGTCTTCCTGCTCATCATGGCGAGCTTCAAGGTGCCCCAGAAGCTGCAGCAGTCGGCCCTCATGGTCGGCATCGTCATCGCCATCGTGCTGCGCGGCATCTTCATCGCCCTCGGCGCGGTCGTCATCAACGCGTACGCCTGGGTCTTCTACATCTTCGGCGCGTTTCTCATCTACACGGCCGTCAAGCTGGCCACCGAGGGCGAGAGCGACGACGACGAGTACCACGAGAACCGGCTGCTGCTCTGGATCGAGAAGCGCTTCCCGGCCACCAAGGAGTGGAACGGCACGCGCCTGACCGTCATCGAGAACGGCAAGCGGCTCATCACCCCGATGCTCATCGTCATCCTCGCGCTCGGCACGACGGACCTGCTCTTCGCGCTCGACTCGATCCCGGCCATCTACGGCCTGACGAAGGAGCCCTTCCTCGTCCTCACGGCGAACATCTTCGCCCTGATGGGCCTGCGCCAGCTCTACTTCCTCATCGGCGGCCTGCTCAAGAAGCTCGTCTACCTCAGCATCGGCCTCTCCGTGCTGCTCGCCTTCATCGGCGTCAAGCTCGTGCTGCACGCGCTGCACGAGAACAACCTGCCGTTCCTCAACGGCGGCCAGCCGATCGAGGGCGTGCCCGACATCCCGATCCTCGTCTCGCTCGGCGCGATCGTGCTGATCCTCGGGGTGACGACGGTCGCCAGCCTCTGGAAGTCCAAGCGCGACGCGCGCCTCGAGGGTGCGGACGCCGGGGCCGACGAGTCCGTCGCGAGCTGACCTCAGCGCACCCGGTGGGCGACGAGCCAACCGGCCAGCGCGGGTAGCGCCATGACGGCGAACACCGCGACGTAGGCATCCGGCACCGCGGCTCCCGCGGCGGTGAAGACGATCGCCGACACGGCGATGGCCGTCGCGGCGCCGGATGAGTCGCCGATCTGCAGGGCCGAGCTGACGAACCCCTGCTCGGTGCTCCCGGCGCGCCCGAGCGCCTGGGCCGTGACGCGCGGGTAGAGGGTGCCGATGCCGAGGCCGAGCACCGGGAAGATGGCGATGACGACCCACGTCGGCACGTCCGTGGCGACGGCGACGGCGAGGCCGGCCAGGGTCAGCGTGATCGCGGCGAGCGAGATGGATGCCGTGCGGCCGATCTCGAAGCGCCGGTCCCACCGGCCCTGCACCCACGACCCGGCGAACCAGGTGACTCCGGTGATGGTGAGCGCGATGCCGGCGAGGCTCGGGCTGAGGCCGTCGCGCTCGGTGAGCAGTCGGGGGAGGTAGACCTCGGCGCCGCTGAAGGCCGCGAAGGCGAGCGCCCGCAGCAGCACGTCGGTCGGCAGGCCGCGGGCGGCCCGGAGCGTGCCGCGCGGCGTCAGCGGCAGGAGGGTCAGGCACACGACGACGAGGGCGGAGACCGCGAGCCCGACGCCGATGGCGTCGAGCCGGTCGGCGACCGCGTTGAGGGCCAGCACGGCGACGGCGAGCAGCACGGATGCCGCGATCGAGCGCCGTCGCCACGGCACGTCGACGAGCTCCTGGCGCAGGCCCGTGACGATGCGGCCGAGCAGGACCGCGGCCACGACGAGCACGATGACGGCGAGGCCGAAGACCCAGCGCCAGCCGATCGTCTGGGCGATGAGTCCGGCGACGAAGGGCCCGACGATCGAGGGCACGACCCAGGCGGCCGAGAAGCCCGCGAGGATGGCCGTGTGCAACCGCACGGGGTAGACCCGCGTGACGAGCACGTAGAGGGCGGTGCTCGTCATGCCCGCCCCGAGGCCCTGCACGACCCGGGCGCCGACGAGCACCTCCATCGTCGGCGAGAGGCCGGCGCCGACGAGACCGAGGGCGAAGAGGGCGAGGCCGAGGAGGAGCGGTGGCCGCGGACCGCGCCGGTCGGCGAGGTTGCCCGACCAGACGATGCTGACGATGCCGGCGGCCAGGGTCGCGGTGAACGCCATGGCGTAGAGGGCGGCCCCGTCGAGCTCGCGGGCGATCGTCGGCATCACCGTCGTCAGCGCCATCGCCTCGAACGCGTGGAGCGAGACGAGGGCGATGACGCCGACCGTGGTCGCGCGCAGGGCCGGGGACAGCAGCCCGCCGCCGGCGTCAGCGGGCTCGGTGGTCATCGCTGGTGGCGCTGACTTCGCGGGGTGCGCGGGCTCGTGGCCCACGGTGGGGGACGTCATCCGGCGACGGTAGGACTTCAGGTCCACCTGAGGTCAAGGCCGCTGCGCGACCCCGGCTCGAGGGTCCGCGACCCCGGCTCGACGGCCGCGACGTCACCCGGGACCCAGGGCGGCCTCGGGCGGCCCGGCCGAGCGGCGCGCGCCGAGGACGATGACGCTGGCGAGCACGACGAGCGCCATGCCGGCGACCTGGCGCGTGTCGAGCACCTGCCCGAGCACGAGGAGGCCGGCCAGCGCGGCGACGGCGGGCTCGAGGCTGAGGAGGATCCCGAAGACGTGCTGGGCCAGGTGCCGCAGCGCCATCAGCTCGAGCGAGTAGGGCAGCACCGACGACAGCACCGCGATGCCGAGGCCGAGGGCGACGTCGCGCGGGGTCCAGTGGCCGATCGACGGCAGCCCGAGCGGGGTGACGGCGACGGTCGAGACCACGAGCGCGAGGGCGAGGCCGTCGAGCCCGGCGAAGGCGCGGCCCGTGCGCTGGCTCAGCACGATGTAGGCCGCCCACATGACGCCGGCGAGTGCGGCGAACCCCACCCCGACGAGGTCGAGCCGTTGCAGCGAGGTCTCCAACACCCCGGAGACGAGCACGACCCCGAGCGCCGCGGCCGCGACGGCGGCGAGGTCGCGCGGCCGCCGGCTGAGCGCGGCGGCGAGACCGAGCGGGCCGAGGAACTCGATCGTCACGGCGACGCCGATGGGCAGGTGTGCGAGCGAGGCGTAGAACGAGGTGTTCATGGCCGCGAGCGCCAGCCCGAAGAGCAGCACGGTGAGCCACTCGGAGCGGGTGCGCCCGCGCCACGAGGGGCGCGCGACCGCGACGAGCACGACCATCGCGAAGAGGAGGCGCAGCAGCACCGAGCCGGGCGCGCCGATGCGCGGCACGAGCGTCGCGGCGAGGGCTCCGCCGAACTGCACCGAGACGACGCCCCCGAGCACGAGCAGGGGAGCGGTGCGGCGGTCGACCGTCACGGCATCGGCAGTCGCCCGGCCGCGACGAGGGTGGCGACGCGCTCGTCCGGCAGGTCTTCCTCGACGAGCACGCCGCCGGTCTCCGACGCGTGCACCATTCGTCCGGGACGCACGACGATGCCGACGTGGTGGATCCGGCGGCCGGGGCGGGCGAAGAAGTAGAGGTCGCCCGGCTCGACGGCATCGAGGGCGACCGGCTCGGCGACCTCCGCCTGCGCGTAGGCGTCACGAGCCACGACGATGCCGAGGCGGCGCCAGGCGTGCAGCACGAGGCCCGAGCAGTCGAAGCCGAGGGGCGTGAGGCCGGACCACAGGTAGGGCAGGCCGATGTGCCGCCGCGCCTCGGCGACGGCGGGGTGCACGCCGGAGTCGTCGGCCTCGTCGGTGGTCGTGTCGGCCGGAGCCGGGTCCGTGACGACGGCGCCGCCGGAGCCCTCGTCGCCCTCGTCGCCCTCGACGTGCTCGACGGGGGTGAGGTGTGCCGTGGGCACCCAGCCCGGGTAGCCGCGCGCGTCCTTGGGGGAGGCCTGCCACGGCGCGACGACGTGCGACCAGGCGCCCGTCGCGTCGGTCTCCGTGACGACGACCGGCTCCCCGGCGACGAGCTGCGTCTCGACGCGTCCGTGCAGGCCGAGGCGCCCGTCGCCGGACTCGTCGTCACGGCCACGGGGGTCCTTCGCGTCGTGCGCGTCGAGCGCCGCCAGCCAGGCGACGGCATCCGGCTGCTCGGCGACGGCCGGGGCGTCGACAGGGCGCGGGCTCGTCGGGCTCGTCCAGACGGTCGTCACGGGGACGCGGACGCGGTGGGTGGCGATGACGGCGACAGGCGTGCTCACGCCCGTCATCCTCGCACCCGGGACGCGTCCCGTTGCAGCCGGTCAGGTCGTGGGCGACAGGGCCGCTGCACGCCGGCTGGGAGGTGGCTGTCTCTTCGCT
Source organism: Terrabacter sp. NPDC000476 (assembly GCF_040300125.1). NCBI lineage: Bacteria > Bacillati > Actinomycetota > Actinomycetes > Micrococcales > Intrasporangiaceae > Terrabacter > Terrabacter sp. NPDC000476. The sequence goes on from NZ_JBEPDF010000001.1 coordinate 138,136, forward strand.
CACGAAACGGTGGGAACGGGCCTCGAGCCATGGTCAACCGGCATCCGCGGGTCGTACCGTCGAAGCATGGACGAGCGAGTGACCGAGCGTGTGACGCTCGAGGGTTTCAACCCCCCGAAGAACCGTCGTCACGGCCCTGACGGCGACATCGTCGACCTGCAGGGCTGGCTGCGCGCCCCGGTCGACTGGACCGGCGGACCGCTGCTCGAGCGCGCCTGGCGCCAGCGCCACGGGCGGTCACGCCTCGGCGTCGGCCTCTCGGTCGCGAACAACCCGCGGCGGCACATCCTGCTGACGAACGTGCCGCCCGAGACCGACTTCCTCTGCGAGGAGCTCACGGCCCTCATCGCCGAGCTCGAGCCGGACAGCGCTGGGCGCCTCGAGGAGGCCCAAGGAGCCTGACCGGCGCGGGTTTGTTGCGTTTTGCCCGATCCCACAGCGGACTCTGGCTAGCATCGGGCCCGCCGCGGCGGACCTGCTGACGGCGACCGTCGCCGAACAGGACCCACCGTCATGCGCCTTCTCGCGCGCGCCCTCGCCGTCACCGTCTCCCTGACGATGGCGGTGACGCTAGTCGTCCCTACCGCGACCGCCGAACCCGTGCCGGCGACGCTCCGGGCCCAGGTCGTCTCGCCCGTCGGCGAGGGCCGCGTCCTGTCCGGCATGCAGCCGGTGGTCCTGCGCGTCACTGCGACCGGCGGGGTCACCCCCGGCGTGGCGGCGGTCACCGTCAGCTCTCTCAACGAACCCACGATCGCGCGCACCGGCAGCCTCCGAGTCGCGCCGGGGTGCGCACACACGTGCGACGTGACGGTAATGGTCGACACCCTGTCCTGGATGGACCGTGGCCCGGAGCCCGGCCCCGGCGACACCATGCTGCCCGACGGACCCGCCACGATGTCCGTGGTGCTGGAGGGTACGACGACCAGCGGGTCGCTCGTCCGGACGACCGTCGCGGCCGGTGCGATCGACGTCGACAACCACCGGCCACAGCTCTGGGTCGGCAGCGACGACCAGTACCTCCAGGAGCCGGTCGTCGGGGCCGACCCGATTCCCGTGGACGCCGTCCTGACGCCCGTCGCGGACGGCGCCGGCCGGCTCCAGGCGACCGTCACGGGCGCCGGCGTCTCCCGGACCACCCAGTTCGCCGGCACGCCGCTCGACGGCAACCACCAGTCCCGTGTCCTCGGCAGCATCCCCACGACGGGGCTGCCGACCGGGCGGTACACCCTTCGCTTCATCGCGTTCGACGACCTCGGCACCCCGTCCGTCGCCGTGACGCGTGAGCTGGTGCGATACAGCGGCCCGCAGGTGCGTGCCAGCCGACTCGTGGCCCAGCAGCCCTCCGACGCGAACGGGTGGAAGGGTGGCATCGCCGAGGTCACCCTGAGCGTGGGGCCCGACTGGTCACCGTTCCAGCCCAAGAGGGTCGAGGTCTTCCTCGACGGCGCCACGACGCCCGCAGGCACCATGACGTACTTCCCCCGAGTCGACTACTGCACCGTCAACCCCGCCGGCTCCGAGGTGTGCCCATCGACGGTCAAGGTCAACGTGCCGCTCAGCACCCCTGCCGTGAACGACGGGATCTACGACTACGGCGCACCGATGAGCGCCGGGGTCCACCGTGTCGTCGCTCGGTACACGGAGGCGACGGGCTTCCAGGACTGGCGGGGCGACTCACGGACGGCCACCGCCGAGACGACCTCCACCCTCGCCTCCGCGGGTGTCACGGCGACGACGACCGTCAACGGGCCTGTCGTCCAGAACGCGTCGGGCTCCCTTGCCTTCACGCTGGTTTCCACGTCCGGCACGGGTGTGGCGGCCCCGCAGGTGCGGACGTGGAAGGTGGCGGTGGTCGGTGGAAGGACGCTTGCCTCGGGAGCGTGCGCCGGCGCCTCGTGCCTGACCGTCAAGGGCTCGGTGTCCTTGACGTCCCTGGTCGGCGGCTACCGGGGGATCGTGCCCGACTTCCACCTCGTTCCCGTGATGCTCACCTCGACCGACAGTGTCGGGGTGGTGCGGACCACGACCCTCGAGATCCCTGTCGACCCTGCCGTCCGCACCGCGGTGGTGGCGCCGACTTCGGGGGTCGCCGGGAGCACGGCGTCCCTGACCGTGACGGTGCAGCAGCTGAACAACGAGATGCTGCCCGGCATCCCCCTCGTGCTCCAGACCCGCACCGTCGGTTCCTCGGTCTGGCGGACCGTCACGTCCACGCGGACGACGTCCTCAGGCATCGTCCGGGTGCCTGTCGCCCTGAAGGACAACGCCGTGTGGCGCAGCGTCGTCCCCGCGCGGCCGAGCTGGAACGGTGGTGCCACGTCGGCCGAGGTCTCCACGAAGGTGGCGGCCCGGGTCACGGTCTCTGGCGTTCCCGGTCGTGGATCAGCCGGACGCCTCTATCCGGTCAAGGCGACCGTCTACCCCGTGTCTGCGGGGCGTCGGATGGCGGTGCAGGTCCGCGCCGTCAAGGCGTCGGGCAGCGCGGTCCCGTGGCGGACCGTCGCGCGGCCGATCACGAACCGCTCTGGTCAGATCAGCACGGCCCTGAAGTTCACGAGGGGCACCTGGCAGGTTCGGATCGTCGCCGAAGCCACGAGCACCAGCTCGCCCGGAGCCTCGACGACGCTGACGAGCAAGGTGTCCTGACAGCTGGATCCCGCGCCTCTGCCCCCAGTCGGCTACGGGTCCGCGAGGATGGGCCGATGAGTGACATGCCGGTCGCTCTCGACCTGGTCGAGAGGCTGCGCAGCTGGACGCCTCGCTCCGCCGGCGATGACACCCACGTCGATGCGGTCGAGGAGCCGCACCCCCAGACGAACGTGGGCGTACGCGAGGTCTTCCGCACGTGTCCGTGACCGCCTGGATGGCTCTCCTCGGGGCGCGTCGGGCGCGGGTGCGCGGAGCCCTGGGGCGACGGACCACGGCCATGGCAGCCGGTGGGGCGCTGCTCCTGCTGCCCGGCTGCGGCCAGGCCTCCGGGCCCACGCCCGGGAGCACGGTCGACGCCGTGGCGTGCCCGGGCGCCGGGCCCGTCAAGGCCTCGGAACTGGCACGGCTCGCGCCGTGCGACCTGTCCGGCATGCAGATCGTCGTCGACGTCGGGTCCTTCACCGAGGTCGGTGGCGCGGTGCAGAACCGCGACGAGTGCAGCTCCGCCGGGGAGGGCCCGAGCGTCGTCATCTGCACCTTCGCGTCGCCGGTCGGCACGGGCGGCTTCGTGGGTGACGGGCCGGACCGCGTGTACTTCGGGACGGAGGATGCGATCGCCCGGGTGAAGACGCATACGCCGGGATGACGACGTGCGTCAGGGTGGCGCCATGGTGCTGACGGTCGAGGTCTCGAACTGGGAGCTCGAGGAGAGCGGCCGCATCGTGCGCGTCGGCGACGACGTGCGGCTCTGGCTCACCTTCGAGGAGGCAGCGCGACGGTTTCCGGGAACGCTGCCGGCCAGCGTGCTTCGCGGCCTCGCCGTTCCTCTGGCGAGCTGGCCGGGCGCCGAACTCGGACGCCACCCGACCCGGATCGACGTCGAGGGCGGCGCCCTGTACTGGGATGCTCCGGAGCTCGTCAGTGGTCCGATCGAAGCGGTGGGCACCATCCGCTCCGACACCGTCGATGCTCCGGACGGTCTTCCGGAGACGTCAGGCGTCGTGCGCCGGGTCCGCATGGTCTGGGCGGACGTCAGGTGGGCCCGGACGGCGGCCCCGTCGTCACCGCAACGCGCCATGAGGACGTGGCCTCGACGTACCTCCCCCGTCGGCGGGCGGCCCGTCCGGCAGGCGAGGCGGCAGTCGATCGGCGATGGGCCGGCGTCCTCATGGACCTCGAGACCGCCGGCGCTCGCTAGGTGGCGGTGCCCGCGCTGGTACGGGGGTGATCGGTGCGCGGAGGGTGGGCAGACCCCGGATCCGTGGACAGGGACCTCACGAAGGTAGGCGTGACCACCCGTACACCTTCGACCGGAACGCCGCCTCACACGGCAGCGTGAATGACCAGGCGCTGCCGGGTGTGGCGCAGGTGTCGGCCAAGACCACGACGGAGGGCTCCCGTGTGGCAGCCTTCGATGGGTGCCTGTGACTGAGACGTGTTCGCGACCCATCCCCGGCGGCCGTGCCTTCTGGTGGACGAAGACGTGGTGGACGGCGGCTGCCGGGCTGCCGGTCCGGGTCGTTCCGATAGCCGACATCAGCGAGTTCGACGAGGACTGTTGGTTCGACGGCCGTTCCCCCAGCTGCCGCGAGGTCGCCGAGCACTCGCGGCGCATTCAGGAGGCCGACCTCCGTCACCCCGTCATCCTGGCGTCGGACGGCACGCTCGTGGACGGTGGGCACCGCATCGCGAAGGCCTGGCTCGAGGGACGTGAAGCTGTCGACGCCGTTCGCCTCGCCTCCGACCCCGAGCCCGACTGGGTGGTCACGGCGCCTGACGAGAAGGATGCCTCAGGGTGAGCCGTCAGCCCTGTCGGGCGTGATGTCGGCTCACCCACGCAGCGCGTCCGGTATCGACAGCGCTCGTGTCAACGACGCCGGTCCCCAGCGCGTCGACCGGGTCGGGGTCGCGAAGTGCTCGGCAGGCAGGAGGACCGACAGGGGCTCGAGGGAGTCGGCCGGTGCCGGATCCGGAGCCGACTCCCACAGCACCCCGACGCGCGTGGCCGTGACTCGCCGGGCCGGCAGCAGGGATGCGACCTCCCGGTAGGGCGTCCCCAGCCACGTCCACCACGGTGTCCGGGGCGGTAGTCCCATCCAGCTGTCCTGTCGCTCGAGAGGGCGATGAACCGACTCGGTGCGGCCGTCGGCCCTTAGCGACCGCCCGGACCAGATGTGGTCCCGCGTGACGGTCGCGCAGGCGTAGAAGGCAGGAAGTCCGTCAGCCAGCGCGAGGAAGACCCTCCGCGCGGCCTCGCGCCAGTCGGGCGACCGAAGGGCTTCGGCGTGCACGCTCAGCGACATCGACCAGAACGGGCCGGAGAACTCGTCAGCCGGGCCGGCATCCATGGCTCCGTCCGCGCACACTCCTGTCCCCGTGAACGAGATGAAGGAAGTGGCGTCTCGCCAGGACCGGAGAAAGCCCTCAGCACCGCCGTCGTCATATCGACCCTGCAACGGCTCGTGCTCCCCGAACCTGCGCGGAAGGGCCTCGGGCAGGTGCCGCTCGACGGTCTCGAGGAACACGGTCGGCGTGCCGTCGTCGATGTCGGCCCGCAGGCAGAACCATTCCAGCTCCACGACGTCGACCCGCGTGGTGGGTTCGGGTCGTCGGAACGACCGCGATCGCGACCTCGACCACACCCGTTCGGTCTGCTGGTCGACGACGGCGCCGTCGGTCGACTCCGCCAGGCGTCTGGCGAAGCGGATGGCGTGCTGGATGCTGACCTCCGCACTCCCCTCCACGGCGGCGATGCGGTAGAGGTACGAGGCGTCGAGCAGCACGGCTGACACCTCGGCCGGCACGTCCTCCGGATCGATGGGGGCCGGGCCGTCGAGGGTGAAGCAGTCGTTCCCTCGCGCGCCGCGCAACACGGTCAGGCACCCCGGCGTCGACGGTCCGACGTGGAGGCCGGAGCTGGCGGCGAGCAGATCGCGGAGCCCGTCGCTCGCGAGCGGTCGCCGAGCGAACACCTCGAGGTCGTACGACATGGCCGCATGCTGTCACGGGCGACGGTGGAAGGGCGTCGATCGGGGTGTGCGCACGGTGGCGGTGGCCGACGAGAGCTAGCTCTCGGAGACCGCCGCGGACAGAGCCTCGCCGAGGATGCGGCCGGCCTCGGGGAAGCGGGCCGGGTCGGCGCCGGAGTAGTTGAGGCGGACGAAGGGGCCGGTCGGCTCTGCCGGGAACCACTCACCGCCGGGCGCGACGACGAGGTCGCGTAGCTCGCACTCGCGCACCAGGTCACTGACGTCGGTGCCCTCGGGCAGCCGGGCCCAGAGGTTGAGCCCGCCCGGAGGCAGCTGCTGGAGGTGGACCGTGGGTGCCCCGTCGCGGACGCTCTGGACGAGCAGGTCGCGGCGGGCCCTGAGCTGGTTGCGCATCGCGCGAAGGTGGGTGCTCCACCCGGGCTGGGTGACGACGTCGAGTGCGGCCGCCTGCAGCACGCCGCTCACGTACATCGTCTCGGCGGCCCGGTCGGCGAGGAGCCGTTCACGGGCCGGCCCGCGGGCGATGACGGCGGCGACGCGCAGGGCCGGGGAGACGCTCTTGGTCAGGGACCGGAGGTAGACGACGTGACCGTCGCCGTCGTGGCCGACGAGCGGCGCGGGGTCGGTGTCGATGCCCAGGTCGTGGGCCCAGTCGTCCTCGACGAGGAAGGCGTTGCGGGCGCGGACGATGTCGAGGATGGCTCGTCCGGTGTCCGGGGACCACTGTGCCCCGGTCGGATTGGCGAAGTTGGGCTGCGCGTAGAACGCGCGCGCACCGGTCAGCGCGAAGGCCCGCTCGACCTCTTCGGGGTCTGGACCGGACGGGCCGCTCGGGACCGGCACGAGGACGACCCCCGCCTGCTCGGCGGCGAGGATCGCGCCCCAGTAGCTGGGAGACTCGATGACGAGCGGCTGCCCCGGGCCGACGAGCGCCCGGAAGATGGAGCTGAGCCCGCTCTGGCTGCCGGCGACGACGAGGGCGTCCCGGGGCGAGGGCGGGGCGAGTCCCGTCGGCGTGGCCTCGGCGACCTGGCCGACGAACCAGGCCTGCAGCTCGGGCAGGCCGGCGGTCGGGGTGCGCGTCACGGCGGCCTCGGTGCGGGCCGCGCGCGTGAGGGCCGCGCGGACGAGCCGTTCGGGCAGCAGCTCTCGGGCGGGGTAGCCCGAATGGAGCTGGATGGCGTCCGGGGCCGATGTGCGCTGGGTGGAGGACAGCTCGCCACCCCGGGTGCGTGGCGCGCCGAGGGCGGCGGTCTGCCAGCCGAAGTCGGGCGGCCGCGCCGTCACTGTCGCACGCGTGAACGCGCCCACCCCGGGTCGGGTCTCCACGAGACCCTCCGCCGTGAGCCGCCGCAACGCCTTCTGCACCGTGATCGGGCTCGCGCCGTGCTGCTTGACCAGCGCCCGGGTCGAGGGCAGCCGGCTCCCGGGTGGCGCGGTCCGTGCCCAGGAACGAAGTGCCGCGGTGATCCTCGCTGCGCTATCGTGGTCCATGAATCGACAGAGTAGCGCTATCGCTGCCGTTCGACCGCCGCTATCGACCCAGCGGGCCACCTCCGGCCCTGGCTGGGGCCTGGTGGGAGTCGTCGCCTTCTCCTTCACCGTGCCGTTCACCCGGGTCGCCGCGCACGACGGGCTCTCACCGCTGTTCATCGGCGCGGGGCGGGCCGTGGTGGCCGCCGCCCTGGCTGCTGCCGTGCTGACCCTGACGCGGCAGGCCAGACCGACCGGGCGCCAGTGGCTCCGGCTCGCGGTCGTGGCGGCCGGGGTCGTGGCGGGGTTCCCCCTGCTGACCTCCTACGCCCTGCAGACCGCGCCGGCCAGCCACGGCGCCGTCGTCGTCGGGCTGCTACCGGCGGCGACGGCGGCGGTGGCGGTGCTGCGGGGCAAGGAGGGCGTGTCGCGGGCGTTCTGGCTCTTCGCGGCGCTCGGTGCCGTCGCGGTCGCCGCATTCGCGGCCGTGCAGGGGGGCGGGCTGGGCGGCCTCCACGGCTCGGACGCGCTGCTCGTCGGGGCCGTGCTCGCGGCCGCGGTCGGCTACGGCGAGGGCGGCCTGCTCGCGCGGGAGCTCGGATCCTGGCAGACGGTCTCCTGGGCCCTCGTCCTGTCGGCCCCGCTGATGCTGGCGCTGACCGTCCGTGCCGTCGTCGACGAGCCACCGGCGGCGTCGGGGTCGCAGTGGCTGGCCTTCGCGTACCTGTGCGTCGTGTCGATGTACCTCGGCTTCTTCGCCTGGTACCGCGGGCTCGCCATCGGTCCCATGGCGCAGGTGAGCCAGGTGCAGCTGGTGCAACCCGTGCTGAGCATCCTCTGGGCGGCCCTGCTGCTGGGTGAGACGGTCACCGCGCCGACGGTCCTCGGCGGGCTGGTCGTCATCGCCTGCGCCTGCCTCGCCGTGCGCGCCCGCTTCCGCGGCGACCGCGGCGACCGCGCCCACGGCGCGCCGGGCCGAGTCGCGACGGGCTGAGTCGCGACGAGGGCTACTCGACCGTGAACTCGACCGCGTACGAGTCGCCGACCTCCGACTGCAGCCGCTGCGAGAGCTCCCACCCTCGCCGACGCCAGACCCGGTAGGCGGCCTCGTCGACGACGGCGTACCGGTGCTCGCGCACCCCAGGAGCTCCTCCCAGTCCCGCGCCCACGCGCGGAGCTCGTCGCGCAGCCAGTCCGACACGCCCAGCGTGTCGAGGTCGGCCATGCCGGTGTCGACCCACACCGGGTCGGCGCAGTAGTCCGGGAACACCCGCAGCACGGCAGCACGTTCGGCAGATCTCGACACCCCGGCATCCTCCCTCTCGTCGGGTGTGGTCACCAGCCTCGCGCGCGCCACTGCGGCAGGTGGGGACGCTCGGCGCCCAGCGTCGAGTCGTCGCCGTGGCCGGGGTAGAACCACGTCTCGTCGTCGTAGACGTCGAAGACGCGCGTCGTCACGTCCTCGATGAGCGACTCGAAGCTCTGGCCGGGGTTCTTCGTGTTGCCGATGCCGCCGGGGAAGAGGCTGTCGCCGGTGAAGAGGTGGGTGCGCCCGTCCGGGTCGCCGGCGTCCTCGTAGGCGAGCGCGATCGACCCGGGAGTGTGGCCGCGCAGGTGCACGACGTCGAGTGTGACGTCGCCGAAGGCCACGGTGTCGCCGTGCTCCACGCGCACGTCGACGGGCACGGGCAGGGCGTCCGCGTCGTCGGCGCCGGCGATGGTGCGCGCGCCGGTGGCGGAGACGACGGCGGCGAGCGCACCGACGTGGTCGTGGTGCGAGTGCGTCGTGACGACCGCGTCGAGCCGACCCGACCCCGTGGCGCCGACGAGCTCGAGGAGTCGCTCGGCCTCGTCGGCGGCGTCCACGAGCAGCTGTGCGCCGGTCGCGCGGCAGGTGAGCAGGTAGGCGTTGTTGCCGAACCCGCCGACCTCCGCCTTGCGGATCGTCAGCGCCGGCAGCTCCCGCACCCCCGCGGGCCCGTTCGCCTCGACGTGGCCGGTGTAGTCGCCGGTGCTGTCGCGGGTGCTGTCGCCGAGGTCGTCGTCGCGTGTGCTCATGGTCATCCTCCGAAGGGCAGGGTCGGGACGGGGCCGTCGAACGCGACGCCGTCGGTGCGTCCGCGGGCGAGCCACATCAGCACGTCCGCGCGGGAGCCGGAGACGCGCGTGCGGCCGTCGCCGACGACGTGCTCGTCGCCCTCCGTCGTCGTGATGCGCAGCGAGGGCGGCTCGTCGTCGTGGGCGAGACGGTTGGCGGCGTCGCGCAGGAAGAGGGCGGCCACCTCGGGCGGCGCGTCGGCGAAGCCGTACCCGGCGTCGAGGTCGACGTGGTGGTAGACGAGCTCGCGCAACCGCATGAACGGCACCATCGTGACGGCGATGGGGAAGCCGCCTGGGGTCCGCTCGACCTTCACTTCTTGGTGCCGATCGCCCTCTGCCGCAAGCTTTTCGAGCCGTTCCGCGAGTCGCTGCGCCGAGTCGCGCAGGTCGGTTCCGTGCTCGGATGCCGACCGCGCCGCGCCCGCGTCGATGTCGGCGTCGCGGGTGGCGACGTCGTCGTACATCGTGTCGGGCCGGCCGGTGAGCGCCACGTCGCCGACCCGCACGAGGGCGTCGGCGTTGCGGGCCAGGTGCGCGAGCACGTGACCCCGCGTCCAGCCCTCGCAGAGCGACGGAGCGGCCAGCGCGTCGTCGTCGAGACCCTGCACGGTCGTGAGCAGGCGGGCGGTCGCCTCCTCCACGAGGGCTGGTGTGACGTCGGCGTGCTTCATGGCTCTCCTTCGGTCGGGCTTCGGTCGGGCGTCGGTCGGGCGTCGGTCGGCCGGGTCAGGTGGCGGTCGCCCGGGCCAGCGCCAGGGCGGCGCCGACGAGCGTCAGGTGCGAGAACGCCTGCGGGAAGTTGCCGACCATCCGCTGCGCGACGGGGTCGTACTCCTCTGACAGCAGCCCGACGTCGTTCGTCAGGGCGACGAGGCGGTCCATGAGCTCCGTCGCCTTCTCGACCATCCCCGCCTTGGCGTATGCCGTCACGAGCCAGAACGAGCACGCGAGGAAGGGGTGCTCGTCGCCGGGCAGTCCGTCGACGCCGGCCTCGGTGCGGTAGCGCATCACGAGGCCGTGGCGCAGCAGGTCGCGCTCGACGGCCTCGATCGTGCCGAGCATCCGGGGGTCGTCGCCCGCGACGAAGCCGACGGCGGAGAGGGTGAGCAGCGAGGCGTCGACCTCGGTCGTGTCGTAGTGCTGCACGAAGGTGTTGGTCTCCGTGTCGAAGCCCTTGCTCAGCACCTCCTCGCGCACCCGGTCGCGCAGCTCGCGCCACTGGTCGACGGGACCGTCGAGGCCGTGCTGCTCGACGGCGCGGATCGCGCGGTCGAACGCCGCCCACACCATGACGCGGGAGTGCGTGAAGTGGCGCAGCGGGCCGCGGATCTCCCACAGCCCGTTGTCGGCCTCCTGCCAGTGCTCGGCGAGGTGGTTGACGAGGGCGCGCTGCAGGTGCCACGAGTCGTCGTTCTCCTCGAGCCCGCGGGCCCGGGCGTGGTCGAGCGAGATCATCACCTCGCCGAGCACGTCGGTCTGGCGCTGGTCGACGGCCGCGTTGCCGACGCGCACAGGCCACGACCCGGCATACCCGGGCAGGTGCTCGAGGATGCGCTCGGGAAGGTCGCGACCGCCGTCGACGCGGTACATGATCTGCATGTCCTCGGGGTCACCGGCGACGGCGCGCAGCAGCCAGTCGCGCCAGAGCGCGGTCTCCTCGATGTAGCCGCAGCCGAGGAACGCCTCGAGCGTCAGCGCGGCGTCGCGCAGCCAGCAGAAGCGGTAGTCCCAGTTGCGCTCGCCGCCGAACTCCTCGGGCAGCGAGGTCGTCGCGGCCGCCACGATGCCCCCGGTCGTCGCGTGCGTCAGCGCGCGCAGGACCAGGAGCGAGCGGGTCACGTGATCGGCATACGGCCCCTCGTAGTCGCTGTGCCGGGCGTACTCCTCGCTCAGCGCGATCGTCTCCTCGATGCGGGCGCGCACCCGGAGCGGGGGAGGGATCTCCTCGTGGCTGCGGAACCACGTCGTCGAGAAGGTGTAGGTCTGACCCGCGGTGACGTCGAACTCGTCGACGTGGTGGCCGTCCTGCGCGTGCGGCAGGCGCGCCCCGCGCAGCACGAGCATGTCGGGCCCGGCGATGGCGGTGATGATCTCGTCGGTGTGGTCCTCGCGGTCCTCCGTGTGGCGCATCACCCAGGGTCGGGTGCGCCCGTAGTTGAAGCGCACCGTCCACTCGTGCACCATCCGCACCGTGCCCTCGAGCCCCTCGACCCGGCGCAGCACGTCGGACCGGCCGTCACCGAGCGGCATGACGTCGGTCACCCGCACCCGGCCCGTCGCCGTCTCGTGGATCGTCTCGAGCACGAAGGAGTCGCCGACGTAGCGGCGCGTGGTCGTCGCGTCCGGGTCGACGGGGGCGAGCAGCCAGCGGCCGTTGTCGGGCGTGCCGAGCAGCGCGGCGAAGCAGGCCCGCGAGTCGAACCGCGGCAGGCACAGCCAGTCGATGGAGCCACGCCGGCTGACGAGGGCGGCGGTGCCGAGGTCGCCGAGCACGGCGTAGTCCTCGATCGGGGTCGGCACGGGCTTGCTCATGGGCCGAGTATGCCGTCCGCGCCGTCGCGGGGCGCGACCCCCCGCCGCGCGGGGGGGCGTCCGCCGGCGACCGCCGATACGAGGACTGTCGGTGGGCGCACCTAGCATGTTGCGCGTGACTGTTACGCCCACCGGCAACGCCCATTCCCTCGTCGTCCGCGGCGCGCGCGAGCACAACCTGCGCGACGTCTCCGTCGACCTCCCCCGAGACAGCCTCATCGTCTTCACGGGGCTCTCCGGGTCGGGCAAGTCGAGCCTCGCGTTCGACACGATCTTCGCGGAGGGCCAGCGCCGCTACGTCGAGTCGCTCTCGGCGTACGCCCGGCAGTTCCTCGGCCAGATGGACAAGCCCGACGTCGACTTCATCGAGGGCCTCTCGCCCGCCGTCTCGATCGACCAGAAGTCGACGAACCGCAACCCGCGCTCGACGGTCGGCACCATCACCGAGGTCTACGACTACCTCCGACTGCTCTTCGCGCGTGCGGGCCGCCCGCACTGCCCCGTCTGCGGCGAGCCGGTCACCCGGCAGTCGCCGCAGCAGATCGTCGACCAGCTGCTCACCCTCGAGGACCGCACCCGCTTCCAGGTGCTCGCGCCCGTCGTCCAGGGCCGCAAGGGGGAGTTCGTCGACCTGTTCGCCGAGCTCCAGACCAAGGGCTTCTCGCGCGCGCGGGTCGACGGCGAGGTCGTCTCGCTCGCCGAGCCGCCCGCCCTCGAGAAGCAGCGGAAGCACACGATCGAGGTCGTCGTCGACCGCCTCGTCGCCAAGGGCGACGACGCCGGCTCCAAGCGTCGCCTCACCGACTCCGTCGAGACCGCCCTCGGCCTCGCCGGCGGCGTCGTCATCATCGACTTCGTCGACCGGGAGCCCAAGGCGAAGGACCGCGAGCGCCGCTTCAGCGAGAAGATGGCCTGCCCGAACAACCACCCGCTCGGCATGGACGAGATCCAGCCGCGCTCGTTCTCGTTCAACTCGCCGTTCGGCGCGTGCCCCGAGTGCACGGGCATCGGCACCGAGCTCGAGGTCGACCCCGAGCTCGTCGTGCCCGACGACGACCTGTCCCTCGCCGACGGCGCCATCGCGCCGTGGGCGCAGGGCTCCGGCTCGGCCGAGTACTTCCAGCGCGTCATGGGGGCGCTCGCCGAGGACATGAAGTTCTCCATGGACGCGCCGTGGCGCGCCCTGCCGGCCCGGGCCAAGGAGGCCCTGCTGCACGGCCAGAACTACAAGGTGCATGTCAAGTACAAGAACCGCTACGGCCGCGACCGCTCCTACACGACCGGCTTCGAGGGGGTCGTGCCCTTCATCAAGCGGCGCCACTCCGAGACCGACTCCGAGTGGAGCCGCGACCGCTACGAGGGCTTCATGCGCGAGGTGCCGTGCCCCGTCTGCTCCGGCGCGCGCCTCAAGCCCGAGTCGCTGGCCGTGCTGCTCGGCGGCAAGAACATCTCCGAGGTCTGCGGGCTCGCGATCCGCGACGCCGCCGGCTTCCTCGACACCGTCGACTTCACGCCCCGCGAGCGGCAGATCGCCGAGCGCGTCATCAAGGAGATCGACGCCCGCCTCGGCTTCCTGCTCGACGTCGGCCTCGACTACCTCTCGCTCGACCGGCCCGCCGGCACGCTCTCGGGCGGCGAGGCGCAGCGGATCCGGCTCGCGACGCAGATCGGTTCGGGCCTCGTCGGCGTGCTCTACGTCCTCGACGAGCCCTCGATCGGCCTGCACCAGCGCGACAACCACCGCCTCATCGAGACCCTGACCCGGCTGCGCGACCTCGGCAACACGCTCATCGTCGTCGAGCACGACGAGGACACCATCGCGACCGCCGACTGGGTCGTCGACATCGGCCCCGGTGCGGGCGAGCACGGCGGCCACGTCGTGCACTCCGGACCGGTCAAGGGCCTGCTCGAGCACCCCGACTCGCTCACCGGCATGTACCTCTCCGGGCGTCGGGAGATCCCGTCGCCCGAGGTCCGCCGCGGCCACGACGGGCGGCAGATCACCGTCAGCGGCGCCCGCGAGAACAACCTGCAGAACGTGTCGGTCGACTTCCCGCTCGGCAACCTCGTCGCCGTCACCGGCGTCTCCGGCTCGGGCAAGTCGACGCTCGTCAACGACATCCTCTACAACGTCCTCGCGAACAAGCTCAACGGCGCACGCCACGTGCCGGGCCGGCACAAGACCGTCACGGGCCTCGACCAGCTCGACAAGGTCGTGCACGTCGACCAGAGCCCGATCGGGCGCACCCCCCGATCGAACCCGGCCACCTACACCGGCGTCTTCGACAACATGCGCAAGCTCTTCGCCGAGACGACCGAGGCCAAGGTGCGCGGCTACCAGCCGGGCCGGTTCTCGTTCAACGTCAAGGGCGGGCGCTGTGACGCGTGTTCCGGCGACGGCACGATCAAGATCGAGATGAACTTCCTGCCCGACGTCTACGTCCCGTGCGAGGTGTGCCACGGGGCCCGGTACAACCGGGAGACGCTGGAGGTGCACTTCAAGGGCAAGACGATCGCGGACGTGCTCGACATGCCGATCGAGGAGGCCGCCACGTTCTTCGAGGCGGTCCCCGCGATCGCGCGTCACCTCAAGACCCTCAACGACGTCGGCCTGGGCTACGTGCGCCTCGGCCAGCCGGCGCCGACCCTCTCCGGTGGTGAGGCCCAGCGCGTCAAGCTCGCGAGCGAGCTGCAGAAGCGATCCACCGGACGCACCATCTACGTCCTCGACGAGCCGACCACCGGTCTGCACTTCGAGGACATCCGCAAGCTGCTCGACGTGCTCCAGGGCCTCGTCGACAAGGGCAACACCGTCATCGTCATCGAGCACAACCTCGACGTCATCAAGAACGCCGACTGGATCATCGACATGGGGCCCGAGGGCGGCTCCGGCGGTGGCACGGTCATCGCCGAGGGCACCCCCGAGGACGTCGCCGAGGTGGCCGCCAGCCACACCGGCCGCTTCCTCAAGCCGATCCTCGAGCGCACGGCACGCACGACCACCCGGGCGACCGCGCGCAAGGCGGGCTCCCAGGGTGCTGACGGCGCGCGCACAGCCGCGTCGCGCACCGTGAAGAAGACGGCGACGGCTGCGGCCGGCAAGTCCACCACGTCCAGCAAGGCCACCACGGCACCCAAGGCACCCAAGGCGAGCGGTCGCGCACGAGGGGGTGCCACGACCGCCGCCGCGAAGAAGACCACGTCGAGCACGACCGTCAGCAAGACGAGGTCCAACGCCACGACCCGGAAGAGGAACGCATGACCCAGGCCACGCACTCCAGTCCCACCGAGCCGAACCCGAACGACCGCATCTCCTCCCTCACCGACCGCCGCAACGTGCTCAAGGTGGTCGGCGTCGTCGCCGGCGCCGGTGCGCTCGCGGCCTGCAGCAGCCCGCCCGTGCCCGCCGCCACCCCGGACACCTCCGTCGGCGCCTCGTCGACCCCCGCTGGATCCTCGTCGTCGGCGGCGGCGACGACCGAGGCCGGCTCGGGAGGCGGTGCGGCCGGCGGCCAGCCCACCTCCGAGATCCCCGTCGGCGGCGGCAAGATCTTCGCCGACACCAAGACGGTCGTCACCCAGCCGACCGCCGGCACCTTCAAGGCGTTCGACGCGGTGTGCCCCCACCAGGGCTGCACGGTCGGGTCCGTCGACGGCGGGCAGATCGTCTGCCCGTGCCACCAGAGCCACTTCGACATCGCCACGGGCGACCGCGTCTCCGGGCCGGCCCAGACCGGCCTGACCGCGAAGACGATCACCGTGAGCGGCGACTCCTTCACCGTCAGCTGACACGCGCGTCGTATGCCGCCCGCCCGGGTCGGGAGGGCGGCATACGGCGTCGTCGGTGGGCCGACATAGGGTGGTGGCGTGGCGCATCCGAGCACCTACCGACCGAAGCCGGGGGAGATCCCGACCGATCCGGGGGTCTACCGGTTTCGGGACGCCCACGGCCGGGTCATCTACGTCGGCAAGGCCAAGTCGCTGCGCCCGCGGCTCTCGTCCTACTTCCAGGACATCACCGCGCTGCACCCGCGCACCGCGACGATGGTCACGACCGCCGCCTCCGTCGAGTGGACGGTCGTGCGCACCGAGGTCGAGGCGCTCCAGCTCGAGTACTCCTGGATCAAGGAGTTCGACCCGCGCTTCAACGTCAAGTACCGCGACGACAAGTCCTACCCCTTCCTCGCCGTCACGATGGGGGAGGAGTACCCCCGCGCGCAGGTCATGCGCGGCGCCAAGCGCAAGGGCACGCGCTACTTCGGCCCCTACGGCCACGCGTGGGCGATCCGGGAGACGCTCGACCTGCTGCTGCGCGTCTTCCCCGTGCGCACCTGCTCGTCCGGGGTGTTCAAGCGGGCCGCCGCGAGCGGGCGCCCGTGCCTGCTCGGCTACATCGACAAGTGCTCGGCGCCCTGCGTCGGCCGGGTCAGCGCCGACGAGCACCGCGCCATCGCGGAGGACTTCTGCGACTTCATGACGGGCAACACGACGCGGTTCGTCAAGCGCCTCGAGACCCGCATGAAGGAGGCGGCCGCGGAGCTCGACTTCGAGCAGGCCGCCCGGCTCCGCGACGACATCGGGGCGCTCAGCAAGGCGCTCGAGAAGCAGTCCGTCGTGCTCGGCGACGCGACCGACGCCGACGTCTTCGCGCTCGCCGACGACGACCTCGAGGCGGCGGTCCAGGTCTTCCACGTGCGCGGCGGCCGCATCCGCGGTCAGCGCGGCTGGGTCGTCGAGAAGGAGAGCGAGGACCTCCCGAGCCTCGTCGAGCACCTGCTGCTGCAGGTCTACGGCGACGTGGAGCGCGAGGCGATCCCGCGTGAGGTGCTCGTGCCGACGCTCCCCGCCGATCCCGAGGCCGTCACCGAGTGGCTCTCGTCGGTGCGTGGCTCGGCCGTGTCCGTGCGGGTGCCCCAGCGCGGCGACAAGCGGACCCTGAGCGAGACGGTGCGCCGCAACGCCGAGCAGTCGCTCGCCCGGCACAAGGTGGCCCGCGCGGGCGACCTGACGCTGCGCAGCAAGGCCCTGCAGGAGCTGCAGGAGTACCTCGGGCTCGACGACGCGCCGCTGCGCATCGAGTGCTACGACGTCAGCCACGTGCAGGGCACCAACGTCGTGGCCTCGATGGTCGTCTTCGAGGACGGCCTGCCCCGCAAGAGCGAGTACCGCCGGTTCATCGTGCGCGGCACGGCGTCGGGCGCCGACGACGAGCCGGTGACCGTCGACGACACCGCCGCGATGCGCGAGGTGCTGACCCGCCGGTTCCGGCGCTACCTCGAGGACGCCGAGGGCGCCGGAGACCTCGACCTGTCTTCCGGCGTCGTCGGTGGGGACACCGCCGGCGGTGCCACCCCGGGCACCGGGGACGACGACGGTGATGCGTCACCGTCGGGGCCGATCGACCCCGAGACGGGCCGGCCGCGGCGTTTCGCCTACCCGCCCAGCCTCGTCGTCGTCGACGGCGGCCTGCCGCAGGTCAACGCCGCCCAGGCCGTGCTCGACGAGCTCGGCATCGAGGAGGTCGCACTCGTGGGCCTCGCCAAGCGGCTCGAGGAGGTGTGGCTGCCCCGCGACGACCACCCGGTCATCCTGCCGCGCACGAGCGAGGGTCTCTACCTGCTCCAGCGACTCCGCGACGAGGCGCACCGCTTCGCCATCACCTTCCACCGCCAGCGCCGCTCCAAGGCGATGACGACCTCGCAGCTCGACGGCATCCCGGGCCTCGGGGAGAGCCGGCAGAAGGCGCTGCTGCGACACTTCGGTTCGGTGAAACGACTTCGGGCGGCGGAGGAGACGGACATCATGGCCGTACCCGGCATCGGACCGTCGCTCGCCTCCGCCATCGTCACGCACCTGGCCCAGGGCGCCGCCCCGGAGCCGGCCGTGAACCTCACGACGGGAGAAGTGCTCGAATGACCGCCGACCCAAGCCCCGACCCGGGTGCATCCCTGGCCGACGCGCCCATCGTCATCGTCACCGGCATGAGCGGTGCCGGTCGCAGCACGACCGCCAACGTCCTCGAGGACCTCGGCTGGCTCGTCGTCGACAACCTGCCTCCGCAGCTGCTCACGCACCTCACCGAGCTGCGCGACCAGGCGCGGCAGCGCGACCCCGCGGTGCGCCCGCAGCAGGTGGCGGTCGTCGTCGACGTGCGCACCGGGGGCTGGTTCGCCCAGCTCGACGACGCCATCCGCGCGGCCCGCAGCCGCGGCGAGCGGCCGAGCCTCGTCTTCCTCGACGCCACCGACGAGGCGCTCGTGCGCCGCTTCGAGAGCGTCCGTCGCCCGCACCCGCTGCAGGGACAGGGCCGGCTGCTCGACGGCATCCAGCGTGAGCGCGAGCTGCTGCTCGACCTGCGGTCGTCGGCCGACGTCGTCATCGACACCTCCGGCCTCAACGTCCACCAGCTGAGCGCCAAGCTCTCGTCGCTGTTCGCCGGCGACCGCCAGGTGCAGCTGCGGATCGCGGTCATGTCGTTCGGGTTCAAGTACGGCCTGCCGCTCGACGCCGACGTCGTCTTCGACATGCGGTTCCTGCCCAACCCCTACTGGGTGCCCGAGCTGCGCGCCCTCACCGGACGTGACCGGCCGGTGAGCGAGTTCGTCATGAAGCAGCCCGGGGCGGGGGAGTTCATCGACCGCGCGGCCGACCTGCTCGACACGATGATCGACGGCTACGTCCGCGAGGGGCGCCGCTACGTCACGGTCGCCGTCGGCTGCACCGGCGGCAAGCACCGTTCGGTGGCGACGGCCGAGGCGCTGAGCGCCCGGCTCGGGGGTCGCGACCGCGTCGACACCTTCGTCGTCCACCGCGACCTCGGCCGGGAGTAGCCTCCGCCCGTGACCATCCGCACCCCCCTCGCCTCGGCGCACCACCGGCGCATCGTCGCCCTCGGAGGTGGCCACGGACTCGCCGCGGCCCTGACCGCCCTGCGCCTGCTCACCGACGAGGTGACCGCCGTCGTCACCGTCGCCGACGACGGCGGATCGAGCGGGCGGCTGCGCGAGGAGTTCGACGTGCTGCCACCCGGCGACCTGCGGATGGCGCTGTCGGCCCTCTGCGACGACAGCGACTGGGGGCACACGTGGCGCGACGTGCTCCAGCACCGTTTCGCGGGCTCCGGGGAGCTCAACGGCCACGCCCTCGGCAACCTCATGATCGTCAGCATCTGGGAGCTGCTCGGCGACACCGTGGCCGGTCTCGACCTCGTCGGCCGGCTCCTCGGGGCGCGGGGTCGCGTGCTGCCGATGGCGGCCGAGCCCCTGCAGATCGTCGCGGAGATCCACGGCCACGACCCGGACCGGCCCGACGCGACGGTCGAGGTGCGCGGCCAGCACCGCGTCGCGTCGTCGCCCGGGGTCGTGTCGTCGATCGGCATCGTGCCGACCTGCCCCGAGCCGTGCGCCGAGGCGCTGGCGGCCGTCGGCGAGGCCGACTGGGTCATGCTCGGGCCCGGCTCGTGGTTCACGTCGGTCATGCCGCACCTGCTCGTCCCCGGCCTGGCCGACGCCCTCGTGGCCACCCCGGCCCGTCGCCTGCTCAACCTCAACCTCGAGGTCGGCAAGGGCGAGACACGCGACTTCCGGGCGGAGGACCACCTCGCCTCGTTCGCCGCGAACGCCCCCGACCTGCGCCTCGACGTCGTGCTCGCCGACCCGAGCGTCGTCTCCGACCCGGCCTCGCTGCAGGCCGCGGCGACCGACCTCGGGGCCGAGCTCGTCGTCGCCCCGGTGTCCGCGCGGGGCGAGCCGGGGGTCCACGACCCCCTGCGGCTCGCGGCAGCGCTCAGGGACGTCATCGACTGACCGTCGAAAGGCCACTCTTTGCGGGTCCCCCACTGTCGAAAGGCCACCGCTTGCGGGTCCCCAACCGTCGAGGGGCCACCGCTTGCGGGTCCCCAATCGTCGAGGGGACAAGCTTCGCGGTGACCAAGCGGTCGAGTGGCCACCGTTCGTGACGAGGTATGCCACCCGGTGCCGATCCGCTGGTGCGTGCGGGCGTGGCTCCGGCTGCGGACGGCATACGACCTCGGTGGGCTGGTGACTGCTCGGGCGTGCGGGACGCGCAGCAGACCCGCACGGACTGGCCTCCCGACGGTGGGGGACCCGCAGACTCTGGCCTTTCGACGGTGGGGGACCCGCAGACTCTGGCATTTCGACGGGGGAAGGGGCTCGCGGTCTCGGGTGCTTGATCCGGGTGGCAGGATGGCGGGCATGGCCATGACAGCAAAGGTGAAGGACGAGCTCTCCCGCCTCGAGGTGACCAAACCCTGCTGTCGCAAGGCCGAGGTGTCCACGATGCTGCGCTTCGCCGGGGGTCTGCACATCATCGGCGGCCAGATCGTCGTCGAGGCCGAGCTCGACACCGCGAACGCCGCGCGCCGGCTGCGCCGCAACATCGCGGAGGTCTACGGGCACAAGAGCGACGTCCTCGTGCTCGCCGCCGGCGGCCTGCGCCGCAGCTCGCGCTACGTCGTCCGGGTCGTCGAAGAGGGCGCCACCCTCGCCCGCCAGACCGGGCTCATCGACTCGCGGGGCCGGCCGGTGCGCGGCCTGCCGCCCAAGGTCGTCAGCGCGGCGACATGCGACTCCGAGGCTGCGTGGCGCGGCGCGTTCCTCGCGCACGGCTCGCTCACCGAGCCCGGCCGCTCGTCGGCCCTCGAGATCACCTGCCCGGGCCCGGAGGCAGCGCTCGCCCTCGTCGGTGCGGCCCGTCGCCTCGGCATCCAGGCCAAGGCCCGTGAGGTGCGCGGCGTCGACCGCGTCGTCATCCGCGACGGCGACGCCATCGGCGCCATGCTCATCCGCCTCGGGGCGCACGACGCCGTGCTCGCCTGGGAGGAGCGCCGGATGCGCCGCGAGGTGCGCGCGACGGCCAACCGGCTCGCCAACTTCGACGACGCCAACCTGCGCCGGTCGGCCCGCGCCGCCGTCGCCGCCGGGGCCCGCGTCGAGCGCGCCATGGAGCTGCTCGGCGAGGAGATCCCCGACCACCTGCGCGAGGCCGGGGTGCTGCGCCTCGAGCACAAGCAGGCGAGCCTCGAGGAGCTCGGCCAGCTCGCCCAGCCGCCGATGACGAAGGACGCCGTGGCGGGCCGCATCCGGCGGTTGCTCGCGATGGCCGACAAGCGTGCCGAGGAGCTCGGGGTGCCCGGCACCGACGCCAACCTCACCGCCGACATGCTCGAGAGCTGACCGGCCGCACTCGACGGGCCCCGGGAGGGCTGAGCGCACGCTCACCCGACCCTGAGACTCCCGGGTCGCCAGCAGAGGTGACGCACTAGGGTGGACGTGATCGAGGTCGCAACGGGGCGACCGTTGGTCTGGCAGTTCGTCCGACACACAGTCTCACCGAAGAGGTGCACAGCAGTGACCGTTCGCGTTGGTATCAACGGCTTTGGCCGCATCGGCCGCAACTTCTTCCGCGCCATCGTGGCGTCCGGAGCCGACATCGAGGTCGTGGCCACCAACGACCTCATGGACAACAAGACCCTCGCCCACCTGCTCAAGTACGACTCGATCCTGGGCCGCTTCCCCGGCGAGGTCACCTACGACGACACGTCGATCATCGTCGACGGCAAGGCGATCCGCGTCTTCGAGGAGCGCGACCCCGCCGCCATCGACTGGGCCGGTGTCGGCGCCGACGTCATCGTCGAGTCCACCGGCTTCTTCACCGACGCGCAGAAGGCGAAGGCGCACATCGACGGTGGAGCCAAGAAGGTCATCATCTCGGCCCCGGCCAAGAACGAGGACATCACCATCGTCATGGGCGTCAACCACGACCTCTACGACGCCGAGAAGCACACCGTCATCTCCAACGCCTCGTGCACGACGAACTGCCTCGCGCCGATGGCCAAGGCCCTCAACGACGAGTTCGGCATCGTCAAGGGGCTCATGACGACGATCCACGCCTACACGCAGGACCAGAACCTGCAGGACGCCCCGCACAAGGACCTCCGCCGCGCCCGCGCCGCCGCCCTCAACATCGTGCCCACCACGACGGGTGCGGCCAAGGCCGTCTCGCTCGTGCTGCCCGAGCTCAAGGGCAAGCTCGACGGCTACGCGCTGCGCGTGCCGGTGCCGACCGGCTCGGCCACCGACCTCACCTTCGAGGCCGGCCGCGAGACGACGGTCGAGGAGGTCAACGCCGCGGTCAAGGCCGCCGCCGAGGGCCCGCTCAAGGGCTTCCTCGTCTACACCGAGGACGAGATCGTCTCCAAGGACATCGAGACCGACCCCGCCTCGTGCATCTTCGACGCCGGCCTCACCAAGGTCATCGGCAACCAGGTCAAGGTCGTCGGCTGGTACGACAACGAGTGGGGCTACTCCAACCGCCTCGTCGACCTCGTCGCGCTCGTCGGCAAGAGCCTCTGAGCCACTCGGCCACCGCCCCGGCGCTCCCGCCGTCGACACCGGAGCGCGTCGGGGCGGTGGCCGCCTCCATGCCCGGCTGCACCACCAACTGACGAAGAGGCATCCCGCGTGAAGACCACCAGCGACCTCGGCGACCTGCGCGGCAAGCGCGTGCTCGTCCGGTCCGACCTCAACGTGCCGCTCGACGGCACGACGATCACCGACGACGGCCGCATCCGCGCGTCGGCCCCGACGATCAAGGGCCTGACGGACGCCGGCGCGCGCGTCGTCGTCTGCGCCCACCTCGGCCGCCCCAAGGGCGCGCCGGAGGCCAAGTACTCGCTCGCCCCCGTGGCGAAGCGCCTCGGCGAGGTGCTCGGCACCGACGTCGTCTTCGCCGAGGACACCGTCGGCGACGACGCCAAGGCCAAGGCCGCGGCGCTCGAGGACGGCCAGGTGCTGCTCCTCGAGAACCTCCGCTTCAACGCCGGCGAGACCGCCAAGACCGACGAGGAGCGCGCCGAGTTCGCCGGCGAGCTCGCCTCTCTCGCAGACGTCTTCGTCTCCGACGGCTTCGGCGTCGTGCACCGCAAGCAGGCGTCGGTCTACGACGTCGCGCGCCTGCTGCCGCACGCCACCGGCCAGCTCGTCTCCACCGAGGTCGACGTGCTGCGTCGCCTCACGCAGGACCCCGAGCGGCCGTATGCCGTCGTGCTCGGTGGCGCGAAGGTGTCCGACAAGCTCGGCGTCATCGGCAACCTGCTCGGCACCGCCGACCGTCTGCTCATCGGCGGCGGCATGGTCTTCACCTTCCTCGCGGCGCAGGGCCACGAGGTCGGCAAGAGCCTGCTCGAGGCCGACCAGATCGACACGGTCAAGGGCTACCTCGAGCGTGCCGAGAAGGAGGGCGTCGAGATCGTGCTCCCCGTCGACGTCGTGGCCGCCGACGCGTTCAGCGCCGACGCCGACCACGAGGTCGTCGCCGTCGACGCGATCCCGGCCGAGCGGATGGGCCTCGACATCGGACCGGCGTCGAGCCGTCTCTTCGCCGAGAAGCTCACCGACTGCCGCACCGTCTTCTGGAACGGCCCGATGGGCGCGTTCGAGATGGCGCCCTACGCCGACGGCACCAAGGCCCTCGCCGAGGCGCTCGTCGACATCACCGCGCGCGGCGCGCTCACCGTCGTCGGTGGCGGCGACTCGGCCGCGGCCGTGCGCCAGCTCGGCTTCGACGACGAGCAGTTCGGCCACATCTCGACCGGTGGCGGCGCGAGCCTCGAGTACCTCGAGGGCAAGGAGCTGCCCGGTCTGACCGTTCTCGAGGAGGGTGGCGCCTGATGGCGAAGGACAGCAAGCAGGTCGGCCGCGTGCCGCTCATGGCCGGCAACTGGAAGATGAACCTCGACCACTTCCAGGCCACGCACCTCGTGCAGAAGCTCGACTGGACGCTGCGCGACGCCAAGCACGACCACACGGCCGTCGAGGTCGCCGTGCTGCCGCCGTTCACCGACCTACGCTCCGTGCAGACGCTCGTCGAGGGCGACAAGCTCGAGCTGCGCTACGGCGCGCAGGACCTCTCGCCCCACACGTCCGGTGCCTACACGGGCGACATCTCCGGCGCGTTCCTCGCCAAGCTCGGCTGCACGTACGTCGTCGTCGGCCACAGCGAGCGTCGTGAGGGTCACGGCGAGACCGACGAGGTCGTCGGCGCGAAGGTGCGGGCGGCATACGCCCACGGGCTGACGCCGATCCTCTGCTGCGGCGAGGCGCTCGAGGTGCGCAAGGAGGGCGGCCAGGTCGAGCACGTCGTCGCCCAGCTGCGCGCGGCGCTCGAGGGCGTCACCAAGGAGCAGGCCGCCACCATCGTCATCGCCTACGAGCCCATCTGGGCCATCGGCACCGGCGAGGTCGCCACCCCGGACGACGCGCAGGAGGTCTGCGCAGCCGTGCGCAACCTGCTCGCCGACCTCTACGGCGGCGACGTCGCCGACGCCGTGCGCGTGCTCTACGGCGGCAGCGTCAAGGCGAACAACGTGGCCTCGATCATGGCCCAGGAGGACGTCGACGGCGCGCTCGTGGGCGGCGCCTCGATCGACCCGACCGAGTTCGCGTCGATCTGCCGCTACCGCGACCACCTCGCGACGTCCTGACGAGCCGCCGTCGGCCGGACGCACCCGAGTGGTGCGTTCGGCCGACGGGCGTGCGGGCAGGTATCCTTGCCCGAGCCCCGGAACACGACCGGGACCAGCCCGGAACGCGCGGGCGGCGGGCTGCGGCCCGCAAGCCCCGAGAGCCCGACGATTTGGAGTGACCACGTGGATGCGGTTCGCATCGTGCTGCAGGTCCTGCTGGTGCTGTCCAGCATGGTCCTGACCCTGTTCATCCTGTTGCACAAGGGCAAGGGTGGTGGCCTGTCCGACATGTTCGGCGGCGGCATGTCGACCTCGCTCGGCGGCTCCTCGGTGGCCGAGCGCAACCTCGACCGGTTCACCGTGGCCGTCGCGGCCGTCTGGGCGGCATCCATCATCGGTCTGGGCCTCCTGGCCCGTTTCGCGAGCTGAGAGGAACCCACACATGGCAAGCGGAAACGCCATTCGCGGCAGCCGGGTCGGCGCCGGCCCCATGGGCGAGGCCGAGCGCGGCGACGCCGCCCCCCGCGTCCACATCTCGTACTGGTGCTCCAACGGGCACGAGACGCGCCCCAGCTTCGCCGAGGAGCCCGGCATGGTGCTCCCCGAGACGTGGGACTGCCCCCGCTGCGGCTTCCCGGCCGGGCAGGACAAGGACAACCCGCCGGCCCCGCCGAAGGTCGAGCCCTACAAGACGCACCTGGCCTACGTGAAGGAGCGGCGCAGCGACGCCGACGGCGCGGCCATCCTCGACGAGGCCCTCAGCACGCTGCGCGAGCGCGGCCTCATCCAGTGACCTGACGGTCGCCTCGCGACCAGACACGACGAAGGGCCCGGGAGCGATCCCGGGCCCTTCGTCGTGTCACTGCGGCTGTCGGTCGTCGCCGAGGCCGGATGCCGCGGGCTCGTCGACGAGCCACAGCGTGGCCTCGCTGCCCCGCGGTCCGGCGGCCGGCACGTCCCAGCGGTCGGCGCCCGGTGCCTGGGCGGCGGCGACGGCCTCTGCCTTGTCGGCGCCCGAAACGAGGAACCAGACCTGCCGGCTGCGCTCGAAGCACTCGAACGTCAGGCTGACGCGGTCGGGCGGCGGCTTGGGGGAGTCGTGCACCGCCACGGCGATCGCGTCGGTGACGCGCTGGGCGGGGTGGTGCGGGAAGAGCGAGGCGACGTGCCCGTCCGGACCGACGCCGAAGAGCACGACGTCCCAGCCGCCCTGGCCGTGCTCGCGGATCGAGCGGGCGTAGGCGTCCGCGCTCTCCTCGGCGCTGCCGGACGCGTCCGGGCCGGCCACCCGGTGCACCTTGGCGGGGTCGAGCCCGAGCCCGAGCAGGCCGGCCTCGTCGTTCTGGGTGTCGTTGCGGTCGGGGTCGCCGGCCGGCAGGTAGCGCTCGTCGCCCCACCACACCCGCACCCGCTGCCAGTCCACCGTGTCGCGCTCGGGCAGGCGGGCCACCGCGGCGATGATCGCCGAGCCCATCGACCCACCCGTCAGCGCGACCTGCGCCTCGGGCGTGCGCGACTGCGCCTCCTGCAGCGCCACGACGAACCGGGCCGCGGCCGCGTCGGCGAGCGCCTGCTTGTCCGCGTGGACGAGCACCTGCGGGTCGGCGGTCACGACGACGCCTGTGGTGCCGTGCCGGTCTTCGCCGCAGCCGACCTCGTGGCGGAGGTCTTCCGGGCGCCGGCGGTCTTCTGCGTGGCCGCGGACTTCTTGGCTCCGGCGGTCTTCTTCGTGGCCGCGGACTTCTTGGCGCCCGCGCTCTTCTTCGTGGCCGCGGTCTTCTTCGTGGTCGCGGACTCCTTGGTGCCCGCGGTCTTCGTGGCCGCCTTCTCACGGCTGCGCGCCGTCTCCTTCTCGCGCTGGGTGCGCTTGCCGGCGAGCTTGCGCGCGGCCGCGACGTGCACCTGCTCGGTCTCGGCGTGCTCCGGCGCGGGCGGCG
Source organism: Terrabacter sp. NPDC000476 (assembly GCF_040300125.1). Lineage (NCBI taxonomy): Bacteria > Bacillati > Actinomycetota > Actinomycetes > Micrococcales > Intrasporangiaceae > Terrabacter > Terrabacter sp. NPDC000476. The sequence continues at coordinate 164,304 of NZ_JBEPDF010000001.1, forward strand.
CCGTGATCATCGCCGAGGCCTCGCGCGCCGAGTCGTCCCGGCCGAGGCGGGCCGCGAGCTTGCGGGCCTCCTCGGGGTCGGGAGCCTTGCCGGCCTTGGCCGCCGCACTCGCGGTGAGGCGGACGGGCAGCAGCTTCTTGAGGCCCTGCACGAGCGCGGCCTCGTAGGTCTCGTCGGGGTCGAGGCGGCGCAGCTCGTCGGCGAGGCTCTCGGGGAGCTCACGCCGGGGCAGGCTGATCCGACGGTCCGGCTGGCCGTACTGCGAGAGCGTCGCGACGACGTCGCCGGGGCGCACGAGGTCGACGGGGCCGCTCTTGCGCTCGAGGCGCACGGCCGTGATGCCGGAGCCTCGCGGGGTCGACACCCGGTGCACCGGCACCTTGAGCTGCACGGAGAGCCAGCCGGCGAGCAGGTCGGCCGACGGGGAGTCGGGCGCCCCACTGACGACGGCCCCGGTGATCGGCTCGTAGGGCGGCTGGTCGAGCGCGGCCGCGAGCAGGCCGCGCCAGTGCGTCACCCGCGTCCACGCGAGGTCGGTGTCGCCGGGCCTGTAGCTCGCCGCCCGCTTCTTGAGCATGAGCCGCGGGTTGCGGTGCTCGGCGGCGTCGGTGATGCGGCGCTGCGCCATCGCCCCGATGGGGTCCTTGGCGACGTCGGCCGGGGCCTCGCCCGGCCACCACGCGACGATGGGGGAGTCGGGCAGCAGCAGCGGAACGACGACGCTCGGGCCGTGGTTGGCGAGGTTGCCGTAGAGGCGCAGCACGACGATCTCGCTCGCGCCGGCGTCGCCGCCGAGGCGGATCTGCGCGTCGAGGCGGTTCTTGCCGCGGCGGTCGCCGGAGATGACGACGATGATGCGGCAGGGGTGCTGCCGGCTCGCCTGGTTGGCGACGTCGATGGCGCGCTGGGCGTCGGTGTCCTCGACGACGACGACGAGGGTGAGCACCCGGCCGAGCGCCATGGCGCCGACCTCGTTGCGCAGCCGCACGAGCGTCTTGCTGATGCCCGTCGTCGTGGTGTCGGTCAGGTCGCGGATCACGGCATCCTCCACGTGCGTCCGTCGCGTTCGAGCATCCGGTCGGCCGAGGGCGGCCCCCACGTGCCGGCGGGGTACTGCTCCGGCTTGCCCGACTTGGCCCAGTGCTTCATGAGCGGGTCGAGGATCCGCCAGGACGACTCGACCTCCTCGTGCCGCGGGAAGAGCGGCGGGTCGCCGAGCAGCACGTCGAGGATGAGCCGCTCGTACGCCTCGGGCGAGGCCTCGGTGAACGACGAGCCGTAGCCGAAGTCCATCGTCACGTCGCGCACCTCCATCTGCGCGCCGGGCACCTTGGAGCCGAAGCGCAGGGTGACGCCCTCGTCGGGCTGCACGCGGATGACGATCGCGTTCTGGCCGAGCTCCTCCGTCGCGGTGTGCTCGAAGGGCAGGTGCGGCGCCCGCTTGAACACGACGGCGATCTCGGTGACGCGCTTGCCGAGGCGCTTGCCGGTGCGCAGGTAGAACGGCACGCCGGCCCAGCGTCGGGTGTCGACCTCGAGGGTCACCGCCGCGAAGGTCTCGGTCGTGGAGGCCGCGTCGACGCCGTCCTCGGCGAGGTAGCCGACGACCTCCTCGGCGCCCTGCCACCCCGACCCGTACTGGCCGCGCGCGGCACCCTTGTCGAGGTCGGCGGGCAGGCGGACGGCCGAGAGCACCTTCTCCTTCTCCGCGCGAAGGTCCTTGGCGTCGAAGGAGACCGGCTCCTCCATCGCGGTCAGGGCCAGCAGCTGGAGCAGGTGGTTCTGGATGACGTCGCGAGCCGCGCCGATGCCGTCGTAGTAGCCCGCGCGGCCCGCGATGCCGATGTCCTCGGCCATCGTGATCTGCACGTGGTCGACGTAGTTGGCGTTCCACACCGGCTCGAAGAGCTGGTTGGCGAAACGGAGCGCCAGCAGGTTCTGCACCGTCTCCTTGCCGAGGTAGTGGTCGATGCGGAAGACCGAGTCCGGCGGGAAGACGCCCTCGACGATCTCGTTGAGCTCCTGGGCGCTCTTGAGGTCGTGGCCGAAGGGCTTCTCGATGATGACGCGGCGCCAGCTGTCGCCGTCGGCGCTCGTCAGGCCGCACCGCTCGAGCTGCTCGCACACCGTCGCGAAGAAGCTCGGCGGGATCGAGAGGTAGAACGCGTGGTTGCCGCCGGTGCCGCGGTCGCGGTCGAGGTCGGCTACGGTCTTGGCGAGCAGGTCGAAGGCGACCGGGTCGTCGAACGTGCCGGGCACGAAGCGGAACCCCTCGGAGAGGTTGCGCCAGACGTCCTCGCTGAAGGGCGTCCGCGCGTGCTGCTTCACGGCGTCGTGGACGACCTGGCCGAAGTCCTGCGTGGCCCAGTCGCGCCGGGCGAACCCGATGAGCGAGAAGCCCGGCGGCAGCAGCCCGCGGTTCGCGAGGTCGTAGATGGCCGGCATCAGCTTCTTGCGGGCGAGGTCACCCGTCACGCCGAAGAGGACGAGGCCGCACGGCCCCGCGATGCGGGGCAGGCGCTTGTCCTCTGCGGTGCGAAGCGGGTTCTGGCCGTGGGCGATCCGCGCCGGGCTCATGCACGCCCTCCGCCGGCCAGCACCTCGCGCAGCTGCGCGAGACCGGCGTCGTGGTCGGTGAGGTGCAGCTGCAGCACGGGGCGACCGTGCTCGGCGAGCACGGCGGCGTCGCCGCCGGCCTGCGAGCCGATGAAGTCGCCGAAGGTGAACTCGCGGCCGGGGATGGCGAGGTCCTCCTTGGGGGCCGTCGTCACCTGGAGGTAGACGCCGAGCGCGGGGCCGCCCTTGTGGAACTGGCCGGTGGAGTGCAGGAAGCGCGGGCCCCAGCCGAAGGTCGTCGGGCGCTCGGTGCGCCGCGCGAGCGGCACCCGGCACTCGGCGAGGTCGGCGTCCGCGAGGCGGTCGAGGTAGGCCATGACGGCGACGTAGCCGCGGTCGGCGTCGAGCTGGGCGAAGAGCGCGTCGAGCGCCGCGGGCACGGTGGTCGCGTCGCCGAGCCAGCCGCCCGAGCCGTCGCTGCCACCGAGGGCGCGGATCTCGACCGCACCGTCGGTGGCGGCCGGGGCCTCGCTCGCGCCGGTGCCCTGGTCGAGCAGGGCGCGCGCGGCCTTCTTGGCGCTCTCGACGTCCGGCTGGTCGAAGGGGTTGATGCCGAGCAGGCGCCCGGCGACCGCGGTGGCGACCTCCCAGAGGAGCAGCTGGGCACCGAGCGCCCCGCCGACCCGCACCTCGGAGGCGGCGCCGTCGCCGGCGCCCTCGGCATCCGCGTCGACGAGGCGCGCCACCGTGACGTCGGCGGCAGGCCAGGTGACCTCGGGGTCGGAGTCGCCGCCGACGACGACGGGCAGCACGCCCGTGCCGTTCTTGCCGGTCGACTCGGCGATGAGCTGCTCGGCCCAGTCGGCGAAACCGACGATGCCGGAGCCGTCGTCGACGAGCACGAGCTTGTCGCGCAGCGGGTCGGTGCCCCCCATGGCCGCGCCCAGGCGCAGCCCGGGGTTGGCGTCGTCGTCCTCGGCGAGCAGGTCGGCCACCGACTCGGCGTCGTCGAGGAGGCCCTCGACGTCGACGCCGGCCAGGCCGCTCGGCACGAGGCCGAAGGCGGTGAGGGCGGAGTAGCGCCCGCCGACCTCGGGGTCGGCGTTGACGACGCGGTAGCCCTTCTCCCGCGACTCGGCGTCGAGCGGGCTGCCGGGGTCGGTGACGACGACGATGCGCGCGGCCGGGTCGATGCCGGCGTCGGTGAACGCCTGCTCGTAGGCGCGGCGCTGCGAGTCGGTCTCGACCGTGGAACCCGACTTGCTCGAGACCACGACGACGGTGTGCTCGAGGTCGTCACCGAGCGCGCGGCGCACGTAGTCGGGGTCGGAGGAGTCGAGCACGACGAGCGGCTTGCCGGCGGTGGCGCAGATGACTTCGGGGGCGAGCGACGAGCCACCCATGCCACAGAGCACGACGTGCGTCAGGCCCTGCTCGGCGAACGACTCGCGCATCGCGGCGATCTCGCCGACGAGCGGGCGCGAGGAACGGGGGAGGCCCACCCAGGAGAGGCGGATCCGCGACTCGGACTCGGCATCCGGACCCCACAGGGTGGCGTCCTTGGCGAAGAGGCGGCTCGCGACGGCGTCCTCGACCAGGCCCGGCACGTGCCTCCCGATCGCGTCCGCCGCAGCTCCTGATGCGCTGACGGACAGCGAGCTCATGCGGTCACCTTCTCCATCTCCGCGGTGACGCCGTCGAGCAGCTCGCCCCAGGCCTTCTCGAACTTCTCGACGCCCTCGGTCTCGAGCAGGTCGACGACCTCGGTGTAGGAGACGCCGACGCGCTCGAGGTCGTCGAGCAGGTTGCTCGCGAGCTCGTAGCCACCGGTCACGGTGTCGCCGTGCACGTCGCCGTGGTCGGCGGTCGCCTCGAGCGTCGCGCCGGGCATCGTGTTGACGACGTTCGCCGTGACGAGCTCGGTGACGTACATCGTGTCGGGGTAGGCCGGGTCCTTGACGCCGGTCGAGGCCCAGAGCGGGCGCTGCGCGTTGGCGCCGGCCTCGGCGAGCGTGCCCCAGCGCGGCGTCGAGAAGACCTCCTCGAACGCCTGGTAGGCGAGGCGGGCGTTGGCCAGGCCGGCCTTGCCCTTGAGGCCCCTGGCCTCGTCGGTGCCGATGGCGTCGAGCCGCTTGTCGATCTCGGTGTCGACGCGCGAGACGAAGAACGAGGCGACCGAGTGGATCTTCGACAGGTCGTGGCCGGCGGCGTGCGCCTTCTCGAGGCCCTCGAGGTAGGCGTTCATGACGGCCCGGTAGCGCTCGAGCGAGAAGATCAGCGTCACGTTGACGCTGATGCCCTCGGCGATGACGGCGGTGATGGCCGGCAGGCCGGCCTTCGTCGCGGGGATCTTGATGAGGACGTTCTCGCGGCCGACGGCGTCGTGGAGCGACTTCGCCTGCGCGACGGTCTTGTCCGTGTCGTGGGCCAGGCGCGGGTCGACCTCGATCGAGACGCGGCCGTCGACGCCCTTCGTGGACTCGTAGAGCGGGAGGAAGAGGTCGCAGGCGTTGCGCACGTCGGACGTCGTCAGCTCGTGCACGACCTCCTCGACGTTCTTGCCGTCCTTGGTCAGGGCGGCGAGGTCGTCGTTGTAGCGCTCGCCCTTGGAGAGCGCGGCCTGGAAGATCGACGGGTTCGACGTCAGGCCGACGACGTTGCGCTCGGTGATGAGGTCGGAGATCTTGCCGGTCTCGATGAGCTCGCGGGACAGGTCGTCGAGCCAGATGGAGACTCCGGCGTCGGACAGGGCCTGGGTGTTCGGGTTGGTCATGCTGTTCACTTCCCCTTGCTCGTAGCGGATGCGGCTGCCGCGCCGGCGGCGTTGCCGCTGCCGGTCCCCGCGTCGCCACCCATGACGTCCGTGGACGCGCTTTGGGCCGCGCGGGCCGGGTTGGTCTCGGTGACACCGGGCGCCTTCGTGGCGGCGCGACCGGCGGCCTTGAGGGAGTCCTTGGCGGCCTTGACGACGGCCTCGGCGGTGATGCCGAACTCGCGGTAGAGGGTCGCCTGGTCGGCCGAGGCGCCGAAGTGCTCGATGCTGACGATGCGCCCGGCGTCACCGACGACGTCGTGCCAGCCCATCGAGATCCCCGCCTCGACGCTGACACGGGCGCGGACTGCCGGCGGCAGAACCTTGTCCTGGTAGGAACGGCTCTGCTTCTCGAACCATTCCCGGCACGGCATCGACACGACGCGCGTCGAGATGCGCGACTTCTCGAGCTTCTCGGCCGCGGCCACGGCGAGCTGCACCTCGGAGCCGGTGGCGACGAGGACGACGTCCGGGTCACCCGCACGCGACTCCTCGACGAGCACGTAGGCGCCCTTGGCGACACCGCTCGTCTTCCCGTACTTCTTCCGGTCCCACGTCGGCACCGGCTGACGGGTGAGGCACAGGGCGGCCGGGCCGTCGGTGTTGGTGAGGATCTGCGCCCACGCCGCCGCCGTCTCGTTGGCGTCCGCGGGGCGCACGACGTCGAGGCCGGGGATCGCGCGGAGCGAGGCGAGGTGCTCGATCGGCTGGTGCGTCGGGCCGTCCTCGCCGAGGCCGATGGAGTCGTGGGTCCACACGTACGTCACGGGCGCCTGCTGGATCGCCGCGAGGCGCACGGCCGGTCGCATGTAGTCGGAGAAGACGAGGAAGGTGCCGCCGTAGGGCCGGGTCAGGCCCTCGAGCGCGATCCCGTTGAGGATCATGCCCATCCCGTTCTCACGGATGCCGAAGTGCAGCGTGCGCCCGAAGGGGCCGCCCTTCCACGTCGACGTCTGCTTGCCCGACGGGATGAAGGAGGGCTGGCCCTCCATCGTCGTGTTGTTCGACTCGGCGAGGTCGGCGGAGCCGCCCCAGAGCTCGGGCATGACGTCGGCGAGCGCGGTCAGCACCTTGCCGGAGGCGGCGCGCGTGGCGACGCCCTTCTCGTCGGCGGGGAACGTCGGCAGCGCCTTGGCGAGCCCCGCGGGGGCGTCGCCGGCGAGGATGCGGTCGAGCAGGGCCGCACGGTCCGGGTTGGCCTTGCGCCACGCCTTGAACGAGGTGTTCCACTCGCGGTGCGCGGCCTTGCCGCGCTTGACGACGTCGCGGGCGTGCTTGAGCACTGCCGGCTCGACGGCGAAGGACTTCTTCGGGTCGAAGCCGAGCAGCTCCTTCGTCGCGCCGATCTCCTCGTCGCCGAGGGCCGAGCCGTGCGACTTGCCGGTGTTCTGCTTCGTCGGGGCGGGCCACGCGATGATCGTGTGGAGCACGACGAGGGTCGGCTTGTTCGTCACCTTGTCGCCGGAGCGGATGGCGGCGAGCAGGGCGTCGACGTCCTCGACGTAGGTCGCGCCGTTCGCGTCCTGGCGCCAGTCCACCTCGACGACGTGCCAGCCGTACGCCTCGAAGCGCGCCGCGACGTCCTCGCTGAAGGCGATGTCGGTGTCGTCCTCGATGGAGATTTGGTTGGCGTCGTAGACGACGGTGAGGTTGCCGAGCTCCTGGTGGCCCGCGAGGGCGCAGGCCTCGTGCGAGACGCCCTCCTGCATGTCGCCGTCGGAGGCGATGACGTAGACCGAGTGGTCGAAGGGGCTGGTGCCGGGCTTGGCGTCCGGGTCGAAGAGGCCGCGCTGGCGGCGCTGGGCCATCGCCATGCCGACGGCGGAGGCGAGGCCCGAGCCGAGCGGCCCGGTCGTGATCTCGACGCCGGGGGTGTGGTGCACCTCGGGGTGGCCGGGCGTCAGCGAGCCCCACGTGCGCAGCGACTTGAGGTCGTCGAGCGAGAGGCCGTAGCCGCTGAGGTAGAGCTGGACGTACTGCGTCAGGCTCGAGTGGCCGCACGAGAGCACGAAGCGGTCGCGCCCGAGCCACGTCGGGTCGGACGGGTCGTGCGTCATGACGTTCTGGTAGAGCAGGTAGGCGAGCGGTGCGAGCGACATGGCCGTTCCGGGGTGGCCGTTGCCGACCTTCTGCACGGCGTCGGCCGCGAGGAGGCGCGTCGTGTCGACGGCCCGGACGTCGAGGTCGCTCCAGCCGGCCTTCTTCGCGCGGGGGAGCGGGAGGCCCGGGTCACGCTGTGCCAGCACGCCCTTCGCCTTTCCCGTTCTCGCGGTGCTGGATCGGGTGGGCTTCTTCGCCGGGGCGGTGGTGCTGGACGCAGCGGTGGGCACGGAACGGTTCTCCTTCGACACGGCGGATCGCGTACGGGATCGAGCCTAGTCCCCGGCTCGGAGGGGACGACACCTCGCCCGAGGGGCGGTACGTGCTCGTGCTGGTGCGGTGCCGACCGTCCGCGCCGACGGTCTAGACTTGCGACGCAACGGTTCCGTACCCCCCGGTCGGAGCGACGTACCAGCGGTGAGGATGTCAGTGACAACGGTGGACCCCCGCGCCGACCTCTCGGCGCTGAACGGTCCGGACGGCAGTGGACTGAAGTTCCTGATCGGACAGTACGTCTCGCTGATGAAGCCGCGGATCATCGAGCTGCTCCTCATCACGACGATCCCCGTCATGTTCCTCGCGGAGCAGGGCGTGCCGGACCTCTGGCTCGTCGTCGCGACGGTCGTCGGCGGCACCCTGTCGGCGGGCGCGGCGAACACGCTCAACTGCTACATCGACCGCGACATCGACGCGGTCATGCACCGCACGAGCAAGCGCCCCCTCGTCACCGGCACGGTGAGCCCGCGCGCGGCCCTCGTCTTCGGCGTCGGCCTCGCCGTCGCCTCGACGCTGTGGCTCGGCCTGCTCGTCAACTGGCTGAGCGCCTGGCTCGCCCTGGCGGCGCTGCTCTTCTACGTCTTCGGCTACACCCTGCTGCTCAAGCGCCGCACGGCGCAGAACATCGTGTGGGGCGGCGCGGCCGGCTGCATGCCGGTGCTCATCGGCTGGTCGGCCGTCACCGACTCGCTCAGCTGGTCGGCATTCATCCTCTTCCTCGTCATCTTCTTCTGGACGCCGCCGCACTACTGGCCGCTGTCGCTGCGCTACAAGGACGACTACGCGTCGGCGCACGTGCCGATGCTGCCGGTCGTCGAGCGCTTCGTCGTCGTCGCGCGCCAGATCGTCGTCTACTCGTGGGCCATGGTGCTGACGTCGCTCGCGCTCATCCCGGTGCAGCAGGTCGGCTGGGTCTACACCGTGGCCGCGGTCGTCTCGGGCGCGCTCTTCCTCCTGGAGGCGCACCGCCTCCTCGCCAAGGCCCGTGCAGGCGTCGCCGAGGACGTGCTGCGCCCGATGCGCCTCTTCCACTTCTCCATCACGTACCTGACGATCCTCTTCGTCGGTGTCGCGATCGACCCGGTCTGGCACCTGCCGCTGCCGTTCTTCTCCTGACCGGTCCCTCCTGACCAGGCGGTCGCCGAGGCCGTATGCCGGCCGGCGGGCTCAGCGGGTCGGCGCGCCGTCCTCGAGGTAGAGCGTGCCGCCCCTGTGCTGGTGCAGGCGCTGCAGCAGGCGCGCGTTGTAGGGCGCCACCCGGGTGGCCCAGTCGTCGGGACCGGTCCAGTGCACCGCGCGGATCTCGCGGGCCTGCAGGTGGGCCCGCGCGGCGGCATCGGGCTCGACGGTGCCGAGGTCGAAGACGAAGACGGTCGCGTCGGCCCACCCCTGCAGCGGCGGCAGCCAGTTGACGGCGAGCAGCTCGCCGGCGCGCACCTCGAGGTCGAGCTCCTCGCGGACCTCGCGCACGACGCAGGCCGCCGGTGACTCGTGCTGGTCGACGACGCCGCCGGGGAGGTCCCACTCGCGCTTGTAGACGAGCTCGCAGAGCAGCAGGCCGCCCGTCGTCGAGCGCAGCACGCCCTGGGCGATGGCGCGCTTCGTCGGCAGGGTGGAGTCGAGCATCGAGGTGAAGCCCTCGCGGGTGTCGGGGTGCGGGTCGTCGCGGCGGCGCCCGAGCACGAGGGTGTCCTGGCGCACGCCGGCGAGCACGGCGTTGCCGCGCAGCCGTCCCTCGCGGCGCAGGCCGGCCCGCAGCGCCGTGCGCACCGACGCGCGGTTGTCGGGGTTGACGTGGGCCTCGACGCGCTCGAGCGCGAGCGCCTCGAAGGCCCACTCGACGAGCAGACGCACGGCGCGCCACGCGATGCCGTGGCCACGGAAGGGGGCGTAGACGGCCCACGAGAGGACGCCGACGCCCGGCTCCTGCACGCGCACGTCGACGGTGCCGGCGAGCTCACCGCGCCAGTCGACGACGAAGGTCGCCTTGCGCCGCTCGGCCCACTCGGCGTGCGTGCCCTCGATCCACGCGAGGTGCTCGTCCTCCGGGGGCGCCGTGTGCGGGAAGTCGAACCAGCGCGCGATCTCGGGGTCGTGCAGCGTGCGCGTGACCGCGCTGTCGTCGAGCTCCCACGGGCGGAGCACGAGCTCGCCGTCGCGCAGGGTCGGCTGGTCGGTCACGCGCCCAGCCTAGGCACCGCGCGTCAGACCGGGTTCCGGCGGGTGGAGAGCACGCCGACGGTGAGGGTGACGACGAGCAGGCTCGCGCCGAGCATGTGCACGAGCACGAGCACCTCCGGCAGCCCGGTGAAGTACTGCACGTAGCCGACGAGCCCCTGCGCGAGCGTCACGACGAGCACCATGTCCCAGGACCGCCTCGCCCGGTCGGTCGTCGCGGTGATGCGCACGGCGACGAGCGTGGCGACCACGAGCCCGACGAAGAGCATGACGGCGTCGGCGTGCATCCACGAGACGAAGCGCGGGTCGAAGCCGGTGCGGGCCGGCTTGTCGGCGTCGCCCGAGTGCGGGCCCGAGCCGGTGACGATCGTGCCGAGCAGGAGGACGACCGCGCCGACGGCGCTCGTGCCGAGGGCGAGCCGGCGCGCGAGCGGGTGCACGACGAGCTCGCCCGGGCCGGAGACCTCGTCGCGGGAGCCGCGCACGAGCGCGGTCGAGAAGGCGACGAGCACCATCGAGAGCAGGAAGTGACTCATGACGAGCCACGGGTTGAGCCCCGTCAGCACCGTGATGCCGCCGAGCACCGCCTGGGCCGGGATGCCGGCGAGCACGCCGACCGCGACCAGCTGCATGCGCCGGCGGTCGGGCCACGTCGTCAGCACGACGTAGAGGGTGACGAGGGCGAGCACGGCGACGACCCCGGTCAGCGTCCGGTTCCCGAACTCGACGAGGTCGTGGTAGGCGCTCTCGGGCGTGCGCACCGGGGTGAACGAGCCCGGCTGGCACTCCGGCCAGGTGCTGCACCCCAGGCCGCTGCCGGTGAGGCGCACGACACCGCCCGTCACGACGATGCCGACCTCGCCGACGAGGTTCGCGACGAGCACGGGGCGGACCCACCTCGCGGGCAGGCGTGGGAGGTGGCGGACGACACGAGCGACGCGCCCGGTGCGCACCGACGGTTCCGCGCCGGTCACGGTGGGGGTGGAGGACACCCTCCAAGGGTATGCCGGGCGGCGGGGTGCCCGGTGCCCGGCCGGGTGCTGGGCCGGGTGCTGGGCCGGCTTCCCGGCTCGTGCCGGGCGCGTGCCCGGCTCAGGCCAGGCCGTCCCAGACCACCTGCGAGCCGGCGTGCCCGGCGATGACGACGGTCGTGATGGCCGCGACGGCGGCGAGCACGACGAGGGTCCCGATGAGGACGTCGAAGGCGTGGCCGCGCGGCGACTCCTCCTCGGGCGGCCGAACGAACCAGAGCGCCACGAGGGTCAGCACCATGAAGACGAGGCACAGGAGCTTGGCCCGGTCGCCCCACGTCGTGTGCCGGGTGAGCAGCTCGAAGTCGGTCGTGCTCGCCCGCACCTGCGACACCCGGCGCTGGAGGGCCTCGCCGCTCTCGGCCGCGACGAACGCCGTCACGCCGGAGACGAGCGCGCCGGCTGCGGTCGGCCAGCGCAGCACGCGTCGCCAGTCGGGGCGGGCGACGTAGCCGATGGCGAGCAGGCCCGACAGGGGCACGAGCACGACGACGGCGTGGATCACGAGGGCGTGCATCGGCAGGCCGAGGATGTAGTCGAACAACGTCGCCTCCAGGGGTGCGGGGGTGCTTCGGTTCCGGTGGTGCTCCGCACCGCCGGCCTCACCCGGCCAGTCTCACCCGGTCAGTCGTCGAAGCGGAACAGCCGCGCCGCGAGCGCCGTCGCGACGCCTGCCCACCCGAGGACGACGAGCAGGGCCGGCAGGTTCAGCTCCCCGGCGACGAGGGCCGAGCGGAGCCCGTCGCCGAGGCCCGCTGACGGCAGCAGGCCGACGGCGTGCGACACCCCGGCCGGCAGCTCGGTGCGCGGCACGACGACGCCGCCGACGGCGAGCAGCACGACCCAGACGAGGTTGGCGACGGCGAGCACGGCCTCGGCCCGCAGCGTGCCGGCGAGCAGGAGGGCGAGCGCGACGAAGGCCCACGTGCCGACCACGACGAAGAGGGCGGCACACGCGAGCCCGGCGACGGCCGGACGCCACCCGAGGGCGAGGCCGAGCACGGCGATGAGCGCGAGCTGCACGACCTCGACGGCGAGCGTCGCGAGCACCTTCGCGGCGACGAGCCCGCCGCGCCCGAGCGGGGTGACCCCGAGGTAGCGCAGCACGGCGTAGCGCCGGTCGAAGCCGGTCGCGATCGCCTGCGAGGTGAAGGCGGCCGACACGACGCAGAGCGCCGCCACGCCGGCCACGGCCAGGGCGGTGCGGTCGCCCGGGCCGAGCGACGGCGCGGTGCTGAGGTGCAGGCCGACGAGAGCCATCGCGGGCAGCACGAGCGAGACGAGGAGCTGCTCGCCGTTGCGCAGCAGGCTGCCCACCTCGAAGCGCGCCTGCGCGAGCACGCGCTGCCGGGGCGGCGCGGCGTGCGCGCGGCCCGTGCCGGTTGCGGTGCCCGGGGCGGTCGGCGAGGTCGGGATGGTGCTCACGCGGCTCCCTTGCGGGTCAGGCTGAAGTAGACGTCCTCGAGCGTGCGCCCGGAGGTCACCGACCCGGGCGTGCCCTCCGCGACGGTGCGGCCGGCATTCATGATGACGAGGTGGTCGGCGAGGCGCTCGGCCTCCTCGAAGGAGTGGGTGGTGACGACGACGGTCGTGCCGGCGTCGCGCTGCGCGGCGACGAGGTCCCAGACGTCGAGGCGGCCGTGCGGGTCGAGCCCAGCGGCGGGCTCGTCGAGGAAGAGCACCTCGGGGCGGCCGAGCAGGGCCGCGGCGAGCGCGAGCCGCTGCTTCTGCCCGCCCGAGAGGCGGCGTACGGTCGTGCCGGCGAACTGCGTCACGCCGAGGCGCTCCGCGACGTCGTCGACGTCGAGGGGGTCGGCGTAGAGGCGCGCGAGGTGGCGCAGCAGGCGCAGCGGCTTCGTGCCGTTGGGCAGGCCGCCCGCCTGGAGCATGACCCCGACGCGGGCCCGGTGGTCGGCGTCGGCCTGCCACGGGTCGGCGCCGAGCACGCGCACCGCACCGCGCTCGGGGCGGGCCAGGCCGACGGCGCACTCGACGGCGGTCGTCTTGCCGGCTCCGTTGGGACCCAGCACGGCCGTCACGCGCCCGGCCGGAGCCGACCACGTGAGGCCGTCGAGGGCGGTGACCCGACCGAACGAGCGGTGCAGATCGGACAGTGTCACCGCGGCGGTCATGACTCATGAGTCTAGGCTCGGTCCCGACCACGCCGGTCATCGCACCGGCCGCACCGGTCGCCGGCCCCCCAGACCCGGCCGGCGCGACCCACCGAGCGACCCTGACGGAGCCACCCGTGACGATCGACCCAGCCGCCCAGGACCGACGCCGCGACCGTGTGAGTCGCCGGATGCGGCTCGTGTCGGCCACCGGCGCGCGCGTCATCCCGCTCGACCGGCTCAACCCGCGCGTGCGTGCCCGGGCCACGCTGCCCAGCCTCTTCACGCTCGGGAACATGCTCTGCGGCTTCAGCTCGGTGCTCCTGTCGTTCCAGGGCCACTTCCGCACGGCGGCCGTGCTCGTCGGCATCTCGATCGTGCTCGACATCTGCGACGGCGCGGTGGCCCGAGCCGTCGGGGCGATCACGCCCTTCGGGCTCCAGTTCGACTCGCTGGCCGACCTCATCTCCTTCGGCATCGCGCCGGCGGTGCTCGTCTACACGTGGGCCCTGCCGGCCTACCCGGTCTGGGCGTGGGCGGGCGCGATGTTCTGGCTGGCGTGCGCGGCCTACCGCCTCGCGCGCTTCAACGTGACGATCGACCCGCTCGCCGACAAGCGCTACTTCGTCGGGCTCGCGAGCCCGGGGGCGGCCGGGGTCGTCATCTCGACGGTCCTCGCGATCGGCGACCCCCTCTACGACTGGGCCCCGCTCGTGCCCGTCGCCGCGGGCGTGCTGCCGGCGGCCCTGATGGCGTCGTCGTTCCGGTTCCGCTCGTTCCGCGACCTGCTCTCGCCGCGCCACCTGCGCATCACGGTGCCGATCGGGGTCGTCGTCGTGCTCGGCCTCGTGCTCCTCCCGGGCGCGACCGGCATGGCGCTCGCCTACGGCTACGTGCTCACCTGCCCGCTCGGCTGGGCGACCGCCCCGCTGCGGCGCCGCTGGTTCGGCGACGACGCCGTCGCGCCGCCCCGCGTGCGGATGCCGTCGGTCATCATGCCCCCCGAGGTGGACGACGCGGACGAGGGCGACGACGGCGAGGACGGCGACCTCGACTTCGACCACGACGACGACGGCGGCCACACCGCGCCCCGCTGATCCCGGTTAGGGTCCCCTGACTGGACCCGGCCTTCCCAATTACGTCACAATGGTGTGGTGTTTTTCGGTGAGCACGCTCCGCGTGAGACGAAGGACGGCGACGACGGCCAGCCCGTCTCGCCGCTCGAGTCGCGCACGCGCTCGCGGGTGCTCCACGCGGTCTCGGCCGACGGCCCCATCACGGCGGCCGAGCTCGGCCGCAGCCTCGACCTGACGCCCGCCGCGGTCCGCCGCCACCTCGACGCACTCGTCGAGCAGGGCGCCGTCGAGCCGCACGAGCCCGTCGGCGGTCGCCGCGGCCGCGGTCGCCCGGCGCGCGCGTACGTCGTCTCCGACGCCGGCCACGGCGCCCTCGAGGCCGACTACGACGCGCTCGCCGTCGAGGTGCTGCGCTACCTCGAGGGTCATGCCGGCCCCGACGCCGTCACCGACTTCGCCCGCACGCGCGTCGCGGCCCTCGAGACGAGGTATGCCGACCGGCTCGCCGCCGCGGGCGACGACCCCACCGCGCGCACCGCCGCGCTCGTCGAGGCGCTGAGCGAGGACGGCTTCGCCGCCACCGCCCGTCCCGTCGGCGCCGGCGGCCTGACCGGGGTGCAGCTGTGCCAGGGCCACTGCCCGGTGCAGCACGTCGCCGCCGAGTTCCCGGCCTTCTGCGAGGCCGAGACCGACGCGTTCTCGCGCCTGCTCGGCGTCCACGTCCAGCGGCTGGCCACGCTCGCCGGCGGCCACCACGTCTGCACGACCTTCGTCCCGACCGGCGGACTCGCCGGCCGGGGGCGGAAGACACCGCCACCCGGCGCTGTTGCACCGGCGGGAGGCCCCGACGCGGGCTCGACCCCCACCACGCTCCCCACCACCAGCACGACCGGCACGACCGTCACCACTGCACGGACCGACACGCTCACGCACGTCAAGGAAGGTTCCTCATGACCACCCACATCGAAGAGCTCAACCCGGGTCTGAAGGGCATCGGCACCTACGAGTACGGCTGGGCCGACAGCGACGTGGCCGGTGCGACCGCCCGTCGTGGCCTCAACGAGGACGTCGTGCGCGACATCTCGGCCCGCAAGAGCGAGCCCGAGTGGATGACGAAGCTGCGCCTCAAGAGCCTCTCGCTCTTCGGCAAGAAGCCCATGCCGTCGTGGGGATCCGACCTCACCGGCATCGACTTCCAGAACATCAAGTACTTCGTGAAGTCGACGGAGAAGCAGGCGGCCACGTGGGACGACCTGCCCGAGGACATCAAGAACACCTACGACCGTCTCGGCATCCCCGAGGCCGAGAAGCAGCGCCTCGTCTCCGGCGTCGCCGCGCAGTACGAGTCGGAGGTCGTCTACCACCAGATCCGTGAGGACCTCGAGGCCCAGGGCGTCATCTTCCTCGACACCGACACGGCCCTCAAGGAGCACGAGGACATCTTCCGCGAGCACTTCGCGACGGTGATCCCCGCCGGCGACAATAAGTTCGCCGCGCTCAACACGGCCGTCTGGTCGGGTGGCTCGTTCATCTACGTGCCCAAGGGCGTCCACGTCGACATCCCGCTCCAGGCCTACTTCCGCATCAACACCGAGAACATGGGCCAGTTCGAGCGCACGCTCATCATCGCCGACGAGGGCTCCTACGTGCACTACGTCGAGGGCTGCACCGCGCCGATCTACAAGTCGGACTCGCTGCACTCGGCCGTCGTCGAGATCATCGTCAAGAAGAACGCCCGCGTGCGCTACACGACGATCCAGAACTGGTCGAACAACGTCTACAACCTCGTCACGAAGCGCGCCACCTGCGAGGAGGGCGCCACGATGGAGTGGGTCGACGGCAACATCGGCTCCAAGGTGACGATGAAGTACCCCGCCGTCTTCCTCATGGGCGAGCACGCCAAGGGCGAGACCCTCTCGATCGCCTTCGCCGGCGAGGGCCAGCACCAGGACACCGGCAGCAAGATGGTGCACGCCGCGCCCAACACGAAGAGCTCGATCATCAGCAAGTCGGTGGCCCGTGGCGGCGGCCGGGCGAGCTACCGCGGCCTCGTGCAGGTGCTCGAGGGCGCCTCGCACTCGGCCTCGACGGTGCGCTGCGACGCGCTCCTCGTCGACACGATCAGCCGCTCGGACACCTACCCGTACGTCGACATCCGCGAGGACGACGTCTCGATGGGCCACGAGGCCACCGTCTCGAAGGTCTCCGAGGACCAGCTCTTCTACCTCATGTCGCGCGGCATGGCCGAGGACGAGGCGATGGCGATGATCGTGCGCGGCTTCATCGAGCCGATCGCGCGTGAGCTGCCGATGGAGTACGCCCTCGAGCTCAACCGCCTCATCGAGCTGCAGATGGAAGGAGCCGTCGGCTGATGGGCCTCCTGGCTGACACGACCACCGACAACCCCGAGACCCAGCAGAGCGAGACCACGGTGCCCGACGCCGCCCCCAGCACGACCGCAACCCTGCCCGGCGCTGCCGCCCACACCGACTCGGCCGCCGCCTTCGTGCCCGACCAGTCGCGGGCCGAGCGCACGGCGTCGTTCGACGTCGCCGACTTCCCGGTGCCCACCGGCCGCGAGGAGGACTGGCGCTTCACGCCGGTCAAGAAGCTGCGCGACCTGCTCGCCGACGGTGCCGCGGGTCGCCTCGAGGTCGGCACGCAGCTGCCCGCGGGCGTCACGACCTCGGTCGTCGACGCCGACGCGGCCCAGGCCCTCGGCATCCTGCCCCCGCAGGACCGCGCGGCCGTCGTCGCGGGGGCGGCCGGGAGCGCGCTGCTCCTCGACATCCCCGCCGACGCCGAGCTCGACGAGCCGGTGCGCCTCTCGCTCGTCGGCCAGGGCGGCGAGCCCGTGCACGGCCACCTCGTCGTGCGGGCGGGCCGCTTCTCCAAGGCGACCGTCGTCGTCGAGCACACCGGCTCGAGCCGCTACTCGCAGCTCGTCTCCGTCGTCACGGGTGACGGGTCCGACCTGACGCTCGTCTCGGTCCAGCGCTGGGACGACGACGCGCAGCACCTCGCGCAGCACGACGCCCTCGTCGGCCGCGACGCGCGCTACAAGCACCTGTCGGTGACGCTCGGTGGCGAGGTCGTCCGCGTCAACGCCAACGTGCGCTACGCGGGCCCCGGCGGCGACGCGACGCTCCTCGGCGTCTACTTCGCCGACGCCGGCCAGCACCTCGAGCACCGCTCGTACATCGACCACAACGCCGCGCACTGCAAGAGCCGCGTCACCTACAAGGGCGCGCTGCAGGGCGAGACGGCCCGCACGGTCTGGGTCGGCGACGTCCTCATCCGGGCCGAGGCCGAGGGCACCGACACCTACGAGCTCAACCGCAACCTCGTGCTCACCGACGGCGCCCGCGCCGACTCGGTGCCGAACCTCGAGATCGAGACCGGCGAGATCGAGGGAGCCGGGCACGCCTCCGCGACAGGGCGTTTCGACGACCTGCAGCTGTTCTACCTGCAGTCGCGCGGCATCACCGAGGACGAGGCCAAGCGTCTCGTCGTGCGCGGCTTCTTCGCCGACATCATCCGGGAGATCCCGCTCGCCGACCTGCGCGACGAGATCACCGCGGCCATCGAGGAGGAGCTCGCGGCGACGGCATACGCGGCTCCCACCCAGCACACCCCCAGCACCGACATCCCCAGCACCAACAAGGAGAACTGACCCATGAGCACGCTCGAGATCAAGGGACTGACGGTCTCGGTCGAGACCGAGGACGGCCCCAAGGAGATCCTGCGCGGGGTCGACCTCACCGTGAAATCGGGGGAGACCCACGCGATCATGGGCCCGAACGGCTCCGGCAAGTCGACGCTGGCCTACAGCATCGCCGGCCACCCGAAGTACACCGTCACCGGCGGCACCGTGACGCTCGACGGCGAGGACGTCCTCGCGATGAGCGTCGACGAGCGCGCCCGCGCGGGCCTCTTCCTCGCGATGCAGTACCCCGTCGAGGTGCCCGGTGTGACCGTGAGCAACTTCCTCCGCACGGCCAAGACCGCCATCGACGGCGAGGCCCCGAAGCTGCGCACCTGGGTCAAGGACGTCAAGTCCGCCATGGCCGACCTGCGGATGGACCCCGCCTTCGCCGAGCGCAACGTCAACGAGGGCTTCTCCGGCGGCGAGAAGAAGCGCCACGAGATCCTCCAGATGGAGCTGCTCAAGCCGAAGGTGGCCGTGCTCGACGAGACCGACTCCGGCCTCGACGTCGACGCCCTGAAGATCGTCTCCGAGGGCGTCAACCGCGCCAAGGAGGGCAGCGACCTCGGCGTCCTGCTCATCACGCACTACACGCGCATCCTGCGCTACATCAAGCCCGACTTCGTGCACGTCTTCGTCGACGGCAAGGTCGTCGAGCAGGGCGGCCCCGAGCTGGCCGACCGCCTCGAGGACGAGGGCTACGACCGCTACCTGGCCTCGGCCCCGGCCTCGGCGACGCAGGCCTGAGCCGGATGCCCGACGTCCTGCCGCTGACGGAGAGGGACCTCGCCGCGATCCGCGGCGAGTTCCCGATCCTCGCGCGCACGGTGCGCGACGGCAGGCCGCTCGTCTACCTCGACTCCGGGGCCACGTCGCACAAGCCGACCGCCGTCCTCGACGCGGAGCGGGCCTTCTACGAGCAGCACAACGCGGCCGTGCACCGCGGCGCGCACCAGCTCGCCGAGGAGGCCACCGACGACTTCGAGGCGGCCCGCGCGACGATCGCCGCCTTCGTCGGCGCCCCGGCCGACGAGGTGGTGTTCACGAAGAACGCCACCGAGGCGCTCAACCTCGTCGCCTACGCGTTCTCCAACGCGGCGCCGACGCAGGAGCCCAAGGACGAGCGCTTCGTGCTGCGTCCCGGCGACGAGATCCTCGTCACCGAGATGGAGCACCACGCGAACCTCGTGCCGTGGCAGGAGCTCGCGCGGCGCACCGGGGCGACGCTGCGGTGGGTGCCCGTAGGCGCCGACGGCGCGCTCGACCTCTCCGGTCTCGACGACCTGCTCACCGAGCGCACCAAGGTCTTCGCGTTCACCCACGTCTCCAACGTGCTCGGCACCGTCAACCCGGTCACCGAGCTCGCCGAGCGGGCGCACGCGGTCGGGGCCCTCGTCGTCGTCGACGCGTGCCAGTCGGTGCCGCACCTCGCGGTCGACGTCGCCACGCTCGGGGCCGACTTCATCGCCTTCAGCGGCCACAAGATGTACGGCCCCATGGGGGTCGGCGTCCTCTGGGGTCGCAGCGAGCTGCTCGAGGTCATGCCGCCCTTCCTCACCGGCGGCTCGATGATCGAGCTCGTCACGATGGAGCGCTCGACGTACGCTCCGGCGCCCCAGAAGTTCGAGGCGGGCGTGCCGAACGCCGCCCAGGCCGTGGGCCTCGCGGCCGCCGTGCGCTGGGTCGAGGCGGTCGGCATCGAGCGCATCCACGCCCACGAGTCGGCCCTCGTCGAGCTGCTCATGCGCGGCCTCGCGGAGCGGCCGTGGGTGCGGGTCGTCGGCCCGGCCCTCGGCACCGGCCGCGGGGGCGCCGTGGCGTTCGTCGTCGACGGCGTGCACGCCCACGACGTCGGGCAGGTGCTCGACGACGCCGGCGTGGCCGTGCGCGTCGGCCACCACTGCGCGTGGCCGCTGCACCGCGCCCTCGGCGCGGCGGCGACGACGCGAGCCTCGTTCGCCGTGCACAACACGTCCGCCGACGTCGAGGCCCTCCTCGCCGCGCTCGACCGCGTGCCGGTCGTCTTCGGCATCGACACCGAGAGGGAGGCCAGCTGATGGACCTCTACCAGGAGCTCATCCTCGAGCACTCGAAGCGCCCGCACCACGCGGGGCTGCGCGACCCCTTCGACGCCGAGGTGCACCACATCAACCCGACCTGCGGCGACGAGGTCACCCTGCGCGTCGACGTCGAGGGCACCGGCCCCGACGCCGTCGTGCGCGACGTGTCCTACGCCGCCCAGGGCTGCTCGATCTCCGTTGCGAGCTCCTCGGTGCTCGCCGAGGAGGTCATCGGCCACCCGGTCGCCGAGGCGCTCGAGACCTTCGAGGCCATGCGCGCGATGCTGACCTCCAAGGGCCAGGTCGCGGGCGACGAGGACGTCATCGGCGACGGCGTCGCCTTCGCCGGGGTGTCGAAGTACCCCGCGCGCGTCAAGTGCGCCCTCCTCGGCTGGACCGCCTTCACCGACGCCCTCGCCCGAGCCGGCGTCGACATCTCGTCCACGAGTTCGCCCTCCCCCCAAGGAGTTCCGTCATGAGCCAGACCGCAACCCCGCCGAACGTGGCCGACGTCGAGGAGGCCATGCGCGACGTCGTCGACCCCGAGCTCGGCATCAACGTCGTCGACCTCGGCCTCGTCTACGGCATCACCGTCGACGCCCAGTCGCACGCCGTCATCGACATGACGCTGACGTCGGCGGCCTGCCCGCTGACCGACGTCATCGAGGACCAGACGGCCCAGGCCCTCGAGGGTCTCGTCACGACGCACCGCATCAACTGGGTGTGGATGCCGCCGTGGGGCCCCGACAAGATCACCGAGGACGGCCGCGAGCAGCTGCGCGCGCTCGGCTTCAACCTCTGAGACGCCGACCTCTGAGACCTCGACCCCTGAGACCGCTGCACCCGCGCCCGTGACGACGCGCGTCATCGAGGTCGACCCCGAGCGGTTCGACCGCTGGATGGCCGGCTTCGCCGAGCGCCACGGCACCTACGACGCCGCCGAGGAGCCTGCTCCCGGCGGCGTCGTCGTGTCCGCGCGCGCCGCCGACGGCTCCTCGCTCGTCGCGACCCCGTTCGAGCACGACCCCCTCGGCGTCGTGCTCGTGCGTCGAGGGGGGTATGCCGTCGGGCTCGCCCGTGCGGGCGCGTTCACCGCGTCGAAGGTCGGCACCCGGCACGTGCAGTCCCGCACCGCCGCCGGCGGCTGGTCGCAGCAGCGCTTCGCGCGCCGCCGGGGCAAGCAGGCCGACGAGCTCGTCGACGCCGTCGTCGGGCACGCGCGACGCGTGCTCCTCGGCGACGACGAGTCACCGCGGGCGGGGGCGGACGGCATACCTCGTGGCCTCGTCGTCGGGGGAGACCGCGCGCTCGTGCGGGAGGTGCTCGCGGCGCCCGCGCTCCGGGCCCTCGCCGGGCTGCCGGCGCGGGAGCTCTACGACCTGCCCGACCCGAGGCGCGACGTGCTCGAGACCGCGCTGCGGCGGGGCCGGGCCGTCCGCGTCGAGCTGACCGAGGCGGCCACCGGCGTCACGTGACGTTGCCGACGCCGAAGGTGTTGCACTGGTTGAGGTCACCGGTCTCGTAACCCTGCGAGAACCAGCGCATGCGCGCCTCCGACGACCCGTGGGTCCAGCTCTCGGGCGTGACCCGGCCCTGCACCTTCTCCTGGATGCGGTCGTCGCCGACGGCCGACGCGGCCGAGAGCGCCGACTGGATGTCGTCGGGGGTGATCGCCTTGAGCAGCGGGGTGCCGCCGGCGTCGGTCGTCTCGGTGGCGTGCTTGGCCCACGTGCCGGCGAGGCAGTCGGCCATGAGCTCGACGCGCACGGCGCCGGAGTTCGCGCCCTGCGGGTCCTGCTGCGCGCGGTCGAGCAGGCCGAGGAGGTTCTGCACGTGGTGGCCGTACTCGTGCGCGATGACGTACTCCTTGGCCAGCTGCCCGCCGTCGGAGCCGAACTTGCTCTGCAGCTCGGAGAAGAAGCTCGCGTCGACGTAGACCTTCGAGTCGAGCGGGCAGTAGAACGGGCCGACCTGGCTGTTGGCGGTGCCGCAGCCGGAGCGGGTCTGGCCCTGGTAGATGACGGTCTTGACCGGCTCGTAGTCCATCGAGTACTTCGGCAGCGTCGTCGACCAGTAGTCCTGCACGCTGTTGACCGTGGCGATGATGAGGCAGACGTCGTCCTTGTTGGCGTCGGCGCCCGTCTTGCACCGGCTGAAGCTGCCCGAGTCGACCTGGCCGGCCGCGCTCACCTGCCCGGGCTGCAGCTGCTGCGAGGGCAGCCCGGCCCCCGAGCTGCCGGAGTCACCGCCACCGAGCAGGTTGCCGCCGCCGAAGACGAGTGCGAGCACGAGCAGGATGAGCCCGCCGATGCCGCCGCCGACCTGGATGCCGCCGGGGAAGCCGCCGCCTCCACCACCGCCGAACCCGCCGCTGCTGCCGCCGCTCTCGACCTGGGAGGTGTCGAGCTGTGCGTTGTCGTTGAAGGTCATGTCATCGGTCCTCGGTCTCGGGTCCGGGCGCTGCCCGGGCCGGTCGGGATCACCCTAGTGCGCAGGGGGTGGCTGTCGGCCGGGGTCATGGCTGGTGCGTACCCCGTGCGTACCCGGTGCGGGCGGTCCGGCGGCACCGGCGGCCTTGACGAGCCGGGCGGCGAGGTCCTCGGTGGCCTGCACGAGCGCGGGCGAGCCGACCACCTCGAAGGTGAGCGGGGTGACGGCGAGCTGGCGGGCGTACCACTCGGGGTCGTCGGTCGTGGCGCGGAGCCGGACGCCGCCGTCGACCTCCTCGAGCCGCCCGAGGCTGCGCGGCAGCCACCGGCCGGCCTCGAGCAGGTCGGCGCGCAGCAGCACGTCGACCTCGTGCCGCCAGCCCTGCGACAGGTGCTCCTCGAGCACGCGCAGGGCGTCGAGCTGCTCGGGCGCCTCGAAGCGCTGCGAGGTGACGAAGGCCGACCGGACGCGGTCGACGCGGAGCACCCGGCGGGCCGTGCTCGTGTGCGACCAGCACAGCAGGTACCACCGCCCGTGGCGCAGCACGACGGCCCACGGGTCGACCTCCATGTCGCGCTCGCGGCCGTCCTCGAGGCGGTAGCCGAGTCGCACCCGGCGCGAGGCGCTGCAGGCCTCGACGAGCCGGGCCGTCGTCGCCGGGTCGACGCGCAGCGACGGGTCGGGCGGCGGCCCGCTCGGCCGCCGCACCGCGCGCACCGCGCCGGCCACCGGCTGGGGGAGCACGCGCAGGATCTTCGCGAGCGCGCCCCCGACGAGGTCGGCCGGGTCGACCGCCTGCCGGTGCCCCTCGAGCACCGCCATGACGAGGCCCAGCGCCTCAGCCGGGGTGAACATGAGCGGCGCGAGCCGCAGCCCGCGGCCGAGGCGGTAGCCGCCGCCCGGGCCCGTGGCCGACTCGACCGGCACCTGCGCCTCGCGGAGGATCGCGACGTAGCGACGGGCGGCGCGCTCGGTGACGCCGAGGCGGTCACCCAGGGCCTGGGCCGTGATGCCGGGGGAGTCCTGGATCGCCTCGAGCGCGAGCAGGGCGCGCGCCGTGGGGCTCGTGTCGTGCGGCATCCGTTCCCTTCCGCGAGCGGGTCGTCGCACCGACCGTAGCGCCGGGCGCCGACGCCGGGGGCTCGGTAGGGTCGGGATCGTGGACACGACCCCGCTCGTCGACCTGATGCCCCGCCTGCGCGAGACCTACCGCGACCTCCACGCGCACCCCGAGCTGTCGTTCACGGAGCACCGCACGGCCGGGCTCGTGGCCGCCTGGCTGCGCGAGCTCGGCCTGACCGTGACCGAGGGCGTCGGGCGCACCGGCGTCGTCGGCGTCCTGGCGCGGGGCGAGGGGCCGGTCGTGCTGCTGCGCGCCGACATGGACGGCCTTCCCGTCGCCGAGGCCACCGGGCTGCCGTATGCCAGCAGCGCCCGCGGCATCGACCCCGACGGCCGCGACGTGCCGGTCATGCACGCGTGCGGCCACGACGTGCACGTCACGTGCCTGCTCGGCGCGGTGTCGGTGCTCGTGGCCGACGAGACGTGGCGCGGCACGCTCGTCGCGGTGTTCCAGCCCGCGGAGGAGGTCGCGCAGGGTGCGCGCGCGATGGTCGAGGACGGCCTCTACGACACCGTGCCGCGCCCCGACGTCGTCCTCGGCCAGCACGTCGCGCCGATCCCGGCCGGCACGATCGGCCTGCGCCCCGGGCCGTCGTTCGCGGCCACCGACAGCCTGCGCATCACCCTCTTCGGCGAGGGCGGGCACGGCTCGCGGCCCGAGGCGACGGTCGACCCGGTCGTCCTCGCGGCCGCCACGATCCTGCGCCTGCAGACGGTCGTCTCGCGCGAGGTCGCGGGCACCGACACGGCCGTGCTCACCGTCGGCTCGGTGCAGGCCGGCACGAAGTCGAACATCATCCCCGACGAGGCGGTCCTGCTCGTCAACCTGCGCACCTACGACGTGCGCGTGCGCGAGCGGGCGCTCGCCGCCGTGACCCGGATCGTCGAGGGAGAGGCGGCCACGGCCGGGGCGCGGCGGGCCCCGCTCGTCGAGCCGTTCGAGCAGTCGCCGGCCGTCGTCAACGACCCGGCGGGCGTCGAGCGCACCCGGCCGGCGCTCGAGGCCCTCGTCGGCGCCGGGCGGGTCGTCGACCCCGGCCCGATCACAGGCAGCGAGGACGTCGGCGTGCTCGCCGAGGCGGCCGACGCGCCCTGCGTCTTCTGGCTGCTCGGCGGCGCCGACCCGGCGGCCTTCGCCGGCGCGCGCGACCTCGAGGGCATCCGGGCGGTGCTCGCGTCGCTGCCCTCCAACCACTCGCCCCTCTTCGCCCCCGTCGTCGACCCCACGCTCGAGCTCGGCGTGCAGGCCCTCGTCGGCGCCGCCGGAACCTGGCTCCACCATCCCTGACCGCCGAGAGGCACCGCCGTTGCACAGAGGTCCGGCAGGGCCTCCTCCCGCTCGGCGGTCGACGTCGGCGGTGCGCGCCACGCGACGACCACCACCGGCATACGGGCCGGGTGGAACCGTCAGCCCATGACGAGACCCTCGATGTCGTGCTTCTGCACGATGGGGGCGAGCTCGTCGACGACGGGGCACGCGAGGTGATCGCGCACGCGCTGGGGGAGCGTGTCCCAGTAGCGCTGCGTCACGGCGAGGTCGTGGTGCGCGTCGTTGCCGGCGCCCGGGGCGTCGACGCCGAGCACGAGCACGGGCCGCGCGACCTGGGATCGGTTCGGCGTGCCCCGGTGGATCGTCAGCGCCGAGCGGGCCGAGATGTCACCGACCTTCGGGTACTTCCGCTCGGCGAGCGCCTCGTACCGCGCGTAGGCCGACTCGGGCGGGAACTGCTCGTGGTCGAAGTCGTCGCCGCGGTCCCACTGCGTGCCGGGCGCGATCTCGAAGGGCCCCATCTCGTCGGTCGTGTCGACGGTGGTGAGGTTGAAGGCGAGCGACGTGAGGCGGTGCCCGTCGGTCGTCTCCGGCGGGCTCGGGAAGTCACGGTGCCACGGCTGCACCGTGGCGCCCGGGAAGGGGGTGTCGAAGCCGACCTCGACGATGCGGTAGTCGGGACCGAGCACGGTCTCGCAGACGGTGCGCACCCACGGGTGGTCGACGAGGTCGACGAAGCCGCGCAGCGCCTCGGGGTGGATCTCGACGTACCAGCGGTTCGGGCCGCGGCCGACGGCGCCGCCCTCCCGGGAGCGCGCCTCCTCGAAGGCCGCGTCGACGTCCTCGCGCAGCCGCTGCACCCACTCGGCGGAGAAGGCGCCACGGCGCGCGACGATGCCGTCCGTCTCGAGCCCGTGCCTGATCCGCGCGACCTCGTCGTCCCCGTCCACCCTGCTCTCGGTCGTCATGGTGCGACGCTACGCGTGCAACCGTCGCGTCGGGGCGATGGGGGCTGGTCGTCCGCGCTTTGTTGGGTACGTGCACGGCGGACCGCTCGCGCCGTGGCGCTCCGCCCTTCGTCCCGGCAGCCGTGGAGGATCCCGATGAGCCAGCGTCCCGTGACCGGTCCCGTCCTGGACGGGAGCAGCGCGTGCGACGCCACCCTCACCACCCCGCCGCGGCGGGTCGGTGTGACGGGCGTCGTCGTCGTGCTCGCGCTGCTCGTGGCCGGCCTGCTGTGGGCGAAGTGGCTGCCGTACGCCGAGCGCACCCGGACGCTGTCGGCCACGGGCGCCTGGAGCGGCTCGGCGATCTTCGGCACGAGCGGGCAGCCCGGGTCGGCGCCCAGCGTGGCCGGTGCCCTCGACTTCACGAGGGCGTATGCCGCTGCCGTCTGGAAGGCGGCCCTCGTGGCGCTCGTCGTGGCGGCCGCGATCGAGTCGCTCGTGCCGCGCCGATGGTTCGTGCAGCTCATGTCGCGGCGCAGCGCCGCGGGCCAGGGCGTCATGGGCGCGGCCTTGTCGCTGCCGAGCATGATGTGCACCTGCTGCACCTCACCGGTCGCGATCGGCTTACGGCGCAAGGGCGCGCCCATCGGCGCCAGCGTCGCCTACTGGCTCGGCAACCCGTTGCTCAACCCGGCCGTCCTCGTATTCCTCGCCCTGACCCTTCCGTGGCAGCTCGTCGCCGTCCGCGCCGTCGTCGGGGTGGTGCTCGTCGTGGGTGCCGCCGTCGCCGCGGCAGCCGTCGCCGGCCGGGTGCGCGGCTCCGACGAACCGGAGCCGGAGGTCTCGCCGGTCCGCACACGGAGCTCCTGGCTGGGCGCGCCCCCCGGAGCGGAGGGCGACGCCACGCAGGTGCGCGAGCTGCCGCTGCGCTTCGCCCGGACGCTGGCGCGGTACGTCCTCGTGCTCGTGCCGGAGTACCTCGTGCTCGTGCTGCTGACCGGTTGGCTCAGCGGCTGGCTCTCCGACTTCGCCGGCCTCGACCGGGCCGCCGGGCCGGTGGCCCTGCTCGTCGTGGGGCTCGTCGGTGCCGCGCTCGTCATCCCCACGGGCGGCGAGATCCCGGTCGTCGCCGGCCTCGTCTCCGCCGGTGCAGGTTTCGGCGTGGTCGGCGTGCTGCTCATCACCCTGCCGGCCCTGAGCATCCCGTCGATCCTCATGGTCGCGCGCACCTTCTCCTGGCGGGTGACCGCTGCAGTGACGAGCGTGGTCGTGGCCGGCGGCCTCGTCGCGGGGGTGGCCCTCCAGCTCGCCCCCGTCGGCTGACCGGTCACTCGTCCGGTGGCGCCTCGTCCTCGTCCGGCACGACCGCCTCGTGCCCGGAGGGCGCCGGGGCGCCATCGGGGCGGCCACCCTCGGGGGCCGTCATCGTCGACCCCGTGTCGGGGTCCTCGTCGGGGTCGTAGGGATCAGGACCCGGCAGCACGTCGTCGCTCATGCGCCACCCGTACCCGACTCACCGGGCACCAAGCCCCCTGACCACGAGACGTCGGGCGGGTGGTTTGATCGGCACATGCGCATCTTCTTCACGGGCGGCAGCGGCAAGGCCGGCAAGCACGTCGCACCCTTCCTCGCCGAGCAGGGCCACCAGGTCACCAACGCCGACCTCGTGCCGCTGCGGCACGAGGGGGTCGACGACCTCCGGGTCGACCTCACCGACATCGGCGAGACGTACTCGGCGCTCGCGGGGCTGGCCCGCTTCGACGAGCTCGAGCTCCCGGCCAAGCCGGCCTACGACGCCGTCGTGCACTTCGCGGCCGTGCCCGCGATCCTGCTGACGTCGGAGGCGAAGACGTATGCCACCAACGTGCTCAGCACGTACAACGTTCTCGAGGCCGCGACCCGGCTCGGCATCCGCAAGGTGATCTTCGCGTCGTCGGAGACGACGTACGGCATCTGCTTCGCCCAGGGCGAGCGCAAGCCGATCTACGTGCCGGTCGACGAGGAGCACCCGACGGTGCCCGAGGACTCGTATGCCATGTCGAAGGTCGCGAACGAGGTGACGGCCCGCTCGTTCCAGGCCCGCACCGGAGCGGACATCTACGGCCTGCGCATCAACAACGTCATCGAGCCGCACGAGTACGCCGACATGTTCCCGGCGTTCCTCGCCGACCCGGCGCTGCGGCGGCGCAACGTCTTCGCCTACATCGACACCCGAGACCTCGGTCAGATGGTGCAGCGCTGCCTCCAGACCGACGGGCTCGGCTACGAGGTCTTCAACGTCGCGAACGCCGACATGTCCGTCGCCGCGACGACCGACGAGGTGCGCGAGCGGTTCTACGCCGGGGTGGAGCAGCGCCGGCCGATGGGGCGCGACGAGACGTTCTACTCCATCGACAAGGCGCGCGAGCTGCTCGGCTACGAGCCGCAGCACTCGTGGCGGGACGTGCTCGACGACCCGCGACGAGGCTGAGGCTCAGCCGATCCGCTCGGCGAGGGAGACGATGATGCCCTCCGGTCCGCGGACGTAGGCCATCCTCCACGCGTTCTCGTACTCCCCGACGCCGCCGACGAGCCCGTAGCCGTCGGCGGCGAGCTGGTCGACGGCGCCCTGCAGGTCGACGACCTCGAAGGAGACGTTGCGCAGCCCCAGCTCGTTCGCCATCGCGGCGGGGGAGCCGGGCACGTGGTCCGGGTGGAGGAAGCGCGCGAGCTCGAGCGCCGACCCGCCCTCGGGCGCACGGAGCATCGCGATCTCGCACCGCGTGCCGGGGATGCCGGTGACGGTGTCGACGAAGTCGCCGTCGAGGAACATGCGCCCCTCGACGGCGAGCCCGAGCGTGACGAAGAAGTCGATGGTGGCGTCGAGGTCGGCGACGGTGACGCCGACGTGGTCGAAACGGGGCAGGTAGGTCATGACGGTGGTCCCCTCGTGGTGGTGTGGACATTCAACAGCCGGACGGAGCCTGATCGCGGTTCTCGACACGGCGCGATCGAGGCACCGAGGCGGCGCGGCGAGACGGCGCGACGTCGCACGAGGTGAAGGGTGAGGATGGTCCCGTGAAGGCTGTCGTCTACGAGGAGCACGGGGCGCTGCCCGTCGTCACGGAGCTGCGGGAGCCGGACTGCCCGGTCGACGGCGTCGTCGTCTCGGTGCGGGCCACCGGCGTGTGCCGGTCCGACTGGCACGCGTGGAAGGGCCACGACCCCGTGGCGCTCCCGCACGTGCCGGGCCACGAGCTGGCCGGCGTCGTGGCCCGCGTCGGTGCCGACGTGCACGACTGGAGCGTGGGCGACCGGGTGACGGTGCCCTTCGTCTGCGGCTGCGGTCGGTGCGCGTGGTGCGCGGCGGGCGAGGCGCAGGTGTGCCCCGACCAGACCCAGCCCGGCTTCACCGGCCACGGCTCGTTCGCCGAGCGCGTCGCGCTGCACGCGGCCGACACCAACCTCGTCCGGCTCCCGGATGCCGTCGACTTCGTCACCGCGGCGTCGCTCGGGTGCCGCTTCGCCACCGCCTTCCGCGCCGTCACGACGCACGGGCGCATCGGTGCCGGTAACTGGCTCGCCGTGCACGGGTGCGGCGGCGTCGGCCTGTCGGCCGTCATGATCGGCTCGGCGCTCGGAGCACGGGTCGTCGCGATCGACGTCAGTCCCGCTGCGCTGCAGCGCGCGTCGGCGTGCGGCGCCGAGGTCGTCATCGACGCGAACGAGGTCGACGACGTGGCGGCTCGGGTGCGCGACGTCACGGCCGGTGGTGCGCACGTCTCCGTCGACGCGTTCGGTTCACCCGACCTGGCCGTCGCGTCGGTGCGCAGCCTGCGCCGGCGCGGTCGGCACGTGCAGGCGGGCCTGCTGCTCGGCGAGGCCTCGCGGCCGCCCCTCCCGATGGACCTCGTCGTGGCCCACGAGCTCGAGCTCTACGGCTCGCACGGCATGCCGGCACGCGACTACCCCGCGATGCTGCGACTCATCGAGGAGGGCACGCTGCGCCCTGGTGAGCTCGTCGGCCGCGTCATCGGGCTCGACGAGGCCGGCGCCGCGCTGGCCACCCTCGACCAGCCGTCCGCCGGGGGCATGACCGTCATCGCCCTCTGAGACAGCGGCGGCATCTCGGGCCCGCCGCCCGGGACGGTGTCAGTCGGTGCGGCGGGTGAAGACCAGGTGCACGACACCGCTCGGTGAGGTCACGCTCTCGACCTCGAACGACTCCTCGATCCCTTCGAGGCCGTCCCAGAGCCGCACGCCCCGACCGAGCAGGATCGGCACCTGGACGAGGTGCATGTGGTCGACGAGACCTGCGGAGAGGAAGTCGCGCACGACGGTCGGCCCGCCGCCGATGCGCACGTCGAGCCCGTCGGCGGCCTCCTGCGCTGCGGCCAGCGCCTCGGCCGGAGACGCCTCGATGAAGTGGAAGGTCGTGCCGCCGCCCATCGTCAGGGCCGGTCGGGGGCGGTGGGTCAGCACGAAGACCGGGGTGTGGAAGGGCGGGTCCTCGCCCCACCAGCCCGTCCAGGACTCGTCGTCCTGCCAGTCCGGCGGACCGAACTTGTTGGAGCCCATGATCTCGGCGCCGATGCCCGGGGCGAACTGCTGCGCGAAGGCGTCGTCGACACCGGCCGAGCCGCTCGGGTCCCAGTAGCGGGTGGCGAACATCCACTGGTGCAGGCGCTGGCCGGCGTGGCCGAAGGGGGCCTCCAACGACTGCGGCTCGCCGGTCGCGAAGCCGTCGAGCGAGATGGAGAAGTTGTGGATCCGCGTCCGGGGCATGCGCCCTCCTCGGGTCGTCGGCTGGTCGTGCTCGAGACCTCTCGAACGATAGACGTCAGGGCTGACAGGAAGGGGCCGAGCGCATACGGCCCCGGAACGCGTGCGGGCGGCTACGGTCGAGGCGACAGCACCGCCGACTCCAAGGAGGTCCCACGCGTGTTCACGTACAAGGTCGTCGAGGTCCGCGAGAAGATGATCGGCGGCAAGATGTCGGGCGACAAGCTCGAGAAGCTGCTCAACGAGCACGCGCGCGAGGGCTGGCAGCTCAAGGCCATCACCTCCGTCGAGGTCAAGGGGCGGGTCGGGCCGGGGGGCGTCGACGGGCTGCTCGTGACGCTCGAGCGCTCCGACGGCCACTGACGCCGGGGGGCTTCAGGCGCTCGACAGCCACTCGCCGTAGAAGAGCGCGAGCCCGGCTGCCACGCACAGGCCCGCGATGATCCAGAAGCGCGCCACGATGGTGACCTCCGACCAGCCCACCATCTCGAAGTGGTGGTGGAGCGGAGCGATCCGGAAGACGCGCCTGCCGGTCGTCCGGAAGCTGATGACCTGGATGATGACCGACGCCGTGACGATGACGAAGAGTCCGCCGAGCACGACGAGCAGCAGCTGGGTGTGGGTGAGGATCGCGAGACCGGCGAGAGCGGCACCGAGGGAGAGCGAGCCGGTGTCGCCCATGATGATCTCGGCCGGCGAGGTGTTCCACCAGAGGAAGCCGAAGCACGCGCCACCGATGGCGCACGCGACGACCGCGAGGTCGAGGGCGTCACGCACGTCGTAGCAGTTCGGCCCCGGCGCGACGGAGCAGCTCTGGTTGTACTGCCACATCGAGATGACGGTGTAGGCCCCGAAGACCATGACCGAGGCGCCGGTGGCGAGGCCGTCGAGGCCGTCGGTGATGTTGACGCCGTTCGAGGCCCCGGCGATGAGCACGTTCGACCAGGCGATGAAGAGCAGGACGGCGACGACGGGGCCGGCGAAGGCGAGGTCGACACCGGTGTCGCGGATGAACGAGATGGCCGTCGACGCGGGGGAGAAGCCGCGGTCGTCGGTGAGCAGGAGCGCGCCGAGCGCGAAGAGGACCGTGACGATCGTCTGGCCGAGGAGCTTCTGCCGCGAAGTGAGCCCGAGGCTGCGCTCCTTGCGGATCTTCGTGTAGTCGTCGAGGAAGCCGACGACGCCGAGGCCGGTGAGCAGGAAGAGCACGAGGCCGGCGCTCAGCGACAGGCCGCTGTGGATCGACCGGAAGACCCCCATCGCGCCGAGCGCGACGAGGACGACGTGCGATCCGAGGTAGCCGACGATCGCGGCGGCGATGATGACCGCACCGCCCATCGTCGGCTTGCCGCGCTTGACGTGATGGTGCACGAGGTCGTCGCGGATGAACTGCCCGTAGCGCTTGCGCACGAGGAACCGGATGAACGGCTTGGTGCAGAGCAGGGCGAAAGCCATCGAGAGGCCGCCCGCCAGCAGGACGTTGACCATGGAGCTCGCGCTGCCTTCCCTGTCGGTGACGCGGCCGTGCCACGCGGGTCACGGCGCCCCACCCTAGGTGCGGTCGCGGGGCGGACGGGGGACGTCGCGCGCCCGGCGGGTCAGGCCCAGAAGTCGGCGAGCCCCGCTGCGAGCTCACGGCCCTGCTCGTGGCCGCCGCGGGCGGCAGGCAGGCGCGTGGCCGGGTCGAGCGCGTTGGCGTCGAAGACGTCTCCCGACCGCGCGTCGGGGAAGACCGTGCGCACCTCGCTGCCGGATGCGTGCAGGTCGGCCACCTGCGACGCGAGGTCCATGCGCCAGGCGGCCGGCATCCGGCTGCGGCCGCTGAACGGCGACAGCACGACGACGCGCTCGAACCCGGCGGCGAGGTCGGCGTTCTCGCTGCGCCGGTAGCCACCGTTGAGGTAGCGGTGCCCGCCGACACGGTAGGGCGTCATCGCCGAGGTGCTCGCGGCGACGGCATCGACGAGCTCGACGCCCGAGGCCCGGTCGAGGAGGACGGGCTCGCCGGTGTCGGCGTCGACCGCGACGACGAGCACGTGCTGCTCGGGCCAGCCGTGGTTCGGCAGCCGCGAGGCGACGACGGCCCGCCACCGCCTCGAGGCCTCGCCGCCGTCGTCCCCGGCCAGCTCGAGCGCGGCGGCCCCGAGCCGTCGACGCAGGTCGGCCGGGCTGTCCGACGCGGCGATGATCGCGTCGGACCACTCGAGGTACGACGGCCCCGAGGGGCGGACGGCGGGCGTCGTGCCGGTCTGGTGACGTGGGCGGTGCGGACTCTGCTGTGCCGCCGGCTCGGCGATGATGGCGGCATACAGGTCGGCGGCGGGCGTGCCGCTCGTGACCTGCGCCGCGACCGTCGAGCCCGCCGAGGTGCCGACGACGAGGTCGGCGGCGGTCAGGTCGACGCCCCGGGCCGCGAGGCCGGCCACCAGGCCGATCTCCCAGGCGTTGCCGGCCGCGCCGGCACCGGCGAGCACGAGCGCGCGGCGACCTGGGCCCGGTTCACGCACGGCTCACTCGGCTTCGAGGACGAAGAAGAGGAAGCAGATGAAGGCGGTCCGGTCGCCGAGGTCGGGCGGCAGCAGCTCCGGCGGGGTGTCGGGGTCGAACGATGGCTCGCTGATGACGCGGATGCGGAAGCCGGCGTCGGCGAACGCGTCGGACATCGCGTGGAGCGGGCGGTGCCAGAAGGTGAGGGTGACGTCGTGGCCGTCGCCGAAGGTGTAGACGTCGGAGTAGGGCGTGACGGCGAAGTAGTCGGCGTCGGGGTCGCTCGCCTCGAGGATGCGCGGGTGGTTGACCGACAGGAGCAGCCGGCCGCCGGGCCTGATCACGCGGTGCAGCTCGGCGAGCGGCGCCGACCAGTCCTGCAGGTAGTGCAGCACGAGGGAGACGACTGCGTCGTGGAACGCGTCGTCGGGGTAGGGGAGCGGGGCGCTGAGGTCGGCGACGTGCAGGTCGGCCTCGGGGCCGAGCCGCTCACGGGCGAGCTCGACCATGGCGGGGCTGCCGTCGAAGCCCGTGACCGTGGCGCCGCGGGCGCGCAGGTCCTCGAACAGCGGCCCGGTGCCGCAGCCGGCGTCGAGCACACGGCGGCCGTCGACGTCACCAGCGAGGCGCAGCATGGCAGGGCGGGCGTAGTGGGCGTTGAAGAGGCCCGACTCGTTCGTCTCGGCATAGCTGCGGGCGAAGGTGTCGTAGTGGTCGGCTCGCATCGGCGGCCCCTTGTCAGCGGTCGGTCGGTCGGTGGTCGGTCGGTGGTCGGCGGGCGGGCGCTAGGAGCCGGTGCGGCCGTCGACGCCCTCGCGCAGCAGGTCGAGGTGGCCGCAGTGCTGGGCGTACTCGGTGATCATCCGCAGCACCAGCCAGCGCAGGTCGACGTCCTCGAACCAGTCGAGCGGGCGGGCCGTGTCGTCGAGGTCGTGGGCCGCGACGATCTCGCGCGAGACGGCGCACTCGGCGCGCCACGTCGCGAGGTCGGCGGTGAAGTCGGCGTCGGCCGGTGGCTCGAAGTCGAGGTTCGGGTTCTCGGTCGTGAAGAAGAGGAACGGCACGTCACGCCGCTCGAAGTTCTGCTGGAACCACCAGCGCTCCACACCGGCGAGGTGGCGAACGAGCCCGTGCACCGACATCGTCGACGGGGGCATCGAGCGCTGCCGGGCCTGAACGGGGGAGAGCCCGCGGCACTTCATCTCGATCGTCGCGCGGTAGTGGTCGAGGTATGCCGTGAGCGCCTCGCGCTCGGGCGCCACCCGCGGGATGCGGGGACGGTCGTCGTCCGGCCACTCCGGTGCGAAGTCGTCGTCGGTGAGCCCGGACTCCGTTCGGGCCGTTGCCTCGTCAGGCTGCTCGCTCACGCGTGCCACACTGCCACGTCAGGTGTCCCGGCGGGGCTCATCGCGGTGCCAGGAGCTCGAAGAGCTGGGTCGTCGTGTCCATGAAGCGCGCGGTGGTGCCGAGGTGACGCATCCCGAGGCGGCGGCACACGGCCTGCGAGGCGGTGTTGTCGGGATGGGTGACGGCGACGACGCGCTCGAGCCCGCGGGCGAGGACGTCGGCGCACACGGCGGCTGCGGCCTCGGTCGCGTAGCCGCGGCCCCAGGCGTCGGGGTGGAGGTGCCACCCGATCTCGACCTCGGTTGCGGGAGTGGGTCGCTCGCCGGCGGAGAGCGGGATCGGCTTGAGCAGCAGGTTGCCGAGCCGGGCGCCCTCGTGGTCCGCGACGAGCCAGATGCCGTGGACGGGGTGCTCGCTGACGGCGCGGCGGCGGGCGATCGAGGCGAGCGCCTCGTCACGCGTCGTCATGGTGCGCGGTGCGGAGCCGAGGAAGCGCACGACGTCCCAGCGGCTCTCGAGGTCGAGGAGGAAGTCTGCGTCGTCGACCTGCCACGGCCGCAGCACGAGACGCTCCGAGATGATGGTGCGCATGCTGCACCGTACGGGGTCCGATCGACCGCCGTCTCGGCGCCTCGCGGGCTACGCTCAGCGGCATGACGACCTTCCGTACCGTGCTCGAGGCGACCGGCGGCAACAACGTCGGCATCGTCGTGCCCGAGGAGACCGTGCTGTCGTTCGGTCGCGGCAAGCGGGTGCCCGTCGTGGTCACGATCGACGGCGGCTACACGTACCGCACGACGATCGGCGTCATGGGCGGTCGCTACCTCGTGTCCTTCAACGCGGAGACGCGCAAGCAGACAGGGCGCGGGGCGGGCGACGAGGTGGAGGTCGAGCTCCTCGTCGATCCCGACCGCTGAGGTCCGGCGCGACGGCGTCGACGGGACCTTGGACTCTGGCTGGCGTCGCACCGCCGGGATTGACTGGGACAGCGGGCGATCCGCCCGGCTGGTGCGTCCCGACGTGGGGGTGTCTCGTGCGACTACGTCTTCTTCTCGTCCCGCTCCTGGCCGTGCCGCCCCCCTCGGCGCCACCGGTGCAGGCCGAGGCCGTGGGTCCCGCAGCGGTGGTCGTCGTGGCGAGCGACATCCAGGCGGGGTCGTCCTCCGGAGACAGGTTGCGGCTCGTGACGAGCAACCTCGCGCAACGCGAGGGCGCGATCGCGACCCTCCTCCCAGGAGACGTCGCCGCGCGCGGGCTGGCCAGCGAGTACGCCGGCTCGTTCGCGCGCACGTGGGGCAGACTGCCGGGAGTCCTCGCTGCGCCCGGCAACCACGACTACCTCGTGCCGGGGGCTGCGCCGTTCAAGGCCTACTTCGCTGCGAACCGCACGTACCGGTCGAGGAACCTCGGCCGGTGGCACCTCGTCGTGCTCGACTCGGAGACCGCGACGGGGGTCGGTTCCGCGCAGTACGCGTGGCTCAAGGCGGACCTTGCGGCGAGCGCGAACCGGCCGATCCTGGCGGTGATCCACCGGCCGCGGTACGCCTCCGTCTACGGCGACGACGTCGCGGAGCAGCCACTCGTCGACCTTCTCGTGGCCGCGCAGGCCGACGTGCTCGTCGCAGGGCACGAGCACGCGTACCAGCGGCTCGGCCGCGTCGGCGGCGTCCTCATGGTCACCGACACGACCGCGGGCCTCACACCCCGGACGCTCTCGACGCTGGATCCGCATGTCGTCAAGGCGGTCTCGGCGACGGGGTATCTCAGAATCAGCCTGACCGACACCGGCTACACCCTGCAGCTCAAGGACACCGCAGGGGTCGTGCGCGACTCCGTCAGCGCCCCGGTGCACCACCAGCCGTGACCTCGGGGTGAGGCGCCGCGCCAGACGCCAGCGCGAACCCGGCGCAACTCGCGAGGCGTTTGCAGGCCGTGCACGGGTCTCGGTGGCTAGGGTCGCGGTGTGCCCGAGTTCAGCTGGCGACCGGCCAACGAGGCGACGGATGCGGACCTCGAGGCCGTGTTCGAGAGCGGCGGCGCGCGCAAGTGCCGGTGCCAGGGCCTGAAGGTCGCGGGCTGGATCTGGCGCGACACGACCCAGGAGGAGCGCGACGCCGCCCTCGTGGAGCAGGCCGGCTGCGGCACCGAGGGTCCGACCTCCGGCCTCATCGGCTACGTCGACGGCGAGCCGGCCGGATGGGTCGCGGTCGAGCCGCGGGAGAACTACCCACGCATCTGGGCGCGGCAGAAGGCATGGATGCGCCAGGACCCGGAGCTCGAGGGCGTCTGGTCGGTGACCTGCTTCGTCGTGCGCAAGGGATTCCGGCGCCAGGGGCTGATGTACGAGCTCGCTGCCGCAACGGTCGAGTACGGCAGGCAGGTCGGCGCGCACGTGCTCGAGGGCTATCCCACGGAGCAGGCTCCGGGCAAGACGGTGATCTGGGACGAGGCCTCGGTCGGGCTGCTGCAGGTCTTCCTCGACGCCGGCTACGAGGTCGAGGCCTCACCCACCCTGCGCCGCCGCGTCGTGCGGCTCCGGCTCGGCACGTAGCGAGTGGGACCCGAACCGGTCTGCGGCAGCGTTTCGTCCGGGACGGGTGCGACGATGCGGCCATGACCACCACGACCGAGGCGACGGCCACGTGGAAGCAGGCGCTGGCCTGGCGGATGGAGCGACACCTCCTCCAACCCCTGGGACCCGCGTCGGCCGCCGACGTCGTGCGCCGGCTCGGCGCCGTCCTGTCGATGGACGAGTCGCTCGCCGAGCTGGCCGTGCGGACCCGGAGCACGACGGCGGCTGCCGGTGACCTGGCCCGGGCGTTGGCGGAGGGGACGGTGATCAAGGCGTTCGCGTTCCGGGGCTCGATGCACTACCTCGCACCCGAGGACGCCGGCATCTACCTCGCGCTCCGTGCGGCCGGTCGGCAGTGGGAGCTGCCGAGCTGGGTGGAGTACTACCGCCTCGAACCGCAGGCGTGGCCGGCGTTCCGGGCGGCCGTGCGCGAGGCGCTCACCGACGGGCCGCTGACGGTGGGGGAGCTCGGCGCGGCAGTGACCCGGCAGCGCGCCTACCGGCACCTGGCGCCGGTCTTCGAGGAGGGCGCCGGAACCCTCGTCAAACCGCTGTCCTGGCTGGGAGACATGAGCTTCGGCCCGTCGCGCGACGGCCGGCGCACCTTCCAGCGGCTCGACCGCAACCCGCTGTGGGCGGGCATCCCCGACCTCGACGACGCGGGACCGCGCGCCATCACGGCATACCTGAGAACCTACGGTCCGGCGACCCCCGAGCACCTGCAGTACTGGTTCGGCAGCGGGCTGAGCGCCGGCCGCAAGCGGATCGACGCGTGGTTCGCGGGACTGCGCGACCGCCTGGTGGCCGTCGACGTGGAGGGCGTCACGGCATACGTCGTGCGTGAGGACGTCGACGCCCTCACAACCGCCCTGCCGTCGGATGTCGTGCGCTTCCTGCCCGGGCACGACCAGTGGGTGATGGGGCCCGGCACCAAGGACGTCCACGTCACGCCGTCGCCGTGTCGGGATGCCGTGACCCGCAAGGCCAACCCGGTCATCGTGGGCGGCCTCGTGCAGGGCACGTGGACGCGCAAGGGCGCCGACCTCACGGTCAGCTGGATGGGTGAAGGGCGGGCGCCGCGGACGGCCATCGAGCAGGAGACCGAGCGACTGGCCGGCATGGTGGGCAGGGAGCTCCGGCTCGCGATGCCCTGATCCGCCCGTCGGCCGATACCCGCGTGGCCCGCGGGGGCGGTGTCGGCACGGTGCCGTGAACCATCAAGGCGATGAGGCGCGCCGGAGCTCGCGTCGCATCACCGGACGGGTCGGGTGGGTGCGTCCGATCTCGACGAAGCCGGCCCGGCGGAACATCGCGACCGTCCCGGCGAAGAGGGCGGACGCCGAAGGGGTGCCGGTGAGCCCGTCGACCTCGACGGGATGACCGTCGAGCACCGAGGCCCCGTGCCTTTCGGCCCAGTCCGCCGCGGCCTCCAGCAGCGCCAGGCCGATGCCGCTCCCGCGGTGCTCACAGCCCGATCGGGACGTCGGCCTCGCGCATCTCGTGGTGCAGGGCCTCACGGGGGAGGGGGGCGGCACCACGTTCCCGGGGGTCATCGTCGTGGCGGCTCCTGCACGTGCCGCGCGTCTCGGGACGACGTCGTCAGGTGCCCACGCTGGACGGGATCCCGGTCGGTCCACGTGGTCGAGCTGCGGTGGGTCAGGGGTGGGTGACATCTCGGTCGTGGGGCGGACGGGGCGGAGTGACCGGGGGGAGACGTCGCTAGGAGGGCACGGCGTCCCCGGAGACCCGCACGTCGCACCCCGCGAAGTCGGAGAGGTAGACGCGTGGTCGGCCGCTCGACTCGAGCCGTAGCAAGCTGCTGGCCGGGGTCACGCGGCCGAGGTCCACGAGCTCGCCGTCGGCGGCGTCGTGGAGCTCGAATCGGCACTCGCGGTAGTTGTTGAACGCCAGCACCTGCACGGTGACCGTGCCGCCGCGGGGGGCCATGAAGACGTCCGTGTCACCCGTACCGGCCTTGTGGCTGAACGGGAGCACAGACCGGCCGGACTCGAGGAGGTCGACGGCGCGGCAGGCCGGGTCGTCGGACTCCCACCGGAACGTCCCCGTCGACTGCATCTGGAACGTCTTCGTTCCCCACACGTTCTCGAACGTGCGTCGCGCCCCGGAGTCGGTGTTGGTCACGGTGATCGTGCAGCCCCTGTTGTCGACGGCACTGGAGTTGCTCACGACGAGGCGCCAGGCGGCGGTCGCGACGAGCTCGTTGCCGCGTCGGCCGCCCGTGTCCGGTGCGCCACTGCGATCGAGGAGCGCGAGAGTCGCCGCGGTCGCAGCGGCAGCGACGAGCAGCGCAACGGCGACGGCATACGCGAGCGGGCGACGCCGTCGCCGTCGTCGACGGTGCTGCGTGGACTCGATCAGCGAGGTGGCGACCGAACGGTGGTGCGGTTCAGGGGACTCCCGCGGCTCCTGCTGTGCAGACGTCATCTGCGCCTGCTCCGCACCTCCGTCGGAAGGGGTCGCCCGGAGCTCGTCCAAGGTGGTGTCTAGCACCTTGAACAGCCGCCCCGTGTCGAAGTCGAACCGGGCAGGGCTGAGCTCGAGCGCCTGACGACGCACCAGCCCCGCGAGACTCGGCGGCAGCTCCTCGGGGCGCGGCAGGCTGGCACCCTCGACCAGGATCGGGATGACGCGCACGTCCCGGGCCAGGGCGGCCTCGACCTCGAGCCTGACGAAGTCGTCGGGATCGTCGAGGCGGCGCCGTCCGTCCTGGTCGGTGACGGTGAGCCACCGGTGACCGATGAGCGCCAGGAGGACCTGGCACGACCCGACCGCTCGGGTGATCACCTCGACGAAGTCGTCTCCCAGCCGGATCGAGTCGACGTCCTTGAAGACGTGGCCGCCGTAGCGGTCGACCAGGCGATCGTAGAGCCAAGCTGCCGGGTAGGCCGTCTCCTCTCGGCGGTAGCTGATGAAGACCCGTGCCGGTGGCACGACCGGGTCAACCATCGGCCCGGTGCAGCGGACGCAGACCCCGTGGCGCAGTGCGCGACGATGCGAACGGGGGACCGGGGACCCCCCGAGGCAGACGGCGCACCATTCGACACCACCTCCGACGCACGCGCCACCGACCAGCTCTGGCGGCACCACTACGTCAAGTAGAGCACCCCCCGGGCCTGCGTGATACCGCCGTGGTGAGACGGGCCGTGGCGCGTCGATGCAGCGACGGCTGCGCTCTCGAGATCCCTTCGGGATCGCAGTGCGCTGCCACGGAAGGTGCGACCGATCGTGGTCAGGCGATGGCGGCCCGGATCGGGCGGCCGGGGAAGGAGTCGACGTCCAGGCTGCCGTCGCGGACCACGAAGGTGCCGTCGACGAGGAGGTGGCGCACGCCCACGGAGGGACGGGTCGGGTCGACGTAGGTGGCGCGGTCGCTGACGGTGGCCGGGTCGATGACGACGAGGTCGGCATCCGCGCCGACGCCGAGCCAGCCCTTGGTCCGTGCGGCGGGAGCGAAGCCGGCGACGACCTGCGCGGGCAGGTAGGAGCAGCGCCGGAACGCCTCCGCCCACGACCACGTGCCGGTCTCGACGACCATCCGCCGGAGCGAGCGGGCGAACGTCCCGGCCGTGCGCGGGTGCGTCTGCCCACCGTCGGGCAGCGGCCACTCGCGGCTGTCGGTGGAGCCGTCCGGCCACTCCACGTGCATGGCGTCGCTGGCGACGATCGAGTCCCGGAACGCGAGCGCTCGTTGGAGCAGCGCCGCGTCCTCCGGGCGCTCCTCGTCGAGGAACGAGACGACGCAGACGGCGCCGGGGTCGGTCGCGCGCAGCTCGGCCAGCCGGGCGACCGAGGCGACCTGCTCACCGCTCGCGACGAGCCGGATCGACGACGGCTGCAGCCCCCACGCGCCGAGC
This sequence comes from Terrabacter sp. NPDC000476, assembly GCF_040300125.1. Taxonomy (NCBI): domain Bacteria; kingdom Bacillati; phylum Actinomycetota; class Actinomycetes; order Micrococcales; family Intrasporangiaceae; genus Terrabacter; species Terrabacter sp. NPDC000476. The sequence goes on from NZ_JBEPDF010000001.1 coordinate 205,021, forward strand.
CGTTCGGGGGCGAGGAAGTAGGCGCCGATCGCGGTGCTGCCGGCGCCGTAGGGGTAGGCCTCGAGGGTCACCCGGGAGCCGTTGGTCCGCGCGGTGTCGAGCAGGCCCAGCACCCGGTCGACGTGACGGCGGGAGGTGCTGTTGACGTGGCAGTGGTGCATCGACGCGCCCGATTCCGCTGCCGCACGGACGATCTCGAGCGAACCGTCGATCGGCGTGGTCGGGTCGGCCTCGATGATCTCGCGCACGTGGGTGAAGGTCGCGGTGCCGGTCCGGGCCGCGAGGCGGGCGACGTCGAGGAACTCGTCGGGGTCGGTCCGCGGGGCGTAGCCCATGAGGACCCCGATGCCGAGCGCACCGGCCTCGAGCTCGGACTCGAGCAGCCGCAGCCATGCCGCCCGCTCGGAGGGTGAGGACGAGCGCTGCCACGCCGGGTCGCCCAGCACCTTGAGCGACGCGTGGAGGTCGGCCGTCGGCGTCGCCCCCAGGTGCACCGTGGCTCGTGCGTCGCCCCAGGAGGCCGAGAAGCCGTAGTGCAGGAGTCGGCCGTCGGCGGCTGCGCGGGCGTAGGCGTGCTCGACCGGCATGAGCCCCGCCTCGAGGTCGAGCGTCGTGGTGACCCCGTCGAGGGCCTGCAGGCGCTGCCCCGCGACGGAGTGGACGTGGCTGTGCAGGTCCACGAAGCCCGGACCGACCACGAGACCGGTCACGTCGACGACGGTCGCGCCCTCGCGCGCGGCGGACGTCTCGAGGGACGGTCCGACGGCGACCACCGAGCCCCCGTCCACCGCGACGTCGGCCAGGTGTTCGGTCCCGGAGCGCGGGTCGACGACGCGACCGCCGCGGAGAATCAGCACCCCCACAGGAAACACCGCTCGCCCCTCGGTCTCACTGGCGGATCGCACAAAGCACGTATGCCGTTCCTGTCCGATCGGACGAACACCCGCGTCGGCGACGCGCCTACGGTGCCGCTATGCCAACACAGGACAGCACACCGGGCAGCGCCGCGAGCCGGTCCACCGCCGCCTGGCTCGAGGAGAGCTTCGCGCGCCTCGTCGAGGAGCACGGGGTCCCGGGAGCCTCCGTCGCCGTGCTGGTGGACGGATCGATCGTCACCGCCGCGGGTGGCGTCACGAGCCTCGCCACCCAGGTGCCGGTCGACGCCGAGACCGTCTTCCAGATCGGCTCCGTCACGAAGATCTGGACCACGACGCTCGTCCTGCAGCTCGTCGACGACGGGCTGCTCGACCTCGACAAGCCGCTGCTCGACCACCTGCCCGAGCTGGTCATCGGCGACATGGAGGCGGCCAAGGCCCTGACCACGCGGCACCTGCTGACGCACACCGCCGGCTTCGAGGGCGACATCTTCACCGACACCGGCCGCGGCGACGACGCCATCGAGAAGTACGTCGCCACCCTCACCGACCTCCCACAGGTCTTCGAACCGGGGGAGACCTTCTCCTACAACAACACCGCGTTCGTCGTGCTCGGCCGCCTCGTCGAGGTCCTCCGCGGCAAGCCGTTCGACGAGGTGCTCCTCGACCGGATCGCGGTGCCCCTCCGGCTAGAGCGCGTCAGCCCGAGCCCCTACGAGGCGATCCGGCACCGCGCCGCCACCGGTCACGTGCCCGGCGAGGACGAGCGGCCGGTGCCCGCGACCACCTGGGCGCTGGCGCGCTCGAACGCCCCCGCCGGGTCGATGCTGGCGATGACCCCCACCGACCTGCTCGGCTTCGTCCGGATGCACCTGGACGGCGGCGTCGCACCCGACGGCACCCGCGTGCTGGGCCCCGCGTCGGTGCGGGCGATGCAGCACCGCGAGGTCGACCTGCCCCGGCTCGCGGGCATGGGCGACGCCTGGGGCCTCGGCTGGGAGCTCTTCGACACCCCGCAGGGCACGGTCGTGGCGCACGACGGCGGCACCATCGGCCAGGCGGCCTTCCTGCGGGTGGTCCCCGAGTCGGGCGTCGCCATCGCGATGCTCACCAACGGCGGCGACGTCTTCGGACTCTTCACCGACGTCGTCGCGAGACTGCTCACCCGGCTCGCCGGCGTCGAGCTGCCGGCCCGCCCGACCCCGCCGGCCGACCCGCAACCGGTCGACGTCACCCGCTACCTGGGTCGCTACGCCGACACCATCTACGACATCACCGTGAGCCAGGACGAGGACGGCCGGATCTGGCTCGACCGCACGCCCAAGGACATCCACGCCGAGATCGGCGAGAAGCCGATCCGCTTCGAGCTCGTGCACCTCGCCGACGACAGCCTCATCACCGTCGAGCCGTACCACGGCATCCACGTCGTCTTCGCCTTTCTCGGCTCGGTGACGAGCGCCGCGGGCGACGGGAAGGCGAAGTACGTCCACTACGGACGGGTGGTCGCCCGCGTCGAGTGACGCGGCCCCCCGACCGGCCCCACGCATCCGCAGGTCCCCGCCCCACCCGACGTCCGAAGAAAGAGGAATGCCCATGAGGCCGGTCCGCTCGAGCGCCATCCTGGCGCTCTCCCTCTCGATGGTCACCGTCGGCCTCGCCGCCTGCGGTGGGTCCGACGGGGGTTCGAGCACCAGCACGTATGCCGTCGGCAAGACCTTCACGCTGGCGCTCTCCGCGGACCCCGGGGCACTCGATCCCCAGGGCAGCGCGTCGAGCCCGCTCTTCCAGGTCAGCAAGTTCGCCTACGACACCCTCGTGTCCGTCGACGCCAAGGGACAGGTCACGTCCGGCCTCGCGTCGAAGTGGTCGGTCGACGGCAAGACGGTCACCTTCGAGATCGCCCCGAAGATCACCTGCGCGGACGGTTCGGCGTTCACGGCGCAGACCGCGGCGGACAACATCAGCTACGTCGAGGACCCCAAGAACAAGAGCCCGTTCCTCGGGGTCTTCGTGCCGGCCGGTGCGACGGCCAAGGCCAGCGGCAGCACCCTCACGGTCACCCTCGCGACGACGTCGCCGTTCGTGCTGGACTCGTTCTCCAACCTGCCGATGGTCTGCGACGCCGGCATGAAGGACCGCGCCTCACTCAAGGCCGGCACGGCCGGCACCGGTCCCTACACCCTCAAGGAGGCCGTGCCCGGGGACCACTACACGTATGCCGTCCGCACCGGCTACACGTGGGGCCCGGGCGGTGCCACGACCGCCACGGCCGGCATGCCGGCCACGATCCAGGTCAAGATCGTGCCCAACGAGACGACGGCCGCCAACCAGCTCCTCTCCGGCGCCCTCAACGCCGCCGCGATCCACGGGCCGGATGCCGCCCGCCTCGAGGCGGCCAAGCTCGACCACGAGGACGCGCAGGCGATCGTCGGCCAGCAGTGGTACAACCACGCGAAGGGCCACGACACCTCCGACCCGGCCGTCCGCCAGGCCCTGACGCAGGCGCTCGACCTCGCGCAGCTGCAGAAGGTGATCACGTCCGACCGCGGCGGCCCTGCGACCCAGCTCGCCGTCGTCGCGCCCGCTGCGTGCACCGGCTCGTCGGTCGAGGGCAGCGTCCCCGGCACGGACCTGGCCGCCGCCGGTGCAGCGCTCGACGCCGCCGGCTGGGTCAAGGGCGCCGACGGGATGCGCGCCAAGGCCGGCAAGCCGTTGTCGCTCTCGTTCCTCTACGACGCCTCGCTCGGTTCGGGTGGCAGCGCCGCCTCCGAGCTCGCCGTGGACGCGTGGAAGAAGCTCGGCGTCACGGTCAAGGCCAAGCAGCTCGACGAGAACGGCATGGTCAACGCGATGTTCGGCACCGGGGACTGGGACATCGCCTGGGAGCCGCTCAACATCAACACGCCCGAGCAGGGCGTGCCCTTCTTCTCCGGGCCCGCCGTCACGGCCGGCGGCAACAACATGTCCGGCATCACCAACGCCGAGTACACGTCGCACGTGACGTCCGCGATGGGCAAGGTCGGCACCGACAGCTGCCCCGACTGGCTGGCCGCCGAGGCCGCGCTCTTCAAGGCCAACGACGTCGTCCTCTTCGCGAACAGCAAGCTGCCGTTCTTCAGCAAGGGCGCCGAGCTGGACGTGCTCGGCAGCGTCGTGCCCACCAGCATCCGGATGCTCGGCTGATCGGGGAGTGACCGCGACATGGCAACTCTGACACCGGCGGCCGCTCCGCCCCGGCCGGCTGCGCGCCCGCAGGGCAGGCTGGGCGGGAGGTGGGCGCGCTTCGCGGTGCGTCGCGCGGGGCGGTTGCTGGTGTCCTTGTGGGTGCTCGTCACCCTGTCGTTCCTGATGATCCACCTCGTGCCGGGCGACCCGGTGCGGGCCGCCCTCGGGATGACGGCCCCGACCGAGCTCGTCGAGGCCAAACGGCAGGCGCTCGGCCTCGACGACCCGCTGCCCACCCAGTACGTGCACTACCTCGGCAACCTGCTGCGTGGCGACCTGGGCGAGTCGATCACCTCGCAGCTCCCGGTCTCGGAGACGATCAGCCAACGGCTCCCGGCGACGGCCTCCCTCGCGGTCCTGGCGTTCCTCGTCGCCGTCGCGGTGGCCGTCCCGCTCGGCGTCGCCGTCGCCGTCGCGACGAGGCGGGGTCGGCGCCGCCGCACGGAGCTGGCGTTCGCCGGCAGCAGCGTCGTGCTCGGCGCCATCCCGGACTTCCTCGTGGGCGTCGCCCTCGTCGCCGTGTTCGCCGTCGGCCTCGGCTGGTTCCCCGTCGCGGGCCGGACCGACGCCTCGTCCTACGTCCTACCCGTCCTGGCCCTCGCCATCGGGCCGGCGGCCGTCCTCGCGCGCATCGTCCGCGTCGAGATGATCGCGGTGCTGGAGACCGACTACGTCCGCACGGCTCGGGCGAAGCGACTGCCGCCCCGACGCATCCACCTCAGGCACGCCCTGCCGAACGCCGTCACGGCGACGCTCACCCTCGGCGGCATGCTGCTGGCCTCGATGATCGCCGGCACGGTCCTCGTCGAGAACGTCTTCTCGTGGCCCGGGCTGGGCAGCACGATCGTCCAGTCGATCGTGACGAAGGACTACCCGGTCGTGCAGGGCACCGTCCTCGTCTACGGGCTCGGTGTGCTCGTCATCAACACCCTGGTCGACGTCGCGCTCGCCGTGCTCGACCCCCGTTCGACGATCGGTGAGCTCTAGTCATGACCCAGCGCTGGTCCCGCATCGTCAGGACGCCCGTCGGCATCGTCGGCCTGGGCCTGCTCGCGTGCATCGTGCTGCTCGCCGTCCTCGCCCCGATCCTCTGGGGAGACAAGGCCGCCGCCGTCGACACCGACAACCTCCTCGCCGGCCCCTCGGCGCAGCACTGGTTCGGCACCGACAACCTCGGCCGCGACCTGTTCTTCCGCGTGCTGGTCGCCACCCGGCTCTCGCTGGAGCTGACGCTCGTGGCCACCGCGCTCGGGACGGTGATCGGGCTCGTGCTCGGCACCGCGCCGGAGCTGCTGGGCGGCCGGGTCGGCCGGCTCGTCGCGGCCCTCGTCAACGTCTTCGTGGCGTTCCCGGGCCTGCTCCTCGTCCTCGTCTTCGCCGTCATCTTCGGCGTCGGCGCGAGGGGCGCGGTGCTCGCGATCGGCCTCGCGGTCGCGCCCGGCCTCGCCCGCCTGTGCCACACGCTCATCGCCGGAGTCACCGGGCTCGAGTACGTCGCCGCAGCACGGATCGCCGGCGTCAACCGATTCCGGATCATGGCCCGGCACGTGCTGCCCAACGTGGCCGAGCCCCTCGTCGTCAACGTGACCATCACCGCCGGGGCCATCCTGCTGAGCTTCGCCGGCCTGTCGTTCCTCGGTCTCGGCGTCCAGGCGCCGGAGTACGACTGGGGCCGGCTGATGCAGGACGGCCTGAGCGGCATCTTCGTGCACCCGCTCGCGGCGCTCGGGCCGGGCGTCATGGTGGTGCTCGCCGGGCTCGCCTTCAACCTGACCGGGGAGGCGATCGCCGGGGTGTTCGGGATCTCCGCGCCGACGACCACCGGCACCGGCACGACGCGGGTGGCGACCGGCGAGGTGGCCGAGACCGGGATCTCCCACGACCGCGCCGACGCTGGCCTCGTCCTCGACGTCCGCGACCTCTCGGTCGCCTTCCCCGGCGCGCACGGTCCGGTCCGGCCGGTGCGCGGCGTCTCGTTCGGCATCGCCGCCGGCGAGGCCGTGGGCGTCGTGGGCGAGTCGGGGTCCGGCAAGTCGCTGACGGCGCTGTCGATCGCCGGCCTCGTCGAGGAGCCGGCGAGCATCGACGCCCGACACCTCGCCTTCTGCGGCACCGACCTGCTCGAGGAGCCGGCGAGCGGCCGGACCCGCGACGAGCTGCTCGGCACGTCGCTCGCCGTGGTGTTCCAGGACCCGATGACCTCGTTCAACCCGACGATGCGCATCGGTGCGCAGCTGGCCGAGGTCGGCCGCCACCACCTGGGACTCGATCGCCGGCAGGCGTCCGACCGCGCCGTCGACCGTCTGGGGGCCGTCCGCGTCCGCGACCCCGAGCGCCGGGCCCGGCAGTACCCCTTCGAGTTCTCGGGCGGCATGCGGCAGCGCGCCATGATCGGGATGGGGCTGATGGGCAGCCCGCGGCTGATCATCGCCGACGAGCCGACGACCGCCCTCGACGTCACGGTGCAGAGCCAGGTGCTGGCGCTGCTCCAGGACGTCCGCCGGCGGGAGGGGGCCGCCCTGCTGCTCATCAGCCACGACGTCTCGGTCGTCGCCGACGTCTGTGACCGCGTGCTCGTCATGTATGCCGGCCGCATCGTCGAGGACCTGCCGACGGCCGACCTGCACACGAGGGCCCGCCACCCCTACACCCGGGCGCTCGTCGCCGCGGTGCCGGCGATGACCACGGACGTCGACGCCCCGCTGGCCACGATCCCCGGCCAGCCGGTCGAGCCGGCGCACGTGCCGGTCGGCTGCGCCTACGCCGCCCGGTGCCCACTCGCCACCGACCGCTGCCGCGAGCAGGACCCGATCCTGACGGCAGGCCCGGGTGGCAGCCGCGTCGCGTGCTGGCACGCCGACGAGCCGGCCGACGTCCTGACGACGGCCGAGGAGGTCGTCGCATGAGCTTGCTCGAGTTCGACCACGTGACAGTCCGATACGGCGCGAGCACCGTGCTCGACGAGGTCAGCCTGACCGTTCCCGACGGTGAGGTCGTCGGCCTGGTGGGGGAGTCGGGGTCGGGCAAGTCCACGCTCGCCAGGGCCGCCGTCGGGCTTGCGCCGGTGCACGCTGGACGGATCCTGCTCGACGGTGAGCCGATCCGCCTCAAGGGTCGCCACCGACCCGTCCAGATGGTCTTCCAGGACCCGTTCTCCTCCCTCGACCCGAGGATGACGATCGGGGAGAGCATCGCCGAGGCGCTCCACCGGCCCGAGTCGGGGCGCCTGTCGCGGGCCGGCCGTCGCGCCGAGATCGCCCGGCTCCTCGAGCTCGTCCACCTCGACCCCGCCCGGTCCGGTCACCTCCCCGGTGAGCTCTCGGGGGGCCAGCGGCAGCGCGTCGCGCTCGCCCGGGCCCTGGCCGGTCGGCCCCGGCTCGTCATCGCCGACGAGATCACGTCGGCGCTCGACGTCTCCGTGCAGGGCGCGGTGCTCAACCTCGTCCGGGAGATGCAGCGCGAGCTGGGCCTGTCGATGCTCTTCATCTCCCACAACCTCGCGGTCGTCCGCTACGTGGCCGGCCAGGTGGCCGTCATGGAGGGCGGCCGGATCGTCGAGCACGGGCCCACGGCCGACGTGCTCGGGCGCCCGCAGCACGACTACACCCGAGAGCTGCTGGCCGCCGTGCCCGGCGGCCAACCCATCCCCACGAAGGAGACCACGCCATGACCACCCCCCTCACCCCCGGGACCACCGAGAGCACCACCGAGAGCGCCGCCACCCCCGTGACCGCGGACCGCCCCGAGCTCGACGCCGCCCACTGGGAGGCCCGGCTCACCGAGCTCGCGAGGAAGCACGGCGTCCCCGGCGCCCAGCTCGGCATCCTGCGCCTCGGCGTCGACGGGGGGGACGACGAGGTCGTGACGACCGCGACGGGCGTCCTGCACGCGGGCACCGGGCAACCCGCCACGGCCGACTCGGTCTTCCAGATCGGCTCGGTCTCCAAGGTGTGGACCGCGACCGTCGTCATGCAGCTCGTCGACGAGGGCCGGTTCGCGCTCGACACCCCCGTGATCGAGATCATCCCGGAGCTCGCGCTGCGCGACACGGAGGTCACGAAGAAGGTCACGGTCTGGCACCTGCTGACCCACACGAGCGGCATCGACGGCGACGTCTTCACCGACACCGGACGCGGTGACGACGCGCTCGGGAAGTATGTCGCGCAGCTCGGTGAGGCGGCGCAGAACCACCCCATCGGCGCCACCTGGTCCTACTGCAACTCCGGCTTCTCGCTCCTCGGCAGGGTCATCGAGGTCGTCACCGGCACGACGTGGGACGAGGCGATCCGGGAGCGGCTCTTCGCCCCCCTCGGCCTGACCCACACGACGACCCTCCCCGAGGAGGCCATGGTCTTCGCCCACGCGATGGGTCACCTCAAGGGCGGTGAGGAGCCGCAGACCGCCCCGGTCTGGGGCCTGCCCCGATCGGTCGGACCGGCCGGCCTCATCACGTCCGCTCCTGCGGACGTGCTCGCCTTCGCACGCATGCACCTGACCGGTGGCCTCGCGGCGGACGGCACGCGGGTCCTGTCGGAGGAGAGCGTGGCCGCCATGGCCGACTACCAGACCGAGTGCCCCGAGAAGATCCTCCTCGGTGACTCCTGGGGCCTGGGCTGGTTCCGGTGCGACTGGAACGGCCACCGCGCGATCGGCCACGACGGCAACACGATCGGTCAGGCCGCGTTCCTCCGACTGCTGCCGGAGGCCGGCATCGCCGTCTCCCTCAACACCAACCTCGCCAGCGCGATCACGCTCTACCAGGAGCTCTACGAGGAGATCTTCTCGGCGCTCGTCGACGTGCACCTCCCCGCGCCGTTCGAGCTGCCCGCCGAGCGGGCCGAGGTCGACCCGACCCCGTACCTCGGCACGTATGCCCGCGAGTCCGTCACCGAGGAGGTCTACCTCGAGGACGGCAGGACCTGGATGCGGACCACCGTCTCCGGCCCGGTCGCCGAGGCGTCCGGTGCCGCGGACCCCGAGGTGCACGAGCTGATCCCGGTCGGCGACGCCCTCTTCGCCGTCAAGCCCGACAAGAGCGAGGCGTACTACCCCGTCCGCTTCTACGCCCTGCCCACCGGCGAGCAGTACGTCCACTTCGGCGCCCGCGCCACGCCGAAGCAGCCTGCATGACGACGCTCGATGACACCCGCCGGGCCGGGGCGGCCCTCGACGCGCTGCTCGCCGACGTGCGTGAGCTGGTCGAGTGCGAGTCACCGTCCGTCGACCTCGCGGCCGTCGAGCGCTCGGCCGACCTCGTCGCGCGACTCGGCTCCGAGCGGCTCGGCGTCGCACCGGAGCGCATTGTCGTCGACGGCGTCCACCACCTGCGCTGGCGCTTCGGCCCGGCGTCGGCACGACGTGGTGTCCTCGTGCTGGCCCACCACGACACGGTGTGGCCGATCGGCACCCTCGTGTCGGCACCGTTCACGGTTGCCGACGGGGTGCTGCGCGGCCCGGGCTGCTTCGACATGATCGCCGGCCTGGTGATGGCCCTGCACGCCGTCGCGGACCTCGGCGAGCGCGACGGCGTGACGCTGCTCGTGACGGGCGACGAGGAGGTCGGTTCGGCGAGCTCGCGTCGGCTCATCGAGGACGAGGCCCGCCGGGCCGCGGCGGTGCTCGTGCTGGAGGCCTCGGCCCACGGCGGTGCGCTCAAGACGGCGCGGAAGGGCACGTCGCTCTACGAGCTGCGCATCACCGGTCGGGCCGCGCACGCCGGGCTGGAGCCGCAGAAGGGGGTCAACGCCACCCTCGAGCTGGCGCACCTCGTGCAGGAGGTCGCGGCGCTGGCCGACGACGGCGCCGGCACCACGGTGACGCCCACCGTGGCGACGTCGGGCACCACCGCCAACACCGTGCCGGCCGCCGCACGGTTCTCGGTCGACGTCCGCGCCTGGACGGCATCCGAGCAGGAGCGCGTCGACGCCGGGCTGCGGGAGCTGCAGCCGGTGCTGCCAGGAGCCCACGTGCACGTCGGAGGAGGCATCAACCGCCCTCCGCTGGAGGAGGATTCGTCGCTGCCGCTCTTCGAGCGGGCCCAGGCGGTCGCGTCGCGGCTCGGCATGCCCGAGCTGGCGCGGGCGGCCGTCGGCGGCGCCTCGGATGGCAACTTCACGGCCGGGGTGGGCGTGCCGACCCTCGACGGGCTCGGAGCGGTCGGCGGGGGAGCGCACGCCGACGACGAGCACGTGCTCGTCGACCGGCTCGTCGACCGGACCCTGCTGCTGCGGGGCCTCATCGAGGAGCTGCTCGCGCCGTCGCCACCGACCGAGGAGCACCGCCATGACCACTGAGCCGTGGGCGTCCTACGCCGCCGCCGCCGCGACGTCCCGCGTCGTCGTGCGCGAGCTGGTCACCCTCGACGAGCTGCAGGATGCCGCCGCCGTGCTCGGCCGCATCTGGGGGACCCCCGACCACCCGCCGCTCAGCGCGGAGCTGCTGCGCGCGATGGGCAAGGCGGAGAGCTACGTCGCCGGGGCGTTCGACGCCGACCGGCCCCGGGCGGGGGTCGTCGGCGTCTGCGTGGGCTTCCACTCGACGCCGGCCGCCCGCGCGATGCACAGCCACATCGCCGGAGTCACGGATGCCGTGGCCGGCCGTCACGCCGGGTTCGCGCTCAAGCTGCACCAGAGGGCGTGGTGCCTCGACCGCGGCATCGAGCTCACCGAGTGGACCTACGACCCGCTCGTCTCGCGGAACGCCTACTTCAACCTGGCCAAGCTCGGCGCCCGCGTCGCCGAGTACCTCCCCGACTTCTACGGCTCCATGGCCGATCCGATCAACCGTGGTGACGACAGCGACCGCATCCTCGTGCACTGGTCGCTCGCCTCGCCCGAGGTGGTGCAGGCCTGCGCCGGCTCGCCCGTGCGGGCGACCGTGCCCTCCGGCGCCGCCGCGTCCTGGGTGCAGGTGCCCCGCGACATCGCGGGCCTCCGGCTCGCCGACCCCGAGCAGGCGAGGGCCTGGCGCGCCAAGGTGCGCGACCAGCTGGTGGCGGCGCTCGACGTCGGTGGGCGCGTCGCCGGTTTCGACAAGGAGCGGGGCTACCTCGTCCTGCCACGTGAAGGAGATCTGCCGTGAGTGTGAAGCTCGAGGGCGTCGAGCTGCGCCGCGTCGCGATGCCGCTGGTGTCGCCGTTCCGCACGTCGTTCGGCACCCAGACCGCGCGCGACGTCCTGCTGCTGCGAGCCGTGACGTCCGAGGGCGAGGGGTGGGGCGAGTGCGTCGCGATGTCGGATCCCCTCTACTCGTCGGAGTACGTCGACGCGACCGCCGACGTGCTGAGGCGCTTCTTCCTGCCGGCTCTGGCGGCCTCGTCGGAGGAGCTGCAGCGCCACGGCGCGAACGCGGTCAACGCGGTGCTGCACCGGTACAAGGGCCACCGGATGGCCAAGGCGGCGCTGGAGATGGCCGTGCTCGACGCGGAGCTGCGAGCCGACGGGCGGTCGTGGGCGCGCGAGCTCGGGGCCGTCCACGACCGCGTGCCGTCAGGGGTGTCGGTCGGCATCGTCGACAGCATTCCGCAGCTGCTCGACGTGGTCGGGGGCTACCTCGACGCCGGCTACGTCCGGATCAAGCTCAAGATCGAGCCCGGCTGGGACGTCGAGCCGGTGCGCGCCGTCCGAGAGCGCTTCGGGGGCGACGTGCCCCTGCAGGTCGACGCCAACACGGCATACACCCTCCGCGACGCCCGGCACCTGGCCGCGCTCGACGACTTCGACCTGCTCCTCATCGAGCAGCCGCTCGAGGAGGAGGACGTGCTCGGCCACGCCGAGCTCGCGCGGCTGATCAGGACGCCCGTGTGCCTGGACGAGTCGATCGTCTCCGCTCAGTCGGCGGCGGCCGCGATCTCGGTCGGTGCGTGCTCGATCATCAACATCAAGCCCGGACGCGTCGGGGGATACCTCGAGGCCGTACGCATCCACGACGTCGCGGTCGCCCACGGCCTGGCCGTGTGGTGCGGTGGCATGGTCGAGACGGGGCTGGGTCGCGCGGCCAACGCCGCACTCGCTGCGCTGCCCGGCTTCACCCTCCCCGGTGACATCTCGGCCTCGGATCGCTTCTACGAGAGGGACATCACCGCACCGCTGACCATCTCGGAGGGCTACATGGACGTCCCCGACGGGCCGGGACTCGGGGTCAGCCCGATCCCCGACGTGCTCGATGCCGTCACCACGTCCACGGAGTGGATCGCACTCTGACCGGCGCCGGGCGTCCGCGACGTGGCCTCGCCGTCCAGCGGGTGGACGCGCCCTATTCTGGGCCGGTGAGCCAACGTCCTCGTGCCAGCCTCGGGCGGGTGCTCCAGGACCTCGGTGACTCGTTCCTCGAGCTGGTCGCGGGCGACGCCGAGCGCGAGCGTGAGATCGGCGGCATCGTCATCCACGACCCGGACGACGAACCGGTGCACCCGCCCGGCGCGCTCGTGCTCGGTGTCGGCGTCCCGCGTGCGGCCCTGCCGGGCCTCGTCCGTGACGCCGGGCGCCGGGGCGCCACCGGGGTGGTCGTCCGTGCGCCGGTGGCGACGGACGCCGCGCTCGACGCGGCGGTGCAGGAGGCCGGGCTCGCGCTGCTCGGCCTGCGTCGCGGGGCGACGTGGAGCCAGCTGACCGCGCTGCTCCGCTCTCTCCTCGCCGAGGACGACATCGGTCCCGCCGAGGCGGAGTCGATCGGCGGGCTGCCCTCGGGCGACCTGTTCGCCGTGGCCAACGCCGTGGGCGCGCTCCTCGACGCGCCGGTGACGATCGAGGACCGCAGCTCGCGCGTGCTGGCCTTCTCGGGCCGCCAGGACGAGGCCGACTCGTCCCGGGTCGAGACGATCATCGGACGGCAGGTGCCCGAGCGCTACGCGAAGATGCTCACGGAGATGGGGGTCTTCAGCCAGCTCTACCGCGAGCACCGCCCCGTCGTGGTCGACCCGGCCGACCTCGGGGCGGACGCGGTCAACATGCAGCGGGTCGCGATCGCCGTGCGCGCGGGCGACGAGGTGCTGGGCTCCATCTGGGCGGCGATGGACGGCGAGGTCACGCCCGAGCTGACCGCCGTGCTGCAGGACTCGGCCAAGCTCGTGGCGCTGCACATGCTGCGCGTCCGCGCCGGCGCCGACGTGCAGCGCCGCCTGCGCACCGACCTCGTCAGCACCGCCCTGGAGGGCGGCGTCGGCGCGCGCGACGCGCTGAGCCGGCTCGGCCTCGCCGGCACGCCCGTCGTCGTGCTCGCGGCGACGCTGCGGGCCGAGCACCCGGACGCCCTCCCGGTCGGCCACGGAGGGTCGGGCGGCGGGACCCGATCCGGCGACCTCGAGCGCGTCGCCGACGCCCTCAGCCTGCACCTGTCGGCGTCCTCGCCCGGCTCGGCCGTCGCCGTGGTGGGCGGCATCGCGTACGGCATGCTCGCCGTCGTGGCCGGCACCGAGCCCGAGGAGCGGGCCGCACGTCTGGCCGAGGAGTTCTGCGAGCGCGTCGGGAGCCGCCTGCCCATCGTCGTCGGCATCGGTGGCGTCGGTGCGGACGTGCGCGGGGTGACCGACTCGCGCGAGACGGCGACCCGGGTGCTGCGGGTCCTCCGCGAGGGGCACGCGGCGCAGCGGGTCGCGCGCCTCGCCGACGTCCACGCCCAGGCCCTGCTGCTCGAGCTGCGCGACCTCGCCGCCGCACGCGGGGAGCGGCCGGCCGGCCCCGTCGCCCGCCTGCTGGCCCACGACGAGGCGAACGACTCCGACCTGACCGGCACCCTCGCGGCCTGGCTGGACGCGCTCGGAGACATCCGCGCCGCCGCCGGTGCCTTGTTCGTCCACCCCAACACGCTGCGCTACCGGTTGCGCAGGGTCGAGGAGGTCGGCGGCATCGACCTCGCCGACCCGGAGCAGCGGTTCGCGGCCATGGTGCAGCTGCGGCTCCTCGCGCCCCGCTGACGCCTCTGACTCCGGTGACTCCGCTGACTCCGATGGCGAGCGGGGCGGGGGGTACCGTCGATGTCGTGACGGAGCAGCAGCCGTACGACGTGCTCGAGGAGCACGACGGGTTCGAGGTGCGTCGCTACCCGGCGCACCTCGTCGCCGAGGTCGAGGTCGACGGCGCGTTCGAGGACGCCGGCAACCGCGCCTTCCGGGCGTTGTTCCGCTACATCACCGGCAACAACCGGTCCCGGAGCGCGGTGGACATGACCGCGCCGGTGGTGCAGCGGACTGCCACCGAGGAGATCGCCATGACGGCCCCGGTCGTCCAGACCGAGAGGACGACGGACCGTCACGTCGTCGCGTTCGTCATGCCGGCATCCATGACGCTGGAGACCGCGCCGCTACCTGTCGACCCGCAGATCCGGGTGCGCGCGGTGCCGGAGCGGGTCGCTGCCGCCCGTCGCTACACGGGTCGGTGGTCCGAGTCGTCGTACGAGCGGAACCTCGACGCCCTACGGGCCGCGGTCGTGGCGGAGGGATACGTGCCGGTGGGCACGCCGCGTTTCGCCCGCTACGACCCGCCGTTCAAGCCGTGGTTCCTGCGGCGCAACGAGGTCGTCCAGGACGTGCAGGCCCGCGACGAGTAGGACGGCTCGTTCCGGCATACGGTGGCACCCATGCGATACACGACTCTCGGCAGCAGCGGCACGATCGTCTCCACCCAGTGCCTCGGCACGATGACCTTCGGGGCGGAGGCCGACGAGGCGACGTCCGGCACGATCCTCGAGGCCTTCGCGGAGGCAGGAGGGACGTTCATCGACACGGCGGACGTCTACAGCAACGGAGTCTCCGAGGAGATCACCGGCCGGTGGCTGAAGGCCCACCCCGAGGACGCCGCGCAGATGGTCGTGGCGACGAAGGGCCGCTTCCCGATGGGCAAGGGGCACAACGACGTCGGTCTCTCGCGACGCCACCTCCGCCAGGCGCTCGACGCGTCGCTGACCCGGCTCGGGGTCGAGCACATCGACCTCTACCAGATGCACGCGTGGGACGCCGTCACGCCGATCGAGGAGACGCTGCGCTTCCTCGACGATGCCGTCACCGCCGGCAAGATCGGCTACTACGGCTTCTCGAACTACCTCGGCTACCAGGTGACCAAGGCCGTGCACACGGCGCGTGAGCACGGGTGGACGTCGCCCGTGACGCTGCAGCCGCAGTACAACCTCCTCGTGCGCGGCATCGAGCACGAGGTCGTGCCGGCCTGCCTCGACGGCGGACTCGGCCTGCTGCCCTGGTCGCCGCTCGCCGGCGGATGGCTCACCGGCAAGTACCAGCGCGACACCACCCCGACCGGAGCCTCGCGCCTCGGTGAGGACCCGGAGCGCGGGATGGAGGCCTACGGGCCCCGGAACTCGGACGAGCGCACGTGGGCGGTCATCGACGCCGTGGCCGAGGTCGCGAAGGAGCAAGGCGTCAGCTCTGCGGCGGTCGCCCTCGCGTGGGTCGCTGCGCAGCCGGCGGTGACCTCGGTGATCCTCGGTGCCCGCACGGTCGAGCAGCTGACCGACAACCTCGCCGCCGCCGACCTCGACCTGACGGCGGAGCAGCTCGCCCACCTCACGGAGGTCAGCAGCCCGCGCACCGACGACTACCCCTACGGCGCCGCCGGTGTGGCCCAGCGCCACCGCGCCATCGGGTGATCGCGCGGTGGCGCAGTGGCGGCGTGAGGTAGCGTCACGCGGATGACTCTCCATCACGTTCGACGTGGAAGCGGCAGGCCGCTGGTGCTCGTGCACGGTCTGGGTGCGGGCTGGCGGTCGTGGGCCCCCGTCATCGACCGCCTCGCAGACAGTCGGGAGGTCATCGCCCTCGACCTGCCGGGATTCGGTGAGACGCCACCGTTGGCCGGCGAGGTCTCCATCGCGTCCCTGACCGACTCCGTCGCGGAGTTCCTCCGTGAACAGGGTCTGGACGGGGTCTCGACGACCGGGCAGTCGATGGGCGGGCGGATCGTCCTCGAGCTCGCTCGCCGAGGGGTCGGCGGCGACACCGTCGCGCTCGACCCGGGCGGCTTCTGGAACGACCGGGAGCAGGCGGTGTTCTCCGCCACGTTGCGCCCGTCCATCGCCCTGGTGCGAGCGATGCGCGGCGCGTTGCCCTCGCTGCTCGGCACGCGCGTGGGCCGGACGGCGCTGCTGGCCCAGCTGTCCGCACGACCGTGGGCCCTCGCGCGCGAGACCGTCCTGCCCGATGTGCTCGGGCTGGCTGATGCGCCCTCGACGGGTGCGGCCATGGATGCCCTGACCAAGGGACCGAAGCAGCAGGGCGCCCCTGCGGGCACCGTGCCGGGCCGGGTCACGATCGGGTGGGGGAGGCGTGACCTGGTGACGCTGCCCAGCCAGGCTGCACGTGCGACCGAGCTGTTCCCCGACGCCGTGCTGCACTGGTTCGAGCGGTGCGGCCACTTCCCGCAGTGGGACGCGCCCGACGAGGCCGTCCGCCTCATCCTCGAGAACACCGACTGAGACCCCGCCCCAGAGCGCGCCGGTAGGCGATCTCAGAGCGCGATCGTGTCGGCGTAGACCAGCCGCGGCAGCCGGATCGGCTGGGCGTTCTGGTCCTGGGTCTCGGGGTCGTCGGCGTCGAGCAGCTCGTGCTCCTCGACGAGCATCCGCCACTGCGTCGAGGTGCCGGGTGTCCCCACCGGTGGCACGCCGGCGGCGTCCCCCGCCTCTGTGCCCGGTTCGGCCGGCAGCAACAGGCTGCCCGTCCACGTCGCCCGGAGGCTCGTCTGGTCGAGCGCGACGGCCTGGATGCGCCGAGAGGTCGTCGTCTGCCAGTCGAGGTCGCCGGCACCGGAATCCCTGTGCTGCAACGAGATCGTCACCGTGCGCGACTCCTGCAACCGCGCGGCGAGCATCGCGGCGTCGCCGGTCGGGCTGTCCGCGGTGAGGTCCTCGCCGGGCAGGATGCCCCCGGAGCGGCTCCGTCGCAGGAACGCGACGGTGCCGGTGAGGGTCGCCTGCACCTCGCGGCCGTCGCGCCGACTCACGGTGAGCCAGCGGGTCGGCAGCGGCTGCACCCACGAGGTCAGCGCGGTGGGTGACAGCTCGCAGGTCGGGAGCGACCTCGGCTGCCACCGGGCGACCGCGAGGCGGATGAACGGCCACAGCGACGGGCCGTCCTCGAGCGCGACGTCGACGAACCAGCGCTTGGCGGCCGTGTCGTACTCGGGCTGGTAGCCGAAGACGCGCGCGGACGGGATGCCCTGGACGTCGAGGAGCGGCACGGCGTCGGCGGCGGCGACGGGACGCGCCGGCTCCGGGTCCCGCGGCGCGACACCCTGGGCCAGGACGTCGAGCAGCAGGTCGTGCAGGCGGAGCAGCGGTGGGTGCGTCGCCGCGACGAACCCGCCGACCTGCCCTCCCAGCAGGATCGGGTCGGCGCCCCAGAGGCTGGTCGCCGCGTCGGGGGCCTGGACCGCCTTGAGCCGCTGCTGCCCGGGGTTGTCGGGGTCGGGCTCGAACGGGTCGAACACCAGGACCGCCAGCAGCTCACCGTCACCGGAGGAGAACCACGGCCGGTCCAGCCAGATCCGGACTCCGGAGCGGCGCACCCGACGCCGCGCGAAGGGCTGCGCGGGCTCGACCTCGTCCTCCCACCGCAGCAGGGGCACCGTGTCGAGCACGGTCGGTGCCGCCGGGCGGGAGCTGCTGAGGATGTCGAGCGTCACCGGCTCGCCGGCCAGCGACGGGTCGTCGTCCGCGGGAACGTCTGCGGCGTCGAAGAACTCGCGGTAGCGCGTCGTGCCGCTCGGCACGTACGTCACGCGTCGGTAGTGGGTGTCGGGGAACTTCTCGATCGCGGCGTGCAGGCCGATCGAGCCCTCCGACAGGTCCACCGACGACGTGAGACCGGCCCCGAACGGCAGGAAGTCGACGAGGTAGAGCGCTCCGGCCCGCTCGGTCTCGGCGACGGCGGAGTTCACCACGACGTCGTCCTTGTGCACGGTCACCGGTCCGTCGGCCGTGACGTCGTCGACCTGCTCGTCCCACGAGGCGCGCACGACGAGCCGGTCGGTGCTCGGCCCGTGGACGTCCACCACCGCGCCGAGCGCGGCGATCCCGCGACCCTTGGGCCGCGCGATGACGTGCAGGCCGCGCAGCCGCGGCGGCACGACCGGTGCGGGCACGGCGTGCACGAGCCGCACCTCGGTCGAGGGCGTCAGCCACCAGGTCCACCCCTGCGCCGCCGCCCGCATGAGCACCGCGGAGGCCACGACCTGGTCCTGGTCGACCCCGTCGCCCTCCGGGTCGGCGAGCACGCTGGCCAGCTGCGAGCGCCACATCCCGAAGCGGTCCAGGTCGGCGACGGTGACCGTGCTCGCGAGGGTCGCGCGCACCTGCTCGCCGCGGGGCACGATGACGGTGACGACGTTGCCGGTCACCACCGCGCCGAGCGTGGCCGCCGGGTCGACCGACCGGTCGAGCACGAGCCGCAGCGGCTGCAGCTCGGGCCAGGTGCCGGCATACGGGATCGCGACCGTCTGCAGCACGCGCGGGTCGGGCAGGGTGTGCGGGTTGCCGGCGGCGTAGAAGACGAGGCTGATCCCGCTGGCGTAGGGGTCGGGGAGGTACGGCAGCCGCAGCGCCGCGACGTCGTGCGCGACGTACTGCCCCTCGCCGAGCGCCTTGCCCCGCTCGCCCTCGAGGTCCGCGAGGGTGACGGCCTCGGCGGGATCGGCGCCCGGGCGGCTCAGCAGCTCGATGCCCGGCTGGTCGACGGCGCCGGCGTCAGT
Source organism: Terrabacter sp. NPDC000476 (assembly GCF_040300125.1). NCBI lineage: Bacteria > Bacillati > Actinomycetota > Actinomycetes > Micrococcales > Intrasporangiaceae > Terrabacter > Terrabacter sp. NPDC000476. The sequence goes on from NZ_JBEPDF010000001.1 coordinate 223,817, forward strand.
CGGGTCGGTGAGACTCGGCGCCCTGCGGTCCAGGAGCGTGCCGCGCTCGGCGAGCGCGACCGGGTAGAGCCGCGACACCTCGCCGGCGTCGGCGCCGAGACCCATTGCGGCGTCGAACTTCCCGGCCGTCTCCGCCTCGACCTGGGTGGCCTTCGGGGGGACGACGTGCCGTTCGGTGGTGGGCTGGTCGTCCGGGTCGGCGCCGCCCCCGGCCAGACCGCTGCGGACGACGAGGCGGGACAGCTGCTCGCCGGTTCCCAGCTCACGCCGCGCCACGAGCGTGGGGTGGGGCACCGGGTCCCAGCGCAGGTAGGGGCGCGGCGTCGTGACGACCGGACGCCGCAGCAGCTCGGTGGGGCCGAGGTCGTCGGGCAGCTCCAGGTCGTCGACGCTCGCGACCTGCGCGAAGCGCTCCGGATCGACGTCCAGCTGCGGGTGGGCGCGCCACGAGTCGTGGGCCGCCAGCAGGATGCGGCTCGCCTCGTCGACCCGGCCCATCGGGTCGGGGGAGCGCGGAGCGTCCGAGGAGGAGAACGGGTCGTTGGCCGCGGACCGTGCGGCCGCGGCGGTGAGCAGGTCGGCGGCGGCTGCGTCGAGCGCGGCGTCACCGGTGCGCAGCTCGACCGGCAGCAGCACCGGCGGCAGCTGGGTCGGCTGGTGCTCCCCGACATCCGTGTCCTCGTCACCCTGCAGGGCAGGGCCGTTCGCGTATGCCGTCGGCGCGGTCAGGTGGGCGAGCACGTCCTCGCGCACCGCGGACACCAGACCCGCGCGGTCGCGTTCGGCGTACCGCGCGCGCAGCCCGGTGAGGTGGTTGCGAGCGGCGTCCAGCACCGGCTGGGGGAGCGGCGGCCGCAGGATCGGGCGGGTCCGCTGGGGCACCGAGTTGCCGGCGAGGTCGACGCCGAGGATCCGGAACGAGTACGACGTGCCGTAGCGGAGGCGCGGCAGCGACCCCGGCTCCACCCGCGTGCGGGTGTGGATGCCCGAGGCCGGCTCGTCGGCCGGGGTGTCGACGACCGCCTCGGTGCGGCCGTCCGGCCCGGGCGGCTCGACGTGGACGACGGTCTTCCCCGGACGTGGGGCGGACAGGCTCCAGCCGTCCCAACCGGCCACGACCTCGTGCAGGTAGTAGGCGGTCGCGTGGGGGTTGCGGTTGAGCGCGGACAGCTGCAGGAAGCCGACGTCGGGCGCGTCGGTGAGGATCGGCACGTCGCCCTCGCCGGTCACCGTGACCCGGCGCTCGTGCAGGCTGTGCCAGGCGTTGCTCGCGTCGTCCCACACCTCGAGCCGGATGCCGCGCACGACGTCGTCGAAGAGCAGGTCCCGCGCCTCGGCCTCGAGCCCCTCGGCCGCGGCGACCCGGGCCCGGGTGGAGTCCACCCGGTTGCGGCGGGCGATCGCGAATCCGTTGGTCCGCAAGGTCGCCGGCGTCGAGGTCTCCGGATCACGGTTCGCCCCGGTGGCGTAGCGCCGCGGCAGGTTGCGCAGGTGCTGGTCGAGCTTGAGGCCGGAGGCGTCCGGGTCGAGGTCGAGCACCCGCCAGTCGTCGTCGCCGAGCGGCAGCGCGCCACCGACCCAGTCGGTCGAGGACTGGTAGGTGAGGACCGGGCCCCTGGCGACGACCGCCGTCCGACGGGGCGGCAGGACGGTGAGGTCGGACCCGTCGGGCGGGGTGACGGTGACGCTGACCCACGTCGCACCGGAGAGCGCGGCGGCGGGGTCGGGGACGTCGAGGACGACGTCGAGCGCGAGCCCGAGCGCCCGCAGCAGCGCCGGCGTGGAGCCGAACGAGCCTGCGCGGCGGTGGAACTCCTGGTCCGGCACTTTCGGTCGGGGGAGCGGTGGCGCGTTCGGGTCCGGTTCCTTGCGCTCGGGGTGCTTCGGCTCGTCCGGGCGCTCGTAGTAGCGGCGGGTGGCGTGCGCGTCGACGAGCAGCTGCAGCTGCGGGTCGGCGGAGAGGTCGGTCCCCACGAGGCCGTCCAGCCGGTCGGTGAGGCGGGTGTCGGCATCGGGGTCGTCGAGCAGGATCTCGATGGCGGACGGCTCGACGGGCGCCTCCTTGAGGTAGTCCGGCAGCGGCGGTCCCTGGTGGTCCGGGTCGCGCCCGCCGTCCCAGTCGGTGAGCGGACCGAGGGTCGTCAGCGCGTCGGCCACCCGGGCGGCGACGACCCGCTGTGCACGGCGGTTGCGGTCGTCCGCGCCGGCGAGCAGGCGGGTGAGCGCGGAGTCCTGGTCGAGGGCGGACAGCCGGCGCAGCATGGAGCCGGCGACCGGGTCCTCGGCCACGTCCGGCCGGCGGGTCGGCGCCGCCGCTGCGCTGGCCAGGTGCAGGTCGACGGCGTGGTCGCTCATCCGGTGGGCCGGGCTGGACCGCCACTCCTGCCCCGACAGGCTCGGCGCCGGGAACCCGTCGACCGCCAGGGACGGGGGGAACGCACTGGTCCAGGCCGGCGCCGACGGCGACGACACGACCTTGAGCGGCAGGTCGGCCCCGCCGAGCGAGGTCTGCAGCGTGAGCGTGCAGCCGGACAGCGTCGTCACCCAGTCCGCCACGGACGGGAAGTCGGCGACGACCGGCATACGGCCGGGGTCGTCCGGCGGCGGGGCGTCCGCGACGAGCTTGTGGGTGAGGAACACGGTGAGGTGGAACGGTGCGTGCTCATCGAGCGAGTACGGCAGGGCCGTTGCCAGCACGGTGGTGGCCATGCGGTCTCCTTAGGCGGGGAGGGGTGCGAAGGCGGCGCAGTACTCGGCCCAGTCGTCCGGGCCCCCGTCGTCGGGCGGCATGATGTCGCGCATCGTCGGGTCGCCCTTCGAGCCGGCCAGCCGTCGCTCCACGACGATCTCGACGGAGGCGGAGAAGAAGAGCACCTCGACCTCGACGACGAGGGACGCCCGGCCGATGAGCTTGCCGCTGTCGAAGTGGTACGTGAGCGACAGCTCCAGCGTGATCGAGGCCGAGATGAGCCCGAGCACGTCCACCTCGCCGCGGATGCGGAAGTATGCCGTCAGCAGGCCCTTGTCCGCCTCGAGCCGGATGTAGAGGCCGACCGCGATCGACACCGACCCGGATGCGACACCGAGGTCGATGGACAGGCTCGCGCAGGCCTCGAGGCCGACCTCCAGCACGACCATGCCCTTGGGGGAGACGCGCAGCTCCACCCACCCGCCGCCGCCGACGCACAGGACGGTGAGCCGGAACGGGGAGTCCTTGCGGCAGAAGTGGAATCCCACGGTGAGCGCGTCCCCGAGGAACGGGATGCGGGCGTCCGCGCCGAGCGAGATGTTCTCCAGGCTGAAGACTCCGACGCCGACGTTCGGCAGCGCCAGGTCGAAGCCCGCTGTCGCGCCCTCCGGCGAGATGTCGACGAAGGGTGGGTCCGAGAACCCGTCGAACGGGATCATCGTGCGCAGCGTGTCGACGAACGACAGCGGCCCGAGGAACGACATGCCGCCGAAGACGACGTCCACCTCGGGCTTGCCGGTGGAGCCGGCGCGGAAGCCGATCCGCTGGAACGACAGCTTCATCAGCCCGGCGTCGCCGTCGCCGATGAGGTTGAGCTCGAAGTCGACGATCTCCGCGAGCACGTCGACCGCCGGCGGCGCGCTCGCCGAGGCCCGCACCTCCACGGCGAGGCGCAGGGACCGCGCGGGGTTGATCGGCTTGAAGATGTTGCTCACCGACCCGCTCGGCGGCCACGACCGGATGACGGGCGCCCACTCCATCCGGGCGGTGACGGTGCCCGAGGAGAGCAGCTGCTCGACGGTGTTCGCCACCTCGACGAGCGACTGCAGCGCGGACGCGGGGCGCTCCAGGGCGGCGCGGACCGAGGCCGGGAAGCCCGGCAGGCCGAGCGCGTCGGTCAGCGGCTGCAGCTGCCCGGCCAGGGCGACCAGGGCGTCGCGCAGGGTGCCGACGTGAGCCGCGTCCGGGGCGCCGGCGAGGGCGAGCACCGCGGTGGCGACGTCGTCGAGCGCGGCCTGCAGCGGCCCGATCCGCGAGTCGATCTCGTCCTTCGCCGCCTGGACGACGGCGCGAGCTCCGTCGTGCGGCGCGTTGCCGAGGTCGGTGCCGAGGCGGGCCTGCGCCGCGTCGAGGGCACTCTTCATCCGGCGCACCTCGTCGGCGACCTTGTCGACCGCTGACAACGCGTCCGAGACGAAGGTTGGCACCTCGCCGAGCCCGGCCTTCTCGAGCAGGGAGACGAGGGGGAACAGTCCGAACAGCTTGGGGAGGGCGCCGGCCAGGAACGACGTCGGGTCGAACTGCCCGGTCGCCAACCCGCCCGCGCCGGTGCCGTCCTCGCCGACGGCGCCGAGCGCCCTGGACAGCCCGCGCACCGCCATGTTGGGGGACAGGAACCCGCCGGAGCGGTCGGAGCCCTTGCTGAAGTCGATCTGCGGCGCCGTGCTGGCCAGGGCCATCACCAGCTCGGCCGGGTTCGGACCGCCGCCCGGAGGCTGGCCGGGCAACCGGGGCGCGAGTCCGGACGTGACGAATGGGGCGGCATACGTGAGGTCGACGGCGGGTGCCTGCGGCGAGAGGTGCCGCATCGACGGGACGACGGCTCGGGCGCGCTGCAGGTGCGGTTGCGTCGTGACCTGCTCGGGGTCGAAGGTCCCCTCGAAGACGAGGTGCGTGACCTCGACCGAGGTGTCGCCCTCGTCCACGGGGGTCGCCATCGCCAGCGCCTGCCCACGGCCCTGGATCTGGTTGATCGGGCCGGTCGGGCTGTTCGTCGTGCGGTAGAGGTTCGCGGCGCCCGGTGCGTCGTTGAAGAAGACCTGGTCATTGTCCTTGTTGGCCGAGACGAAGACGAGCGCGGCGGGGTAGACCGTCGTCTTGCCCGAACGGTCCAGCGCGGTGAGCGTGAACTCGAACGGGCGGCCATCTCGACGAGGGACGAACGGGCTGCCCGATTGGGGCGGCTTGTCGAGATCGGGGGTGACGATGGGGCCGATCCGCACCTCCGTGAACGGGTTGTCGCGGTCGTCGTACGTGCGCACCGGCTGCCGCACGATGATGAAGTCCCGCTGCCACAGGTAGGCCACCGGGTCGTTGCGTTCGTCGACCTTGCGCTCGGTGAGCTTGACCAGGACGCAGCGGTGGCCGAACGGGTAGAGCACGCCGGGGTAGGCCACCCGGACGTAGGAGTCGCGGCCCATCACGGCGATGTGCCGGTAGTCGACGATGGCGAGGGTGGGGTCCTCCCAGGCCGCTCCCCAGTCGAGGAACGCGCCGAGGCTGGAGAGCGCGAGGTGGCGCACCCCGAGCGGGGTGAGGGCGCTGGCGTCCTGCCCGCCGTAGGTCTGCTCGACCAGCGCGCGTCGGTCGAACGGGTTGAGCGACATGGGCTCCAACGGCGCGGGATCGAGCGGGCTGCCGTGCTCGAAGTCGCGGGTCCAGATCGCTCGCACGACGCGTTGCGCCGCCGCTTCGGCCGCGGCCTCGGCGGCGCTGACGTCGTCCGGCTGGTCCGCGGGACGGACGTCCAGCCAGGTGCGCCACAGCTCGACCCGGCCGGTGCCGTCCGGCCCGGTGGGGCCGATCGGCTCGGGGGCGTGCCGCCAGCGGCCGCGTTCGCTGGGCGAGACGACCAGCCGGTACGGCGCCTCGATCGCCGTCTCGTCGTCGTGGGGCGGCTCCGGTCCCAACCCGGTGGCGGCCGGGACCTGGTCGCGGTAGGGGCCAGGGGTCGCGTTCGGGCTCACGCGCAGCGCGAGGGTCTGGACGGCATCCAGCACGCCGGCGAGCGTGAACGGGATCCGGGTGCCCGGCGGCAGCGCGAACGCGAGCCGCGACGGACCAGCGGCCCGGTGCGGCGTGAAGCCCGTCGCCTCGCGAGGTTGCACCTGCCAGGCATGCTCGCCGAGGTGCTGCGGCGGCAGGTGCAGTACGAGGACGGCGGCGGCGCCCGCGACGATCTCGGACCCGCCGTCGCCGGTGGGCTCGAAGGTGCAGTCGCGCGCCTCGAGGCGCAGGTCGACCAGGTCGGCGGTGCGCAGCAGGCGTACGTCGAGCGGCTCGTCCTCGGGACCGCGGGCCCGGTCTCCGACGGGTGTGCCGTCCCGGTCTGTCTGCGCGTGGATGACCTCGGGAGGGTTCATGGGGCGCTCCGGAACTAGAGCAGGACCATCGGAGTCCCGGTGACCCTGCCGAAGAGTTTAGCCGTGGCGAGAAGGCGAGTCAGGGGAATCGACGGATGCGTCGATCGCCCGGGTCGCGTCAGACGCCAGCGACGTAGGCGGTGAGGAAGTGGACGCCGTGACGGTCGAGATTGCCGCGGGCGCGGTCGTAGTGCTCGGTGGTGCGGGGGTCGGCGTGCCGGGCAAGGATCTGCGCGTCGCGGAGGGGGACGCCGGCGTCGAGGGCGTTGGTGATGGCGGCGTGACGCAGCGAGTGCGGGCTGATGTGTCGCGGGATGCCGGCGGTCTTCGCGATGCGCGTGACCATCCGGTAGACGTCGCGCCGGTCGATCGGCTTGCCCGAGAAGGGGCGTAGCACGAGCGGCCCGGACGTGCGTTGGCCGCGACAGGCCTCGAGCGCTCGAAGCACGGGGACGGTCACGGGCATCGTCGCGGGCTTGTTGCCCTTGCCGACCAGGTGCAGGACGCGGTGTCCGCGGAGGGTGTCGGCGTAGTCCTCGATGCGCACCGCGGCTGCTTCGGAGGCGCGCAGGGCGTTGATGCCGAGCAGGTAGGCCAGGGCGCCGTGGTGGACGGTGATGGTCGGGGCGACCTGCAGGAACCGGATCAGCTCTAGACGGTCCAGTCCCTGGGTTCGGGTCTCGTCGCGGTGGATCCTCGGCAGGCGCGCGTAGATGGCTGGGTCCGCGGTGATGAGGCCGTCGATGTGGGCGAAGCGGAAGTAGCCGCGGACGGCGTGCATCATCGTGACGACGGAGGAGTCCATGAGACCCCGCTCGCCGAGGTGACGGATGTAGAGCTCGACGTGTGCTCGCTCGATTCCGAGGAGCGGGTCGAGCCCGCCGATCTCGCACCACGCGAACCACTCCCGCAGCTGGAACGAGTAGAGGGAGTGGGTGCGCCCGGCATAGCGCGCCAGGAAGGACACGGCGGCGAGCTGGGCCCGGGACATGGTCGCGGGCTGGAACGGCAGGAGGGTCGACGGGCCGGACATGAGGTCACCTCGCGCGGCGAACTCTCACTGACCCGGACACGCCCGCCGCTGGCGGCCAGGCGTCTGGACCTGTCGACGCTAGCCCTGCGCCACCGCCGGTCAACACCGCCGCGACGCGGCAGATGGTGATGGCGACGCATGCCCTGGTGGCTATGGGAGAAGGTCGTCGACCTCCGAGCCGGGGGCTGCTGGGGCAGAATGCAGTTCGTGGCCTACGACCGTGATCTTGCCGAGCAGATCCGCAGGCTGACGTCCGGTGTAGACGATGTCAGCGAGCGACAGATGTTCGGAGGCCTGGCGTTCTTGGTGAACGGCAACATGGCGGTGGCTGTCAGCGGCCAGGGCGGCCTGCTGGTGCGGGTCGATCCCGTTGCTGCCGATGCGTGGATCGACGGGGAGCGAGTGACGCCCATGGAGATGCGCGGACGCCCGATGCACGGCTGGCTGCATGTCCTCACCGATCGTGACTCTCACGGCTTGGAGGAGTGGGTTTCACGCGGCATCGACTTCGCACGATCCCTGCCGTCCAAGAGGAAGTGACTGGACCCCCCCAGGGCCGTTGAGGCACGTGCGGGTCGACTTGCGGCGCAAAGAAGCACCCTCTTGGCGCAGCCGTGCGGATGCCCTCGGCCACTTGATGAAGTCCGTGATCTGCCGGATCCGGCCGGTTGGCTTCAGCTGCTGGCGCACCACATCGAGGGGCTTGCACCTATGGTCGACTGAACCAGCAGAACGAGGTCAGGGGGAGGTTGTTGATACGCGTAGCTGTGGTCACGGTGCTAGTGGCGCTTGGTTGTTCGGGGTGCGCCAGCAGTTTCGACATCGCCCAAGATCGCGCCACACGTGAAGTACGACAGAACGCAGAAGCGAACCGCCAGCACATCACCGAGCTCGTGCAGGCCAGCCCCGGAACGGACCAGAAAGCACTGTCGGCCGAACTGGCCGACCAGCTCAAGCCCATGGGTCAGTCATGGTTCGGGCGCAATGGTGTCGACGGGACGGTCCTCCGGCAGCCCGCTGCCTTCTTCGCGAAGGCTGACGAGGCCGGGACGGCCCCGGCACAGGTCTCCGTTCGCCTGTGTGTGGACTACGTCGTCAATGGCACCGGTCAGGTCACCGTTGAGACGATCACGTGTGCGCCGGAGACACCGCGGAGCACGGTACTGACGGGAAGCAGTCAGGTTGACGTCCGTTTCGACGATTGAGGCAGGGCCTGCGCTTCACGACCACGTCCGTCCAAAGAAACCGCCTTCGCGGCGGAGTGGCTTGGCCGCTCTCGCGGCGGAGTGGCATCGCCGACTTGCCGTGGGGTGACCAGGGCGGCGTGCCCATGCCTCCGTCCACTTGATGAGGTCCGTGATCTACCGAACCGCTGATGAAAGGACGTGAACCTACCTGCGCGCAGGAGTCCTGGGGGCGACGAGAGCTGTGACTTGGCGGGTGCGAATCGATAGCGCAGTCCATGCGGCGATGCGCGTCTCATGCCGAGAGAGGCGCTTCCTTGGTCCCAGCGGGGCGTGTCCCTAGCGGCAGGGGCCCGAGGCAGGGGGAGCGGACCATTCGGAGTACTGGCGAGGTAGGGCGACCTGTGGGCAAGATGATGCATGGAGACCTGGGACGCTATTCGGTCCAGACGCGACGTCCGCCAGTTCAGCGACAAACCAATCCCTGACGCCCTCCTCGAGCGTGTCCTGGACGCCGGTCGCCGTGCACCGTCGGCGGGCAACCTCCAACCGTGGGACTTCGTCTTGGTCACTGACCGTGGTCAGCTGCTGACCCTGGCCGGGGTGTGGCAAGGCGCGGGACACATCGCCGGCGCTCAAGCAGCCATCGCGCTGGTCTCGTCCGTACCGAATGACCCCATGCAGCGGTCCGTCCTCGCCTTCGACCTGGGGCAGGCCACGATCCTCATGGCCCTGGCGGCGGCCGACCTCGGCATCGCCACCGCCCACTCCGCCGCTGAAGACCAACAGAAGGCTCGGATCGTCCTTGGGTTCCCCGAGGGTAAGTTCCTCGCGTTCATGCTCTCGCTCGGCTACCCGGCCGACAGACCACTGGCCATCATCCACAAGCCTGACCGGCGACCCTACGCTGACGTCGTGCATCACGGTCGCTGGTGACCGGAAGGGCCGTCTCCGCGCAGTCTTGTGTGGTCACCCAAACGCATAACCGAGCTCACCACCCGCAACCGGAGCCAACCCGAGGGTGAGTCCATTGGTGTGGGGCGTCAAGGCTCATGCCGCGCTCCGCACGGGCACGCCCGCCCGAATAGACAGCCGTCTCGGCGGTGTGACGTGGCCGCTCTCGCGGCGGAAGGACACTGCCGCTTCGCGGCGGTGTGACATGGCCGCTTCGCGGCGGAAGGACGCAAGCCCGATGGACTGCAAGGGCGCCGTAACCCCACCTGGTGCCGTGCAATGAGCGAGGATGCCTTCGTGAGCGAAGCAGCGGACTCTATTGACGCTCGGCGCATTCATGTGACGTCCCCGGCGGCGAGTCCGGCGACGCTCAACGTCGTGATTGGGACCGAGTCGATCACGATCCAACGAGCGGCCTTCACCACGCTGCTGGACAACTCGGTTGCTGGAACTTACGTCGACTACGGCAAGGCGTTAGCGTCTGGAGGGATCAAATTTCCGGCATTGCTGAGGCTGGCAAGGATCGGTGAGATTCCGTACCCGCTGTTCTTTGCAGGCCTGCCCTTCGTCGAGGCGCAGGTCGCATCGAAAACCAAGAAACTTCTCGCGGGTGTCAGCAAGGAGACATTCTCGATTGGATCCCGGGCGCCGGTCGAGCTCCGTGACGTCGAGTTGATTCTCAAAGACCTGATACGCAAACAGGAACTGCTGAAGCGCCACGACAGAACGCTGGAAAAGAACCGAATAGTTGGACTGCTCCGCGTGGAGGGTGTCTCGGTACAAGACGACGCTTCGAGGTTGATGTCCGCAATCGGACTGACGCACGAAGCAATGCGCGCTTGTGGAACGAAGGAGCGGGCCCTGGACTTGATGATTGAGCGCCTTGAATCCAAGCAAGTCCTGGTTTCCCGAAGCGTGCAGCACTACATGCCGCAGCGCCTCAACCACGTGGACTTCAGCGGCATGACTATCCGCGACGCCAAGGTGCCGTACATCTTTCTCGCCGGCGGTGACCATGGCGACCATCAGGAGCCAGTGGGCCGCACGATCTTTACCTTGGCTCTCATGGCAGTCCTCGTTGCTCGCAGGATCTTCTCTCCCGTTACGTGGAACGCCGAGAGCGCGGCCACCGATCTTGGACGTGAGTATGACATCGCGGGCGCGATGCTGATGCCAAAGAGCAGTCTCCGGCGCTACGGCCCCTTCTCGATCGACGAGGTCCTGACTGCATCCAGTGAGTTCAAGGTGACGCCGAGCGCGGTAGTCGTGCGGGCGCTGCGCTTGGGCTTTATCAGCAGCGAGGTCGCAAGGACCCATCTGGCTGAGTTCCGGCAAGCGTTTCTAGAGCGCCCAAAGCGAAGTGGGATGAGCCCTATCCGGGCTGAGAACGCTATCCGCAAGTACGCCGGTAGAGAACTGTCCCGACGCATGATCGATGTCCTAGACTCGGGTGCCATCACCAGCAACGAGTTTTACCGGACGGTATGCCTGAACAAGCTCAGAGACGGTCAACTCGATGATCTTCGGAGAGCGGTCCGGTGAGCGCCTTTGGGACGAGGTACTTGGTAGACACGAACGCGCTCAGCCAACTTCGGCGACCGCGGCGAGACAGTCGATACTTTCGTGCCAATGTGATGATCCCGAGCGAAGTCCTACACGAGGCTAGCGGCTTTCCCGACATAGAGACGTTGAAGCAGATGGAGTACGTCACTACGTCGTCCGTCTTGCGGTGGCTCATGAAGGTGATGGCGAGCGTCCCTCCGGACGACACCGACTTGATCAACCTATACTCGAACCAGGGCGGCGCCGATCCGTTGTTGGTGGCGTGTGCACTGGATGCTCGGGATTGGGAAATGCAGCACCTTGATCCGCTTGAGTGGGTGATTGTCACCAGCGACAGGGCAGTCAGGGCAAGAGCCGACGAGTTTGATGTGCGGGTGCTCACGTTGGTGCAGTTCGCGGACCTGATTGATCGATCGGAGCCCACGTGCGCTCGGCAAAGCTCATAGCCACGGCTCGCCGACACCACCTTTAATATCCTCGGTAGAAAGTGGTCGCGACCCCAGTGTTTAGCCCAAGATGCCATGAGGTTGCACTCGCTGTTCCTCTGGTAGTTCCAGAGTGTTCGTTCGAACAAGATGCTGCAAGGTGACTGTTGCCAGCGACGTACTCGATCTACGCAGGGACGTGCCGCTGCTTCTGTTCCGACGACTGGACGTGCCTCTTAGTGGGCGGAGTGACGCAGGCAGATCGGCGCGAGGGCGAGCACCAGAACCTCGCGACGCTCCGCAGCCGCCGGTCCAGACGATCAGGCGCTTTGCGGTCTGCCGTCACTGCGTCGCAGCCGTCCGGTGCCCATCCTTGGCGCGCCGACGAGCCCCGTGGACAGGGGAGGGTGCCGCCGCTAGTTTCGGAGGATCGACGTGGGGGAGTTCATCCCCTTCGGGCCGATCGAGAGGGATGCGCCATGTCTCGTCGCGTGCTGACCCACCGCCAACCCATCCCAAGCCAGGAGGTCTGAGATGTCGGGCGCCGGTCCGGAGCTGAAGAAGACCCTCAACCAGCGCCAGCTGACCATGATCGCCATGGGTGGCGTCATCGGGGCCGGCCTGTTCGTCGGGTCGGGAACCGTCATCAAGGCCACCGGGCCGGGCGCGTTCCTCACCTACGCCCTCTGTGGCGTGCTCATCATCATGGTGATGCGGATGCTCGCCGAGATGGCGGTGGCCAACCCCTCGACCGGCTCGTTCGCCGACTACTCCCGCAAGGCGCTCGGCGACTGGGCGGGCTTCTCGGTCGGCTGGCTGTACTGGTACTTCTGGGTCATCGTCGTCGGGTTCGAGGCGGTGGCTGGCGCGAAGGTCATCAACTTCTGGCTACCGGGTGTGCCGACGTGGGTGCTGAGCCTCGTGCTCATGCTCCTCATGACCGGCACCAACCTCATCTCCGTGTCGTCGTTCGGCGAGTTCGAGTTCTGGTTCGCCGGCATCAAGGTCGGCGCGATCATCGTCTTCCTCGTCTGCGGCGGCCTCTTCGTCTTCGGCATCTGGCCCAACGCGAACCTCGACTTCAGCAACCTGACGGCCCAGGGCGGCTTCTTCCCGAACGGCGGACTCGCCGTCACCGCAGGCGTGGTCACCGTCATCTTCTCGATGGTCGGCGCCGAGATCGCGACCATCGCGGCCGCCGAGTCGAACGACCCCGAGCGCGCCGTGAGCAAGGCCGCCAACTCGGTCATCACGCGCATCGCGATCTTCTTCGTCGGCTCGATCTTCCTGCTCGCCGTCATCCTGCCGTGGAACTCCTCGACACTCGAGGCCTCGCCCTACGTCGCGGCCTTCCAGGAGATGGGGATCCCGTATGCCGACCACGTCATGAACGCGGTCGTGCTGACGGCCGTCCTCTCGTGCCTCAACTCCGGCCTCTACACCGCCTCGCGCATGCTCTTCGTCCTCGCCGCACGCCGTGAGGCACCCGCGGCGATGGTGTCGGTGAACTCGCGCGGCGTGCCCATGGTCGCGATCCTCGCGTCGTCGGTCGTCGGCTTCCTCGCCGTCATCATGGCGGCCGTCTCGCCCGACACCGTGTTCTCCTTCCTGCTCAACTCCTCCGGCGCGGTCATCCTCTTCGTCTACCTGCTCATCGCGATCTCGCAGATCATCCTGCGCCGCCGCGCCGACCCGTCGACGCTCAAGGTGAAGATGTGGCTCTTCCCGGCGCTCTCGGTCATCACGACGCTCGGCATCATCCTCGTGCTGGTCCAGATGGGCCTGACCGCCGACGTCCGCATCCAGCTCGTGCTGAGCCTCGTCTCCTTCGGCATCGTGCTGATCCTCTTCTTCGTCAACAAGGCCCGCATCGCACGCCTGCCCGCCCGCGCCGTGCCCGAGCACACCGGCGAGGCCCGTCGGGTGCTCGTCCTCGCCAACCAGACGCTCGAGTCCGACGAGCTCGTGGACGAGCTCAAGCGCATCGACGCCCAGGGCGCGGCCACCTACTACGTATGCGTGCCGGCCAGTCCCGTCGAGACCGGCACCGCCGCGACTCACGGGGCCGTCTCGGTCAAGGACGCGACCACCGAGGCCGCGCAGCGCCGGCTCGAGCGCACCCTCGAGCTGCTGAGTTCGCACCAGCTCGAGGCGACCGGCGCCGTGGGCGACCAGCGACCGCTGCGCGCCCTGCGTGCCGCGGTGCAGGAGTTCGACCCCGACCAGATCGTCATCGTGACGCTCCCTGCGGCGGAGTCGATCTGGCAGCGCTTCGAGGTGGTCGACCGCGCAGCCGAGCTCGGCCTCCCGGTGACCCACGTCGAGGCGGCCTCGCTCGTCGGCGCGGTGTGAGCCATGCCGATCGTCGTCGCCTACACGGCGGGGGACAGCGGCACCTCCGCGCTCGAGCTCGCGAGCGTGCTCTCCCGCTCGACCGGTGAGCCGCTCGTCGTCGCGGTGGTCGTCACCACCCCGCACGCCGCCGGCGCCCCGCAGTTCGTCGACGGCGACTACCTCGCGCCCCTGACGGAGTGGGCCAACACGGTGCTCGACACCGCCCGAGACCGTATGCCGTCCGGTGTCGCCGCGTCGTTCGAGGTGCACCGCGCGTCGTCCATCCCCGGTGGGCTGCTCGAGCTGGCCGCCCGCAGCAAGGCGTCCGCGCTCGTCATCGGCTCCTCGAGCAAGGGCCCGCTCGGGCGCATCTCGCTCGGCAGCGTCACCGACCGCCTCGTGCACTCCGCGCCGCTGCCCGTCGTCCTCGCGCCGCTCGGCTTCCGCGCCGGACCGTCCGCGCGGATCCGCCGGGTCAGCATCGGCTACGGCGGCTCCAAGGACGGCGGGCACGTCGCCGTCACCGGGGCGAGACTGGCCGAGTCGCTCGGCGCTGCCGTGCGCGTCGTCACCTTCGCGGTGCGGCCGCCCCGCCAGTTCTTCGGCGGCGTCGAGGAGTCGGCCGACGAGCTCGTCATCGACCGGTGGGTCACCCGGATGAAGGACGCGATCCTTCGCCAGGTCGGCGAGCTCGCCCCCGGCCGGCTCGCCGAGCGCCTGGCCCGCTCGCTCGTCGTCGGAGACGGCGTCTCGTGGGCGCACGCGATCTGGGACGTCGAGTGGGCCGACGGCGACCTGCTCGTCGTCGGGCCGAGCTCGTCGGCACCCGCCGCGCGGATCTTCCTCGGGTCACGCGCCTCGAAGATCGTCCGCTCGGCGCCCGTGCCGGTCTACCTCGTGCCGGCGCCCCGCCGTCACTGAGCCGTCACTGACCTGTCACTGAGCCGCAGCCCGCGCCTCCAGGCGTCGCGCGAGGTGCGGCGCGGTGACGCCGTCCTCGGCGGCCGCGACCTGCTCCGGAGTGCCCGCCGCGACGACGCGCCCACCCTGGTCGCCGCCACCGGGGCCGAGGTCGATGACCCAGTCGGCGCTGGCGATCGTGTCGAGGTGGTGCTCGACGAGCACGACGGTGTTGCCGGCGTCGACGAGGGCGTGCAGCTGGCCCAGCAGCAGCGCGACGTCGGCCGCGTGCAGCCCCGAGGTCGGCTCGTCGAGGAGGTAGAGCGCGTGCCCGCGACGCGCCCGCTGCAGCTCGGTCGCGAGCTTGATCCGCTGCGCCTCACCGCCGCTCAGCTCGGTCGCCGGCTGCCCGAGCCGCAGGTAGCCGAGCCCGACCTCGCGCAGCGTCACGAGGCTGCGCGCGGCGGCGGGCACGTCGGCGAGGAAGTCGGCCGCCTCGTCGACGGTGAGGCCCAGCACGTCCGCGATGCTCTTGCCGCCGTAGGTGATCTCGAGCGTCTCGGCGTTGTAGCGCGAGCCGTGGCAGGTCGGGCACGGCGCATACGTGCCGGGCAGGAAGAGCAGCTCGACCGACACGAAGCCCTCGCCCTGGCACGTCTCGCAGCGGCCCTCGGCCACGTTGAAGGAGAACCGCCCCGGCCCGTAACCGCGCTCACGCGCCGCGGGCGTGCCGGCATACAGCTTGCGCACCGCGTCGAAGAGTCCCGTGTACGTCGCGAGGTTGGAGCGCGGCGTGCGTCCGATCGGGCGCTGGTCGACGCGCACGAGGCGGTCGAACGACTCGAGGCCCGTCGCGTCGTCGACGTCGATCTCGAGCTCGGTCTCGTCGGCGTCGTCAGGCGCCTGGCCGAGGTGGCGGCGCACGAGCTCGGCGAGCACCTGCGTGACGAGCGTCGACTTGCCCGACCCGCTGACGCCGGTGACGGCGGTGAGGACGCACAGCGGCACGTCGACCGAGAGGCCGTCGAGGTTGTGGCGGGTCACCCCGCGCAGGTGCAGCCAGCCCTGCGGCGTGCGGCCGTGCGGCTGCATTACCTCGGCGCGGCCGAAGAGGTGCGCGCCCGTCACCGACTCCGCCACCTGCTCTAGGCCGTCGACCGGCCCGGAGTAGAGCACCCGGCCGCCCTGCTCGCCGGCGCCCGGGCCGATGTCGACGACCCAGTCGGCGCGGCGCACGATGTCGAGGTCGTGCTCGACGACGAAGAGCGAGTTGCCCGAGCGCTTGAGGGCGTCGAGGACGTCGAGCAGCGGCTCGGCGTCGGCCGGGTGCAGCCCCGCCGACGGCTCGTCGAGCACGTAGACGACGCCGAAGAGCCCGGAGCGCAGCTGCGTCGCGATGCGCAGCCGCTGGGCCTCGCCGGGGGAGAGGGTCGTCGACCGGCGCCCCAGCGAGAGGTAGCCGAGCCCGAGGTCGAGCAGGACGGCGATGCGCTCGACGAGGTCGGCGCTGAGGCGCACCGCCACCTCGGTGGCCTCGCCCGAGCTGGCCGACGACGTCGCCGCCCCGGCCTCGGTGAGCTCGGCGACCGGCCGCAGGTGCTCCGAGAGGTCGGTGAACGACAGCGCGTTCGCCTCGGCGATGCTCAGGCCGCGGAAGGTCACGGTGAGCGCGTCGGCGCGCAGGCCCGTGCCGCCGCACGCCGGGCACCGCGCGCCGCGGACGAAGCGGAGCGCCTTGTCGCGCATCATCTGGCTCTTCGTGTCGGCGAGCGTGTGTCGGATGTGCTTGCGGGCGCTCCAGAAGGTGCCGTAGTAGTCGCGTCCCGTCGAGTCGTCGGCCTCGCCCTTGCGGTCGATGAGCACCCGCGGCTGCTCGTCGGTGTAGAGCAGCCAGTCGCGGTCCTTCTTCGGCAGGTCGCGCCACGGCACGTCGATGTCGATGCCGACCGTCCGCGTCACCCGCACGAGGTTCTTGCCCTGCCAGGCGCCCGGCCAGGCCGCGATGGCGCCTTCACGCACGGTCAGCGACGGGTCGGGCACGAGCAGGTCCTCGGCCACGTCGTGTGCCTCGCCGAGGCCGTGGCACTCCGGGCACGCGCCGGCGGCGGTGTTGGGGGAGAAGGCCTCCGCCTCGAGGCGATCCATGCCCTCGGGGTAGCGGCCGGCGCGGGAGTAGAGCATCCGCAGCAGGTTCGACAGCGTCGTCAGGGTGCCGACCGTGGAGCGCGAGCTCGGCGCGCCGCGGCGCTGCTGCAGCGCCACCGCGGGCGGCAGGCCGGTGACCTCCTGGACGTGCGGGGCGCCGACCTGCTGGAGCAGGCGGCGGGCGTACGGCGCGACCGACTCGAAGTAGCGGCGCTGCGCCTCGGCGTAGAGCGTGCCGAAGGCGAGCGAGGACTTGCCCGACCCCGAGACGCCGGTGAAGGCGACCATGGCGTCGCGCGGCAGGTCGACGTCGACCGTCTTGAGGTTGTGCTCCGCGGCTCCGCGGACGTGGACGAAGTGGTCGATGGGGTCGCTGTGCACCCCTCCTGTCTAGTCGCTCCGGGCCCCGCGGGCACCATCGGCCCCCGTGGGGTGCACGACCCAGACGTTCGGCTCGACGTAGACGGCGACGCCGTGCTCGGCGTCGCAGTGCACCGGGGTGAGCGCGCGCGGCACGACGACCGGCCCGGTGCGGTCGAACGGCAGCCCGGTCCACTCGCGCCACTCCTCGAGGGTGCCGGGCACGACCATCGAGCGCGGCGCCACCGCGTGGATGCGTCCGCCCGCCCGCACGTGCACCCTCAGCCACGGGTCGACGGGCAGTCCGTCGTCACGGACGCGGACGGCATACGTGCTCATCGGCTCCGCGGCGTCGGTCTTGCCGTTGGGGCGCACGGGCGCGACGAGCGTGGCGAACCCGAGCCGGGCGGCGTTCTCGCGCATGGCCGCCAGCATCTGCCCGGAGAGGCCGCGCCCCTGGTGGTCGAGCCGGACGGCGATCTCCACGGCGGACACCGTGTCGGGCTCGCCGCCCTGGACACTGGTGGACAGCCCGTTGCGGATGACGAAGTCCCAGCCGTTGCCGGGCAGCTCGTCGTCGCCGAGCACGAAGGGGATCGAGTGGGCGACCGCGACGACCTCGCCCGCGTCGTCCTGCCCGACGAGGGCGAACTCGGCGAAGCGGCTCTCGACGTTGCCGTAGTAGAGCCCGCCGATCGGGTCGTGGCGCATGAACTCCGGCCACGAGCTGGGCATCGCCCACATGAGCTCGGCGAGGTCCGGGCGGTCGGCGAGGCGCGAGATCGTGAGCTGCACCCCGCCATGGTGCCCGCCCGGCCGGGCTGTGGTCATGGGCTTTTCGCCGACGCCCTCCTTGGCCCTCGGGCGGAGGAGCGGTGACCTTCGGCCCTGACCGGCGTCGCGCGACTCGGCGAGAGTGAGGGCATGGCGGAGGAACGTGGGCCGGCGTCGGTCGACCTCTACTGGCTGCCGCTCGGGGCGGGCGGGAGCGTCGTTCGCTGGAGCGGACGCCTCTACGAGTCGTGGGCGGCGTGGCGCGAGCACCGTGACCGGGCGGCCCTGTTCCACGCCGGCCTGATGCTGCTGCTGGACGACACGGCATACGCCGTCGAGATGGGCCCGGTGTGGAACGTCGCCGAGCCCGACCGGGGCGTGCTCCTCGAGGGACCGGTCGGCACGCGGTGGCTCGGGCACTTCCGTGCCTTCCGCTACGAGGTGCGGTGCTGGCCGGGAGGCCGCATCCCCGACCTCGCCGAGGCGGTGGCGAGCCCGCTGCGCACGACCGACGAGGCGGCCACCGTCGCGGCCGTGCTGGACGTGCTCCCACAGCTGCCGGCGCTGACGTGGGGGAGGGACGAGCTGGGCGCCGGCGAGATGTGGAACTCCAACTCGGCGATCGCCTGGGCGCTCGCGTGCACCGGCCACGACATGGACGCCATCCGGCCGCCCCGAGGCGGTCGGGCGCCCGGGTGGTCGGCCGGACTCGTGCTGGCCGGCCACCGCGGGAGGGACCCGGCTCACGACGGCGCCGGGACGGCCCTCACGTCTCGCGCTTCTCGAGGCGCGTCGAGCCGGTCCAGCCGCGCTCGGCGAGGAGCGCCCGCAGCCGCGGCACGACGGGGTGGGCGGCCTCGGCAAAGGCGTCCACCAGACCGCGATCTGGTGGTAGTGCCGGACGGCGCGGACGGTCACCCCTGCGTATGCCGCCAGCCGTCCGATCGTCGGCACGGGCCCGGCCTGCCCCATGGCACGGCCGCCGGGCGTCGGACGATCCCAGCCGTCGCGAGTACGCGGATTCCGGCCCGGTCCGCAGGTGCGGGCGCCTACCGTTTCGTCATGACAGGGACCATGACGATGAACCGTGTGATCCACGCGGCGGTGCGTCGCGACCTCGGTCGCCTCGCGTCCGCCCTTGCCGCCGCCCCGGACGGCGACCGGGCTCGTGCCCGGCAGCTCGGGGTGGCCTACGCCCACCTGCACGACCAGCTCAAGCACCACCACGAGGGCGAGGACACCCACGTCTTTCCGTTCCTCGCCCGGGTCGAGGGCGCGGGTGAGCTGGTCGAGGTGATGGAGTCGGAGCACGAGGCCATGGCGGGTGCGCTCGCCGACGTGCACGCGGCGATGGACACCTACGTCTCGACCGGGTCGGCCGGCGACGCGCGCGCCGCCAAGGACGCCGTGGAGCGTGCGGACGTCGTGGTCGAGCGGCACCTGAGTCACGAGGAGGACGACCTGGAGCCGTTGCTGCTGCCACACCTGAGGACGCCCGAGTGGAAGGTGGTCGAGAAGCAGCTGCGACCCCCGTCGCTCGCCGGGTCAGGGCGGTTCATGGCCTGGGTGCAGGACGGCATGCCCGAGCCGGAACGGGCCTACCTCCGCTCGGCCATCCCGGCGCCGGTGACCTTCCTGCTCAGCCGGATCGCCGGTCGCAGCTACCACCGGGACGTCGCTCCCGTCTGGCGGTCCGCGACCTAGGACGCGGGGTCTGCGCCCGGTTCGATGTGTTGCACGGTCATGGGTGACCGTGGAACACATCGAACCGGGTCACGCGGTGCGGCGGCCGTGGCTCTCGAGGTCGGCCCGCACCGCCTGGCGGTCCACACCGAGATGGCGCACCAGCAGGCCGAGCGCCTCGTCGTCGACGCGCAGCAGCCCGAGCGCGATGTGCTCCGTGCGGATCTCGCGTGCACCGCTGCGCACGGCCTCGCGCAGCGCGAGCTCGAGCACCTTCCTGGCGCCGCGGCCGAACCGGATGTGGCCGCCGCGGCCGAACCGCCCGCGGGAGGTCTGCTCGTCGCGATCCCGTTGCGCTGCAACGGTGCCGGCGCCCTGGTCGGCGTCCGGCGACGGCTCGTCGAGCGCACCCTCGCCGAACTGCCGCTCGACGGCGCTGCGGATCGCGTCGAGGTCGATGCCGAGGGAGCGCAGCGCGGCGGCGTCGTCGTCGCCCAGCGGGGTGGGCCGGGCCGGTGGTGCGATGCCCAGCCCATCGGCGACGGCATCCGTGGTGATCCCGTGGCGGGCGAGGAGGTCGCGCACCCCGCTGCCCTCCTGGGTGAGCGCGAGGAGGAGGTGGACGGGGCGCACCTCGTCGGCGCCGGTGTCGCGGCAGACCTCCTGGGTCGAGACCACGGCGGCGCGGGCGTCGCGGGTGAAGCGTTCGAACACGGTCTACCTCCGGGCGTGCTTGCGGTGGACGGTCTGCTTGGTGACGCCGAGGGCGTCGGCGATCTCCTGCCACGACCAGCCCTTCGCCCGCGCGTTGCGCACGTGCAGGGTCTCGAGCTGTGCGAGCAGGCGACCCAGCGCGGCGACAGCCCGCAGCCCGACCGTGGGGTCGGTGCTGTCGAGGTCGCCCGCGAGGTCGGTGGCGTTTCGCTCCATGCGTGTCAGCGTATGCTGACGGCGCGGGGTCGTCAACACATGCTGACGACGACGGGTTGTGCGCTGACAACGGGCGTGACGGCATGCGGGACCGGGACTCGGGGGAGGACCCGAAGCGGTCGTGGCCGTAGGCTCCCGGTCATGGGTGAAGCATCGCGCGTGACGTACGTCCTCATCGACGGGGAGAACATCGATGCCACCCTCGGCACCTCGATCCTCGGCCGGCGCCCCCGGCCCGAGGAGCGCCCCCGGTGGGAACGCCTGCTGCAGTTCTCCCAGGAGCTCTGGCGCCAGCCCGCCGTCGGGCTCTTCTTCCTCGCCGCCAACAACGAACTGCCGATGCCCTTCGTCCAGGCGCTCATGGCGATCGGCTACCGACCGGTGCCGCTCTCGGGCGCCCCGGGGGAGAAGGTCGTCGACATCGCCATCCAGCGAACGCTCGTCGAGATCCGCGAGCGCGAGGCGGACGTGCTCCTCGTCAGCAACGACGGTGACTTCGTCGAGCAGGTCGGCGACCTCCTCGACGGCCGGCGGGTGGGCGTCGTCGGGTTCCAGGAGTTCCGCAGCAACTCGTTCCTCGAGCTGACGACCCAGGGCCTGGCCACCTTCGACCTCGAGTACGACGTGCAGGCGTTCCGGGAGTCGCTGCCGCGCATCCGGGTCATCGCCATCGACGACTTCGACCCGGCCGACTTCCTCTAGACGGCGAAGGGGAGGAAACGCCCTCTCGGCATGCCACCGTGTCGGCGTGTCACAGTGTCGGCATGGCACTCATGGCGAGGCTCGAGAAGCGCTGGGAGGCGCGTCGCTCCGGTGTGGAACCGATCAGCTGCGAGGTCTCGACCATGGTCGCTGCCCCACGCGACCGGGTCTGGGCCTTCCTCGTGCACCCGCGGAGCGCGCAGCTGCTCGACCCGGCGGTCGTCAACGCCTTCCGCGTGCCCGGCACGCCCGTGGCTGCCGTCGGCGAGCAGCACTGCACCGTGCTGCGCCGGGGTGACGTCCTCGCGGCGCACCTCACCGAGGTCGTCGCCATCGACGCGCCACGGTCGGTCGCGTTCCGGTCCCTCACCGTTCCGGGCGGGTTCCTCGCCGGCTACGTGC
This sequence comes from Terrabacter sp. NPDC000476, assembly GCF_040300125.1. NCBI lineage: Bacteria > Bacillati > Actinomycetota > Actinomycetes > Micrococcales > Intrasporangiaceae > Terrabacter > Terrabacter sp. NPDC000476. The sequence continues at coordinate 245,317 of NZ_JBEPDF010000001.1, forward strand.
TCGAAGACGTCCACGGCGGGTGCCGGCTGACGTACCGCGTCGAGGGGCACGTGGCCGCCCGGGAGCCGGGCTGCTGCCGAGAGGTCGGCCCGGTCGAACGCGACGGACTCCCTGACGATGCTCCGAGCCGTCGTGGAGAGCGGCGCGGTCCTGCCCCCGGCGCAGTGACGGCGTCGCCTACGCTGGCCGCAGGGTTCGGCGAGCACGACGAGGAGGCGCCATGGCCCGCTTCACACCGTCCGACGACCTGCAGGGCGCGGAGTTCGTCGACGTGAGCCTGCGCGGGTCGCGGTTCGTCGGCGCCGACCTGAGCGGTGTCGTCATGCGCGGCGTCGAGGTCGGCGGGCTCGAGGTCGACGCGCCGTGGCTCTTCGACGGCGACCGGCCGCTGACGGTCAACGGCGTCGACGTGCGGCCGTTCGTCGACGCCGAGCTCGACCGCCGGTTCCCCGGCCGCTCCGAGCGCCGGGCTGCCGACCCCGTCGCCCTGCGTCACGCCTGGGCGGCGCTGGAGCGCGCCTGGGCGCACCTGCTGGAGCGCGCGGCAGCCCTGCCCGGCGGCACGGTCGACGTGTCGGTCGACGGCGAGTGGACCGTGGCCCAGACCCTGCGCCACCTCGTGCTCGCCACCGACCTGTGGCTCGGCCAGGCCGTCCTCGGGCTCGAGCAGCCCTTCCACCCCCTCGGGCTCCGCGACACGCCTCGCGAGGGGGACGCGACCACGCTTGCGCTACAGGCGGTTTCGACGGTCGCGTTCGACGAGGTGCTCGAGGCGCGCGCCTCGCGCGTCGCACTGGTCCGCGACGTCCTCGCCACCGCGACGCCCGAGCTGCTGGCCGAGACCCGGGCCAACCCGCACGACGACTCGTTCCCCGAGACGGTGCTCTCGTGCCTGCACACGATCCTCGAGGAGGAGTGGGAGCACCTGCGCTACGTCGTGCGCGACCTCGACGCGATCGAGGCCGGTCGCCGCTCGCCGACGACGTGAGCGTCCGACGCCGTATGCCGGGTGGTGCGGTCGGTCTCGCGCGCGCCACACGCCCTGAGGGCCGGCCGGTAGAAATCGCGAGTTGCGCGAATCTTGCGGAAACGCTGCGCAAAACCAGCGGAAACCGGACAATTTTGCATGTCCTCGCCACCCCCTCGGGAGTCAGCACATGCGCCTTCGCACCCGTAGCGCCCGTTCGCGCCGCTACCGCCTCGCCGGTCTCGCGACGGCCCTCGCCGCCGTCACGGTCGCGGGCCTCGTCCTCGCTCCGGGCGCCTCTGCCGCATCCAAGCCGACCACCAAGCCAGGCACGAAGGCATCGAGCACGACCTCGACCAAGACCACGACCGGGCCGGCAACCGTGACGGTGACGACGGCCTCCGCCCCCGACTCGCGGGCGCTGTGGGTCTGGGACACGAGCACACCCGTCGAGACCGTCGACCTCGCCGTCAGCGCCGGCATCGACCAGCTCTTCGTCGCCGTGCCGCCGAATGTCACGACCTCGAGCCAGCTGCCGAACCTGCGCACCCTCTCCGAGCGGGCCCGGGCCGCCGGCATCCGCGTCGACGCGCTCGGTGGCGACCCCGGCTGGGTCGACAACGCGAGCTGGGTCGTCACGTACTGGCTCAAGCCGGCGAGGGCCACGGGGCTCTTCACCGGCATCCACGTCGACGTCGAGCCCTACACGACGCCCGCGTGGACGACGAGCCAGTCCACCGTCGTGACGAAGTACCTGAAGCTGCTCGACACGCTCAAGGCGAATGCCGGCAGCGCACCCATCGAGGCCGACATCCCGTTCTGGTTCAACGGGATTCCCGCGAAGACGAGCGCGGGGGCCGCCTCGAGCCTCGACCGCGAGATCATGCGGCGCACGGCCGGCGTGACGGTCATGGCCTACCGCAACACCGCCGCGGGCGCCGACGGCACCCTGGCGCTGGCCGCCCCCGCCCTCACGGCCGGCGCCGCCCTCGGCAAGCCCGTGCGCATCGGGCAGGAGACGACGTATCTCGGTGACACGGCCGTCGACACCAAGCAGACCTTCTTCGGCTGGACCCGCACCGCGATGGAGGGCCAGCTCACGCAGGTGACGGCCGGGGCCGCGTCGCAGGCGTCCTTCGCGGGGCTGGCGATCCACAGCGCCGCCGGCTATGCCGCGATGGCTCCCTGACCACCGGCGCGTCTCGACCGCCGCCGGGTCGTTGCCGCCGGGTCGTTACTGCCGGGTCGTTGCCGCCGGGTCGTTGCCTTCGCGTGGGACGTCGAGGGCGAGGTGTTGCGCGGCCGGATTCGTGGGTACGCCCGTCAGTGCACGTGTCCTGACCCAAGCGCTGCCCTTCCCTCGACGGGCACGGGTGGCCACCACGAGCGGGAGTGAGCGCCATGCAGATCGACAAGCAGCAGGTCGTGGAGTTCCTGCGCAACCGCGGTGACCAGCAGCAGGCCGAGCAGGCCGACGGGGAGCTGCCCGACCAGGTCGACACCGACCAGCACGCCGACGTGCTGGGCAAGTTCGGCATCGACCCGCAGGAGCTACTCAGCGGCGGCCTCGGCGGCATGAAGGGCAAGCTCGGTCTCTGAGACGTGGGCCCGGCGACCGTGGGGCTCAGTCGACGACGACGGCGTCCGGTGAGGTCGTCGTGAGGCGCATGCGCACCGGCACCTCGTCTCCGACGCGCGGTGGGGTGACGCCCTCCGGGAGCACGAGCAGGCTGCACTGCATGTGCGGCGGCTCGGCGAAGCGCGGCGTCGTGCCCGACACCGTGAACGGCGAGCGCACCCGGTGGGCCGCCTCGAGCACGCCCTCCGTCACCGCGATCGCGCGCGAGCGCAGGGTGGCCGCCGACGAGGGGCTCTCCATGGCGACGCCGTGGCAGGTGCCGCCGCTGACAACCACGAGGTGGCCACCGGCGACCGGGCGCTGGCGGTAGCCGACCCGGGTGCCCTTGGCGACGGGCCGGACGTCGAGCACGTCGGCCCGCACCTCGTAGGACCCCTTGTCGGCGTACCAGAGGTCCGTGCCGATGCGCGGGCGGAAGGTGTGGTCGGGGAATCGCTCTGCCAGCGTGGACACCTCACGGGCGGAGACGTGCGAGACGAACCACGTCTGCACCCTCGGGACGGCGGCGATGAAGCGCGCGATCTCCTCGACGTGCCCCGTGCCGAGCGGCAGGTGGAGCGTCACGCCGACGGCGTCGGCCGCCACCGCGAGGTCGCCGACCTCGCCGACCGGCGCACCGAAGCGGTTCATCGAGGTCAGGCCCTCCACGACGACCCGGGCCTCGGCCAGCACGCTGCGCAGGCTCTCCACGTCCGTGGCGGTCGTCACCGTGTGCACGAGCCGGGTGTCCAGCAGGTCGGGCAGCCCGGCATGGATCGCTGCGCGGTAGGGCTCCATGACGAGCACGTCACAGCCGAACGCGGCGAGGGCCTCGGGCACCTCGGCGTACGTGCCGACGGCGATCGTCGGCACGCCGAGCCGCGAGGCCTCGGCGCAGAGCAGGTCGCGGCCGAAGCCGTAGCCGTTGCCCTTGATGACGGGCACGATGCCGGGGCGCTCGGCGACGACCCGGTCGAGACCGGCTCGCCAGCGCTCACCGTCGACGTGGAGGACGAACGACACGATCGGTCACCGCCGCTTCATGTAGAGGTCGAAGGCCTTGTAGAGCACGCGGTTCAGGGGGAGGTCCCACTCGCCGGCGAGCCGCACGGCCTCGCCGCCCGTGCCGACCTTGAAGCGGATCAGCCCGATGTGCGGGTTCGCCTCGTCGACGGTGTTGGTGATGCCGCGCAGGTCGTAGACCGAGGCGCCAGCCGCGATCGAGTCCTGGATCATGCGCCACTGGATCGCCGTCGAGCCTTGCAGCTCGCGCTTGGCCGAGGTCGAGGCGCCGTAGGAGTACCAGGCGTGCTCGCCGACGCGGATGAAGACCGTCGCGGCGAGGACGTCGCCCTCGTGCTCGGCGAGGTAGACGCGGATCCGCTCAGGGTCCTCGGCCGACAGGGCGGCATACATCTGCTCGAAGTAGGCGAGGCCGCGTGGCGTGAAGCGGTCGCGCTCGGCCGTCTCGACGTAGGTGCGGTGGAACGCGGGCAGGTCGGAGGCGTCGCCGACGCGCACGGTGACGCCGTTCTTCGCCGTCTTCTTGATGTTGCGCCGCCACAGCTGGTTCATGCCGGCGAGGACGTCGGCCTCCGTTCGGCCCGCGAGCGGCACCTGGAAGACGAACTCGGGCTGCCCTGCGGCGAAGCCGTCGTCGGGGCTGAGGTGCCTGAAGCCGAGGCGCCGCAGCTGCGCGACGACGGCCGTGCCGACCGGCTCGACGACGTCGGGCGTCGCCTCGTCGTAGCGTCGCACGGCCGGGTCGGCGATGGCGGCCTTGATCGTCGCCGTGCCCCAGCGGTGCGTGGCGACCGGCGGTCCGAGGCGCAGGGCGAACGCGCCCTTGGCCTTGAGGTGGTCGCGCAGCGCGCGCAGCAGCTCGACGAGGCGCGGCGACGACCAGTCGATGCACGGACCCTCGGGCACGTAGGCGAGCGACCGCCTCACCCGGGGCAGCGAGCGGTGGAGCACGAGCGCGGCGCCGATCATCGTGCCGTCCTCGAACCAGCCGACCGACTCGGCGCGCCACTCCTTCTTGACGTCGGCCCACGCCGGCGTCTGGAGGAAGCTCGCCGACGGCTGGGCGCGCAGCCACGCGAGGTGCTCGGCGGCGCTGATGTCACGGACGGAGATGGGCGAGGTCACGCTGGCTCACGCTACCGGAGGGCGCCCGGCTCGCCGACTCGCCTCGCGCAGCCCCGGCTCAGGCCCAGCCCATCGTGCGCGGGTCCGGCGGGAGCCGCGGGTTGAGCAGGTGGGCGACGAGCGCGGTCCACCCGGTCTGGTGCGTGGCGCCGAGGCCCTCGCCGGTGTCGCCGTCGAAGAACTCCGAGAACGTCGGGTGCGCCGACCACAGCGGGTCGGGGGAGGACTCGATGCGCTTGCCGTCGGAGGGGCGGCGGCCGTCGACCGGGCGGAAGAGCGCGGTGAGCCCACCGTCGACGACGTCGGCCGCCTCGTCGAGCGTGCACCAGTTGCCCGAGCCCGTGGGCACCTCGATGCGGAAGCCGTCGCCGAAGAAGCGCCCGTACGTGCGCAGCTTGTCGGCGAGCAGCACGTTCGTCGGGAACCACACGGGCCCACGCCAGTTCGAGTTGCCGCCGAACATGCCCGTGCGCGACTCGCCCGGCTCGTACTCGATCGACACCGTCTCGTCGCCCAGCGTCGCCGTCACGGCCTGGCGCGTCGCGGCCGACAGCGACCGGATGCCGTAGGGGGAGAGGAACTCCTCGGTGTCGAACATCCGCTCGAGGATGCGCCGCAGCCGTTTCGGCGGCACGAGGGTCAGCAGCATCTTGCCGTCCTCGCGCGCCAGCATCGGCTTGACGAGCTCGGGTCGGCGCTCCTGCAGCCAGTGGAAGCGGCTCGTGACGTCGGGGCACTCGTCGACGACCCACGACGGGATCTCGGTCGCGCCGAGGATCGGCAGCAGCCCGACCATCGAGCGCACCCGCATGTGCGGCGCGCGGCCGTCCGGCTGCACGAGCACGTCGTAGTAGAAGCCGTCCTCCTCGTGCCAGAGGCTCTTGTCGCTCGAGCCGAAGTGCCGCATCGCCTGCGCGATGGAGAGGAAGTGCTCGAGGAACTTCGTCGCGACGTCGTCCCAGGCCTTGTCGGTGCGGGCCAGCTCGAGCGCGATCTTCAGCATCTGCTGGCAGTAGAAGGCCATCCAGCTCGTCGCGTCGCTCTGCTCGAGCCGGAACCCGGGTGGCAGCGGCGCGGAGCGGTTGAACAGGCCGATGTTGTCCATCCCGAGGAACCCGCCCTCGAAGAGGTTGCTGCCGTTGGCGTCCTTGCGGTTGACCCACCACGCGAAGTTGAGCAGCAGCTTGGTGAAGACGCGCACGAGGAACTCGCGGTCGCGGTAGCCGTCGATGCGGTAGACGTGCCAGGCCGCCCACGCGTGCACGGGCGGGTTGACGTCGCCGAACTCCCACTCGTATGCCGGCAGCTGGCCGTTCGGGTGCATGGCCCACTCGCGGCACATGAGGAGCAGCTGCTCCTTGGCGAACTCCGGGTCGACGTGCGCGAGCGGGATCGTGTGGAACGCCAGGTCCCACGCCGCGAACCACGGGTACTCCCACTCGTCGGGCATCGAGATGACGTCGGCGAGGGCGAGGTGCTTCCAGTGCTCGTTGCGGCCCTTCTTGCGGCTCTCGGAGACCGCCGGGCCGACCGGGTCGCCCTCGACCCACTGGCGCACGTCGTAGCGGTAGAGCTGCTTGCCCCAGAGCAGGCCGGCATACGCCCTCCGCGCGACGTGCCGGTCCTCCTCGTCGAGCGAGGCGTCGATGACGTGGCCGTAGAACTCGTCGGCCTCCTCGCGCCGCGCGCCGAGCACCTCCTCGAACGGCTCGCCGAACCAGTCGAGGGTCGGGTCGCCCGTCGCGAGGCGCAGGTCGACGGTCACGGTCTCGCCGGGCCCGACGGAGTCGAAGCGGTACCAGAACGAGCACTTGCTGCCGTAGCCGCCGGGGTTGACGGCGTGCCGACGGCCGTGCACGACGCGCTGGTTGATCGAGTCCTTCGGGTAGAGCGACTGGTTGGCCAGGGCCTGCTCGCCGAAGAGGTGCTTCGCGTTGGTCTCGTTGTCGCAGAAGAGGGTCGTCGGCGTCCCGGAGGCGGCGAGGACGTAGCGCCCGAGGAAGCCGTGCGTCACCTCGGCGGCCCGGTAGCCGCGGGGAGGCCTGCCGTTGCGGCGGATCTCGCGCAGCTCGGTGACGCGGTCGTCCACGCCCCAGCCCCACGTGTTGCGCAGCCAGATCGTCGGCAGCAGGTGCAGGGGCGCGGTCTCCGGTCCGTGGTTCGTCGCCGAGATGCGGATGCACATGTCGTCGGGCCCGGCCTTGGCATACGTCATCGTCACGTCGAAGAACTCGTGGTCGTCGAGGATGCCGGTGTCGCCGAGCTCGAACTCCCGCTCGTCACGGGTGCGCTCGCGGTTCTCGCGGCGCAGCTGCTCGTAGGGGAACTCGGCCTGCGGGTAGCGGTAGAGCCACTGCATCCACGAGTGCGTCGGCGTGCCGTCGAGGGCCCACCAGTACTCCTTGGCGTCCTCGCCGTGGTTGCCCTCCTCGTTGGTCAGGCCGAAGAGGCGCTCCTTGAGGATGGGGTCCTTGCCGTTCCACAGCGCCACCGAGAAGTTGAGGAAGCCGAAGCGGTCGCTGATGCCGCCGAGGCCGTCCTCGCCCCAGCGGTAGGCGCGCGAGACCGCCTGGTCGAAGGGGAACTCCGACCACGCGTTGCCGCCGGCCGAGTAGTCCTCGCGCACCGTGCCCCACTGCCGGCCGGAGAGGTAGGGGCCCCAGAGGCGCCACGGGGCGTCGTGACCGGGGGAGTCGACGAGCCGCGCGTGCTCCGCGCTGAGTGGCTCGCCGTGGGGGAGGGGGCTGTTCATGGCCCCCATGGTGGGGCATCGATGTGTCCACGTCGTTACGGGTCTTGACCTTCGACCCGGTCGAGGGCCCAGTCTTGCGCCCATGCCCGCCGTCCCGAGCCCCCACGACGACTTCCCTCCCGACCGCCTCCTGACGATCGGCGAGGTCGCCCGACGCAGCGGCCTGACCGCGAGCGCGCTGCGCTTCTACGACCGTGAGGGGGTCCTCGTCCCCGCCGACGTCGACCCGTTCACCGGCTACCGCAGGTATGCCGTCGGCCAGGTCCGCGCCGCCCGTCTCCTCGCGTCGCTGCGGCGGGTCGGGATGCCGCTCGCCGAGGTGGCGCTCGTGCTCGACGAGGACGCGCGGGGTGCGTCGGGGGCGGCGGCCGACGTCGTGCAGGCGCACGAGCAGCGCCTCGTCGACGGGCTGGCGGACGCCCGCCGCGAGATCGGGCGCACCCTGGCCCTCCTCGCCGAGCACGCCCTCGGCGACCCGCGGGCCTGCCGCGTCGTGGTCGGTGCGACCGACCTCCGCGCCGCCCTGACGTCGGTCCGCTTCGCCGTGGCGCCGGGGGAACCGTCGGCGGGGGCCGGGGACGGCGTCGACCTCCGCGTCCTGACCGGCGTCCTGGTCGAGGTGTGCGGCGACGAGGTGCGGTGCGTCGCGACCGACCGCTACCGCCTCGCCGTGGGGTGGGCCCCGGTCGTCGGAGCCCCCGCCGCCTCCGCGGACGAGCCCGTGGCCGCAGTGGTGCGGCTGGGCTGGGCCGAGCGGGTCGCCGACGCGTGCGCCACGGCCGGGCCGGATGCCGAGGTCGTGCTCGAGGTGCGCCCGGGGCACGTCGGCGCGCTCGTCGCCGGTGAGCTCGTCGCCACCCCGGCGCTGCCGGGGGCCTTCCCGGACTACCGGGCGATCGTCGCGACAGACCCGTCGCAGCGCCCGGTCGACGCGACCGGGCTGCAGGGCCGGCTGCCCGTCGAGCGCGAGACGGTCGGCCTCGTCGTGCGCGACGGCGCGGTCCGGGTGGCGGGCGGGCCGGGGGCGTCCGCCGACGGTGACGCCGGTGCCGCCGTGCACGTCGACCCGGAGTTCCTCCACGAGGCGCTCGCCGTGGCGGGGGAGCGGCCCACCCTCGTGCTCGACGGACCCCACCGACCGCTCGCGATCCGTGGCGAGAGCGCCGGCTTCTCGGTGCTCATGCCGGTCGCCGCCGACGCCGGGCACCGGTGAGCGTCCTCGTCCACCGGTGCCTCGGCTGCGGGCACCAGCAGGCGTGGCACGAGCGCGGCAACGGCGGCTACACGCCGTGCCGGTGCTGCCGGGCCGGCACGTGCGACCCGGACCCGGCACCCACCCTGCTGCCGACGTGGACCTCGCCCGGCGGCATACGCGAGCCGTTGTGGGCGCCCGGCACCCGGCGCAACGTCGGCACCATGCACGCGTCGACGACGTGCGGCTGTGACGGCTGCCACGAGGCGGCCGCACGCCTGACGCGTCGAGAGCACCCCTCCGCGGCTCCTAGACTGGTGGGGTTGTCCGGCCGCTGACGTAGTGCGGCACCGATAGGAGGAATGCCGTGATCGTCGCCACCGGGATCGAGCTGCGTGCGGGAGCGCGCCTGCTCGTCGAGGACGCCAGCTTCCGCATCGACTCCGGCGACCGCATCGGCCTCGTCGGCCGCAACGGCGCCGGCAAGACCACGCTGACGAAGGTGCTCGCGGGTGAGGGCCAGCCCGCCGCCGGCACCGTGACGCGCACCGGCGCCGTCGGCTACCTGCCCCAGGACCCGCGCACCGGCGACCTCGAGATGCTCGCCCGCGACCGCATCCTCTCCGCGCGCGGCCTCGACGACATCATGCGTCGCCGCGCCGAGACCGAGGTGCGCATGGGCAGCGACGACGAGGCGGTGCGCGACAAGGCGATGCGCAAGTACTCGCGCCTCGAGGTCGAGTTCGAGGCCCAGGGCGGCTACGCCGCCGAGTCCGAGGCCGCCTCGATCGCGAGCGCGCTCGGCCTCGACGAGCGCATCCTCGGCCAACCGCTCGGCACGCTCTCGGGCGGCCAGCGCCGTCGCGTCGAGCTCTCGCGGATCCTCTTCTCCGGCAACGAGACCCTGCTGCTCGACGAGCCGACCAACCACCTCGACGCCGACTCGATCACCTGGCTGAGGGAGTACCTCCGCGCCTACAAGGGCGGGCTCATCATCATCAGCCACGACGCCGAGATGCTCGACGCCGTCGTGAACAAGGTCTACCACCTCGACGCGAACCGCTCGGCGCTCGACGTCTACAACGTCAACTGGAAGACCTACCTCCAGGCGCGCGAGACGGACGAGAAGCGCCGTCGCCGTGAGCTGCAGAACGCGCAGAAGAAGGCCGGCGCGCTGCTCGCGCAGGCCGACAAGATGCGCGCCAAGGCCACCAAGGCGACCGCCGCGCAGAACATGGCCAAGCGCGCCGAGCGCCTGCTCGCCGGCGTCGAGGGCGAGCGCGTGCAGGACAAGGTGGCCAAGCTGCGCTTCCCGAAGCCGGCGGCGTGCGGCAAGACGCCGCTGCGCGCCTCTGGCCTGTCGCGCACCTACGGCTCGCTCGAGGTCTTCACCGACGTCGACCTCGCCATCGACCGCGGCAGCCGCGTCGTCGTGCTCGGCCTCAACGGCGCCGGCAAGACGACCCTGCTGCGGATGCTCGCCGGCGTCGACACCCCCGACACGGGCGAGGTGGAGCCCGGCCACGGCCTGCGCCTCGGCTACTACGCGCAGGAGCACGAGAACCTCGACGTGTCCCGCACCGTGCTCGAGAACATGAAGTCGGCGGCCCCGGAGCTCGGCGAGACCGACGTGCGCAAGGTGCTCGGCTCGTTCCTCTTCTCCGGCGACGACGTGCAGAAGCCGGCCGGCGTGCTCTCCGGTGGGGAGAAGACGCGCCTGTCGCTCGCCATGCTCGTCGTCAGCTCGGCCAACGTGCTGCTGCTCGACGAGCCGACGAACAACCTCGACCCCGCCTCGCGCGAGGAGATCCTCGGCGCGCTCAAGACGTACGAGGGCGCCGTCGTGCTCGTCACGCACGACGAGGGCGCCGTCGACGCGCTGGAGCCCGAGCGCATCCTGCTGCTGCCCGACGGCGTCGAGGACCTCTGGGGTCCCGACTACATGGACCTCATCTCGCTCGCCTGACACGCCGCCGACACGCCGCTGACACGCCGCTGGCGCGCCCGCCGCGTCGTGTCGCCCGGCGCCGCTAGCGTGACGGCATGGTCCCCGACAGGCGTGGCGCCGGAGGCGGGCCGGGCGCCGTGGGCGGCCGGCGCCGCCGACGCCGCGAGTCGCGCTCGAGCGCGGGGGAAAACCGCCTGTGGCCGGCCCTCGCCGTGCTCGTCGCCGCGCTGACGTATGCCGTGCTGCCCGAGAGCCTGCTCGTCGGCCCACGTCTCGCGATCCCGGCCGTCGAGCTCGCGCTGCTCGCCGCGCTGCTGGTGACGAACCCCCGCCGGATGATCCGCCAGACCCGTTGGTCGCGCGCCGTCTCGATCGTGCTCGCCTGCGTCGTCATCGGGACGAACCTCGTCGCCCTCGGCATGCTCGTGCGCAGCCTGACGTCCGGCGATCCCGGGGGCCTGCCGCTCCTGGTCGCCGGGATGCAGGTGTGGCTCACGAACGTCATCGGCTTCGGCCTGCTCTTCTGGGAGGTCGACCGGGGCGGTCCGGTCGCCCGGCACACGGTCGCGCGGGACCGGCTGCCGCCGGCGGACTGGCGCTTCTCGCAGGACGAGAACCAGGACACCGTCACCGAGGTCGCCGCCAGCTCGAGCGTCCGCAGCAACTGGCGGCCGGAGCTCGTCGACTACCTCTACGTCTCGCTGACGAACTCGAGCGCCTTCAGCCCGACCGACACCATGCCGCTCACCCCGCGCGCCAAGGCCTTGATGGGCCTCGAGGCCACGGCGGCCCTGCTCACCTCGCTCCTCGTCGTCGCCCGGGCGATCGGCGCGCTCGGTCAGTGACGTCGAGGGGCTGGCATGCATAAGCGAATGCTCTGGCTCGCATAATGGACGGTTATTGTATCATGGGGCCCCGCCCCGACACTGGGTGTCATGCCGACCGACCACCACCTGCGCTGCCCGTTCTGCTCGGGCGACGACGTGACGCCGTTCCCCGACCCGACCTCCGCGTGGTCGTGCCTGGGCTGCATGCGCGTCTTCCGCGTCGAGCTCGTGCAGCCGGCAGCGGTGAGCGGCTGGGGCGTGCTGCAGGTCGTCGGCGTGAACCGCGCCGTCGGGGTCGCCGCGGCCTGACGGCTCCCGGGCAGGGCGCCGACCCACGGGTAGCCTGCGGGCATGACGCATCCGCACCTCGCCGTGGAGACCGACGGGCCCGTCCGCACGCTCACCCTCGACCACCCGGAGAAGCGCAACGCGCAGACGCCGTCGCTGTGGGCGGCGCTCGCGCAGGAGGCGCGGTCGGTGCCCGACGACGTGCGCGTCGTCGTGCTGCGCGGTGCCGGCGAGGCGTTCTCCGCCGGCATCGACACCGCGATGTTCACGCCCGAGGGCGTGCCCGGCGAGGAGAGCATCGCGGCGCTCGCGGCCGGTGGCGCCGAGGGGATCCAGCGCGGCATCGCCGCCTACCAGGAGGGCTTCACGGCATGGGCCGAGTGCCCGGCGGTCGTCGTCGCGCAGGTGCACGGCTACGCGATCGGTGCCGGCTTCCAGCTCGCGCTCGCGGCCGACCTGCGCATCGCGGCGCTCGACGCGTGGTTCGCCATGCGCGAGACGAGCCTCGGACTCGTGCCCGACCTCGGCGGCACGGGGCCGCTCGTGCACCTCGTCGGCTACGCGCGGGCCCTCGAGATCTGCGCCACCGGCCGCCGGATCACCGCGCCCGAGGCTCACGGCATCGGGCTCGTCGGCTCGCTCGCACCCGCGGCGGACCTCGAGGAGGCCACCGAGTCGCTCGTCGACGCGCTGCTGGCCGCCCCCGCCCCGGCGCTGCGGGCGCTCAAGCCGCTGCTGCGCGGGGCGATGCAGGGTGACGGCCGCGAGGCGCAGCTGGTCCGGGAGCGGGAGGCCCAGACGGGTCTGCTGCAGGGCCTGCTCGGCGGGGCGGACGCCTGAACGACCTTCCATCGGATGGCCGGGGAATCGCTGTCGGTGCCTCGCGGTTGGATGAAGGGACGCAAGGAGGTCTGAGCAGTGGGCATGCAGCCGTGGATGGCGATGCGATCGATGTCGCGTGACTCGTCGGTGACCGAGCGGAGCCTCTCGCCGGGCACCCGCCGCCGCGTGCTCACGTATGCCGGCCCCTACCGTCGGGCGATCATCGCCTTCCTCGCGGTCGTGGTGCTCGACTCGGTGCTCGTCGTCACCGTCCCGCTCCTGCTCAAGAGCCTCGTCGACGATGGCGTCATCCCGCAGGACTCCTCGGTCGTCGTGCGGCTCGCGCTCGTCGTGGCGGGCATCGCGGTGCTCGACGCCGTGCTCACCGTCATCTCGCGGTGGTACTCCTCGCGCATCGGCGAGGGCCTCATCAACGACCTGCGCACCCAGGTCTTCGGGCACGTGCTGCGCCAGCCGATCGCCTTCTTCACCCGCGCGCAGACGGGGTCGCTCGTCTCGCGCCTCAACAACGACGTCGTCGGCGCCCAGCAGGCCTTCACGTCGGTGCTCTCCAACGTCGTCAGCAACATCGTCTCGGTCGTGCTCGTCGTCGGCGCCATGCTCGCGCTCTCGTGGCAGCTGACGCTCGGCTCGCTGCTGCTCGTGCCGCTCTTCCTCATCCCCGCCAAGCTCATGGGCCGACGGCTCGCCAGCCTGTCGCACCGCCAGATGAACCTCAACGCCGACATGGGCACCCGCATGACGGAGCGCTTCAACGTCGCCGGGGCGCTGCTCGTCAAGCTCTTCGGCACCCCGGAGCGCGAGGAGGCCGAGTACGGCGACCGCGCCGGCCGCGTGCGCGACATCGGCATCCAGATCGCGCTCAACCGCACGATCTTCATGGCGGCGCTGACGCTCGTGGCGGCCCTCGCCACGGCGATGGTCTACGGCTTCGGCGGCCTGATGGCCGTCAGCGGCACCCTCTCGGTCGGCACGCTGCTCGCGCTCGCCGCGCTGCTGGGCCGGCTCTACGGTCCGCTGACCTCGCTCTCCAACGTCCGCGTCGACATCATGACCGCGCTCATCTCGTTCGAGCGCGTCTTCGAGGTGCTCGACCTCGAGCCGCTCGTCAAGGAGAGCCCGAGCGCCGTGGCCCTGCCCGCCGGGCCGCTCGGGGTGGAGCTCGACCACGTCGGCTTCCGCTACCCGTCCGCCGACGAGGTGTCGCTCGCCTCCCTCGAGTCGGTCGCCTCCGGTGACCGCCGGGGGAGCGGGTCGGTGCTCCACGACATCACCGTGTCGGCCCCGGCCGGCCACCTCGTCGCGCTCGTCGGGCCGTCCGGGGCGGGCAAGACGACGCTCACCTCGCTCGTCTCGCGGCTCTACGACCCGAGCGAGGGCGTCGTGCGCGTCGGCGGGGTCGACCTGCGCGACGTGACGATGGGCTCGCTGCGTGAGCGCGTCGGCGTCGTGACGCAGGAGGCGCACCTCTTCCACGACACGATCCGCGCGAACCTGCTCTACGCCCGGGCCGACGCCACCGACGAGCAGATCCACGCCGCCCTGCGCGCCGCGCAGATCAGCGACCTCGTCGACGAGCTGCCCGAGGGCCTCGACACCGTCGTCGGCGACCGCGGCCACCGGTTGAGCGGCGGCGAGAAGCAGCGCCTCGCCATCGCCCGGCTGCTGCTCAAGGCGCCCGACGTCGTCGTGCTCGACGAGGCGACCGCCCACCTCGACTCCGAGTCGGAGGTCGCGGTGCAGCGCGCGCTCGACGCCGCGCTCGAGGGGCGCACCTCGATCGTCATCGCCCACCGACTCTCGACGATCCGCCAGGCCGACCTCATCGTCGTGCTCGACCACGGCCGCGTCGTCGAGACGGGCCGGCACGCGGAGCTGCTCGCCGCCGGTGGCCTCTACGCCGACCTGCACGCGACGCAGTTCGACGACCAGGCCGTCGAGCGGGCCGAGCACGGGGCGGACGGTGGTGTCACGGACCCCTACGCCTCGGACCCAGACGCGTCGGATGACGTGCCCGAGGCCGTGGCGCGTGTCTGACCCACCCGCGGGCCCGGTGCCGGGCGGCGTGAATCCGGTTGCGCCGCGGGCGGCACCTCGGATCGGATGGGGCGGTGCTGACGACCCGACGCCTGACGCCCGACGACCCGCTCCTGCGTGACTGGCACGAGGCCGTGCGTGACGCCCACCTCGCCGACCGCGAACCGGCCTGGTGGGAGTCGTGGGAGGCGACGCGGACCTACCTGGCGCGCCCGGCCGACCGGACGGCATACGTCGTCGTGGCGGCGCTCGACGGCGACGTCGTCGTCGGCGGTGCGGAGGTGTCGCTCCCTCTCGTCGACGACACCGACACGCTGTCGGTGGTGCTCGGGGTGCTGCCGGAGCACCGGCGGCGCGGGGCCGGTGACCTGCTCGCCGCCGAGGTGCGGGCCGTCGCGCGCGAGCACGGTCGCAGCATCGCGCAGACCGAGGTCTACGTGCCGGACGGGGTGGCCTTCGAGGACTGGTGCGGCGGAGCCTTCGCGCAGCGGCACGGGCTGGGCAGCCTCAGCGCCGAGGACCGGCTGCTCGTCGACCTGCCCTACGACCCGGACCGGCTCGAGCGGCTCACCGAGGCCGCGCGGGTGCCCGAGGGCTACCGCGTCGTCTCGTTCACGGGTCCGTGCCCGGACGACCTCGCGCCCGAGTGGGCGCGGATGCGCACGCAGATGAACGAGGACGTGCCGACGGGGGAGCTGACGCGCACGGCATCGGTCGTCGACGTCGAGCGCATCCGCACCTCCGACGTGCGGATGGCCGAGCAGGGCTGGACGAAGGTGCGGTCGGTCGTGCTGACCGCAGCCAGGGACGGCGCGGGCTACACCGAGCTGTTCGTCTCGGCGCACGACCCCGACTTCGTGCTGCAGGACGACACCCTCGTCGACCGGGCGCACCGGGGGCAGGGTCTGGGTGCGGCGCTCAAGGCGGCCAACCTGCGCCAGCTCGCGTCGCTGGGCGAGCGGGCGGCCGGGCGGCGATGGCTCCAGACGCACACCGAGCAGGGCAACGTCGCCATGCAGCGCACGAACGAGCGCTTCGGCTTCCGCCGTGTCGACGTGCTGCACGAGTGCGAGGGCGAGCTCTGAGCGCCGCGGGTCAGCCAGTCGGGCGCGCCAGGGGGCGCGGTGCCCGCGCGGGCCGGGCCGGCCCGCGCGTCAGCGGAGCAGCTGCTGCAGCGCCCACGTGTTGCCGTCGGGGTCGCTCAGGTGGGCGTACTTGACGCCGCCCATGTCCTGCACGTCGGAGACGTCGACCCCGTTGTCGCGCAAGGTCGCCCGTGCCTCGTCGATGTCGTCGACGACGAGGTGGAGGTTCTGCACGCGCGGTGCGTCGGGGGCGCTCATGCCGACCCCGATGACGATCGAGCAGCTCGACCCCGGTGGGGTCAGCTGGACGACGCGCATGCCGTTGCCCGGCTCGACGTCGTGGTCGAGCACGAAGCCCATGCCGTCGGTGTAGAAGGCCTTGCTCGCGTCGACGTCCGTCGTCGGCAGCGGCACCAGCTCGAGTCGCATCTGCATCAGGCGTCCTCCTCGTCCCAGATCCGGACCTTCTTGGGCTTGACCGGTGCGTCGGGCCCGGCGGCGAGCGCACGCCCCGCGGCCGCCTCCCGGCGGACCGCGAAGAAGATGAAGGCGACACCACCGGGCATGAAGAGCCACCACTGGTAGGCGTACGCCTGGTGCGGCCCGAGGTCCTCCTCGGGCCTGGGCAGCAGCCGCAGCGGGTGGGCGCCGGCGACCGCGGCGGGCTGCTGCGCGCCGAGCACGAGGTAGGCGTCCACGTCGCTGAGCGCCGGCACGCGGGCCCGCGCGTCGGTCAGGTTGATGCTTGCGAGCTGGGGTGGGGGCAGGTCGCGCCCGAGGCTGACCTCGCCGGTGCGCAGCCACCCGGTCACCTCGACCTGGCCGGACGGTGGCGGGTCGACGGCCGGGCTGGTCTCGGCGTTCGCGGCGTTGGGCACCCAGCCACGGTCGACGAGCAGCGTCAGCCCGTCGGCCTGCAACGGCGTCAGCACCTCGAACCCGACCGTCGCGTCGAGCGTGCGGTTGCGCACGAGCAGGTCGGTGCCGGCGGCATACGTGCCCGTCAGCGTGACGCGCGTCCACTGGCGCTCCGGGGGGAGCGGGGAGGCGACGAGGCCGGGCGTGAACGCGACCGGTGCGGCGCCGTAGTTGCGCGCGATCGCGTCGACCTTCGTGCGCTGCTCGACGTGGCGGTGCCACTGCCACAGGCCGAGGTAGAAGCAGGCGACCCCGAAGAGGACGGCGACGAGGGTCCACAGCACCCACCGCCGGGTCAGCCAGAGTCGGAACACGGATTGACGGTACCCCGGCCTAGAGTGGAGCCCATGACCCGCCTACCCGACCCGAGCGTGCGCCCCGGTGGCCTCGCCGACCAGTTTGGCCGGGTGGCGCGCGACCTGCGCGTGTCGGTCACCGACCGCTGCAACCTGCGCTGCACGTACTGCATGCCGGCCGAGGGGCTCCCGTGGATGCCGCGCGCCGAGATGCTGACCGACGAGGAGCTGCTGCGGATCATCGGCATCTTCGTGCGCGACGGGGTCACCCAGGTGCGCCTCACCGGCGGAGAGCCGCTGCTGCGCCGCTCGCTCGTCGAGCTCGTGGCTGGCATCGCCGCGCTGGAGCCGCGACCGAAGATCGCCATGACGACGAACGGTGTGGGGCTCGAGCGCGTCGCCTTCGGGCTCAAGGAGGCGGGGCTCGACCGGGTCAACGTCAGCCTCGACACCATCGACTCCGAGACCTTCACCCAGCTGACCCGTCGCGACCGGCTCGCCGACGTGGAGGCCGGCCTCAAGGCCGCCGCCGACGCAGGGCTCACGCCCGTCAAGGTCAACGCGGTCGCCATGCGCGGCATCAACGACCAGTCGGTCGCCGACGTGCTCGCGTGGTGCCTCGAGCGTGGCTACGAGCTGCGGTTCATCGAGCAGATGCCGCTCGACGCCCAGCACGCGTGGGACCGCACGCAGATGATCTCCGCCGACGAGATCCGTGAACGGCTCTCGGAGCGCTGGGAGCTCACGCCGCTCCCGGCGGCAGACCGTGGCAGCGCCCCGGCCGAGCGCTTCCTGATCGACGGCGGGCCCGAGACCGTGGGCATCATCGCGAGCGTCAGCTCGCCGTTCTGCGCGGCGTGCGACCGCACCCGCCTCACGGCCGACGGCCAGGTGCGCAACTGCCTCTTCTCGACGACCGAGACCGACCTGCGCGGGCCGCTCCGCGAGGGCGCGACCGACGACGAGCTGCTCGGCCTGATGCGCGGCGAGATGTGGCGCAAGCGCCGAGGCCACGGCATCGGCGATCCCGACTTCGTCCAGCCCGACCGCCCGATGTCCGCCATCGGCGGCTGAGGCGAACAGCGCCTGCACGCGCTGGCGGCGAGCCGCGCGAGAGTGCCGCCGGCTCACCCGTCGCCGGCGATGTGCAGCCCTGCGCCCGATGAACCTGCAGATGGAGGTGCGGATGATCCTGCGTTCGGTGTGGTCATCACCCCACCTGGTGCAGGTTCATCCGCAGCATCATCCGTCGGCTCATCCAGCACGCCTGCCGGTGCCCCGGGCGCGCGGTCAGCGGCCGGTGGTGCCGAAGCCGTCGCTGAGGCCCGCCATGCCGTCGACGACCCGGACGGCGCCGATGTCGCGGGTGCGGTCGTCCCAGATGAAGGCGACGGCGCCGCTGACGTAGGGCTGCTCGGCGGCGAGCTGGTCGAGCACGCGTGACCGCGTCGTCGCCTCGCGCGCGCCGGCGGCGCCGCCCGGGGCGGGTCGCATCAGCTCGACATTGACCCAGAGGCGCTGCCCGACGGCGGCGCGCATCGCTTGTAGGTAGCTCTCGAGGGGCGCGACGTGCCCCGGCGCCGTCGAGGTGTCGGACGCCAACGCCGTCGTGCCGGTGCCGAGGCCGTCCTGCGGCGCGAGCACGAGGCGCGTGCCCTGGGCCGTCGCGGCGAGCATCGTCGCGCCGCGGGCTGCCTGCTCGGGCGTCACGAACGCCTTGTCGCGTCGGGACTCGAGGTAGGGCGACAGCACGACGAGCGCGTGGGGCCACGCCCGGCTGACGGAGGCGTTCTGCGAGGCGTAGAGCTGCCGCACGGGGTTCCACGTGCGCGTGTCGGTGACCGGCATCTCGACGTGCTGGTAGAAACCGTCCGCCCCCTCCGCACGCGCCTCCACCACGAAGCGCTGGGTGAAGGCCGCGAGGGTGGGCAGGTAGCTCGTGTCGGGCAGGTAGGCCACGCCGTCCTGCGACCCGGCCCGGGGCGCGGGCAGGCCGAGGATCGTCTTGGCGCCCAGGGCGTTCCCGGCCCGGACGAGCGCGCCCTGGCGGTCGTCGGCGTCCGAGGAGACGACGACGGTGCCGTGTCCGGTATCGGTCACGGTCCACGTGACCCAGCAGATGCGCACCTGCTCGTCACCCGGACGCAGCGCGGAGGGGCGCCAGCTGAGGCCCCCGGCATAGGCGTACGGCGTGCGGGAGCCGATGAGGCGCTGCACCTCGGTCGGGAAGCTCGAGCGCGGTGCGGGCTCGACGCGGTGGCCGAAGGTGATCGCGTCGGCGCCCATCTCGCGCAGCTGGCGCTCGTTCGCTTCGACCGTCGGTGCGGGCAGGACGAAGAACGCGGAGATGCCGAGCCCGGTGCGCGGCGTCGCGGTCCCGCTGCCGGGTGCCGTCGCGACCGACGCGTGGGCCGGTGCGGGGGCGGCATGGGTCGCGGAAGCGGTCCACGACGCGGCCACGGCGCAGGCCGCCAGCAGGAGCGCCGAGAGCGCGGCGGCACGCCGACTCGTCCGCACCCCCAGGTCCATGCCCCGACGATAGGTCAGGCCGCTGGGTGCCCGGTGCAGATACCCCCGAACCCGGCTGTGCGCCCGCGGTGCCCGGCGCCGGGACGATCCTGCGGAATGGGTACGAGGGCACGGTGACGACGTCCAGCCCGCATCCATCGCCCGGCCGCCCCGTGCGGCTGGGACTCGACGCCCCTGCCGACAGCTCGGTCGTGGCCCTCGCGGACGACGTCTCGGCCGACACCGACCCGCTCGCGGCGCTCGCGCTCGTGCGCCGCCACGCGGACGCCTTCCCCCTGCCGGGACAGGGATCCACGCTGCGGCTGTGGGAGGCGCTCGCCACCGTCGCGGCCACCAGCCTCACGGCCGCCCGCGCCGTCGAGCCGCACCTCGACGCACGCGCCATCCTGGCCGAGGCGCGGGACGCCGGCCACGACGTGGCCGACGGCGACGCCGGGGGAGCGACCTGGGGCGTCTTCGCCGCGGAGGGCCCCGGCGCCCGGCTCGAGGCGCGCGACCACGGCGGCTCGGTGCGCCTGCACGGCACCAAGCCGTGGTGCTCGCTCGCCGGTCGGCTGAGCCATGCGCTCGTCACCGCCTGGGACGGCCCCGGCCGGCGCCTGTATGCCGTCCGCCTCGGTTCCGAGCGCGGCGTGACCGTCGTGCCCGCCGCCTGGCACGCCCGCGGCCTGCCCGACGTGCCGAGCGGTCCCGTGACCTTCGACGGCACCGAGGCCACGCCGGTGGGCGAGCAGGGCTGGTACCTCGAGCGCCCCGGATTCGCCTGGGGCGGCATGGGCGTGGCAGCGGTGTGGTTCGGTGGTGCGGTCGGGGTGGCCCGACGACTGCTCCGCCCGGGCCGGGAGCCTGACCAGATCGCGCAGCAGCACCTCGGGGCGGTCGACGCGGCGCTGTGGGCGGCTCGGAGCACCCTCGTGACCGCCGCGGCCGAGATCGACGGTGGCCGCGCGTCCGGTGCAGCCGGCGCGGCCCTCGCCCTGCGGGTGCGTCACGTCGTGGCCGAGGCCGCCGAGGAGGTGCTGCGGCGCGTCGGGCACGCGACCGGGCCGGCCCCCCTCGCCCTCGAGGCCGACCACGCGGCGCGCGTCGCCGACCTCACCCTCTACCTGCGCCAAGAGCACGCCGAGCGCGACGAGGCGGCCCTCGGCCGGCTCCTGCTCGACACCGGCGACGGGAGCACCTGGTGACGACCCCGGCGCGCGCCTTCACGCACGACGAGGCGGGGACGTCCGAGGCCCGGTGGAGCGCGGCGCCCGGCTGGAGCGGAGTCGCGCAGGCCCCCCGCCTCGCGGACCTCGGCGTCCGGCGACTCGTCGTCGTCGCGGCGCACCCGGACGACGAGACGTTGGCGGCCGGTGGGCTCATCGCCCTGGCGGCCGCCGCGGGTCTCGAGGTGTGCCTCGTGCTGCTCACCGACGGCGAGGGCTCCCACCCGGCCTCGCCGACGACCGGAGCCGACGAGCTGGGACGCCTGCGCGTGGAGGAGTCGCGCCAGGCCCTGCGCCTGTTGGCGCCCCACGCCCGTCTCGAGCGGCTGGGGATGCCGGACGGCTCGGTCGCCGACCACGTCGACGACGTGGTGACGACGCTCGTCGACCTCGTCCGCGAGGACGGGCCCGAGACCCTGCTCGTCGCCCCGTGGCGCGCCGACGGGCACGCCGACCACGACGCCGCCGGGCGCGCGGCCGCGGTGGCTGCCTGGCGCACCGACGCCCGGCTGTGGGAGTACCCCGTGTGGCTCTGGCACTGGTGCGAGCCGGACGACGCGCCGTGGGACGACCTGAACGTTCTCCGGCTCCCCGACGAGGTGCTGGCGGCGAAGGCCGGCGCCGTCGCGTGCCACCGCACCCAGGTGGCGCCCCTCTCCGACGCAGCCGGTGACGAGCGGGTCCTGCACGACGGGATGCTCGCCCACTTCGACCGTGCGCAGGAGACGTTCCTCTCGCTGGGCCCGCTGGCCGACGACAGCCTCGACCGGCTGCACGACGACGTCGACGACCCGTGGCGCGTGCGCACGAGCTGGTACGAGGAGCGCAAGCGCGCCGTGACGCTGGCTTCCCTTCCGCACGAACGGTATTCGCGGGCCCTGGAGGTCGGCGGCTCGATCGGGCGGCTCGCGGCCGACCTCGCCGGGCGGTGCGGCGAGCTCGTCGTCGTCGACGAGAGCGAGGCCGCCGTCCGGGCGTCCGAGGCGGCCCTGGCGGGTGATGCGGGCGTCACGGTGCTGCGGCGCACCGTCCCCGAGCAGTGGCCCGACGGCGCCTTCGACCTCGTCGTCGTCTCCGAGGTCGGCTACTTCCTCAGCCCCCAGCGCCTGCGCCGGCTGGCGCGGCGCGTCGACGCGGCCCTGTCCGCCGACGGCGTCGTGGTCCTCTGCCACTGGCAGCACCCGATCGAGGGCTGGCCGCTCGACGGGGCGCGCGTCGCCGAGATCTGGCAGCACGAAAGCGCGCTGCCCGTGGTCGCGAGCCACCTCGAGACCGACTTCGCGCTGCACGTGCTGTCCCGCACCGATGCCCACCGGGCCACCTGACGTGACCGCATCACGGGCGCTTCGGCCCCTGACCCACGTGCACGTCGTGGTCCCGGCCAAGGACGAGGAGGCCCTGCTGCCCAGGGCGCTCGACTCCCTCGACGCCGCCGTCGCGGAGCTGGCACTCGTCAGGCCCGACCTCTCGGCCGTGGTCACCGTCGTCCTCGACGCGTGCACGGACGGATCGGCACGCGCGGTCGCGGCGCACCCCGCGGTGCAGGCGGTGTCGCTCGACGTGCGCTGCGTCGGGGCTGCCCGGGCGCACGGTGTGACGAGGGCGACCGGAGGCGTGGCGGACGAGGCGGCCGACCGTCACTGGCTCGCGACGACCGACGCGGACGGGATCGTGCCGGGCGACTGGCTCGTGCGCCAGGTCGTGCTCGCCGACAGCGGCGTCGACCTCGTGGCCGGCACGGTCGAGCCCGACCCGGGCGACCTCGACCCGGCGACCCTCGCACGGTGGTGGTCGCTGCACCCGCTGCGCGACGGCCACCCGCACGTGTTCGGGGCCAACCTCGGGGTGCGCCTCTCGGCCTACCGTCGGGCGGGCGGCTTCGACGCCGTCGCCCTGCACGAGGACGTCGGCCTCGTCGAGAGGGTGCGGTCGACGGGCGCGACCTTCCTCGCCTCGGCAGCCGTGCACGTCCGCACGTCGGGGCGCTGCCGGGGCCGCGCGGCCGGTGGCTTCGCGGACTACCTGGGCGCCCTGGCCGCGGGGCCGTCCCTCACGGGCTGACGGCACATAGGCCCGCAGAACACGCCGCCGGAGGATCGCCGGCACTACGGTGCTCGGGACCGATGGACCGCCGAGGGACAGGGGAGCTCGTGGGTGACGACAGGGCGGCCTCGCCGTGGGTGACCGCGTTCGGGTGCGTGCTCGCGCTGGCGGCCGCCGTGCTCGCGGGGTACGGGGCCTGGTACCTGACGGGCGCCCTCTCGGCCGACAACCGGACGAACCCGCTGCGCGAGCTCGGCGTCGCCATCGGGATGGGCGCGCTGGTCACGGGCGCGCCGCCGTGCCTCGCCGGCCTGGCACTCGTGGTGAGAGGCGTCCGTCGTCGACGCGCCCCGGTGCGCCACCGCCACTGAGCAGCTCGGCCACCCCGCCGAAAACCCGGTGGGCGCCGGCCGGTCGGGTGGCGTTGAATGGCGCGGGTGACCGTCACGACCGAGACCCCGACCCTCGCCGAGCTCGACGACGTCATCGCCGCCCTGGCGTCCTGGCAGCGGGAGGGCGCGCCGGTCCAGCTGCACCCGGGCGACCTCGGCTGGAACTGGAGCCTCGGCGGCGAGCGGACGGCTGCCGCGGTGCGGCTGTGGCGACGCGACGGCGTGCTCGTCGCGGCCGGCCTGCTCGACGAGCCGACCCTCGTGCGGATGGCGGTCTCACCCGAGGTCGACGCCGACGAGGACGTCGCCGCCCGCCTGGTCTCCGACCTGACCGACCCGTCGGCCGGGGTGCTGCCCGAGGGCAGCGCGTCGGTCGAGATGAGGGCCGGCTCGGCCGTGCGCCGTCGCCTCACCGACGAGGGGTGGACCGCCGACGAGGCGTGGACGCCGTTGCGCCGCAACCTCTCCGAGCCCGTCCCGGACATCGCCCTGCAGGTGCAGGTGCTGGACCACGAGGCGGTGCCCGAGCGCGTCGAGGTGCACCGCGGAGCGTTCGCCAACTCGACGTTCTCCGTGGAGCGGTGGCAGACGATGGCCGCCACCCCGGCCTACCGGGACGCCCGCTGCCTCCTCGGTCGCGACGCCGACGGCGTGCCCGTCGCGGCGGCCACCGTCTGGTCCGCCGGCCGGGGCCGACCCGGCCTGCTCGAGCCCGTCGGCGTGCACCGCGACCACCAGGGTCACGGCTACGGCACGGCCATCTCGCTGGCTGCAGCCGCCGCGCTGCGCGAGATGGGGGCGTCGAGCGCGACCGTGTGCACGCCGAGCAGCAACGTGGCCGCCGTCGCGACGTATGCCGCCGCCGGCTACACGCGCCTGCCCGACGTCACCGACTTCCGCCGCCCGGAGTGACGACCCGCCCCCGCTGAGCAGGAACTGCTCGACGGTGGGACGTCCTCGCGGCCGTGGATCGTCCGGGTCGGCGCCTAGGTTGTCGGCATGAGCTCGAGCGCTTCGGACTGGCGGGTCGTCGACGGTGTCACCACGGCGTGGTTCGACGCGCCCTCGCTCGGGGCCGGAGCGGCGCTGGCCGAGCGTGCCCTCGCCGCGTCGCCCGACGCCCGGATCGAGCTCCGTGACCGCGGCGTGCGGATCCGGCTGGACGCGGATGACGAGGCCGGCGCGGTGTCGACAGCTGCCCGCTCGCTCGGCCTGACGGCCGCCCCCGCCCGCCTGCAACAGCTGGGTGTCGTCTTCGAGGCCACGGACCAGACTGCGGTCTCGGCGTTCTGGCAGCGGGTCACGGGCTACGAGGCCGCGGCGGCCGCAGCGGCCCTGACCGACCCGCTCGGACGTGGACCGTCGCTGCGCTTCGAGCCGTCGCACGAGCGACGCCCGGAGCGGCACCGTCTCCACCTCGACGTCGTGCGGCCCGAGTCGGTGGTGGGCGAGGTGCGCCCGGGGGAGCCGTCCGGGCCCTACGGCGTCTGCCACCGCGACCCCGACGGCAACGAGGTGGACCTCGTGCCCGGCGGGCCGCTCGGCGAGCAGGCCGAGACCGACGACTGGCGCGAGGTCTTCTCGGCCATGGCCTGCTACCGGATCCGTTCGACGCGCGAGCAGGTCGAGCTGGCGAAGGCCGCCGCCCGGCTCGCCGGGGACGCGGGCTTCCCGCTCCTCGTCGACCTCCGTCCCGGCCTCGTCGTCCTCGACAGCGGCAAGGACCGCTCGGATGCCGAGGCGCATGGCCTGGACGTCGACTTCACCGGGCTGGCCGTCGCCCTCCAGGCCGCGGCCCGCCGCCTCGGTGCGGTCGCCGACCCGTCGGCGCCCCGCTTCGTGCAGCTGTTCCTCGACGCGGCCGACGTCGCCGCCGTGCGCGCCTTCTGGGTCGCAGCGTTGGGCTACGCGGAGGACCGGCGGGCCCACACCACCGACATCGTCGACCCGTCACGCCTCGGACCCGAGGTCGTCTTCCAGCAGATCGACCTCGCCGACACCGGGAGGCGGGAGCAGCGCAACCGCATGCACGTCGAGCTCGCCGTGCCGTCCGACACCGCGGCCGCACGCGTCGAGACGATGCTCGCGGCGGGTGGCCGACTGCTCGAGCGGCCCGACGTCCGTTGGCGGGTCGCCGATCCCGAGGGGAACGAGATCCTCGTCGTCGGCGGCTGAGAGGGCCGATCCGCCTCAGCGGGAGGCGGGCGCGTCGAGGGCCATGAGGTAGCGGCGCGTCATCCACTGCTGGACGGCCCGCGACACCGGCCCGCCCAGCCGCGCGAGGAGCGTCGCCGGACGCGACACGGCGCTCACCGTGAGCCGCAGGCCGCCGTCGGGCATCTGCTCGAGCACGAACCACTCCTCACCGCACTCCGGGTGCCCCGGAAGCGTGGCGTACGCGAACCCGCGCCGGCCCGGCTCGTCGACGACCTCGACGACGCGGCACGGGATCCGGAGGGCCAGCGGGCCGACGCCGAGCGACATCGACACGACCGTCCCGACCTCGGCGACCGGCTCGGAGGCGGCGACCCGCAGGCCGGCCCGTGACTGCAGCTGCCAGCCGAGGAGCTCGTCCGCGGCCGCGTCGAAGTCGTGGCGGGCCAGCACGCGCGTCACGGCGAAGCGACGGAACCCCGGGCCCCCGTCGCCGGACCTCGCTCCGCTCGCTCCGGTGCGCTCGTCGGCGCGATAGGTCAGCGGTGCGGCCCGGAGCGCCTCGGCCGCCGCGGGGTCGAGGCGGCATACGGTCATGGCATCCATGGTGACCGATCTCGCCGTCGAGGTGCGCGCGAGGGAGGGGACGACATGACGCGGCCTCCGACGCTGATGCTCACCGTCGGGCTGCCGGCCACCGGCAAGACGACGACCGCCCGGCGGCTCGAGGCCGAGCGCGGCGCACTGCGGCTGACCAAGGACGAGTGGGTCAAGGCCCTCTTCGGCGAGGCGAACCCGCCGTCGGCCTCGGACGTCATCGAGGGACGGCTCGTCGACGTGGCGCTGCGCGTCCTCGCGCTGGGCGTCGACGTCGTGCTCGACTTCGGGCTGTGGGGCCGCGACGAGCGCTCCTGCCTGCGGCACGCCGCCCGCGAGGTCGGCGCCGAGGTCGAGCTGGTCTACCTGTCGCTCGACATGGCCGAGCAGCGCCGGCGGGTCGACGAGCGCCAGCGGCTCGAGCCCGGGACGACGTGGCCGATGAGCGACGCGGAGCTCGCGGCGTGGGCGGCGCAGTTCGAGGTGCCCACGTCGGGGGAGCTCGACGGCACCGAACCGCTGGACGAGCCGCCGACCGGCTTCGCCACCTGGGCGAACTGGCGTCGGCACCGCTGGCCCAGCTCGGTCACGTGAGGCACGCGTGCGCAGGGCGGCGGCACACACCTCGCCTGACGTGTTGCCGATGATGTTGCAGCTGATGGGCTGATCACCCCGAGAGGCGCAGCACCATCCGCAGCTCCATGTGCGTCACGCCGGACGCCGGGCCACGCGCCCGAAGCCGAGGGCGACCCGGACGGCCTGCGCGACGGCCTGCGCGACGAGGGCCTCAGCCGTCGGCGTCGGTGAGCGCCTCGACGGGCACGACCTCGATGAGGAAGCCGCGCAGGCTGATGAAGTCCGTGAGCGACTGCCGGTGCTCGTCGCACGCGAGCCACACCTTGCGCCGGCCCGGCTCGTGCAGCTTGGGGTTGTTCCACACGACGGCGTGCACGGCGTCCTGGCGGCAGCCCTTGGCGCTGCAGACCTGCCCGTCCACGCTCGCCCCTCCGGATCCCGACAGGAACGAGGCGGTCACCGCTCGATCCGCGGCGTGTCGTCGCGCGGGACGACCGACTGGATGCTGCCCGCCTGGCGGGGGCTCACGGCGTTGGCCAGCACGACGGCCACGTAGGGGATGAAGACGGCGGCGAGCACGGCGGCCCAGCGCAGCCAGCCGGAGGTGACGAAGACCAGGCCGAAGCACGCGATGCGGATGCCCATCATCGTGAGGTAGCGCTTGACCCGCTGGTCCTGGTCGTCCGTGGTGGACGTGGCAGCCGACGTGACCGAGTGCACGACGGGCTCGTTCTTGGCTCTTGGCACCCATCCACCATAAGCCGGTTCCGACAGGCCCGGGACGTGGCTGTCTACCCTTGGGTAGTCCGTTAGGTTTCGGGGCAGACAGCGACACCGGCACCCGCCGGCGGATGGAGGAAACGTGGCAACGACCGAGGCGCGCAACGTGCTCGTGACCGGCGGCAACCGAGGCATCGGCCTCGCGATCGCCCGGGCCTTCCAGGAGGCCGGCGACAACGTCGTCATCACGCACCGCTCCGGGCAGCCCCCGGAGGGGCTGCAGGGCGTCACGTGCGAGGTCACCGACACCGCGTCGGTCGACGCCGCGTTCACGGCCGCGGAGGAGATCTTCGGCGGTCCCGTCGAGGTGCTCGTCGCCAACGCCGGCATCACCCGCGACACGCTCCTCATGCGGATGAGCGACGAGGAGTTCGACTCGGTCATCGACACGAACCTCGCCGGCGCCTTCCGCTGCGCGCGCCGCGCCGCCACCGGCATGATCCGCAAGCGTCGCGGCCGGATCGTGCTCATCAGCAGCGTCGTCGGCCTCTACGGCTCGCCGGGCCAGACCAACTACGCCGCCTCGAAGGCCGGCCTCGTCGGGCTCGCCCGCTCGATCTCGCGCGAGCTCGGTGGTCGCGGCATCACGGCGAACGTCGTCGCGCCCGGCTTCATCGACACCGAGATGACGGCCGTGCTGCCCGACGACCAGAAGAAGGCCTACCTCGCGAACATCCCCGCCGGCCGGTTCGCGACGCCCGAGGAGGTCGCCGCCGTCGTGCGCTTCGTCGCGAGCGACGACGCGGCCTACGTGACGGGCGCCGTCATCCCCGTCGACGGCGGACTCGGCATGGGGCACTGAGCCCAGCGGACGGCACACGCGCCCGTATGCCGTCACCACCCTCGTGCGCCACGCGCCCCCACCCACGGAGAGAAAGTCGCAGACATGGGAATCCTCGAAGGCAAGAAGCTCCTCATCACCGGCGTCCTCATGGACAGCTCGATCGCGTTCCACGTCGCGAAGATCGCCCAGCAGGAGGGCGCGACCGTCGTGCTCACCTCGTTCGGACGCACGATGCGGATCACGCAGACGATCGCCAAGCGCCTGCCGGTGACGCCGGAGGTCATCGAGCTCGACGTCGCGAACCAGGAGCACCTCGACACCCTCGCCGAGCGTCTCGGTGAGCACGTCGACTCGCTCGACGGCGTGCTGCACTCGATCGGCTTCGCGCCGCAGGGCGCCTTCAACTTCCTCGAGGGGACGTGGGAGGACGTTTCGACGGCGGTGCAGATCTCGGCGTACAGCCTCAAGGCGCTCGCCGTCGCGACCCTTCCGCTCATGACGTCCGGCGGCAGCGTCGTCGGGCTGACCTTCGACGCGAAGTTCGCCTGGCCGGTGTACGACTGGATGGGCGTGGCCAAGGCCGCCTTCGAGTCGACGAACCGCTACCTCGCGCGCGACCTCGGCCCGAAGAACGTGCGCTGCAACCTCGTCGCGGCCGGCCCGATCCGCACGACGGCGGCCAAGTCGATCCCCGGCTTCGAGCAGTTCGAGCAGATCTGGGACGAGCGCGCCCCGCTCGGCTGGGACGTCAACGACCCGGTGCCGGCGGCGCAGGCGTGCGCGGCGCTGCTCTCGGGCTGGTTCCCGGCGACGACGGGCGAGATCGTGCACGTCGACGGCGGCGTGCACGCCATGGGCCAGTGACGCGCCTGCCGCTCGCATCCTGCTCCGGAATGCGGAGCAGGATCCGAGCGGTGACGGGCCCGCTCCCGGGTCGTCACGCGCGAAGGGCACCCACGGCTCGCTAGAGTCCTGCCCATGCCTCACGCCGGGACCGAGCCCAGCCCCCAGCCGACCGACGTCGAGCTCGCCACCGCTTCGGACGCGGCCGCACCGGCTGCGCCGCCGGCGGTGCGCGTCGACGAGGTGCGGGTGCTCGACGGGCCCAACCTCTACTTCGCCCGGCCTGCCATCAAGGTGATCCTGCACCTGCCCGGCTACCTCGACCTCAAGCGCACCGAGGCCGAGGCGCTGGCCGCCCGGCTGGGCATGCGGTCGGCGCGCCCCGGGCGGCGCGGCAGCGCGCTGCGCCAGCGCTTCGTCATGCGGGTCATCCGGACCGTGATGCGCCGCCTCGGCACCGAGATCGGCGCGGGCCGGCTCGGCGTGCGGGTGCGCGCCGGCCAGACCGCCCTCGACGTCGTGCTCGCCTTCCCGTGGGTGCACCGCACGCGGGGGCGCGTGGCCGGTGAGCAGGTCGGCGCCGTCATGGCGGCGCTGCTCGACCGCTCGCGCCGGGCCGACGAGGTCATCGAGGCGGCCGCCGCCGAGATCCTCGCCGCGCCGGACGGCCCGGGCCCCAGCGTGCTCACCCCGACAGTGCCCGTCGCCTCGGTGACCGGCACCAACGGCAAGACGACGACGACCCGCCTCATGGCGCACATGTGCATGACGGCCGGGCTCACGACGGCGTGGAGCTCCACCGACGGCGTCGTCGTCATGGGGGAGACGAAGGAGGAGGGCGACTTCTCGGGCCCTGCCGGTGCGCGCGGTGTGCTCGAGACGCCGGGGCTCGACATCGGCATCCTCGAGACGGCTCGGGGAGGCATGCTGCTCAAGGGGATGGGCGTCACGGCCAACGACGTCAGCGTCGTGACGAACGTCAGCGCCGACCACCTCGGGCTGCAGGGCATCGACACGCTCGACCAGCTCGCCGAGGTCAAGGCCATCGTCACCACGGTGACCAAGCCGCAGGGCTGGGTCGTGCTGAACGGCGACGACCCGCGCGTGTGGGCGATGCGCTTCGGCATCAAGGCCAAGCCGTGGGCCTTCAGCCTCGACCCGGCCTCGCCGGCGCTGTGGGAGTCGATCAACGCGGGCGGGCGCGGCATCACCGTGCTCGACGGCGAGATCGTCGTGCTCTCGCCCAACGGCGACCCCGACCGTCTCGTCAAGATCGTCGACGTGCCGATGACGCTGAGCGGCCTGTCGCGCAACAACATCGCCAACGCGCTCGCCGGTGCGGCGGCGGCGCTCGGCCTGGGGGTGCCGCGCTCGGCCGTCGTCGAGGGGCTGCGCACCTTCGCGCCCGACCCCGAGCACAACTGGGGCCGGCTCAACACGTACTCCGTGCCCCTCGATGCGGGCGGCAAGGCTACGGTCATCATGGACATGGCCCATAACGAGGCCGGCCTCGAGGCGCTGCTCGAGGTCTCGCGCGGGCTGGCGGCGCCCGGTGGCGCCGTGCGCCTCGGCCTCGGCTGCGCGGGCGACCGCGCCGACGAGGCGATCGTGTCGATGGGCGAGATCGCCGGCCACGGCGCCGAGGAGGTCGCGCTGAAGATCGCCGCCCACTACCTGCGCGGCCGCACTGAAGACGAGCTGCTCGGGCTCTTCCGCGAGGGGCTGGCCAAGGTCGGCGTCCTCGACGTGCCGAGCCACGGCACCGAGCTCGCGGCTCTCCAGGCCCTCGTCCAGCACGCCCACGACGGCGACGTCGTGGCGCTCATGTGCCACGCCGAGCGGGCCGAGGTCGACGCGTGGGTGCGCGCGAACGGCGGCAAGGTCGACGACGCACGCGCGATCCGGCGCAAGGTCGTCGCCGCCCGCGGCGAGCACGAGCTGGAGTCCGAGATCGCGGCGCTGTGGGAGGCGGGCGACGACGCGGCACGGATCGCGACGGCCCAGCAGCTCGTCGACGGGCACCCCGGTGACGCGCGGCTCGTCTTCGAGCTCGCCGGCGCGCACGACGCCTCCGGTGACGAGCAGCGCGCGATCGGCCTCTACGAGCAGGCGCTGGCGGCCGGGCTCAAGGAGCCGCACCGGCACCGCGCCCAGCTCCAGCTCGCCTCGAGCCTGCGCGTCGTGGGCCGGCCGGCTGAGGCGCTGCCCCTCCTCGACGACGTGCTCGCCTCGAGGCCGCACAACACCGCGGCGCTGATGTTCCGGGCGCTCGTGCAGGCCGACCTGGGCCAGGAGCGACAGGGCCTGGCCGACCTGATCCGCGGCACGCTCGAGGCGACGACCGACGTCGACACCCAGGCCTACCGTCGGGCCCTGCGCGCCTACGCCGACGAGCTGTCCCCGGCCGCCGACTGACCCACCCGCTCAGCACCCGCCGACCGACCCGACCACCTCGGGACGGCTCGGTGGGAGCGGGGCCGCGCCACCCGGCATACGACCTCAGACGGCGGTGTCGTCGGCCTTCTCGGGGACGGCTCCGAGCGCCTCGCCCTCGGCCTCCTCGCCCTCGGCCTCGGCCGTCTCGGTGAGGGTGCTCGGGTCGAGGTCGGGGTCGCTCGTGGCGGCGGCGGGCGTGCCGATGCGGGCGCCGGCCTGGGCGTGCTTGGTGCGCTCCTCGAGCTCGGCGACGACCATCGAGTGCTGGTCGACGCACATGACGACGAGGTCACCCGGGTTGGTGCGGGCGAGCACGTGCCGGGTGGCCTCGAGCTCGTCGAGCACGATCTCGACCTGGCGGCAGCGCGCGCCGGCGGCCATGGCCGTGCGGGCCCCCTCCGCCACGAGCTCGGCGGCCTCGCCCGGCTTGCGGCCTCGCAGGCGCGCGTCCTCGCGCACGACGAGGACGTCGAAGTGCTGCGCCGCGACCTCGCCGAGCTCGCGGATGTCGTCGTCGCGCCGGTCGCCGGCGGCGCCGATCATGCCGATCCGCGAGGTGCGGCCGAGGTCTGACTGGCCCTTCTTCTGGTCGGCGTAGCGGTCGACGAACGCACCGAGCTCCTTCATGCCGGCCGCGTTGTGGCAGTAGTCGACGAAGACCTCTGCGTTCGCCACCTGCACGAGGTTGAGGCGGCCGGGGGAGAGGTAGTACGTCGTGGCGAAGGTGCGCAGGCCCTGCCGGATGTCGTGCAGGGGCGCGCCGGCCGCGAAGGCCGCGCCGGCCGCCGCGAGGGCGTTGGCGACGTTGAACCGCGCCGCGCCGCCGAAGGTCGACGGCAGCAGGTGGGTCCAGGCCAGCTGCATGCTGCGGCGCCCGTGCTTGATGACGATCATCTCGCCGCGGTCGCTCGGCTCGAGCACGACGGCCCGACCCCCGCGACGGCAGTAGTCGTCGACGAACTCCCGCACCTCGCTGCCCGGCTCCGACATCGTGAACCAGACGATGCCGCCCGAGCACCGACGGCGCATGTTGCGCACGTGCGGGTCGTCGGCGTTGAGCACCGCGAAGCCGTCGCGCGGCACCGCCTCGACGATGACCGCCTTGACGTCGGCGAGCTGGCGCAGGGTGTCGATCCCCTTCATCCCCAGGTGGTCCGGCGCGATGTTGGTGACGACGGCGATGTCGTTGCGGTCGTAGCCGAGGCCCTCACGCAGGATGCCGCCACGGGCCACCTCCATGACGGCGAAGTCGACGCGCGGGTTCTGCAGCACCATCCGGGCCGACCGCGGGCCGGACGCGTCGGCCTTGATGACGAGCCGCTCGTCGATGACGACGCCGTCGGTGGAGGTCATGCCGACCTTGCGGCCGAGCCCCTTGAAGATGTGCGCGATCATCCGCGACGTCGTCGTCTTGCCGTTCGTGCCGGTCACGGCGACGATCGGCACGCGCGACTGGGCGCCCGGCGGGAAGAGCAGGTCGACGACCGGCTTGGCGATGAACTGCGGCTCGCCGACGGTGGGGTGGGTGTGCATGCGGAAGCCCGGGGCGGCGTTGACCTCGCAGATCGCCCCGCCGGTCTCGCGCACGGGGTAGGTGATGTCGGGGCAGATGAAGTCGATGCCGGCGACGTCGAGGCCGACCATGCGCGCGGCCTCCTCGGCGATCTCGACGTTGTCGGGGTGGGCGTCGAACGTGCGGTCGATGGAGATCCCGCCCGTCGACATGTTGCCCGTCAGCGCGAGCTTGACCATCTCGCCCTCGGGCGGCACCGACTCGAGCGTGTGGCCCTGGCCCTCGAGGATGTCGATCGCGTTCGCGTCGACCTTGATCTTCGTCAGCACCTTCTCGTGGCCGACGCCGCGCCGCGGGTCGGCGTTCGTGATGTCGACGAGCTCGGCGACGGTGTGCGTGCCGTCGCCGACGACGTGGGCCGGCACGCGCTCGGCGATGGCCTGCATGCGTCCGCCGACGATGAGGCAGCGGTAGTCGCGGCCGGTGACGAACGACTCGACGACGATGGTGCCCCGACGCGACTCCGCCTTGGCGATCTCGTAGGCCTTCTCGACCTCCTCGGCGCTCATCAGGTTGAGGCACACTCCGCGGCCGTGGTTGCCGTCGAGCGGCTTGACGACGACGGGGAACCCGATGCGGCGGGCGGCCTCGAGCGTGCCGCGCAGGGTGCGCACCGCCTCCTGCTTGGGCACGGGCAGACCGGCCGAGCCGAGCAGCTTCGTCGTGAGGTCCTTGTCGCCCGCGATGTCGACGGCGAGGGCGCCGGTCTTCGACGTCATGGTGGCGCGGATGCGCTGGGCGTGCACGCCCTGGCCGAGCTGCACGAGCGAGGCCGAGTTGAGCCGGATGTAGGGGATGTCGCGCGAGGCCGCCTCCTCGAGGATGGCGGCCGTCGACGGCCCGAACGCCACGCGCTCGGCCTGCCGGAGGAAGGCGTTGAACTCCGTCTCGAAGTCGAAGCCGTCCTCGGTCTCGACGAGGTGGTTGATGAGCCGCACGGCGAGCTTGCCGGCCGCCACGCCGACGGTCTCGTCGGTGTAGCTGTAGACGACGTTGTAGCAACCGGGACGGCCCTTGACGGCGCGGGTCTTGCCGCGGCGCGAGTCGTGGCCGGCGAGGGTCTGCAGCTGGAGCGCGACGTGCTCGGCCACGTGGCCGAGCCAGGTGCCCTCACGGAGGCGCTCGATGAAGCCGCCGCGCCGGCCCAGCGAGCAGGTGTGCCGCTCGAGGCCGGGCACGAGCTCGATGAGCCGGTCGGTGAACCCGTCGAGCGAGACGGTCGGGTACTCCTCGAGGCTGCCGAGGTCGACGACGAGGTGGATCGCCTGCTGGTACGACCAGACGTTCGGCCCGCGGTAGATCCTCGTCTCGAGGATCGTGAGGTCCGGTCGTGCCGGTCCGGTGGGGGTGGGTACCTCGACGGCCATCGCTGTTCTCCTACGGGGTCATTCGGGGTCGCTCGGATCGTGCAGGTCGTGCAGGTTCGTTCAGGTGCTGCCGGTCGTGCGGGGTGGTGCGGTCCGGTTCAGTGGCGCGCGTCGCTCGTGCGGGCCGAGCGGAGCTTGGCCGGGACGACCGCACCCTCGATGTCGGGGTGGCGCTCGACGAACGCGGTCAGCTCGACGTGGCCCAGGTCGAACGTACTGCCCGTCGGCAGCGAGTGCACCACGGCTCCCGAGACGAGCAGGGGCGCGCCGCGGCGGGCGTCGGCCGCGTCGGTGATGGCGTTGCGGGCGTCCACGAGGAAGATCGAGCCCGCCCCGATGACGGACATGACGCCGTCGTCGCGGATCTCGGCGGCCGTGTTCTCGTCGATGCCCATGCCCAGCAGGTTGGGGGAGGCCGCGACCATCGACATGAGCCGGCCGTAGCGGCCGCGCTGGTCGAAGTGCTGGTCGATGATGATGTCCTCGACGAGGCCGAGACCGGCGGAGATCTGGCTCGCGCGCTGGCGCGGGGTGAGCCCCTCCTCGCCGAGCGAGATCATGAACCGGCTCATGATGGAGGCCCCGGCCGACGTGCCCGCCACGACGGCGCCGCGCTCGTGGGCCCGCAGGATGGCATCGCCCACCGGCATCCCGACGATGCTCTGGGCCAGCTTGACCTGGCTGCCACCGGTGAGGAACACGCCGGTGGCGCGGTCGAGCAGCTCGACGAGGTGCGGGTCGGTGGCGTCGCGGCGCGTCTGCGGGTGCACGACGCTGACGTCGCCGCCGCGCAGCCGGGTGAAGACGTCGCGGTAGGCCTCCGACACCTCCTCGGCGTACGACGAGGCGGTGGGGATGACGACGATGTGGCCACGGTGCCCGCCGGAGAGCTTGACGAAGCGCTTGAGCACGACCGAGCGACCGATCCGGTCCTCGGCCCCACCGATGATGAGCAGCGTGCGACGGGGGCCGCGCGGGCTCGGCGTGGTGGTCGGTGGCGGGGTCTGCATCGAGCCAGCCTAGTGACCGGCGTGGGGGACCGGCGGAGCCTGGGTCGGCGTGCCGTCGTCGAGATCGGCCTCCTCGATCTCCTCGCGGCTCAGGCCGAGCAGGTAGAGCACCGAGTCGAGGTAGGGCACGTTGACCGACGTCTGGGCCTGCTCCTGCACGATCGGCTTGGCGTTGAAGGCGACGCCCAGGCCGGCGATGTCGAGCATGTCGAGGTCGTTCGCCCCGTCACCGATAGCGACGGTGCGGCTGAGCGGCAGCCCCTCCTGCTCGGCGAACTCCCGCAGCGCGCGCGCCTTGCCCGCGCGGTCGACGACCTCGCCGACGACGCGCCCGGTGAGGTGGCCGTCCTCGATCTCCAGCCGGTTGGCGCGCGCGTGGTCGATGCCGAGGTCGTCGGCGAGAGCGCCGACGATCTCGATGAAGCCGCCGCTGACGAGCCCCACCGTGAAGCCGAGCCGCTTGAGGGTGCGCACGAGGGTGCGCGCCCCGGGCGTCAGCACGACGGCGTCGCGCACGTCGTCGAGGACGGATGCCGGCAGGCCGGCCAGCGTCGTGACGCGAGCCCTCAGCGACTCCTCGAAGTCGAGCTCGCCCGCCATGGCGCGGGCCGTCACCTCGGCGACCTCGGCCTCGCGGCCCGAGTGCGCGGCGAGCAGCTCGATGACCTCCTGCTGGATCAGCGTGGAGTCCACGTCGAGCACGACGAGCCGTCGCCCGCGCCGGGCGAGGCCGCCGGGCGCGACGGCGATGTCGATGCCCTCAGAGGTGGCGACGAGGGCGAGCTCGGTGCGCAGGGAGGCGACGTCGGCGCCGGAGATGTCGAACTCGACGGTCGTCACGGGGTAGCGCGAGAGCCGCCGGATGCGGTCGATGTTCGCGCCGTGCTCGGCGATCCGCGACGTGACGAGCGAGACGGCGCTGGCCCGCAGCGGGGCGCCGAGAACCACGACCGCGGCCCGGCCCTGGCGCGACCGCCGGTTGTCGCCCGTGCCCTCGACGACCCGCAGGTCGACCCCGAGCCGGTGCGCGGCGACGGCCGCCGCGTCGCGCAGCTGCTCGACGTTCGCGCCGGGTCGGAGCAGCACCGTCAGCGTCAGGTGGCCCTGCACGACGACCTGCTGGATGTCGAGCACCTCGGCCCCGAAGCCGGAGAGGGCTCCGAGCAGCGTACCGGTGACGCCCGGGCGGTCGTCGCCCGTCACCGTGATGCTGAGGGTCTGGAAGTCGGGCTCGTCCGTGCGGGTCGCGTCGGTCACCCGGGTCAGGGTAGTGACGACGCCCGGCGGGCGGTCACACCTTCCGGCATCCGGCCGCCCGGGGCCCCGCCCGTCCTCAGCCGACCGCGCTGAGCAGGAACGCGAGGGCGAAGCCGAGCATCGTGACGAGCCCGACGAGCCGACCGGCGTGCTCGGTCGCCTCGGGCATCATCGTGTCGGCGAGCATCGTGATGATGGCGCCGGCGGCGAAGGTCTGGATGACGGCGACCGTCTCGGCCGAGGCCCCTTGCAGCAGAACGTAACCCAGACCAGCAGCCGCCCCGGACGCGAGCATGACGAGGATCCAGAGCCGGAGCACGTGCCCCGTCGAGCGGCCGGCCCGCTTGAGCCCGGCACTCGCCGACATCGACTCCGGCACGTTGGAGAGGAAGACCGCCGCGACCATGGCGATGCCCACCTCCCCGCCGCCGAGGACGCTGACACCGATGGCCGCCGACTCCGGTATGCCGTCGAGCAGCGCCCCGAGCACGAGCGCGAGCGCTCCGGCCCCCTGCTGGTGCTCGCCCGTCGGGCTCTTGCGGCGGTGCCCACCGCGCCGGTCGATGAGCCAGTCGCCGACGAAGAAGACGAGCGAGCCGCTGACGAGGCCGACCACGACCGGCGTGGCCCCAGCGCTGCGGTAGGCGTCCTCGGTCAGCTCGAAGGCGACGGCGCTGATGAGCACGCCGGCGCCGAACGCCATGACGATGCCGATGACCCGGTTGGAGGCACGGGCATAGACGCCGAGGAGGGCGCCGACGAGCAGCGCCGCCCCGCCGACGAGTCCCCAGAAGGTCGCGGTCCACATGGCCGGTCCTTACCCTGCGGCGTTGACCTCGTCGCGCCACTGGAGCAGGTCGCGCACCCGGCCGAGGTCGGGGTCGGCGGCTGCCACGCTGGCCGTGAAGAGCCGGGTACCGATGTCGTAAAGCTGCTGGGCGTTGCCGGCGTAGTCGCCGGTCTGGTCGGGGTTGCGACCGGGCACGAAGGCGACACCGGCCGACCGCTCGATCTCGAGGGGGTCGCGGCCGCGCTTCGCGCACCACTCGTCGAGCACCCGGTGCTTGTGCGCGATCTCGTCGGGTCCGCCGAAGCCGTGCCAGATGTCGGCGTGCTCGGCGACGATGCGCAGCGTCTTCTTCTCGCCACCGCCGCCGATGAGGATCGGGATGTCGCGGGTCGGGGCGGGGTTGAGCCGCGACCAGCGGTCGCGGATCACCGGCAGGTCGCGGGCGAGGTCGTCGAGGCGGCCGCCCGCCGTGCCGAACTCGTAGCCGTACTCGTCGTAGTCGAGCTGCGCCCACCCCGAGCCGATGCCGAGCACGAGCCGGCCGTCGCTGATGTGGTCGACCGTGCGGGCCATGTCGGCGAGCAGGCTCGGGTTGCGGTAGCTGTTGCAGGTGACGAGGGCGCCGATCTCGACCGACTCGGTCGACTCGGCCCAGGCCCCGAGCATCGTCCAGCACTCGAAGTGCAGCCCGCCGCGGTCACCGCTCAGCGGGAAGAAGTGGTCCCAGTTGAGCAGCACGTCGACGCCGAGCTCCTCGAGCGTCGCCGCGGTGCGCCGGATCTGCGCCCACGTGGCGTGCTGCGGCGGTACCTGGATGCCGACGCGGGCCGGTCGTGGGTCGTCCACGCTCGCCGGTGCCGGCAGGTCGTCGCTCGCGGGCTCGGTCGCGGGGGTCTTGTCGCTCGTCGTCACCGGGTGACCACCTGGCCCTTCCCGACCACGACGATGCCGGTCTCGGTGACGTGGAAGCCGCGCGCCCGGTCGTGCTCGTGGTCGATGCCGATCTGGCAGCCCTCCGGCACGACGACGTTCTTGTCGATGATCGCGCGGCGGATCTGCGCGTGCCGGTTGACCTCGACGCCGTCGAGGAGCACCGAGCCCTGGATGCTCGCGTACGAGTGCACGTGCACGAGCGGCGAGAGCACCGACGCGTAGATGTGCGCGCCCGACACCACGACGCCCGGCGACACGGCCGAGTTGAGCGCCTCACCGATGCGGTCGCCGCTGCCGTGGACGAACTTCGCCGGCGGGT
The DNA here is from genome assembly GCF_040300125.1 of Terrabacter sp. NPDC000476. Lineage (NCBI taxonomy): Bacteria > Bacillati > Actinomycetota > Actinomycetes > Micrococcales > Intrasporangiaceae > Terrabacter > Terrabacter sp. NPDC000476. The sequence continues at coordinate 283,827 of NZ_JBEPDF010000001.1, forward strand.
AGGGGCTGTGCTGGGTGTAGATCGGCCACTCGTAGTTGTAGAGGTTGAAGACCGGGTGGATCGAGATGAGGTCCATGTGCGCGTCGTAGTACGACTCGATGGTGCCGACGTCGCGCCAGTAGCCGCGGTCACGTTCGGTGGCGCCGGGCACCTCGTTGTCCTTGAAGTCGTAGACGCCGGCCTCGCCGCGCGCGACGAACCACGGCACGATGTCGCCGCCCATGTCGTGGCTCGACTCGGCGTCGTGGTCGGCCGTCACGGCCTCCTCGAGCGCGGAGGCCGTGAAGACGTAGTTGCCCATCGAGGCGAGCACCTCGTCGGGGTTGTCCGGCAGGCCCTTCGGGTCGCTCGGCTTCTCGAGGAAGGCGGCGATGCGCTTCGGGTCGTCGTCGTCGACCTCGATGACGCCGAACTGGTTGGCGAGCGAGATCGGCTGGCGGATGGCGGCGACCGTGCACGCCGCGCCCGACTCGATGTGCTGCTCGACCATGGCGCTGAAGTCCATGCGATAGACGTGGTCCGCGCCGACGACGACCACGATGTCGGGCCGCTCGTCGTGCATGAGGTTGAGGCTCTGGTAGATCGCGTCGGCGCTGCCGAGGTACCAGTTCTTGTCGACGCGCTGCTGCGCCGGCACGGTCGTCACGTAGTTGCCGAGCAGCGTCGACATGCGCCACGTCTTCGTCACGTGCGCGTCGAGGCTGTGCGACTTGTACTGCGTCAGCACCACGACCTGGAGGTAGCCGGAGTTGACGACGTTCGACAGCGCGAGGTCGATGAGGCGGTAGATCCCGGCGAAGGGCACCGCTGGTTTGGCGCGGTCGGCGGTCAACGGCATCAAGCGTTTTCCCTCACCCCCCGCGAGCACGATGGCAAGGACCTTGGGACCAGCGGCTGGGCTTCGTCGGGCCATGAGGGCCACCCTAGGGCAGCGGTGCGGACCGGGGGCAGGTTCGGTCCGCCCATTGGCTGACGGATTCCGCGCCGGGGGGTCCTCGCGGGGCTAGGGTCGGACCGTGCGCGTAGACATCCTCAGCAAGGAGTACCCCCCGGCGGTCTACGGAGGGGCCGGTGTGCACGTGGCCGAGCTGGTGCGGGCCCTCCGCGCCCGCGGCGACGTCGACGTGCGGGTGCGGTGCTTCGGCGCCGACCGCGACGAGGCCGGCACGACGGCCTACCCCGACCTGCCGGAGCTGGCCGCGAGCAACGCGGCCCTGCAGACGCTCGGCGTCGACGTCAGCCTCGCCGGCGACTGCGTCGGGGCCGACCTCGTGCACTCCCACACGTGGTACGCGAACTTCGGAGGGCACCTCGCGTCGCTCCTCGGTGGCATGCCGCACGTCGTGACCGCGCACTCGCTCGAGCCGATGCGCCCCTGGAAGGCCGAGCAGCTGGGTGGCGGCTACCGCGTGTCGTCCTGGGCCGAGCGCACGGCCTACGAGGCGGCCGCCGCGGTCGTCGCCGTGAGCGCCGGCATGCGCGACGACATCCTGCGCAGCTACCCCTCGCTCGATCCCGACCGGGTTCACGTGGTGCACAACGGGATCGACGCGAAGATGTGGTCGGCCGACCGCTCGCCGGAGGCAGCCGACATCGTGCGCCGGCACGGTGTGGACCCCGACCGCCGGTCGGTCGTCTTCGTCGGGCGGATCACCCGTCAGAAGGGTCTGCCCTACCTGCTGCGGGCCTGCGCCGAGCTGCCGCCGGACGTCCAGCTCGTGCTGTGCGCCGGGGCACCGGACACCCCGGAGATCCTCGCGGAGGTCGAGGGCCTGATGAACGAGCTCAAGGCCCGTCGCGAGGGCGTCGTGTGGATCGCCGACATGCTGCCGCGCCACGAGGTCGCGGCGCTGCTCACCCACGGCACCGTCTTCGCCTGCCCCTCGGTCTACGAGCCGCTCGGCATCGTCAACCTCGAGGCCATGGCGTGCGAGCTCGCGGTCGTCGCCACCGCCACCGGCGGCATCCCCGAGGTCGTCGTCGACGGCGAGACGGGTTGGCTCGTGCCCATCGAGCAGGTGCAGGACGGCACCGGGACGCCGGTCGACCCCGAGCGCTTCGTCGCCGACCTCGCCGCGGCGCTCAACGAGGCCGTCTCCGACGTCGAGCGCGCCCGCGCGTTCGGCCGCGCCGGTCGGCAACGGGCTGTCGACTCCTTCTCGTGGGACTCCATCGGCGACCGCACCCTCGAGGTCTACCGCACCGTCCTCGGCCCCTGACGCGGCGGACCGCGCAGCGCGCCGCGCACCGCCGTCAGCCGATGAGGCGACCCGTGACGGCATACGGCACGCCCGTGGCCTCGGCCGGCGCGCCGAGCACGGACCCGAGCAGCTCGGCGGGCGTGGGGTAGTCGGGGCCGAGGGCCTCGAGGTAGGCCGCGTGCGCCGACAGCGAGGCGATGGCTGTGTCCAGGTGGTCCGAGACGTCGACGAAGTGCGTCGGGTGCGGGTCGGCGACGACGAGCACACGTGGGACCGCGCAGGGGTCGTGCCCCTCGTCGACGAGGTCGGGGAAGATCCACCGGTTGCCGGCGTCGGCCCGCGCGTCGACGACGGCGAGCCCGACGGCGCGGTGGTCGGCCTGGTTGACGGCGCCGTTCGGGAAGCGGTCGGCATACGTCGCCGTGACGACGAGGTCGGGGCGGCGGACGCGGATCTCGCGGGCGATGGCGCGTCGCAGGGGCAGGCCGTACTCGACGACGCCGTCGGAGAACCCGTCGAGGAACTCGACGACGTCCACCCCGACGCGTGCCGCCCCGTCGCGTTCCTCCTGCTCGCGCAACGGGCCCGCCTGCGCGGGCGGCACCGTGTCGATGCCGGCCTCGCCGCGGGTGACGAGCAGGTACGTCACGTGCTTGCCGGCCCGGACCCAGCGGTCCACGGCCGCCGCCGTGCCGTACTCGAGGTCGTCGGGATGGGCCGCGACGCAGAGGATGCGCTCGAAGGCCTCGTCGGCGAGGACGTCGAGGGTGGGTGGCGAGGACTGCTGCGAGGGCTGGGTCATGCAGCAAATCTAGGGTTGCTTGGCGCCTCGCCGCGTCGATGTGACGATGGTGCCCATGTTGACCATCGAGCTGGCCCGCCGCCTCGCCGACGCGGGGCTCACCTGGCAGCCTGCCTCCGGCGACCGCTTCGTCGTGCCCGTCGACGGGATGGAGCAGGACGTCTTCGTCATCAGCGACCTCACGGTCGACGTCCACCACTTCAGCACCGGCGACGTCATCGGCTTCAACGGCACGACCGAGTGGGCGCTCGACAGCGTCGAGCAGGCCAAGGTGGTGTGGCTCCCGCGCGAGGAGCAGCTGCGCGACCTGCTCGGGGACGCGTTCGTCTCCCTCGAGCAGCTCGACGGCGGGTATGCCGTCACCGTCGTCACGCCCGCGGGTGGCACCGAGCGCCACGCGGACATCGACGCCGAGCGCGCCTACGCCCGGGCGGTCGTCGCCCGGCTCGAGGCGGACTCCTCCGGTGGAGCAGGCGGCTCCGGCGCCCCCGACTAGGCCGGTCGCCAGCCGGCGATCGACATGACGGCCACGTTCGTGGCGTCGGCGAGGGCCGCGTCGGCGTCCCCGGCGAGGTCGCGCAGGAGCATCCCCCGGGTGCGCACCGTGCCCGCGTCGAGGCCGCCGGAGCCGAGCGAGGTCAGGCCGAGGGTCCGGTGCGCGAGGCGGGAGAGGTTCGCCGCGAGCGACATGATGCGCAGCGCGCGGCCCGAGGTCGCCGGCGGGATGCCCCAGAGGGCCGTGTCGAGGTCGGCCTGTGCCTCGGCGCGGGCCTCGTCGCCCCACGGGTGGCCGCCGACCTGCTCGAAGCGCTCGGTGTGCTCGCGCAGTCGCAGCAGCAGGCCGCGTTCGATGTCGCGCAGGTCGAGCATCTCGAGCCGGTGACGGGGGATCGGGTCGGCCTCGTAGGCGGTCCAGTCCGCGCGCACGCCGACGTCGCCCTCGGGCCCGAACTCGCTGAGGGTGGGCACGAGCACCCCGCCGAGGCCGGCCACGAAGACGCACTCGCCCGCCTCCGCCGCGTGCGCGGTCGCGGCGGTCGAGCCCCGCGGCATCCGGCTGGGGTCTCCCGGGCGGGGGAGCGCGACGAAGAGGGCGCGCTCGCCGAGGTCGCGCCACACGTCCAGGCGGGCGAGGTCACCGGCGACGTGGTCGAGGTCGGGGAAGGCGCGGCCGAGCGCGGCCGTCGTGTCGAGGTCGCCCCGCCACGATGCCGTCATCCACAGGGCGAGGCGCACGGAGGCGGGCAGCTCGGACACGACGCCATCGTAGGGTGCGCCGCCGCAGCGGCCCCGAGGCCGTGCCATAGGGTCGAGCCATGAGCGACGTCCTCGCCTTCGCCGGAGTCACCGTCCGCCGCGGTGCCTCCACGCTCCTCGACGACGTGACGTGGGAGGTGGAGGAGGGCGAGCGCTGGGTCGTGCTGGGCGCCAACGGTGCCGGCAAGACCACGCTGCTGCAGGTCGCCGCGGCCCGGATGCACCCGACGAGCGGCGTGGCCGGCATCCTCGGCGAGGTGCTCGGCGCCGTCGACGTCTTCGAGCTGCGCCCGCGGATCGGTCTCGCCAGCTCCTCGATGGCCGAGCGCATCCCGGCCGGCGAGCTCGTCGGCAACGTCGTCGTCACGGCGTCCTACGGCATCATCGGTCGCTGGCGCGAGAGCTACGACCCGATGGACTACGTGCGCGCCATGGAGCTGCTCCGGGCGCTCGGCGCCGAGCGCCTCGCGGACCGGCCCTACGGCACGCTGAGCGAGGGGGAGCGCAAGCGCGTGCAGATCGCGCGGGCCCTGATGACCGACCCCGAGCTCATGCTCCTCGACGAGCCGGCCGCCGGCCTCGACCTCGGGGGCCGCGAGGACCTCGTGCGACGCCTCGGGACGCTCGCCGCCGACACCGAGGCGCCGGCCATGGTGCTCGTCACGCACCACGTCGAGGAGATCCCGCCGTCGTTCACCGACGTGCTGATGATCCGCGACGGCCGGGTCGTCGCCGCCGGGCCGATCCCGCTCACCCTCACGGCCGAGAACCTCAGCGAGACGTTCGGGCTGCCCCTCGTGCTCGAGCAGCACGGCGACCGGTGGTCGGCGCGCGCCGCCTCGTGATCGAGACCGTCCCGTTGCCCGGCTCCACCGATCACCCGATGGAACTGGGGCAGACTTGATGACGTCACAGGAGTGACGCACGGGACGTCGGTGTCTGCGCCGACCCGATCAAAGGCAGGGTGTTGCACGTGTTCGAGGGGCACGCATGGATGGTGTGGCTCGGCGTGGCCCTCGTGCTCGTCGCCATCGAGACCCTGACCGTCGACTTCACCTTCCTCATGCTCGCCGGCGGCGCCACGGGTGCCTCCGTCGCGGCGGCCTTCGGAGCCCCACCGGCGGTGCAGGCCGTCGTGGCCGCGCTCGTCGCGGTCGCGCTGCTCGCCGTCGTGCGTCCCTGGCTGCGCAAGCGCTTCCAGGCGTCGTCGCCGACCCAGCTGATGGGGACGGCGGCCCACGTGGGTCGCTCGGCCGTCGCCCTCGACCGCGTGACCCCGGAGGGCGGGCAGGTCAAGCTCGCCGGCGAGACGTGGTCGGCCCGCACCCTCGGCGACAGCATCGAACCCGGCGAGGAGGTCGTCGTCGACTCCATCGACGGCGCCACCGCCATCGTCAGCCGCGCCCACCTCGTCGGGGGCTGAGGCACCGACGACACCAGACGAACCACCGAGCGGTCCACCCGGACCGTTCGCACACGCCGCGCCCCTCGGGGGAGCGCGGACCGCACAGGGAGAAGGTCGAGGAACCCGTGGACCCGGTACTCATCATTCCGTTGCTCATCCTGCTGCTCGCGATCGTCGTGGTGCTGCGCACCGTGCGCATCGTGCCGCAGCAGACCGCACAGATCGTCGAGCGGCTCGGCAGCTACAACAAGACGCTGACGGCGGGGATCCACTTCCTCATCCCGTTCGTCGACAAGGTGCGCGCGAACATCGACCTGCGTGAGCAGGTCGTGACGTTCCCGCCGCAGCCCGTCATCACGAGCGACAACCTCGTCGTCAACATCGACACCGTCATCTACTACTCCGTCACGGACGCCAAGGCGGCCGTCTACGAGATCGCCAACTTCATCCAGGGCATCGAGCAGCTGACCGTGACGACGCTGCGCAACGTCATCGGCTCGCTCGACCTCGAGCAGGCGCTGACGAGCCGCGACCAGATCAACGGCCAGCTGCGCGGCGTCCTCGACGAGGCCACCGGCAAGTGGGGCATCCGCGTCAACCGCGTCGAGCTCAAGGCCATCGACCCGCCCCACTCGGTGCAGGAGACGATGGAGAAGCAGATGCGCGCCGAGCGCGACCGTCGCGCCGCGATCCTCACGGCCGAGGGCTTCAAGCAGTCGGCCATCCTCACGGCCGAGGGTGAGAAGCAGAGCCAGATCCTGCGCGCCGAGGGCTCGGCCCAGGCCCGCATCCTCGAGGCCCAGGGCCAGGCCCGCGCCATCCAGCAGGTCTTCTCGGCCATCCACCGCGGCAAGCCCACCCAGAAGCTGCTCGCCTACCAGTACCTCCAGGTGCTCCCGCAGCTCGCCCGGGGCGACTCGAACAAGATGTGGATCATCCCGTCCGAGCTGACCGACGCCCTCAAGGGCATCGGCAACGCGCTCGGTGGCGCCGAGACCGCGCCGACCGGTGGCGGCGACGACGAGGCCTGGGTCGACCCGGGGGACTCGGACGACGACGCCTTCGCCGAGACGGTGCTCGAGGACCCGGCCAAGGCGCTCGCCGAGGCCCGCGGCCAGGCCGCGCAGGCGAGCGCGGAGTCGACCGAGCAGGCGGCCCCGCTCTACCGCCAGCAGGCACCGAGCCACGCCGTCGACGCCGAGACGAAGCCCGTGACGGCCGCCCCGTCCACGCCGGCGGTCGCGGCCCCGGCGGTTCCGGCCGTCCCGGAGGCCACCGAGCCCCCGGCCATCGCGCCGCCGGCCCCGGCCGACCTGCCCGAGAACCCGACGGAGGCGCCCGGCACGCGCTGAGCGCCACGGCCGTCCGCACGGCCTGACGGCCTGACGGGCTGACGGCCCACGGCTGGACGGCACGACCTCCGACCGACGACACCCGGCCACCCTCTGTAGGGTGACCGGGTGTCGTTCTGGTCCGCCGTCGCCGTCGCGCTGGCGGGCACCGGCGCGGGCCTCATCAACACCATCGTCGGCTCCGGGACGCTCATCACCTTCCCGACGCTCCTCTTCTTCGGCGTCAACCCGCTCGTGGCCAACGTGTCGAACAACATCGGCCTCGTCGCCGGCGGGGTCACCGGCGCCTGGGGCTACCGCCACGAGCTGAACGGCCAGGCGCCGGTGCTGCGCCGGCTCATGCCGCTCTCGTTCCTCGGGTCCGTGGCCGGGGCGGGCCTGCTCCTCGTCCTGCCGGCCGCCGCGTTCCGCGCCATCGTGCCGGTGCTCATCCTCGTCGCGCTCGTGCTCGTGCTCGCGGGTCCACGGATCCAGGCGCGGGTGCACCCCGAGGGGTCCGACCGGCCGGTGCCGGGCTGGCACGCCCCCGCCATGGGCGCGGGCGTCTTCGTGGCCGGCGTCTACGGCGGCTACTTCGGCGCGGCGCAGGGCGTGCTGCTCATGGGCCTGCTCAGCGCGCTCAGCCTCGAGCCGCTCCAGCGGCTCAACGGCTACAAGAACGTCCTCTCGCTCGTCGTCAACCTCGTCGCCGCCGGCGTCTTCGTGCTCTTCGCCCGCGACCACATCGACTGGCTCGTCGTGCTGCTCATCGCGGTCGGCGCCTTCGTCGGGGGCATCATCGGGGCGAAGGTGGGGCGGCGCATCCCGCCGGCGGTGCTGCGCGGGCTCATCGTGCTCATCGGCGTCGTCGCCATCGTCAAGCTCGTCTGGTTCCCCTGAGGCGAGCGGCTCCTAGAAGGCGCACTACCCTGACGGGCGTGCCGATCGCGATTACCGACCCCACCGACCCCCGCCTCGAGGACTACGTCTCCCTCACCGACGTCGCCCTGCGCCGGCGCACGGAGCCGGAGCGGGGGCTCTACGTCGCGGAGAGCCAGAAGGTCATCCGCCGGGCGCTCGCGGCCGGTCACCGGCCGCGCTCCTACCTCATGGCCGAGCGGTGGGTCACCGACCTCGCCGACCTCGTCGACGCCGCCGAGGCCGACGGCATCCCGGTCTACGTCGGGGCGCACGACGTCATCGAGGCGCGCACCGGCTTCCACCTGCACCGCGGCGCGCTCGCCTCGATTCAGCGGCCCGAGCTGCCCGCCGTGGCCGACGTCATCGCCGGTGCGCGCCGGGTCGTGGTCGTCGAGGACGTCGTGGACCACACCAACGTCGGGGCCATCTTCCGGAGCGCCGCCGCCCTCGGCGTCGACGCCGTGCTCGTGACGCCGCGCTGCGCCGACCCGCTCTACCGCCGCTCGATCCGGGTGTCGATGGGCACGGTGTTCCAGGTGCCGTGGACGCGGATCGACCCGTGGCCGCAGGGGATCGGGCTGCTGCGCGAGGCCGGCCTGCAGGTGGCCGCGATGGCGCTCTCGGACGACTCGGTGTCGCTCGCCGACCTCGAGTCCGACCCGCCGGAGCGCCTCGCGCTCCTGCTCGGCGCCGAGGGCGACGGGCTGTCGGCCCGCACCGTCGCGGACGCCGACCTGACGATCCGCATCCCGATGGCGGGCGGGGTCGACTCGCTCAACGTCGCGGCGGCGAGCGCCGTCGCCATGTGGGCGCTGCGCGGCCGCTGACGCCGGTCGTCAGGGGCGCACGAGCCGGCCGAGCAGGCGCTGGAGCTCGACCGCGGGGTCGTCGCACAGTCCGCCGTGCACGGGCCCGGGCTGCACGACCGTCGAGCGGGGCGCGATGATCCAGCCGAAGCGCTGGCCCGGCTTCTCGAGCGTCGGCAGCCCCCGCCCGGTCTCGCCCCGGCACACGGCGCGCACGCGGTCGAGCATCGAGCGCACGCCGTCGAGGTCGCACGTCGGGGCGAGCGCCGCGGCGCGTGCCTCGTCGAGCTCCCAGGCCGCGTCGAGGAACCCGGCGTCCTGCGAGTAGAGCACGACGCCGACGTTGATGAACTCCTCGCGGTCGACGCGCGGCACGAGGCGGAGCAGCACGTACTGGTATGCGTTCACGCGGCGACCCCGCTCGGCACCCAGGTGAGCGGCCCGTCGAGGCGCGCGCGCAGCATCCGGCCGTATGCCGTCCGCACCGCGTCGGCGTCCACGAGCTCGTCGGTCGTCTCGAGCCACTCCTCGGGCACCTCGGCGACGACGGCCTCGAGGGCCTCCGGCGTCAGGCGCGCCGCCAGCTCGTCGTGTCGACGGGCCACGTCGCCGGCGACGTCGCGCAGCACGTGGCGGCTCGCGTCGAAGGGCTGCGCCGCGAAGCGCTCCGGCGACGGGGCGCGGCTCGGCCACGAGTGGTGGAAGTAGAGCGCCGCACCGTGGTCGATGGCCCAGGTGCGGCCGTGCCAGACGAGCAGGTTGGGGTTGGCCCACGTGCGGTCGACGTTGGCCGTCAGGGCGTCGAGCCAGATGATCCGCTCGGCGAGGTCGGCGTCCGGTGGCCGCGACCCGTCGTAGCCGAGCGAGCCGGGCAGGAAGTCGACGCCGAGGTTCGTGCCGACCGACGCGGTCAGCAGGTCCTGCACCTCCTCGTCGGCCTCGTAGCGGGCGATGCGGGGGTCGAGGCGCACGACGGCGAGCTCGGGCACGGGCACGTCGACGAGGCGGGCGATCCCGGCCACGACGACCTCGGCCACGAGCACCTTGAGGCCCTGCCCGGCGCCGCGGAACTTGAGCACGTAGGTGCCGTCGTCGTCGGCCTCGACGATGCCGGGCAGCGAGCCGCCCTCCTTGAGCGGCGTCACGTAACGGGTGGCGGTCAGCTCCGGAAGCACCGGGTCAGCCTACTGTCCGGCCGGGGACCGGCCGAGGTCGAGCCGGCTGGCCCGACCCCAGAGCCGGGCGAGCAGCATCGCGAGCCCGCCGTAGAGGCACGCGAACGCGAGCAGCGGCCACCACGCCAGGCCGCTCGCGGGCAGCACGAGCGCGCCGAACGCCGCGGCCGCGACCATGCCGGCGTTGTAGACGACGTCGTAGGCCGAGAAGGCCCGGCCGAGGAGGTGGTCGTCGACGTGGGCCTGCAGGAGCGAGTCGACGGTGATCTTGACGCACTGCGAGGTGAACGCGACGGCGAAGGAGACGGCGACGATGCTCCACGGCGTGAGGAAGGGACCGAGGAGGGCGCAGACGACGGCGCCGACGGCGAGCATGCGGGCGGCATACGGCACGGCCGTCAGACGCGGGGCGAGCCACGGGGTGACGAAGGCGGCCGACGCGAAGCCGACGGCCGAGGCGCCGGCCGCGATGCCGAAGCCCATCGCGCCGTGGCCGCCCTCGAAGGGGCCGCGGAAGAGGAGCAGCGTCTGCAGCAGGAGGAAGCCGAAGGGGATGCGGGTGAGGAAGACGAGCGCGAGCAGGAGCCAGGCGCGGTGCGGGAACGTCTTCACGGCCTCGACGAGTCCGGTGACGACCGAACGCGTGATCTGCCCGACGGAGGGTGCCCCGCTCGTGTCGTCGGGACCGATGAAGGGCAGGCGAGAGGCCACCCAGGCGGCGCCGAGCACCCCGACGGCCGCGAGCAGCACGTCGACGACGTCGCTGCTGCCGAGCGCGCGCACGCCCGTGCCGACCGCCCCACCGAGGAGGTAGGCGAGCGAGCCGCAGGTCGGCGCAACGGAGTTCGCGCTGACGAGCTTGTCCCGCGTGACGACGTGGGGCATGCCGGACGAGAGCCCTGCGAGGATGAAGCGGTTGACGGAGAAGACGAGCAGGACGAGGGCGTAGAAGGCCGGCCCCGTGTCGGTGCCCGAGACGAGCGCCGCGACGCCCAGCATGGCCGTGGCCCGGACGAGCTGGCTGACCACGAGCACGCGCCTGCGCGGCCACCGGTCGAGCAGCACGCCGACGAACGGGCCGAGCGCGCTGTAGGGGAGCAGGACGACGGCGAACGCGATGGCGATGCCGCGGGCGTCAGCAGCCTGCTCGGGGTTGAAGAGGACGTGGCTCGCGAGGGCGACCTGGAAGATGCCGTCGCTGAACGACGAGGCGACCCGGCTCGCGAAGAGGCGACGGAAGCCGCGCCCCCGCAGGAGGGTCGCCAGGGCGCGCAGGAAGGTCACGCGGCACAGCGTACGGTCAGGCGCGAGCCTGATCAGCCGGTGTGCGCGGTAGGGCGGTGACGGTCGCGTCGTCGTCGGTGAGCGACGCGGCGACCCGCGCGATCGTGGTCAGGGCGGCGGCGAGACGCTCGCGCTCCACCTCGTCGAGGGTGGCGAGAGCGGCGGCGGTGGAAGCGGCTCTGCGATCGCGCCACCGCTCGAGTCCCTCGCGGGCCGACGCCGTCAGCTCGAGCCGGACGACACGTCGATCGGTCGTGTCGCGGGCGCGCACCACGACGCCGACCGTGACGAGCTGGCCGACGAGCGTCGAGACGGTGTTCGCGGCCAGCCCGAGGACGCGGGCGGCCTCCGCGACGGTGATGCCGGGGTTGCGGCGCACGACCCGCGCGAGCTCGAGCTGCGCACCCGACAGGGCGAGGTGGGGCAGCGGCGAGCCGACGAGTCGGCCCGAGCGGCGTCGGAGCAGCCCGATGACGTCGTAGAGGTCATCGGCCAGGGCCAGCGGGTGCTCGTCCACGACCCGAGAGTACCGAAGCAGGTCGGCGACGCCCGCGGATCAGCGAAGTGGGTCCCTCGGCCGGAGGGTGAGGGCGACCCGCTCCCGGGTCGACAGGGCACCGTCGCGGACGAGGGCGATCCAGCCGCCCCGGCGCAGGACGGCCTCGATGACCTCGTCGACGGCGTCGTCGATGACATCCGGGTGCTCGACGTCGGTGGCGGGCGTCAGGAAGTCGCCGTCCGCGCTCAGCCGCGCCGGGTAGAAGAGGCCCTCCTCGACCGCCAGCATCTCCGGCCGCTCGGCCCGGGACGCCAGCCACACCGCCGGCATGCCGGTCGCCACCGCGCCGGAGCCGCTCCGTTCGTCGAGCAGGGCGAGGGCCTCCTCCTCGCGGGAGCGCAGGTAGGCCTCCAGGACGGGTCGCGTCAGCCGAGCGAGCTCGGGCAGCGGCGTCCGTGCGTGGCTCCCGTGGATGCGCCCGGCCAGACGGCGCAGGTTGGCCGAGATCCCGCCGAAACGAGCCAGTGTGCGCGCGGTCCCGATCAGGACGAGCGGTGCCGGGTGCAGCCTGAGGTACGTGCCGAGCGCCCGGTCGACCGTCCGGAGGAAGGCGTCGGTCCGTCGGTCGGCCCCCGTCGACGTGGCGCGTCCCCGGTCGTCTCGCCTGACCAGGGGGAACGCTGTGGAGTGGGCCGGCGTCAGCGAGTCGCCGACGCCGTCGAAGAGCCGCGCCTCGCGCTCCGTCAGGACGAGGACGACGTGGCGCGGTGTCCGGTGCAGCGCGCGCACGAGGTCACGGGTGGCGAAGGTCGGGTCGACCACCACGCGGTCGACGACGGCTTCGGGCAGGCCCCAGGCCGAGGAGTGGAGACCGGCGACGAAGAGCGCGACGGCCGCACGGGTCGGTCGTCGTCTGGTGTCGTCGACCAGGCGCTCCAGCTCGTCCCTGGCGGCACCGCAGACGACGTCGCCGAACTCGGCGCGCACACGTTGGACGGCGTCCTCGACGAGCGCCTCGAGCCGGTCGAGGTCGCCGGTGGTCATGACGGGAGCCGGGGTCGTGGTGCACAGGACCGAGATCGCCGGGTAGTCCCGAACGGACTGGAGGGCGAGCACGTCGGTGGGTGTCGGCGACGGCAGGGCTGCAAGCCGAGCGCCGGTCGTGTCATGGGCGGTCATGGTCATCGTGTCCTCCTCGGGAGATGGCGGATGCGGTGGTGGTCCGGTCGGGGAGCCCGCTGCGGGTGGGACCGGTGCCGCGCGTGCTCCAGAGGCTGGTCACGATGCTGGCCGCGAGCGTGACGAGGATGACGCCGAGGGTGAGGGCCACCGGCAGCTTGCCGACAGGCGTCTCGGCGAGGACGAGCTTGACCCCGGCGAAGGCGAGGAGGACGGCGAGCCCGTAGTGCAGGTGCACGAACCGCACCAGCAGTCCCGAGAGGCAGAAGTAGAGAGCGCGCAGGCCGAGGACGGCGAACGCGTTGGCCGCCCACACGATGAAGGTCGTCGTCGTGATCGCGAGCACGGCAGCCACCGAGTCGAGGGCGAAGACGAGGTCGGTCGCCTCGACGGCGACGAGTGCGACGAACAGCAGCGTCGCCGTCCGGCGCCCGTCGATGCGAACGAAGAACCGCCCGCCGTGGTAGGCCGGCGTCGTCGGCACGACCCGTCGGACGATGCGCACGACGAGGTTGCGTTGCGGGTCGACGTCGGTCGAGTGGTGGAAGGCCATCTTCCAGGCGGTGTAGAGCAGCAGCACGCCCAGCAGCACGGCGGTCCACGACAGGGACTCGAGGAGGGCGACGCCCGCGAAGATGAGGACGAGGCGGAAGACGAGGGCGCCGATGACGCCCCAGAAGAGGACCCGGTGCTGCAGGGCCCGTGGCACGGCCAGGGCGGCGAAGACCATGGCGAAGATGAACACGTTGTCGATCGAGAGCGCCTTCTCGATGAGGTAGCCGGCGACGTAGGTGCCGGCCACGTCGGGGCCCTGCCAGACCCACAGGACGACGCCGAAGCCGAGTCCCACGGCGATCCAGACGCCGCTCCAGACGGCCGCCTCGCGCAGGCCGATCTCGTGGTGGTCCCGGTGGAGGAGCAGGTCGACCCCCAGCATCACGACGATGGTGGCGACCAGGGCGGCCCAGGCCCACCAGGGGACGGCGAACGTGTGGTCCACGGCGGCTCCTTCGACGGTGTCGAAGGTCTCTCCCACCGGAACGGGCCACGGTCGAGGCGCCGGGTCGGGGTCGACCGGGGTGACGACGCTCTCGTTTCGGGATACTCCCCTTGTGCGACACAGTATTGGCGAAATACTTGTCGCATGTCAACGACCCGGTGGACCTTCCTGTCCAACCACACGCACGTGCTGGTGTGCATCGCCCGCGATCCTGCCGCCACCATGCGCGAGGTCGCCGAGCGGGTGGGGATCACCGAGCGGGCGGTGCAGCGGATCGTGCGGGACCTCGAGGCGGCCGGTTACGTGCGACGGCGTCGTGAGGGCCGGCGCAACACGTACGCGCTGCGCTCCGACCGCCCGCTGCGGCACCCGCTCGAGGCGGGGACGGACGTGCGCACCCTGCTCTCCGTGCTCGACCCGGGCGTCGTCGACGACGTCGACCGAGGAGAGGCCGCGGCGACCGCGACGTCCGGCCCGGGCGAGGCCGGGACATGAAACGGTCCCGGGCCTTCGACGAGCGAAGACCCGGGACCGGTTGGTGTCGAGGGGGGGACTTGAACCCCCACGCCCGTTAAGGGCACTAGCACCTCAAGCTAGCGCGTCTGCCATTCCGCCACCCCGACAAGGTGATCTGCAAGGCACTCCGGGGAGCCCCTTGCGGCGAGACGAAACGTTAGCACGGGGCCTGTGCAAAAGACCAAACCGGGCGGACGCGCCCCGGTGGGGCGTGCGGCATACGCTGATCGGCATGAGCCACAGTGACGCCGACCGCCCCGTGACGCCCTCTGCGACAGGGGCGTCCGCGCCCGAGGACGAGGTCGCCCGGCTCTGCGCCGAGCTGATCCGCATCGACTCGTCGAACTACGGCGACGGCTCGGGGCCGGGGGAGCGCGAGGCGGCGGAGTACGTCATGGGCCAGCTCTCCGACGTCGGCCTCGAGGGCACCCTGCTCGAGAGCGAGCCGGGGCGCGCGACGGTCGTCGTGCGGCTCGAGGGCGAGGACTCCTCGCGTCCGGGCCTGGCCGTGCACGGGCACCTCGACGTCGTGCCCGCGAACGCCGCGGACTGGCAGGTCGACCCCTTCGGCGCCGAGGAGCGCGACGGCTGCATCTGGGGGCGCGGCGCCGTCGACATGAAGGACATGGACGCGATGATCCTCGCCAACATCCGTCACTTCGCCCGCACCGGCACGAAGCCGGCCCGTGACACGACCTTCGTCTTCTTCGCGGACGAGGAGGCCGGCGGCACGTACGGCAGCCACTGGCTCGTCGACCACCACCCGCAGTGGTTCGAGGGCGTCACCGAGGCGATCAGCGAGGTCGGCGGCTACAGCGTCACGGTGCCGACGCCGACGGGCCGGCAGCGTGCCTACCTGCTCCAGACCGCCGAGAAGGGAATCGCCTGGCTGCGGCTACGCGCGCACGGCCGGGCGGGGCACGGCTCGGTGCCCAACGACGAGAACGCGATCGTGCGGCTCGCGGGCGCCGTCGGGCGCATCGCCGCCCACGAGTGGCCGCGCGAGTACATCGCCTCGGTGCGCGAGCTGCTCGACACCCTGAGCACGATGACCGGGCTCTCGGCCGACGACGCCGACCTCGAGCCCCTCCTCGCCACGCTCGGCGGCGCCCAGGGCTTCGTGCGCGGCACGCTGCGCGACACGGCGAACGTGACGATGCTCGAGTCGGGCTACAAGCACAACGTCATCCCGCAGACGGCCACCGCGGCCGTCGACTGCCGCTTCCTGCCCGGTCACGAGGACGCGCTCATGGCCACGATCCGCGAGCTGGCGGGGGAGCACGTCGAGGTCGAGGTCGTGCACCGCGACGTCGCGCTCGAGGCACCGTTCTCCGGCGACCTCGTCGAGTCGATGAAGCAGGCGCTGCTGCGCGAGGACCCCGAGGCGGCCGTGCTGCCCTACTGCCTCTCCGGCGGCACGGACAACAAGGCGCTCCAGCGCCTCGGCATCCAGGGCTACGGCTTCGCGCCGCTGCGCCTGCCCGCCGACCTCGACTTCGCCCCGATGTTCCACGGCATCGACGAGCGCGTGCCCGTCGACTCGCTCCGCTTCGGCGCACGGGTGCTCGGCGACTTCCTGCGCAGCTGCTGACGCGCCCGCTCACCCACCCGCTGACCCACCTGCCGACCCACCCGCTGACCCGCGGCCGTATGCCGGTCGCTGCACCGCGCGGACGCGCGGCCTCAGGCCGTGCGCTCGATGCGCATGATGCGCCGGCGCAGCCACATCCGGCGGACACCGCCCTCGTAGATCACCGTCCGCGACAGCTCCCACCGGCCGTATTCGGCGTGCTCACGCACCGCCTGCCGCGCCTGGGACTTGGACGTGTGGCGGTCGAAGGTGAGGACCCGGTACTCGTACTCCGTCATCGCCGACCATTCTGTCACCCCGGTGCTCCTGCCGTCCCGCCGCCGGGGTGATCCCCGAGGCCGAGCTCAGGGACGACCCTGGACGCACCCCGGAAGGTCGCGGTGGTGGGTCGGTTCGAGCGGCCGGCGCGATACGGTTCGAGGGTCAGTTGACCGCTCGTGCGGCCCGGAGACGGGTGCGGACGGGCGGCCGTCGGGGGAACCGCCCGGACCCACCCGGCGTCCAGGGGCCAGGAGGTCAGTCATGAAGTGGAACATCCGCCGCACCGCGGCAGCAGTCATCGTCCTTCCCGCCGTGCTCGGCATCGCCGCGTGCGGCTCGAACGGGAGCCCGGCCCCGGCCGGCCAGAACCAGAGCCAGACGCCGGCCGCCAGCAGCTCGGCCGCGCCCACCACGGACGCGTCCGCGCAGCCGTACAAGGACAAGGCCGCGTTCGTCGCGGCGATGAAGTCGGCCGGCCAGGACGCCACGTCGGCGCACGTGAGCATGACGATGGACGCCGCCGGCCAGAAGATCGCCATCGAGGGCGACACGAAGGTCGACGCGTCGAACCCGGCCATGAAGATGAGCATGGACATGGGCAGCTCGATGAAGCTCGACATGATCGTCGTCGACAAGAAGGTCTACATGAAGGGCTTCCCCGGCCTCGCCGCGGGCAAGTGGGCCGTCATCGACAGCAGCTCGACGACGGGCAAGCAGCTCGCCGACGCGCTCAACCAGGCGGACCCGTCGAAGATGTACGACCAGTTCGGCGCGGCGGTCTCGGACGTCAAGTACGTCGGCGAGGACACCGTCGACGGCGCCAAGACGTTCAAGTACGACCTGACGCTCGACACGAAGGCCATGCAGGCCCAGCTCGGCTCCGACGCGACCAAGCTCCCGTCGTCCATCACCTACACCGCCTGGCTCGACGAGGAGAACCACCTGCGCAAGGTGACCTTCGACCTGTCCGGCGTCAAGGCGGTCATGACGATGAGCAAGTACGGCGAGCCCGTCGACATCACGGCCCCCGCGGCCGCCGACACGGTCAAGGCCCCGCTCTGACCCGACTGCGACCGACCCGGCCCGGCGCCAGCCGGCCACCCGCACGACCGAACGGCCCCGCCACGAGATCTCCTCGCGGCGGGGGCGTTCGCCGTCCCGTCACGTCGATGCGGTTCTCAGCACCCCACGGGTCGACTACGGTCGACCCATGACCGTGGACCCCCGCGCCGCCCTCGAGCAGCTGATCGCCGCCCTCGAACGCCACCTCGAGGCGGCGAACGCCAGCCGAGACCCCGACCACCCGATGGTCATGGCTGCCGCCCAGGACCTCGCCGAGGCCTTCGACGACTACGACGAGGCGCTCTACGAGGCGACCGAGGTGGCGACCCCGCTCGCCATCTACGGCGACGAGTTCGACGGCCCCGAGGACGAGGACCGCGAGGAGGGTGCCGTCTACGCCGGTCTCGACGCGGACGAGTACGACGAGGACGACGACGAGGAAGACCTCGACGACGACGAGGACGACGAGGACGACGAGGACGACGACCTCGAGGACGACGAGGACGACGAGGACGACGAGGACGAGGACTTCGACGACGGTCCCCACCCCACCGACGGGGCGTCCACGCGGTCCTGACCCCGGCGCAGCGACCCTGGGACCGGCCGAGACCAGCTGGGCCGGCTGTGGTCCGCGGGGGTCAGCGCCGTCCCGGGGCGCCGGCGGCCGGCGACGACACGTCGTCGAGGGCCGCCACGATCTCGTCGGGCAGCACCAGCTCGAGGCTGGCGATGGCCGAGCGCAGCTGGCCGGACGTGCGCGCTCCGACGATCGGCGCCGCCACACCGGGCCGGTCGCGCACCCAGGCGAGCGCGACCTCGGCGGGCGACGTGCCCAGCCCGCGGGCCGCCATCGCCACTGCGTCGGCGATCCGCGACGAGCGTTCGTCGAGGAACCGGCCGGCGAAATTCGGGAAGTCGGCGGACCCCGCCCGCGAGCCCGAGGGGATGCCGTTGCGGTACTTGCCGGTGAGGACGCCGCGCGCGAGCGGTGACCAGGGGAGGAGCCCGAAACCGAGCGCCTCGGCGGCCGGGGCGAGCTCGGTCTCGGGTGCGCGGGAGGTCAGGGAGTACTCGATCTCGTTGGCCACCAACGGGATCCGAGCAGCCTCGAGCAGGCTGAAGGCGCGCGTGGCCTGCCAGGCGGAGTAGTTCGACACCCCGACGTAGCGAGCCCGCCCGGACGTCACGGCCCACTCGAGCGCCGACATCGTCTCGGCCAGCGGCACGTCGTCGGACCACGTGTGCACGAGCCAGAGGTCGACGTGGTCGCTCCGGAGCCGACCGAGCGAGGTGTCGAGCTGCGCCATCAGCCCCCGCCGCGACACGTCGACGCGTCGCGTGCCGTCCGCGCGCGAGATGCCGGCCTTGGTGCAGACGACGACGTCCTCGCGGGGAACCGTGCCGTCGAGCAGCTCGCCGAGGATCGACTCGGCGTCCCCGCCGCCGTAGCCGTAGGCGGTGTCGACGAGGTTGCCACCCGCGTCGACGAAGGCGCGCAGGTGCTCGCCCGCCTCGTGGCGGTCGACGGCGTTGCCCCAGAGCATCGTCCCGAGGGCGAGCGGGGTGACGGGAAGACCGGACGAGCCGAGACGCCTGCGCATGGACCTGACGGTAGTGGGCGGCACGCCGCGCCGGGCGCCCGCCACGTCGATGTCGGCGCCGATACCCTGCGGGACATGAGGATCGGTGTGAATCTCGGGTACTGGGGACGCGGCACGACCGGAGCCGACCAGGTGGCCCTGGCCCAGGCGGCGGACCGCCTCGGCTACGACAGCGTGTGGGTCGCGGAGGCCTACGGGTCGGACAGCCCGTCGATGCTCGCGTGGATTGGGGCCCTGACCGAGCACGTCGACCTGGGGTCGGCCGTCATGCAGATCCCCGGACGCACGCCCGCCATGACGGCCATGACCGCCACGACGATCGACACCATGTCGGGCGGTCGCTTCCGCCTCGGCCTCGGCGTCTCCGGGCCGCAGGTGAGCGAGGGCTGGCACGGCGTGCCCTTCCGCCACCCGCTCGGACGCACCCGCGACTACGTCGAGATCGTGCGGGCGGCCGTGCGCCGCGACACGGTGAGCCACGACGGCCCGTACTACCCGCTGCCGCTGCCGGGCGGTCCGGGCAAGGCGCTGAAGCTCGGCTCGCGCCCGGTGCGCGCCGACATCCCCGTCTACCTCGCCGCGGTCGGCCCGAAGAACCTCGAGCTGACCGGCGAGGTCGCCGACGGCTGGCTCGCGATCTTCTTCAGCCCCGAGCACGCCGGCGACCTCCTCGCCGCCCTCGAGACGGGTCGACGGCGCGGTGGCCGCGGCCCGATCGAGCATGCCATGACGGGCTTCGACGTCGTGGCGACGACGCCCGTCGTCCTCGTCGACGACGTCGCGGCTGCCGCTGACCACGTGCGCGACTACTGCGCCCTCTATATCGGCGGGATGGGCTCGCGCGAGCAGAACTTCTACAACCAGCTCGCCTGCCGGATGGGCTTCGAGGACGCCGCCGCCCGCATCCAGGACCTCTACCTGGCCGGCCGGCACCGCGAGGCCGCCGCCGCCGTGCCCCTCGAGTTCATCGACGAGACAGCCCTGCTCGGCTCACCGGCCCGCGTGGCGAGCCGCCTCGGGCGCTACGAGGCGGCCGGCGTCACGACGCTGTCGGTCGCCGTCGGCGGCGGCATGACGCGCGACGAGGCCCTGACGACGCTCGACGTCGTCGCCCGCGTCGCAGGCCTGGAGCCGCCGGGGCCGGCGGCCTGACGCCGCGCCCGGCCCGGGCTCCCACCGAAGGCTCGGGGTGAGGTGCGAGACTGTGCCCGACCGGCTGCCACCCACGGGTGGGCGGCCACGCCCGTCTCTCCCCGCGCGGAAGGCCCACCCTGACCCATGGCTGACCTCAGCTACCTCGACGCCGTCGTCCTCGGCATCGTCGAGGGCCTCACCGAGTACCTCCCCGTCTCGTCCACCGGGCACCTCACCATCACCGAGAAGCTGCTCGGGCTGCAGGTCGACGACGCGGCCGTGACGGCCTACACCGCCGTCATCCAGCTCGGCGCGATCGCGGCCACGCTGCTCTACTTCTTCCGCGACATCGTGCGCTTCGCCGTGGCGTGGTTCCGCGGCCTCGGCTCCGTCGAGGCCCGCAAGGACCCGGACTACGGCCTCGCCTGGGCGGTCGTCATCGGCTCGATCCCCGTCGGCGTCGTGGGCTTCCTCGGCCGCGGCATCGTCTCCGGACCGCTGCGCAGCCTCTGGGTCGTCGCGGCCGCGCTGCTGCTCTGGAGCGTCGTCATGGTCGTCGCCGAGCGGATGCACAGTCGGTTCGAGGCGCAGGGGACGCTCCGGGGCGAGCACTCGGTGCGCCCGGTCGACGGGCTCGTCATCGGCCTCGTGCAGTGCTTCTCGCTCGTGCCGGGCGTCTCCCGCTCGGGAGCGACGATCTCGGCGGGCATCGCGCGCGGCATCGACCGCGTGACGGCCACCCGCCTCAGCTTCTTCCTCGCGATCCCCGCGCTCACCGCGGCCGGCCTCTTCCAGGCCGTCGGGGAGAAGAGCGGCCTGGCGGCCCTCGGTGTCGGCCCCGTGCTCGTCGGGCTCGTCGTGGCGTTCGTCGTCGCCTTCGCCTCGATCGCGTGGCTGCTGCGCTTCGTCGCCTCCAACAGCCTGATGGCCTTCGTCTGGTACCGCGTGCTGCTCGGGGTCGTGCTCGTCGTCGTGCTTGCCACGAACGTCATCACGGCGACCTGAGCACGGCGACCCCGAGCACGGCGACCCAGAGCGACGGGCCCGCTCAGAGCCAGCCGGAGCGCTTGAAGGCCCGGAACAGCCCGACGCACGCCGATCCCATGACGAGCAGCACGACGAAGTAGCCGTACTGGAACTCGCCGTCACCGAGGTGGATGCTCGCGCTGAGCTCGGGCATGTGCTCGAAGTTCATGCCGTAGATGCCGGCGATCATCGTCGGCACCGCGGCGATGGCCACCCAGGCCGAGATGCGCCGCATGTCCTCGTTCTGCTTGACCGAGACGCTCGCGAGGTGCGCCGACAGCACGTCGGTCAGGAGGCGGTCGTAGGACTCGACGTGGTCGTTGACGAGCCGCAGGTGGTCTGCGACGTCGCGGAAGAACGGCATGATCGCGTCCGGGAGCGTGCGCCCGCGGCCCCGCTCCATGAACTGGGTCAGGGTGTCGGCGAGCGGCTGGCTGGCCCGGCGGAACTCGAGCACCTCGCGCTTGAGGCGGTAGATCGTGTTCGCGTCGCCGCCGAGGTGCGAGGCGAAGACCTGCTCCTCGATCTGCTCGAGGTCGCGGCGCACCTCGCGGTCGACGACGAGGTAGTTGTCGACGACGGAGTCCATGACCGCGTGCAGCACGGTCATCGCGCCGTGGTGGAGCCGGTCAGGCTCGTTCTCCAGCCTCTGGCGCACGCCGGCGAGCGGGTTGCCCTCGCCGTGCCGCACCGTGACGACGAACCGGTCGCCGATGAAGAGCATCACCTCGCCGGTCTCGATGTCGCTCGTCGCCTCGATGTAGCGCAGCGTCTTCAGCACGACGAACGTCGAGGTCTCGTACTGCTCGATCTTCGCGCGCTGGTGCCCGTTGACCGCGTCCTCGACGGCCAGCGGATGCAGGTGCAGCTCCTCGTTGACGAGGTCGAACTCCTCGTCGGTGGGGTCCTTGAGGCCGATCCACAGGAAGCCGTCCTGGGTGAGGCGCAGCACGTCGAGCTCGTCGCTGAGGTCGCCGCACCCCTGGCGCCGTCCCTCGCGGTAGATGGCCTTGTCCACGATCACCTCCCTACTTCACCACGTCGCGCGCCCGACCGCGCCCAGGGCGTGCCGAACCCGCCGGAGCGGCCGGGCTAGGGTGGCGGCGTGCCCACCGTCCTGCTCGTGCGCCACGGGCGCTCCACCTCGAACACCGCCGGCACGCTCGCCGGCTGGACTCCCGGCGTGCTGCTCGACGAGACCGGCGAGGCGCAGGCGACGGCGCTCGGCCGACGCCTCGCGGCGGCCGGGCTGCCCCTGGCCGAGATCGTCACGTCGCCGCTCGAGCGGTGCGTGCAGACGGCCGACCTGCTCACGGCTCCGCTGGAGGGGGCCGTGCCCCGCACGGTCCACGACGGGCTGGGGGAGTGCCGCTACGGCGCGTGGACCGGGCGCCCCATCGCGGAGCTGGCCAAGGAGGAGCTCTGGAAGGTCGTGCAGGACCGCCCGAGCGAGGTGCGCTTCCCGGACTCGGAGGCCTACGAGGCCGAGTCGATGGCGCAGATGCAGGCGCGCGCGCTCGCGGCGGTGCACGAGACCGACGCCCGGCTGCGGGAGTCGCACGGCCCGGACGCCGTGTGGATCGCGGTCTCGCACGGCGACGTCATCAAGGCCATCGTCTCGGACGCGAGCGGCGCCCACCTCGACGACTTCCAGCGCATCCACGTCGACCCGGCATCCGTGAGCGTCGTGCGCTACACGAGCCGCAAGCCCTTCGTGCTGCGGGTCAACGACGTCGGGGGTGACCTCGCCGGCCTGCGACCGCCGGAGCGGCCGGCCACGCCGGAGGGCGACGCCGTCGTGGGCGGGGGAGCGGGAGCCGGAGCGGACGAGGCCGTCGGATAGGGTCGGGAGCATGACCTACCAGGACTTCGACCCGGTCGACCGGTTCGTCGCCGGCACCGTCGGCCCGGCCGGTCAGCGCGCCTTCTACCTGCAGGCGAGCACCGGCCCGCTCGTGGTCACCGTCGGCCTCGAGAAGCAGCAGGTCTCGATCCTCGCCGACCGTGTCAACGACGTGCTCGACCAGCTCGCGCCCGGCGCGGCCGTGGAGCCCGGCGAGCCCGGCGGTGCGCCCGAGGACACCGACCCGCTGCAGACGCCGTTCGACGAGGACTGGCATGTGCAGACGCTGTCGCTGGCCTGGGACGAGGACCGGCAGCGGCTCGTCATCGAGTGCCACGACCACGACCCGGACGAGCAGGACGACGCCTCGGCGGATCCCGTCGCGCCGCTGGCGGGCAACTCGATCCGGGTGAGCCTCACGCCGGCGCAGGCGCGCGCCTTCGCGCGGCGCAGCAACGCCCTCGTCGCCGCCGGCCGGCCGCCCTGCCCCTTCTGCGGCAACCCGCTCGACCCCACGGGCCACATCTGCCCGCGGGCCAATGGCTACAAGCGCTGAGACCACCCCGGCGCCCGTCGACCTGACGGGCGAGCTCGAGGTGCTGGGGCGGGTGGCCGACTCCTCCAACCTCGCGGTCGTCGCACGCATCTCGAGCGTGCCCGGTGGCCATGTCATCTACAAGCCGGTGCGCGGCGAACGGCCGCTCTGGGACTTCCCCGACGGCACGCTGGCAGGGCGCGAGGTGGCCGCGCACGTCGTCTCGCGGCTCGGCGGCTGGCACGTCGTGCCGCCCACCGTGATGCGTGACGGGCCGCTGGGCCCGGGCTCGGTCCAGCTCTGGATCGGTGACCCGTTCGACCCGGTGGCCGACGACGTCGTCGTCGACCTCGTGCCCGAGGGCCGCACCCCCGACGGGTGGCGCGCCGTCCTCGACGGTGAGACCCCGACCGGCTCGGCGGTCACCGTCGTGCACTCCGGCGCCGACGACGTGCGCTCCCTGTCGGTGCTCGACGCCGCCCTCAACAACTCCGACCGCAAGGGCTCGCACTGCTTGCGCGACAAGGCCGGTCGGCTCTGGGCCATCGACCACGGCGTCACCTTCTCGCCGACGCCGAAGCTGCGCACCGTGCTCTGGGGCTGGGCCGGCGAGCCGTTGCCGGAGCGCGACCTCGAGCGGCTCGAGCAGCTGCGTCGGGCGCTCGACGACGACCTGGTGCGCGCCGAGCTGCTCGAGCTGCTGCCGGAGGACGACGTCGACGCGCTCGTGAAGCGGGTGGGCCGGCTCATCGCGCGGGGCGTGCACCCGCAGCCGCGCCGCGACTGGCCCTCGGTGCCCTGGCCGCCACTCTGACCCGGACCCGGACCGTCACGCGTGCCGGGACGCCACCGGGCGCGGGGCACCGTGGACGCCGGGATAGAGTCTGCGCGTGAGAAGTTGGCCGATGCCGTTCATCCCAGAGGTTCCCGGCCGCGCACCCGAGGTGCGGGTCCGAGACACGGCATCCGGAGAGCTGGTGCCCGCCGCTCGTGGCGACGTGGTCACGCTCTACGTCTGCGGCATCACGCCGTACGACGCCACGCACATGGGTCACGCGGCGACCTACGTCACCTTCGACCTGCTCGGTCGGGTGCTGCGCGACAGCGGCCACGCGGTGCGCTTCGTGCAGAACATCACCGACATCGACGACCCGCTGCTCGAGCGGGCCGAGCGCGACGGGCTCGACTGGCGCCACCTCGCGACCCGCGAGATCGCGCTCTTCCGCGAGGACATGACGGCGCTCGCCGTCATCCCGCCGGACGAGTACCTCGGCGCGGTCGAGAGCATCCCGACCTTCGTGCCCCCGATCGAGCGCCTCGTCGCGCAGGGGTGGGCGTATGCCGTCGCCGCCCCCGACGCGTCGCGCCCGGGTGCGCAGGACTACTACTTCGACGTCGCGAAGGACCCGCGCTTCGGCTCGGTCAGCCACCTCGACGAGGACGGCATGCTCGAGGTCTTCGCCGAGCGCGGGGGAGACCCCGACCGCGCGGGCAAGCACAACCGGCTCGACGCGCTGCTCTGGCGCGCGCACCGCGAGGGCGAGCCCGAGTGGGACGGCGGCTCGCTCGGGTCCGGCCGGCCGGGGTGGCACATCGAGTGCGCCTGCATCGCCCTCGACCACCTCGGCGTGCCGATCGACGTGCAGGGCGGCGGCACCGACCTCGTCTTCCCGCACCACGAGATGAGTGCCGCCCACGCGCGCGCCCTCAGCGGCTCGGCGTCGTTCGCAGGCTCCTTCGTGCACCAGGGGATGGTCGGCCTGGACGGCGAGAAGATGAGCAAGAGCAAGGGCAACCTCGTGCTCGTCTCGCAGCTGCGGCGCGACGGGGTCGACCCGATGGCGATCCGCCTCGCCCTGCTCGCCCGGCACCACTCGCATGACTGGATGTGGACAGCCGGCCAGCTCGCCGAGGCCCAGCAGCGGCTCGCGACATGGCGAGAGGCCCTCTCCGGCAACGGCGGTCCCGTCGCGGACCAGACGGTCGACGACATCCGGGCCGCCCTCGCCGACGACCTCGACAGCCCGCGTGCCCTCGAAGCGGTCGACCGGTGGGCGAGCCAGGCACTGTCGCGTGGCGGCGACGACCCCGGCGCCCCGGGCGTGCTCGGTCGGGCGCTCGACGCGCTCCTGGGCGTGCGGCTCTGACCTCTGTGCCTCGTTGCTGACGTCGCTCGGTTCTCCGTCGAGAGGGGTCATCCGGAGCGGTCACCGCCGGTCCTGGGCCATCGCAAAGGCGCGAACGACGGACGATAGCGCCGAGAAGCGACACGGCCGGGCAAGGCGCCTACTCGACCGCGACACCAGCGCTCGTGCTCGGTGGATGGGACGTCAGGTCAAAGCCCCCGACGGTCTTGACCCGGGCCTTGAAATCCCGCTAAGAAGTCCCTGCGCCTGAGCCTCTGTCGCCGAGAGGGGCGGGGCACGTGAGCAGGGGGGAATCTTGAGAGCACGCAGGATCGTCACGTCACTGATCGGGACGGCCATTCTGGCGTCCGCACTCGCCCCCGTGGGGGCAACAGCTTCACCGGCTGCCGTGTCAGCGGTGACCGTCGTCGCGCAGGCCGCAGACGGCTCGCTCCCAGCACCGAACGATCCTGCGTGGGTGTCGACCTTCTTCGACGACTTCAGGGACACCAACATGTCCAACTGGGACAACGTTGGCACGTCCTCTCGAGGGAGGTGCTTCACAGCCGAACCGACGTGGAAGGGCGCAGACGTTGGACGGGTTCTGATCAAACCAACTGTCAAGTGGAGCTCCACAGATCCCTCGAAGTGGAATTGCAGGATGACCTCGAAGCAAGATTTCCCCTCGGGGACATACATCTTCGCCGCACGGGTGAAACTGCACAGCGACGAGGGGCACCTCAGTTCCTTCTGGTTGAACGCTTCGATCGGCTACAACGAGATCGACGTGATCGAGAACGCCGGCAAGAAGGCCAGTCCAAGCTCTTGCGAGGGCAAGGCGGGCGAGTCCGTGGCCGTCAACCGCACCAACTTCAACGGCCTCAACTCCGCTTACTACAGCACTGACAAACCCCAAAGAACGGGGTACAAGTACTGTTTTGCGGCGGCAGAGGCGGCCTCGGCGCAGGACAACGGGTTTCACACGGTTCACGTGAAATACACGACTGGCCAGAGCGTCCAGTACTTCCTCGATGGTGTGCCGGGCCTGAGCTACGTCCCGACCAGCGACGGTCCGCTCAGACTGGTCCTCACCAACATCGACCAGCAGAAGACGGCCTTCCCCAACCCAGGGGACTTCGCTGTCAGCTGGGTGCAGGTCTGGAAGCAGAATCCGGCTCCGGGTTCGCCCGGCGGAGGCACGACGCCCCCGCCGCCACCGCCGGTGTGTGACAACGACTGCTGGCGCGCCCAGTTGGGCTCCGAGCCGTACAACTACATCCTGAACTCGAACATGTCGGACCCGCGGCTCGCTCGAATCATCTTCGACCGGAAGTTCTACGCCATGGCCTACCCGGATGTCCGGCCATGGGCGGAGGGCAAGGTCGCCACCCAGGGCGGGAACTTCTACGACCACGTGCAATGGCACTGGCTCAACTATGGCATCCCCTGGGGCAGAGCTGGCTCGGCCACGTTCGACCCCAGCTACTACATGGCCAACAACGGCGACGTCGCTGCCGCCTACGGAGGGGCGACCAACTTCACCGGAGCCATCAGTCACTTCATTTCCTACGGCCGGTTCGAGGGCCGTCGAGGGTCGACGCTCTTCGACGCCGGCTACTACCGTTCCCGTTACGGGGACCTGGCCGGGATGGAGGCATGGGCCCTGCTGGACCACTTCACGAACTATGGAATGAGTGAGGGCCGGCAGGGCTCGGCCGAGTTCGGGCCGGCCTTCTACCTAGGCCAGTACGCGGACCTGCGCAACGCCTACGGCCCCAACGGTTACCACGCCGGTATGGGCCACTGGTACGCGAACGGTCGAGCCGAGGGGCGCAGAGCCGTCCCGTGACCGCGCACGCCGGGGTGGGATCCGCCGAATCGGTTCAGGTAGGTCCCCCCGACAGCACCGGACGCTTCGAGCGCGCCATCGAGACTCGGGCTTGGAAGGCGTCGACGGAATCTGCCGGCGCTCCGAGTCCTGTCCGTGACTGACCGGGTGCGAGATCTGCCTGGTCCGCCTCGACAAGACGCGAGCCGCGCTCGTCCTGACCCGGGACGCTGCTCGGGGCGTGATGACCAGGGTGACCGTGGCCCCCATCACGGGCACCATCAAGGGGGTTGTCCAGCGAGGTGGCGGTCGGCCCCGGCAAGGGTCTTGACCACGAGTGCGTGGTCTCGTTGGACAATGTCCTCACGCTTCCGGTGGGCATGCTGGGTCGCACGGTCGGCTCCTCAGC
Source organism: Terrabacter sp. NPDC000476 (assembly GCF_040300125.1). NCBI lineage: Bacteria > Bacillati > Actinomycetota > Actinomycetes > Micrococcales > Intrasporangiaceae > Terrabacter > Terrabacter sp. NPDC000476. Next base: position 311,619 of record NZ_JBEPDF010000001.1, read on the forward strand.
CCCGCCCAGGAAAGGCTGCTGGCCCGAGCCGTGGTGCTGGCGTACGACCTCGATGTGCCACTTCTCTAGTAGCTCAGGGCGGCACATGAGTTGGTGTCGAGGGCGTGATATCGTTCGATATCTAGGAGGTGCACCATGCCCGACGTCTTGATTCGCAACTTCCCCGCCGAAGACCTCAGCCTGCTCGACGAGCAGGCCGCCCGACTGGGCATCTCCCGGACCGAGTACCTCCGACGGCACCTTCATCGGGAGGCCCGACGCACGGCAGGTTCGGTGACCGCAGGTGACCTTCGGGCGGTGGCCGAGCTACTACCCGACCTCGGAGACGACACGATCATGTCCGACGCCTGGTCGTGAGCACGTCCTGGCTAGTAGACAAGTCCGCCCTCGTTCGGCTGGGTTCAAGCCCCGACGCGCAGGAGTGGGCGAACCGCATCGAGCGTGGACTTGTCGCCATCAGCACCGTCACCCTGCTCGAGGCGGGCTTCTCCGCCAGATCAGCAGCCGACCTGTCCCGAGCGATGGGGTCCCCGCCATTGGCAGCCATGCCGGTGGAGTACCTGACCCCCGCGGCCGAGGACCGCGCGGTCGAGGTGCAACGACTGTTGGCAGAACGCGGCCAGCATCGCGCACCGTCCATCCCCGATCTGCTGATCGCCGCCGCCGCCGAACTGAACCAGCGCACCGTGCTGCACCTGGACAAGGACTTCGACCTCATCGCAGAACTGACTGCCCAACCCGTTCAACGCCTCCGCATCGAGTAAAAGGGCGATCACCTCGCACGGACCGCGGCGTGTACGTGCGTCTGGGCGACGGCGGCCCCTGGACGATGGCGAGCTAGAACGTGGTGCGCGACTCGCTTCGAGGGTCGCAGGTCCGTGACGGGGAACGCCGGTCGCTCGAGGGCACCGGACGGCATACGTGCTCGGGGGCGGGGGGAGCGGGACGCGGCCCGTCGGCGTCAGCGGCCGGTCTGGTCGTCGTCGCGTCCGCGGAGGTAGCGCTCGAACTCGCGGGCGATGGCGTCGCCGCTCGCCTCGGGCAGCTCGGCGGTGTCCTGCGCCTCCTCGAGCGACTGGACGTACTCGGCGACCTCCTCGTCCGACTGCGCGAGCTCGTCGACGCCGCGCTCCCAGGCGCGGGCGTTCTCCTCGAGGTCGCCGTGCGGCACGGTGATGCCGAGCAGCGACTCGATGCGGCGCAGCAGGCTGAGCGTCGCCTTGGGCGACGGCGGGCCACCGGCATAGTGCGGCACGGCCGCCCACGCCGAGACGGTGGGGATGCCGGAGTCGCTCGCCGTGTGCGAGAGCACCCCGACGATGCCGGTGGGGCCCTCGTACCGGCTCGCCTCGGCGTCGAAGCGGTGGATCGCCGCCTCGTCCTCGGCCGTCGCGGTGACGGGGATCGGCCGGGTGTGCGGCACGTCGGCGAGCAGCGCGCCGATCGTGATGATCGTCGTCACGCCCAGCTGCTCGGCGAGCTCGAGCAGCTCCACCGAGAAGGCGCGCCACCGCATGGACGGCTCGATGCCCTGGACGAGCACGACGTCGCGGTCGAAGCCGGTCTCGGTGGCCACGAGGATGCGCGTGGTCGGCCAGGTGAGCAGCCGACGGCCGTCCTCCATCGAGACGCGGGGACGGTTGACCTGGAAGTCGTAGTAGTCCTCGGGGTCGAAGGCGGCCACCACCTCGGCGTCCCACACCTCCGCGAGGTGCCGGACGGCGCTCGTGGCGGCCTCCCCGGCGTCGTTCCAGCCCTCGAAGGCCGCGATGAGCACCGGGTCGTTCAGCTCCGGCACGTCCTCGAACTCCAGCACGTCGTCTCCTTCACCGCGGACGCCCTCGCGCCCACCCCACCAGCCTAGGACCTGCCGGTGCCGATGGGCCGCAGTCCCGCGGGCGCGCCCCGGCCACGTGTGACGGCCTCGGGAGGGCTGGGTGACCGCAGACCGGGCGGCGGCGCGCCCGGGGCGGCCCGGTCCGTAGAATCGGGCCGGTCCGACATCCGGCGCGAGATCCGCGCCGCCGAGAGGAGCCCCGTTGTCCCAGTCGCCGCAGCAGCGACCCGACGCCACCGAGAGCCTGACCGCCACCCTCGGTCGGCGCATCATGATCCTCGACGGCGCGATGGGCACGGCGATCCAGCGTGACCGGCCCGACGAGGCCGGCTACCGGGGCGAGCGCTTCGCCGACTGGCCGAGCGACGTCCAGGGCAACAACGACCTGCTCACGCTGACCGCGCCGCAGATCATCGCCGGCATCCACCGGGAGTACCTCGAGGCCGGCGCCGACATCATCGAGACGAACACCTTCAACGCCAACGCGATCTCGCTCTCCGACTACGGCATGGCCGAGCTCGCCTACGAGCTGAACTACGAGGCGGCCGCGCTGGCCCGGCGCGAGGCCGACGCCGTGGGCGCGACGACCCCCGACCGGCCCCGCTACGTCGCCGGGGCGCTCGGGCCGACGACGCGTACGGCCTCGATCTCGCCGGACGTCAACGACCCCGGGGCGCGCAACGTGTCCTACGACGAGCTCGTCGCCGCCTACCTCGAGGCCGCCCGTGGGCTCGTCGACGGCGGCAGCGACCTCATCTTCATCGAGACGATCTTCGACACCCTCAACGCCAAGGCGGCGATCTTCGCCGTCGAGACCCTCTTCGAGGAGCAGGGGAGGCGCTGGCCCGTCGTCGTGTCGGGCACCATCACGGACGCGTCCGGCCGCACCCTCTCGGGCCAGGTGACCGAGGCGTTCTGGGACTCGATCCGGCACGTCTCCCCGCTCGCGGTCGGCCTCAACTGTGCCTTGGGCGCCAAGGAGATGCGGCCCTACATCGCCGAGATGGCCCGTCTCGCAGACTCATTCGTCTCGTGCTACCCGAATGCCGGTCTGCCCAATGCCTTCGGCGAGTACGACGAGGCGCCCGAGGAGACCGCCGCCATCCTCCGCGAGTTCGCCGAGGCCGGTCTCGTCAACCTCGTGGGCGGCTGCTGCGGCACGACGCCCGAGCACGTGGCCGCGATCGCCCGTGCCGTCGAGGGCCAGCCGGTCCGGGTCGCCGAGCCGCTCGTCCCGGCCATGCGCCTCTCGGGGCTCGAGCCGTTCACCGTCACCGACGACAGCCTCTTCGTCAACGTCGGGGAGCGCACCAACATCACCGGGTCGGCCCGGTTCCGCACCCTCATCAAGGACGGCGACTACGACACCGCGCTCTCGGTCGCCGCGCAGCAGGTCGAGAACGGCGCGCAGGTCATCGACGTCAACATGGACGAGGGGATGATCGACGGCGTCGCCGCGATGGACCGCTTCCTCAAGCTCGTCGCGAGCGAGCCCGACATCAGCCGCGTGCCCGTCATGGTCGACTCCTCGAAGTGGGAGGTCATCGAGGCCGGCCTGAAGTGCGTGCAGGGCAAGGCGATCGTCAACTCGATCTCCCTCAAGGAGGGCGAGGAGGCGTTCGTCGAGCACGCCAGGCTCGTGCGCAAGTACGGCGCCGCCGCGGTCGTCATGGCCTTCGACGAGGACGGCCAGGCCGACTCGCTCGAGCGCCGCAAGCAGATCTGCGCCCGCGCCTACCGTATCCTCACGGAGGAGGTCGGCTTCCCGGCCGAGGACATCATCTTCGACCCGAACGTCTTCGCCGTCGCGACGGGCATCGAGGAGCACGCCTCCTACGGGCTCGACTTCATCGAGGCGACGCGCTGGATCAAGGCGAACCTGCCGGGCGCCAAGGTGTCGGGCGGCATCTCCAACGTCTCGTTCAGCTTCCGCGGCAACAACCCGGTGCGCGAGGCGATCCACGCCGTCTTCCTCTACCACGCGATCCGTGCGGGCCTCGACATGGGCATCGTCAACGCGGGCGCCCTCGCCGTCTACGACGAGGTCGACCCCGAGCTGCGCGAGCGCATCGAGGACGTCGTGCTCAACCGCCGGCCCGACGCCGCCGAGCGACTGCTCGAGATCGCGGAGGAGTACAACAAGGTCGGCCAGGCCGCCGAGGTGACCGAGGAGGAGTGGCGCGCGCTGCCGCTCGGCGAACGGATCACGCACTCGCTCGTCAAGGGCGTCGACGCGCACATCGAGGCCGACACCGAGCTGCTGCGCGCAGAGATCGCCGAGCGCGGCGGTCGGCCCATCGAGGTCATCGAGGGCCCGCTGATGGACGGCATGAACGTCGTCGGCGACCTCTTCGGCTCGGGCAAGATGTTCCTCCCGCAGGTCGTCAAGAGCGCGCGCGTCATGAAGAAGGCCGTCGCCTACCTCATCCCCTTCATCGAGAAGGAGAAGGCCGACGACCCCGAGCTGGCGAAGGCGAAGGACACGAACGGCACGATCGTCATGGCGACGGTCAAGGGCGACGTCCACGACATCGGCAAGAACATCGTCGGCGTGGTGCTCCAGTGCAACAACTACGAGGTCATCGACCTCGGCGTCATGGTGCCCGCGCAGAAGATCCTCGACGCCGCGAAGGAGCACGACGCCGACATCATCGGCCTCTCGGGCCTCATCACCCCGTCCCTCGACGAGATGGTCGGCTTCGCGGCCGAGATGCAGCGCCAGGGCCTGACGCTGCCGCTCCTCATCGGCGGCGCGACGACCTCGCGCGCGCACACGGCCGTCAAGGTCGACCAGCGCTACGACGGCCCGGTCGTCTGGGTCAAGGACGCGTCGCGCTCGGTGCCGACGGCGGCAGCCCTGCTGAGCGACGAGCTGCGACCGAAGCTGATGGCCCAGGTCAAGGACGACTACGACGCGCTCCGCGCCCGGCACGCGAACAAGCACGAGCGCAAGCTGCTGACGCTCGCCGAGGCCCGCGACCGGCGTACGCCCGTGGACTGGTCGGGCTACCGCCCGCCGCACCCGCACCTGCTGCTCCAGCAGGATCGCGACGTCTCGACGATCACCCGCTCGCGTGCGAGCGCCCAGCACGTCAAGGTGCTGCGCGACTACCCGCTCGGGGAGCTGCGCCGCTACATCGACTGGCAGCCGTTCTTCAACGCGTGGGAGATGAAGGGCAGCTTCCCCGACATCCTCAACAACCCGGCGAGCGGGCCGACGGCGCGCAAGCTCTACGACGACGCGCAGGCGATGCTCGACCGCATCATCGAGGAGAGGTGGCTGCGGGCCAACGGGGTCGTCGGGTTCTTCCCGGCCAATGCCGTCGGCGACGACGTCGAGGTCTACCGCGACGAGAGCCGCACCGAGCCGGTCGAGGTGCTCCACCACCTGCGCCAGCAGGGCGACCACCGCCAGGGCGTGCCGAACCGCTCGCTCGCCGATTACGTGGCCCCCAAGGGCACGGCCAAGGACTGGGTCGGCGGCTTCGCCGTGACGGCCGGCCTGGGCGGCGCCGAGCGTGTGGCCGCGTTCAAGGAGGCGCTCGACGACTACGACGCGATCCTTCTCGAGTCGCTCGCCGACCGGCTCGCCGAGGCGTTCGCCGAGCGCCTCCACGAGCGGGTGCGCAAGGAGCTCTGGGGCTACGCGCCCGACGAGCACCTCGACAACGTCGCGCTCATCAAGGAGCAGTACGCCGGCATCCGGCCCGCCCCCGGCTACCCCGCCTGCCCCGAGCACACCGAGAAGGACACCCTGTGGCGCCTGCTCGACGTCGAGGCGAACACCGGGATCACGCTCACCGAGAGCCGCGCCATGGCGCCCGGCGCCTCCGTGTCCGGGTGGTACTTCTCCCACCCGCAGTCGCAGTACTTCGTCGTCGGCCGACTCGGCCGCGACCAGGTGCAGGACTATGCCGACCGCAAGGGCTGGACGCTCGCCGAGGCCGAGCGCTGGCTGTCCGCGAACCTCGCCTACGACCCGGAGGACTGACCCGGTGACCGCTTCCCCCAGCACCCACCCCGAGGGTGGGCCGTCCCTGCTGCCCGCCGCCGTCCTCTGGGACATGGACGGCACGCTCGTCGACACGGAACCCTACTGGATCGAGGCCGAGCACGAGCTCGTCGCGGCCCACGGCGGCGTGTGGAACGACGAGTTCGCCCACCAGCTCGTCGGCAACGCGCTCGAGGTGTCGGCGCAGCTGATCATCGACCGCTCGGGCATCGCGCTCTCGGTGCCCGAGATCATCGACGCCCTGCTCGAACGGGTCATCGCGCAGGTGCGGGTCCGCGTGCCGTGGCGGCCGGGCGCCCGGGAGCTGCTGCTCGAGCTCGGGGCGCTCGGCGTGCCCTCGCTGCTCGTCACCATGTCGTGGCGCTCGCTCGCCGACACGGTGGTGGGCAACCTGCCCGAGGGCGCCTTCACGGCGCTCGTCACCGGCGACGAGGTGAGCCACGGCAAGCCGCACCCGGAGCCCTACCTGGCGGCCGCACGCCTCGTCGACGTCGACCCCGCGCGCTGCGTCGCCATCGAGGACTCGCCCACCGGGGTGCGCTCGGCGACCGCCGCCGGGGTGCCGACGATCGCGATCCCGCACGTCGTGCCGGTGCCCGCCATCGAGGGTGCCGTGCGCATCGACACCCTCGCGGGCGTGCACGCCGCCGACCTGCTGCCGATCGTCAGCCGGGTGCGGGCCGGCCTCTAGCGCCGGCCCTTGCGGCGCGAGCCGCCCTTGCCGCCCGCACCACTGCCGCCGGAGCCGGCGCGCCGACGAGGTGCGCCGCCGCGCTGGGGGAGGGCGCGGCCGCGGTCCTGCTTGGCGCCCTGCTTGCGCGCATCCTGCTTCTTCGCGTCCTGCTTCTTGCTCTCCGTGTGCCGGCCGCCCGCCCTGGCGTCGCCGTCCGCACCCGCGGCGGCGCCACGGCTCGAGCGCTCGGTGCGGCCGCGCACGATGCCGATGAACTCCTCGAGGCGCGGGTCGTCGTCGTCGACGCGCCACGCGAGGCCGACCCGCGAGGGCGCCACCCCGGTGACCGGGCGGTGCACGACGTCCTTGCGGTGGTGCAGCCGGGCGACCGACATCGGCACGACGACGATGCCCGAGCCGCTCGCGACGACGGAGACGGCCTGCTTGACCGTCATCGCCGGCATGGCCGTTGACCGCTCGCGGGCCTCGGCGGTAGCCACGGCGGTCCACTCCGGCACCGCCCCCGGGTCCTGGACGAGCACCTCGCCCGCGAGGTCGGCGACGTCGACCTCCTCGAAGGCGGCGACGACGTGCTCCTTGGCCACGACGACGACCGGCACCTCCTCGTAGAGCGGGATGACGTGCAGGCCGTCGCGGTCGACGGGCAGGCGCACGAGCGCCATCGAGGCGCTGCCGTCGCGCAGGTGCGACACCGCCTCGACCTGCTCGACGGGCGCGAGGTCGAGGGCGACGTCGGGCAGCCGCTGCAGCCAGGTGCGACGCCACTTGTCCGGCGTCACCCCCGGCACGAACTCGACCCGGAAGGCGTCACCGTCGGGGGTGGCCTCGTCGGGGGCGGCCTCGCGGGGGGCGGACTCGCGGGGGGCGGCCTCGCGGGGGGCGGCCTCGCCGGGGGCGGCCTCGCCGGGGGCGGCCTCGTCGGGCTGGTCGTCCACCACTGCGTCGTCCGTCACCGTCCGAGGGTAGAGGACGTCGCGGGAGTGGCCGGCGAGCGGCGGGCACGGCCGGCGACGGGGTGGCGCGCGGAGGTCCGGGCGCGCCCTAGGCTTGACCCATGCCGAAGTCGCAGACCATGAAGCCCCAGACGGCCGCGAAGAAGCTCGGCGTCCTGCTCGCCGAGACCCCCGCCGAGTTCCGGGAGGGCGTCGTCAGCCGCGAGGAGCTCAACGCCCTGCAGGCCGAGCCGCCGGAGTGGCTGTCGAACCTGCGCCGCAACGGTCCGCACACCCGCCAGGAGACCGCGCGCCGCCTCGGCATCTCGAACTCGGGCCTGACCCGCAGCGGCATCGGCGAGCACCTGACGACCGACGAGATCAAGGCCGTGCTCGAGCAGATGCCCGACTGGCTCGTCGCCGAGCGAGACATCCTCGCGCAGGTGCGGGCCGAGGAGGCGCGCCTGCGGGCGCGCGACGCCGAGCGCGCCTGAGCCACACCCGTCAGCGGTGCTGCGCGGTCCACGCCCCTGCAGCGGCAGCCTCGGCGATGAGATCGGCCACCTCGGCGTGGTTCTCGCGGAGCAGGCCGGTGGTGACCCGGACGTGACCGGCCGGGCCGGTGGAGCTGCTCGAGCCGGTGGAGCCGGTGGGCGCACCCGTCCCGGTCGGGTGGTCGACGGTGAACGGCGACCCGGGCGTCACGGCGATGCCCTGGCTGGCCAGCCGGAGCACCGCGGCCGCCTCGTCGCGCACGGGGACCCAGATGTTCAGCCCGTCGCTGCCCGGCACGTCGATGCCGTGCGTGGCGAGGCGGTCGACGACGAGCTCGCGCCGGCGCGCGTACTCGGCCCGGGCCGCCGCGGTGCTCCGGGCGCACGCGTCGTCGCGCAGGAGGCCGGCGAGCACCCGCTGGAGCAGCCGGCTCGTCCAGCCCTGCCCGACGGCTCGGGCGTGGCGCACGGGCGCGAGCAGCGCTGCAGGGCCGCTCATCGCCGCGATCCGCAGGTCGGGGCCGTGCGACTTGCTGAAGCTGCGGATGTGCAGCACCTGGTCGGGGATCCAGGCGCCGAGGCTGATCGCCGCGGACGCCGAGATGGGTCCGCTCGAGTCGTCCTCGACGACGATGCAGTCGTGCCCGCGCAGCAGCGCGGCCAGGCGGCGCGCACGGGTCGGTGACATCGACACGCCGGTCGGGTTCTGGCCGCGGGGCTGGAGCACCACCGCCGCCGGGCGCCGGGGGAGCAGCTCCTCGACGCGGTCGAGGTCGAGGCCGGTCTCGTCGAGCGGCACCCCCACGACGTCGACCCCGCGGTCCTCGAGCAGGTCGAGCAGCGGCGGGAAGCCGGGGTTCTCGACGAGCACGAGGTCGCCGGGCCGCAGCAGGGTGCGCGAGACGAGGTCGAGCGCGTCCATCGCGCCGTCGACGACGAGCAGCTCCTCGGCGGCATACGGCCAGTCGTCGACGAGCACGGCGCGCAGCTCGTCGAGCACGGGGTCGTCGAGGTAGCTGCTCGGGGTCGCCGGCTCGGACAGGCCGGCGAGCACGGGTCCGAGCGGAGGCAGCAGGGCGCCGTCGGGGATCCCGGTCGAGAGGTCGAGGCGCACGGGGGACTCGTGCCGCAGGGCCCGGGTGTAGCGCTCGCCTCCGCGCGCGGTGGGGGCGATCGTCGTGCCGCGGCGACCGTCCGAGCGGATGGTGCCGGAGCGCGCGAGCAGCTGCCAGGCCGCGCTCACGGTGGTCGGCGACATCATCAGCTCCTCGGCCACGCGGCGGATCGGCGGCAGCTGGTCGCCGGGCTGCAGGGTCGCGTCGCGGATGGCCCGGGAGACCGCCTGGGCCAGGCCCTTGGCGGTCGGGGCGTCGAGGCGCTCCTCGAGGGCTGAGATGACGACGCGCATCTTCGTAACATAGCAATCGATGCTTTGTGTGGGCTAGTGGTGGCACGTAGCGTTGGGGCATGACGACGCAGCCTGTGCCCATCGACCACTGGATCTCGGGCGCGCGCGTGCCCGGCGCCTCGGGCCGCACCGCCCCGGTGCACGACCCCGCGACGGGCCGCGTGACGGGGGAGGTGCCGCTCGCCTCGGTCGCCGAGGTCGACGCCGCGGTCAAGACCGCCACCGCGGCGGCCCGCGACTGGCGCACGAGCTCGCTCTCGCGGCGGGCCGCCGTCCTCTTCGCGTTCCGCGAGCTGCTGCACACGCGCACCGACGAGCTGGCCGCCATCGTGACGGCCGAGCACGGGAAGGTGCTCTCCGACGCGGTCGGCGAGATCGCCCGGGGCCTCGAGAACGTCGAGTTCGCGACCGGCGTCCCGCAGCTGCTCAAGGGCGGCTTCTCCGAGCAGGCCGCGAGCGGCGTCGACGTCTACAGCATCCGTCAGCCGCTCGGCGTCGTGGCCGGCATCACGCCGTTCAACTTCCCCGTCATGGTGCCCCTGTGGATGTGCGCCAACGCCATCGCGTGCGGCAACGCGTTCGTGCTCAAGCCGAGCGAGAAGGACCCGTCCGCGTCGCTCTTCCTCGCCGAGCTGTGGAAGGAGGCCGGCCTGCCCGACGGCGTCTTCACCGTCGTGCACGGCGACAAGGAGGCCGTCGACGCCCTGCTCGACCACGACGACGTCGCGGCCCTCAGCTTCGTCGGCTCGACCCCCATCGCGAAGTACATCTACGAGCGCGGCACCGCGAACGGCAAGCGGGTGCAGGCGCTCGGTGGCGCGAAGAACCACGCCCTCGTGCTGCCCGACGCGGACGTCGACATGGCGGCCGACGCGATCGTCTCGGCCGCGTACGGCGCGGCCGGCGAGCGCTGCATGGCGCTCTCGGTCGCCGTGGCCGTCGGGGGGATCGGCGACGAGCTCGTGGCGGCCGTCTCCTCGCGCCTGCCGAAGCTGACGGTCGGCCCCGGCGCGGCCGAGGGCACCGACATGGGGCCGCTCATCACGCGCGAGCACCGCGACAAGGTCGCCGGCTACGTCGCGGCCGGCGCGGAGGCCGGGGCGACCGTCGTCGTCGACGGACGCGAGCAGGAGGTGCCCGCCGACGGGTTCTTCCTCGGCATGACGCTGCTCGACGACGTGACGCCCGACATGACCGTCTACCGCGACGAGATCTTCGGACCCGTGCTCTCGGTCGTGCGCGTCGACACCTACGACGAGGGCCTCGCGCTCATCAACCGCAACCAGTACGCCAACGGCACCGCGATCTTCACCCGTGACGGGGGCGCGGCCCGCCGCTTCCAGAACGAGGTCGAGGTCGGCATGGTCGGCATCAACGTGCCGATCCCCGTGCCGGTCGCGTACTACTCCTTCGGCGGCTGGAAGGACTCGCTGTTCGGCGACACCCACATGTACGGCCCCGAGGGCATCAACTTCTTCACGCGCGGCAAGGTCGTGACGCAGCGGTGGCCCGACCCGGCCACCTCGAGCGTCGACCTCGGCTTCCCGCGCACCCGCTGACGGCAGGAGCACCCACCATGACCGACCTCGACCAGCGCACCGTCGTCTCCGAGCTCCTCGACTCGATGACGGAGCAGCAGGTGCGCACCCTCGACCGCGACCACGTCTTCCACTCGTGGTCGGCCCAGGGGCTCATCGACCCGCTGCCCATCGCCCGGGCCCAGGGATCGCACTTCTGGGACTACGACGGCAAGCGCTACCTCGACTTCAGCAGCCAGCTCGTCAACGTCAACATCGGCTACAACCACCCGAAGGTCGTCGCCGCGATCCAGGAGCAGGCCGCCCGGCTCGCGACGATCGCGCCCTCCTTCGCCAACGACGCGCGCAGCGAGGCGGCCCGGCTCATCACCGAGGTCGCGCCCGAGGGGCTGTCGGCCGTCTTCTTCACGAACGGGGGAGCCGAGGCGAACGAGAACGCGATCCGCATGGCGCGCCTGCACACCGGCCGCCACAAGGTGCTCGCGACCTACCGCAGCTACCACGGCGCCACGGCCGGCTCGATCACGCTGACGGGAGACCCGCGCCGCTGGCCGTCCGAGCCGGGCATCGCCGGGGTCGTGCACTTCTGGGGCCCGTACACCTACCGCTCGGCGTTCCACTCCGAGACCGAGAAGCAGGAGGCCGACCGGGCGCTGGCCCACCTGCGCGACACGATCATGGTCGAGGGGGCGCACACCATCGCTGCGATCATCCTCGAGACGGTCGTCGGCACGAACGGCATCCTCGTGCCGCCGGACGGCTACCTCCAGGGCGTGCGCGACCTCTGCGACGAGCACGGCATCATCCTCATCGCCGACGAGGTCATGGCCGGCTTCGGCCGGTGCGGCGAGTGGTTCGCCGTGGACCGCTGGGGCGTCACCCCCGACCTCATCACCTTCGCCAAGGGCGTCAACTCCGGCTACGTGCCGCTCGGCGGCGTCGTCATCTCCGACGAGATCCGGGCGACCTTCGACCAGCGGGCCTTCCCCGGCGGGCTCACCTACTCGGGCCACCCCCTGGCGTGCGCCTCGGCGGTCGCGTCGATCACCGCCTTCCGCGAGGAGGGCATCATCGAGAACGCCCGGATGCTCGGCACCGAGGTCATCGGGCCGCGGCTGCGCGAGATCGCCGCGAAGCACCCCAGCGTCGGCGACGTGCGCGGCCTCGGCGTCTTCTGGGCCGTCGAGCTCGTGCGCGACCGCGAGACGCGCGAGCCGCTCGTGCCCTACAACGCGGCCGGGCCGGCCGCCGCGCCGATGACGGCGTTCGCGGCCGCCTGCAAGGAGCGCGGGCTGTGGCCGTTCACCCACTTCAACCGCACCCACGTCGTGCCGCCGTGCACGACGACCGCGGCCGAGGCCGAGGAGGGGCTGGCGATCCTCGACGAGGCGCTGTCGGTGGCCGACGAGCACACCGTCTGAGGCGACGCCGGCGGTGACGTGATGGTCGGGTGCCGCCGGGCCGCACCCGGAGGCACCCGACGACGGTCAGGGACGGTCAGGGCGCCGCGCCAGGCGGGTCGGCGTCGGTCGGGACGGCGTCAGTCGGGACCGCGTCGGTCGGGACCGCGTCAGTCGGCGACCTCGACGTCCCCGGTGACGGTGGGGTCGACCGCCCGCTCGGCCGCGTCGACCGGCAGCGGCGGGGGAGTGCCGCCCCAGGCGGGGCACAGCGGGCGGTGGTCGCACCAGTCGCAGAGCCGGCTGGGGCTCGGCCGCCAGTCGCCCGTCGTCGCGGCCCGCTCGATGGCGGCCCAGAGCGCTTTGACCTTGCGCTCGGTGCCGAGCAGGTCCTGCTCGTCGGGCTCGTAGGCGACGATCTCGCTGTTGCCGAGGTAGACCAGCTGCAGGCGCTTGGGGATGACGCCGCGCTGGCGCCAGAGCACGAGCGCGTAGAACTTCATCTGGAAGAGGGCCTTGGCCTCGAAGTGCTCCGAGGGGGAGCGGCCCGTCTTGTAGTCGACGACGCGCATCGCGCCGCCCGGGGCGACGTCGAGACGGTCGACGTAGCCCCGCAGCACGAGCCCGTCGATCTCGGTCTCGACGTACAGCTCGCGCTCGGCGGGCTCGAGGCGGGTCGGGTCCTCGAGCCCGAACCACGTCTGCAGGAGTCCGGCTGCCCCCGCGAACCACTCGTCGGTGCGGCCGTCGTGCTCCTTGAGCAGGTCGAGCATCGCCGGCTCCTCGTCGGCGAGGCGGTCCCACTCCTGGGGCACGAGCCCGACGGCGGCGTCGATGGTGCGCTCGTGCGCGGGCAGGTCGAAGAGCCGCTCGAGGACGGCGTGCACGAGGGTGCCGCGCGCCGTCGCCGTCGTGGGCGGCGACGGCAGCTTGTCGATGACCCGGAAGCGGTAGAGCATCGGGCACGTCATGAAGTCGGCGGCTCGACTGGGGGACAACGCGGAGACCATGGCCCGACTGTATGCCGCGGCGGCGACAGCCCCGCGTCGCGACCCACAGCCCCGTCGCGACCCGTAGCCCCGTCGGCCCCGCAGCGGTCACAGCGCCCGCACGCTCCCGGCATACGGCCCGCACGGGCGCGGGCACTAGGGTCGAGGTATGAGCAGTCCCGCCCGCCCCTCCGCGGCCCACGGGTGGCGCATCGGCAGCCTCGCCGGCACCCCGGTCTTCCTCGGCCGGTCCTGGCCCGTCATCGCCGTGCTCATCGTCGTGGTCTTCGGGCCCAACCTGGCGCGCGCCGACCGGGGCCCGGAGTACGGCTACCTGCTCGCCGCCGGCTACGCCGTGCTGCTGCTCGTCTCGGTGCTCGTGCACGAGGCCGCGCACGCCCTCGTCGCGCAGTGGCGGGGGCACCCCGTCAGCCGCATCGTGGCCGACGTGTGGGGTGGCCACACCGTCTACGACGCGACCCGCTCGTCGCCGACGACGACGGCGCTCGTGGCGGTCGTCGGCCCGCTGTCCAACCTCGTGCTCGCCGGCGCCGTCTGGGCGCTCAACACGGTCGTGACGAACGAGACGGCGCACACCCTCCTCGGCATCGTCGCCGTGGCCAACCTGCTCGTCGGCCTCTTCAACCTGCTGCCCGGCCTCCCGCTCGACGGCGGCCAGATCGTGAGCGCGCTCGTGTGGCGCGCCACCGGGAGCAAGGGGCGCGGCCTCGTCGCGGCCGGGTGGCTCGGGCGGGTCGTCGCCGTCCTCACCGTCGCGTGGTTCACGCTCCGGCTCGTGTCGAGCGGCCGCGCTCCCGATCTCTTCGACCTCGTCTGGCCCGTCGCGATCGCCTTCTTCCTCTGGCAGGGCGCCACCGGCGCCGTCCGCGCGGGCCGCATCCACGTGGCGACAGCCGGCCGCGCGACCGACGTGCTCGAGCCGCTCGTGCTCGTCGCCGGGACGTCCTGGCTCGCCGAGGTGGACGACGCCCTGGCGTCGGGCACCTGGGTGGCCGCGGCCGACCCAGTGGGGTGGCCCATCGGCGTCGTCGACCGGGACTCCGCCGCCGCGGTGCCGGAGACGGTGCGCGGGCGCACGAGCATCGCGTCGGTGACGCTCGCGCAGCCCGCCGCGTGGGTCGTGCCCCTCGAGGCCGACGCGGTGCTCACCGACCTCATCCAGGTGATGAGCGAGCGCGAGCTGTCGCTGGCCGTCGTCGTCGACGCCACGAGCCGCGACGTGCGCGGGCTGGCCAGTGCGGAGCGGATCAACGCCGTCGTCGGCGCCGAGCTCGGGCGGCGCACCCGCCGCTGAGGGCGTATGCCGGGTCGCCCGGTCCCAGCCCACGTGCACCCGCGGCACGTCCCTCCGACGGCACGCCCACGTTGCGCGCCGCGCGCGGTCGGCGTGGCTGTCCACACCCCCTCGGCGCGGCAGTGGGTCGTCCACAGGCCCGTGGTCCGGGGTGTCGCCGACGGATCACGCGCGGCACGGTGGGACCGACCCGAGGGACGGGTGGGAGGGAGACAGCATGAGCACGAGCAGGGTCGAGTCCGCGGCGGAGCCCGCGGTGGGGTCGGAGAGCTGCGGCCGCAACGAGGTGGCGCTGCGGGGCAGGGTCGCGGCGGCCGCCGAGGAGCGCGAGCTGCCGAGCGGCGACCGCATCGCCGTCCTGCGCGTCGTCGTGCCGCGACCGCCCGCCCGGGGCCGCCGCCGGGCCGGCGAGCCCGCGCGGCGGGCGACGGTCGACACCATCGACGTCGTGTGCTGGACCGCGGCGACCCGGCGCGCGGCGCTGCGGCTGCAGGGCGACGACGTCGTGGAGGTCGCGGGCGCACTGCGCCGGAGGTTCTTCGGCGCCGCGGGTGGACGACAGAGCCGCTACGAGGTCGAGGCGGAGGTGGTGCGCCGGGTGTCCGGAGGTGGCGCGCGCGGCACCTAGACTGTGCTCCCATGACCGACGCCGCACAGTCCGACCACCCCGGTGCAGTCCGCACCCGACGCGGCGTCTTCGAGGTGGGCGAGCGCGTCCAGCTGACCGACCCGAAGGGTCGCCTGCACACGATCACGCTCGAGGCCGCGCGCGAGTTCCACACGCACCGCGGCTTCCTCAAGCACGACGACATCATCGGGGCGCCCGACGGCTCGGTCGTGACGAACACCGCCGGCGTCGAGTACCTCGTGCTGCGACCGCTGCTCAGCGACTACGTCATGTCGATGCCGCGCGGGGCCGCCGTCGTCTACCCCAAGGACTCCGGCCAGATCGTGCAGATGGCCGACATCTTCCCCGGCGCCACCGTCGTCGAGGCGGGTGTCGGCAGCGGTGCCCTGTCGATGTCGCTGCTGCGCGCCATCGGCGAGCAGGGGCGACTGCTGTCGTTCGAACGTCGCGAGGACTTCGCCGACATCGCCCGGGGCAACGGCCGCGCCTTCTTCGGCGGGGACCACCCGGCCTGGACCGTCACGGTGGGCGACCTCGTCGAGACCCTGCCCACCGTCGCCCCGTCCGGCACCGTCGACCGGGTGGTGCTCGACATGCTCGCGCCGTGGGAGTGCCTCGACGCCGTCTCGGACGCGCTCATCCCCGGCGGCGTGCTGATCTCCTACGTCGCGACGACGACCCAGCTGAGCCGCGTCGCCGAGGGCATCCGCGCGCACGGCGGCTTCACCGAGCCGACCGCGTGGGAGTCGCTCGTGCGCGGCTGGCACCTCGAGGGTCTCGCCGTGCGCCCGCAGCACCGCATGCACGGCCACACCGGTTTCCTCATCTCGACGCGGCGGCTCGCGCCCGGCGTCGAGGCGCCCGAGCGCAAGCGCCGCCCGGCCAAGGGTGCCTACAGCGAGGCCACCGGCAACGGCACCGGCACGGTCGACGGCGCACCGGACGGCGCCGCCCCCACCGCCAGCGGCGCGTCGGGAGCGGGCGACACGGCATCCGTCCTCGGGGGCGGCGCGGCGACGGTGATCCCGGGCTCGACGGCCTCGACCGACATCCCGGCCGACGCGTGGACGCCCGAGGCCCTCGGCGAGCGGGTCAAGAGCGACAAGACGATCCGACGCGTGCGCCGATCACTGGCTGAAACGTCCGACGATCTGCGCTGACGCGGGGTTAGGGTCGAATCGTCACTGTGTGCGAGTGACGGATGAGGAGGCCGAGATGTCTGATGACGTCCGCAACCCAGACCCCGACGGTGCCACCGGTGCCGCGGCCGGGGACCGTGAGCTGAACGCCCTGCGCGCGGAGGCGGAGGCGTTGCGCGAGACCGCGCGGCACTCGCCGCAGCGCACCCGGGAGCTCGAGGCGCGTCTCGCCCACGTGCAGACGAGCCTGTCGACGCTCTCGTCGCAGAACGAGCGCCTCGTGCGCACGCTCAAGGACGCGCGCGAGCAGATCGTCACCCTCAAGCAGGAGGTCGACCGGCTCGCCCAGCCGCCGAGCACCTACGGCCTCGTCGTCGACGCGCCGGACGACGGCACCGTCGACATCCTGACCGGCGGCCGGAAGATGCGCGTCGCGGTCAGCCCGTCGGTCGACCAGCAGCAGCTCGGGCTCGGCCGCGAGGTCATGCTCAACGAGGCGCTCAACGTCGTCTCGGTGCACGGCTACGAGCGGGTCGGCGAGGTCGTCACCGTCAAGGAGCGCCTCGACGACGATCGCGTCGTCGTCGTGACGCACGGCGACGAGGAGCGCGTCTGCCGCATCGCGAGCCCGCTCCTCGCGGAGCGGATCCGGGTGGGCGACTCGCTCACCCTCGACTCGCGCTCGAACTTCGTGCACGAGGTGATCCCCAAGCTCGAGGTCGAGGAGCTCGTGCTCGAGGAGGTGCCCGACGTCGCCTACGAGGACATCGGCGGCCTCTCGGGGCAGATCGAGCAGATCCGCGACGCCGTCGAGCTGCCCTTCCTGCACCCCGACCTGTTCAAGGAGCACCACCTCAAGCCGCCGAAGGGCGTGCTGCTCTACGGGCCGCCCGGGTGTGGCAAGACCCTCATCGCCAAGGCCGTCGCGGCGTCGCTGGCCCGGCAGGTGGCGGCGCGCACGGGCAAGCAGCTCGAGAAGAGCTACTTCCTCAACATCAAGGGCCCCGAGCTGCTCAACAAGTACGTCGGCGAGACCGAGCGGCACATCCGCCTGATCTTCCAGCGGGCCCGCGAGAAGGCGTCCGACGGCACTCCGGTCGTCGTCTTCTTCGACGAGATGGACTCGCTCTTCCGCACCCGTGGGTCGGGCGTCAGCAGCGACGTCGAGACGACGATCGTGCCGCAGCTGCTCGCCGAGATCGACGGCGTGGAGCGGCTCGACAACGTCATCGTCATCGGCGCCTCCAACCGCGAGGACATGATCGACCCCGCGATCCTGCGGCCCGGCCGACTCGACGCGAAGATCAAGATCGAGCGCCCGGACGCCGAGAGCGCGCGCGACATCTTCAGCAAGTACCTCGTCGACACGCTGCCGCTCCACGAGCAGGACCTCGCGGTCAACGGCGGCGACCGCGACGCGACGGTCGAGGCGATGATCACCGCCGCGGTCGAGCGGATGTACTCCGAGATGGAGGAGAACCGCTTCCTCGAGGTCACCTACCAGGGCGGCGACAAGGAGATCCTCTACTTCAAGGACTTCAACTCGGGGGCGATGATCCAGAACATCGTCGACCGGGCGAAGAAGCTCGCGATCAAGGACTTCCTGACCACCGGTCAGAAGGGCATCCGCGTCGAGCACCTGCTCGCCAGCTGCGTGGACGAGTTCAAGGAGAACGAGGACCTGCCGAACACGACGAACCCCGACGACTGGGCGCGCATCAGCGGCAAGAAGGGGGAGCGGATCGTCTACATCCGCACCCTCATCAAGGGCAAGGACGGCACCGAGCCGGGCCGCTCCATCGCGACGGCGAACACGGGCCAGTACCTCTGACCCACTCCCACACGGCTCGGCAGACACACCGACAGGCACCCGGCGAGAGCCGGGTGCCTGTTCGCTGTCGCGGGTCAGTCGTGGAGCGCGAAGCCGGTGGTCCAGGAGGTCTGCTCGCTCGCCGCGAGCCCGATCTGCAGCAGCGCCAGGCCCTCGAGCTCGCGGGCGCGAGCCAGCGGCCCCACGTCCGCGGTCCGCAGACCGCCGGCCGTGACGAGCTCGGCGACCTGCGCCTTGGCCTCGGCGTCGTCACCGGCGAGCAGCACCGTGGCCGGCTGATCGCCGACCGTGCCGGCAGCCAGGGTGGCGGCGAAGTTGGTGTTGAAGGCCTTGACGACGCGGGCGTCGGGCACGGCGGCGGCGATCTCCGCGGCGGCGGAGGAGTCCGCGGGCACGGTCAGGCTGAAGGTCGCGAAGTCGAGCGGGTTCGTGATGTCGACGACGACCTTGCCGGCGAGCTGCTCGCCGCGCTCGGCCAGCAGACCCGCGACCGCGGTGTGCGGCACGGCGAGCACGACGATGTCGCCGGTGGCGCGCCGGTCGGCGTCCGCGCTGCCGTAGAGCTCCACGGTGTGCCCGGCCTTCTCGGCGATGCCGGCGATGGCCTGCCCCATGTTGCCCTTGCCCAGGATGGTGACGGTGCTCATGACGATCCTCCTCGGCGGCGTGGCCGCCCCTTGGTTGTCGGTACAAGTGCAACGTACCCCGGGTCAGTTGTCGCGACAACCAGCGGGTCGGCATACTGCTGCCATGGAGACGAAGTGGCTGTCCGCCGACGAGCGCGAGGCCTGGCTGGGCGTCTTCGCGGTGCTCGAGCTGCTGCCCGCGGCGCTCGACGCCCAGCTGCGCCGTGAGTCCGAGCTGACGCGGTTCGAGTACTACGTCCTCGCGATGCTCTCGGAGCGGCCCGACCGCACGTTGCAGATGACCGGTCTGGCCGCCCTCAGCAACGCGACGCTCCCGCGCCTGTCGCACGTCGTCCGGCGCCTGAGCGAGCGGGGCCTCGTCGACAAGGAGCCCTGTCCCGGCGACGGTCGGGCCACGAACGTCCGGCTCACCGACGCCGGCTGGGACAAGCTCCGGGACGCGGCGCCCGCACACGTCGCCACCGTGCGCCGGCACGTCATCGACGCCCTCACGAGCGAGCAGGTCGAGCAGCTGACGCAGATCACGCAGGCCATGCTCGCCAGCCTCGACCCCGACGGCGCCATGAAGCCGCCCCGGCCCGCGTCCTGACGGTCAGCGCACCCGGTCGCGGTGGCGGACCGCGTGCCGGACGTGGACCACGCCGTTGTCGAACCGCCCGTGCTCGAGCAGCTCGAGGTCCAGGCGGACGCCCCGTGGCAGGGCCGGCTTGCCGCCGCCGACGACGACCGGGCAGAGCAGCAGCACGCACTCGTCGACGAGCCCGTGCCGGAACGCCTCGAGGGCGATGCCCGCGCCACCGATGCTGAGGTCGGAGTCTGAGGTCTCCTTGAGGCGTCGCACCTCGTCGGGGTCGAACTCGCGCACGATCCTCGTGCGGGCGGTCGACACCTCGGTCAGGGAGGTGGAGTAGACCACCTTGTCGGTGTCGCGCCAGATGCCGGCGTACTCGCGCACCACGTCCGGCTCGTCGGCCAGCCAGTCGTCGTCCTCCCAGACGCGCATCGTCTCGTACATGCGCCGGCCGTAGAGCGACGTGCCGATGCGCCGCTCGTGCTCGTTCCAGAACGCGTGCACGGCCTCGTCGGGCACCGACCAGTCGAAGGCCCCCGTCTCGTCCTCGAGGAAGCCGTCGAGCGAGACGTTGGCGGCGTAGATCAACCTGCCCATGGAGCTCTCCGTCCGGATGCCGAAACGCGCGTGTGAGGTGTCGGGCCCAGTCAACCGCACCGGCCGCCCGCGCGGGCGTGCCGCGACCGACGGGGTGCGCTCGATCGCTCGACGCCTTTGCGTGCGCCGCGCGGGACAGGGCGTCCAGGTCGTGGGCGCAGGAACGCACCCACCCGCAGGCGGGGTCGCCGCCGGGGGCCGCTAGCGGGCAGCCGACGGATGCCGGGTGGCGCGGCGGGCGGCATACGCCCCCAGCGCCCGCCACCCGAGCAGGAAGGCAGCGAGCACGACCGAGGCGACGACGACGAAGCTCACCGCGGTGCCCTGCCCGGTGGCGCGACGCAGCACCATGCCGACGAGCACCGTGGCGAACCACACCGTCACGCCGGGCGCGACCGCCACGGGCCAGGAGCGGCGCGTGGCGCGCACCACGACCCAGCCGAGCCCGGTGCCGACGAGGAACGGCCACGCCGTCGAGAGGACCCCGACGACCGGGTTCGCCTCCTCGTGGCTCGCGCGACCGATGCCGGCGAAGAGCGCGACGAGCACGACGTCGACCGCGAGGGCGACGGCGGGCCGGCGCCACCAGGGGAGCGGTCCGGTCATGCGTGCGTGTCGAAGGGCAGCTTCGCCTGCGGCGGCGCGTGCGTCGGGTCGACGCCCTCGAAGAGCGAGCTGACCGAACGGCCGTGGTGGATCCGGCTGATCGTCTCGGCGAAGAGCTCCGACACCGAGCGGACCGTGAGCTCGGGCCAGTCCGGGGGCGGCGGCACGGTGTCGGTCGTGACGACCTCGGTGACGAACGGGTGCGACCGCAGCCGCTCGACGGCCTTGCCGGCGAAGAGCCCGTGCGTGCACACGACGGCCGCCTCGGTGGCGCCGGCGTCCTTGAGCCGGTCGATGAGCTCGACCATCGAGCCCCCGGTCGCGATCTCGTCGTCGAGGATGATCGCGCGCCGACCGGAGACGTCGCCGACGATCGAGTCGATGACGACGCGGTCGTCGGCGACCCGCTGCTTCGAGCCGGCGGCGACGGGCAGGCCCAGCAGCCGGGCGAACTGGGTCGCCACCTTGGCGTTGCCGAGGTCGGGGCTGACGACGATCGAGTTGGTGAGGTCGTGCGTGCGGAAGTGGTCGGCGAGCACCCCGATGGCCGTGAGGTGGTCGACCGGAGTCGAGAAGAAACCGTGCACCTGCGGCGCGTGCAGCGCCATCGTCAGCACGCGGTGCGCGCCGGCGGTCGAGATCATGTCGGCGACGAGACGCCCGCCGAGGCTGATCCGCGAGGCGTCCTTCTTGTCCGAGCGGGCGTACGCGTAGTGCGGCATGACGGCCGTGATCTGCGCGGCCGAGGCCCCGCGCGCGGCGTCGATCATCAGCAGCAGCTCCATGAGGTGCTCCTGCGTCGGCGGCACGAGGGGCTGCACGATGTAGACGTCGCGCTGGCGGCAGTTCGCGAGCAGCTGCGCCTGCAGGCAGTCGTTGCTGAACCGCTTGATGTCGACGGGGGAGCGCCGCACCCCGAGGTGGGAGCAGATCCGGTCGGCGAGCGCTGGGTGCGCCGACCCGCTGAACACGACGACATCGTTCACTTCGAGCCCATCCCTACCGAGGTTCGCGTGCCCTCGCACCCTAGCCGACCTCGCCGGGACGCGTCTGCAGGGAGCCCGAGGCGTGATCGGCCACCCAGTCCGCGAGCTCCGCCCGGGCCGCGCGACCGCCGTTGGCCGCCCCGGGGAAGCTGAGGAACCCGTGCGGCGCGCGCGGGTAGTTGGTGTGCCGGACGGTCACGCCGTGCTCGCGCAGCAACCGCGCGTAGGCCTCACCCTCGTCGCGGAGCGGGTCGAGGTCGGCCGTCTGCACGAGGGTGGCCGGCAGCCCGGCGAAGTCGCTGGCGTGGAGCGGGGAGACGAGCGGGTCCATGGCGTCGAGCGCGTCCGCGCCGTCGCCAAGGTAGTGCGCGAGGAAGGTGTCCATGTCGAGCCGGGTGAGGATCGGCGCGTTCGCGTGCTCGCGCACCGACGCCGAGCTCATCGTCGCGTCGACCGCGGGGTAGCAGAGCGCCGTGTAGCCCACGTCGGCCCCGCCCTCGTCGCGCAGCACGTGGGCGGCGACGGCCGCGAGGTTGCCGCCGGCCGAGTCGCCCGCGAGCCCGAGCCCCTCCGTCCGTATGCCGGCACCACCGTCCGTGCCCCGGCTGCCGTCCGCGGCCGGGGCCCCGGAGGCCGCCCAGCGGGCGGCGTCGACGCAGTCGTGGGCGGCCTGCGGCGCGCGGTGCTCGGGCGCCAACCGGTAGTCGACGTTGAGCACGACCACGCCGGCGTGCGCGGCGATCCAGGCGCACACCGGGTCGTAGGCCCGCACGTTGCCGAGCACCCAGCCCCCGCCGTGGAACCACAGGAGCGCGGGCAGCGGCCCGGGCCCGGCGGCGCGCGGGCGGTAGGTGCGGACCCCGACCTCGTGCCCGTCGCGGGCGCGGAAGCTCGTCGTGCCGATCTGCACGCCGGCCGGCACCGGCCCGGTCACCCAAGTGTACGGCGCTCGCGCCGGCGCGAACCACGCTCTGCTGCGGGCGATCTCGTCGAGCGTCTCCATCCGCTCGGGCCGTCGCGACCGGCGCAGGGCGCGGGCGAGGAGCTGGGTGCGAAGGGGCATGTCCCACGAGTCGGTCACGGTCACGGCGCCAGTCTCGCACCGACCCCCGACCGCCGGCGCGGCGACGTCGCACCGACCCTGCGGCGATTGTGCCCCCGACTCGGGCAGGATTGGCCCATGCCCGACGACGAGACGACGGCCGCGCCCCCCGAGGAGGGGCACCCGTCGACGCGTCCCGGGCCGACGGACGACACCACGGGGGGACGCATGAGCCGATCGGCGCAGGACGTGCAGGAGCGCGATCCGGACGAACGGGAGGACGGCGGCGACCCGAGGGACCGTGACGGGTCGATCGAGGCCATCGCGGTCCCCGACGAGCCCGGCGTCGACGCCCCGCCGGCGCCCGAGGTCGAGGTCGTCGAGCCGCCGATCCCCGAGCGCGTGCGCCGGCCCGTCGACGCGGTGCGCCTCGTCGCGGCGCTCGTGCTGCTCGTGCTCGGCCTCGTCATCGCCGACGTCGCCGCCGGCACCCGGGGCGCCGTCGAGCAGGACCTCACCGACGCCACGAGCGGGCTGCCCCGCGTGCTGCTGACCCTCCTGGGCCTGATGAGCGGCGTCGGCGTCATCGTCCTGCCGATCGGCGTGGGCATCGACCTCGCCATGCGGCGACGGCCGATCCAGCTCATCCAGGCCCTCGGCGCCGCCGTCGTCGCCGGGGTGCTCGTCATCGTGCTCGCCGTGCTCGTGCAGTCGGGCAACGGCGGCTTCGTCACCGACGTGCTGACCCGGCCCACACCGACCGGTCGCACCGGTCCGCTCGACATCGTGCTCGTCTCGATGCTGGCGCTGCTGACCGTCGCCGACATCTCCGGCCGCAAGTGGCTCTCGCCGATCGCCACGACGATCGTCATCGCGACGCTCGTCACGACCCTGCTCTCGGGCGCCATGACCCTCGCGGCCCTCGCCTGCTCGCTCCTGCTCGGCTGGATCGTCGGCCTGGCCTTCCGCCTCGGCCTCGGGGTCACGTCCACCCGGCCGCCGGGCACCGAGGTCGCCGCCGTCCTCGTCGCCGGCGGCATCGACCTCACCCGCCTCGAGCTCATCGACGCCAACGACGCGGGCGACCGCCGGTATGCCGGCTCGACCGCCCGTGGGCCGCTCGACGTCCACGTCGTCGACCGCGACACCTTCGGCCTCGCCTCCGGCCGCCGCCTCCTGCGGGTGCTGCGGCTGCGCAGCGGGTTCACCCGGCCGCCGGCCCTCACCCTCCGCTCGGAGATCGAGCACCGCACGCTCATGGGCCTGGCCCTGCACGACGCCGGCATCCGGGCCCCGCGCCCGGTGCTCGTCTCGGAGGTCGGGCCGTTCTCGGCCGTCATCGCCTACGACGAGCCGCGCGGCACCACCCTCGCCGAGATCGACGGGGCCCTCGACGACGAGCGGCTGACGGCGATCTGGGAGCTCGCCGCGACGCTGCACCGGCGCCGCATCGTGCACCGTCAGCTCGGCCCGTCGACGATCATCGTCGACGACGACGGCCGGGTGGCCCTCTCGCGGCTCGGCAGCGGCGACGTCGCGGCCGACGACATCAGCCTGCGCCTCGACCTCGCCCAGCTGCTGACGACGGTCGCCCTGACCGTCGGCCCGCAGCGGACCGTCGACTCCGCGGTGGCGGTGCTGGGGGAGGAGGCCGTGCTGCGCGCTGTGCCCGTGCTCCAGCCGGTCGCCCTCAGCCCCGACGCGCGGGTCGCGCTCAAGGAGTCCAAGACGGTCATGGGCGAGCTGCGCGAGCGCCTCGTCGCCCTGCGCCCCCAGGCCGAGGCCGTCGAGCCGGTGCAGCTGCGGCGCATCTCGATCAAGAGCGTCGCCACCCTCGTCATGGGCGGGGTCGCGGGCTACATCGTGCTGAGCCAGCTGGCCCAGGTGGACTTCAATCAGGTCGTCGAGACCGCCGACTGGCGGTGGGCCGCGCTGCTCGTCGGCGCCGCCGTGCTCACCTTCGCCGGCGCCTCGATCGCGCTCGCCGGTGCGGTGCAGATCCACCTGCGGTTCGTGCGCACCTACATGACCCAGCTCGCCGTGGCGTTCACCGGCCTCGTCGCCCCCGCCGCGGTCGGCAACATCGCGCTCAACACCCGCTACCTGCAGACCTCCGGCCTCACGCCGACCGTCGCGGGGGCGAGCGTCGGCGTCGCGCAGGTGGCCCAGTTCTGCTCGTACTTCGTGCTGCTCGTCATCTCCGGTGTGCTGGCAGGCACGGGACCGGCCGTCTCGTTCAGCCCGTCGCCGGTGCTCGTCGCCGGCATCCTCGCCGTGCTCATCGCGCTGCTGGCCCTGCTCGCCGTGCCGCGCGTGCGGGCGCTCATCACCGACCGGGTGCTGCCGCAGATCAAGTCGGCCGTGCCGCAGGTGCTGGCCGTGCTCCAGCACCCGCGGAAGCTGGCCCAGCTGCTCGGCGGCGCCCTGCTGCTCGACCTGTCGTTCGTCGCCGCGCTCGTCTTCGCGACCAAGGCGTTCGGCGCGAGCGCCCCCGTCGCGGCCATCGCCGTCGTCTACTTCGCCGGCGCGATCATCGGCTCCGCGGTGCCGACCCCCGGTGGGCTCGGTGGCATCGAGGCCGCCATGTCGGCGGGCCTCATCGCCATCGGCGTCGACAGCGGCACCGCCGTCTCGTCGGTGCTGCTCTACCGCCTCGCCACCTACTGGCTGCCCATCCCGTTCGGCTGGTTCTCGCTCAACCGGCTGCAGAAGCTCGGGGCCATCTGAGCCCAGCCGCACGGCATACGGCCCCCGGACGCGCGCGACGGCGGGCGCGCGGCAGGGGCGCGGCAGGGGCGGCGGCGGACCGGCCACGGCGCGGTCGGGGGCGGCGGTTATCGTCGGGCCATGACGGTGCGGCGGATCATGGGGCTCGAGACCGAGTTCGGCATCTCGGTGCCGGGCGACCCGATGGCCAACCCGATGTTCCTCTCGGGGCAGGTCGTCAGCGTCTACGCCGCCGCGCAGGGCATCCGCTCGAACCAGTCGAGCTGGGACTACGCCTTCGAGGACCCGCTCCGCGACGCCCGCGGCTGGCAGCTCGACCGGCAGACTGCCGACCCGAGCCAGCTGACCGACGTCGAGGACCCCACCCTCGCGAACGTCGTCCTGACCAACGGCGCCCGCTACTACGTCGACCACGCGCACCCGGAGTACAGCTCGCCCGAGGTGACCCTGCCGCGCGACGCCGTCACGTGGGACCGCGCGGGCGACGCCATCGCCCTGGAGTCGGTGCGGCTGCTCGCCTCGCGGCCCGGGCAGCCGCCGGTCAACCTCTACAAGAACAACGCCGACGGCAAGGGCCAGTCCTACGGCACGCACGAGAACTACCTCATGCCGCGCCGCACCCCGTTCCCCGACATCGTGCGCCACCTCATCCCTTTCTTCGTGACGCGGCAGGTCGTCTGCGGCGCGGGCCGGGTCGGCCTCGGCGTCGACAGCAGGGGAGCGGGCTACCAGATCAGCCAGCGGGCCGACTTCTTCGAGACCGAGGTCGGGCTCGAGACGACGCTCAAGCGGCCCATCATCAACACCCGCGACGAGCCGCACGCCGTCGCCGACCGCTACCGGCGGCTGCACGTCATCCTGGGCGACGCCACCCACCTCGACGTCGCGACCCTGCTCAAGACCGGCACGACCTCGCTCGTGCTCGGCATGATCGAGGACGGACACCTGACGCAGGACTGGTCGGTGCGGCGGCCCGTCGCGGCGCTGCAGGCCGTCAGCCACGACCCGTCGCTGCAGGCCACGGTCGAGCTCGTCGACGGCCGCACGATGACGGCCCTCGACGTTCAGTGGATGTACCTCGAGGCCGCGCGCGCCTGGCTCGACCGGCGCGGCGACGACCCGGAGCCGGAGGCCACGGCCGAGGTGATGGCGCTCTGGGAGGACGTGCTCACCCGCCTGGGCTCCGACGTCGGCTCGGCCGCGCCCTTCGTCGACTGGGTGGCCAAGCTGGGGCTGCTCGAGGGCTACCGGTCGCGCGACGGGCTCGCGTGGGACGACCACCGCCTGGCCGCCATCGACATCCAGTGGGCCGACGTGCGCCCCGAGAAGGGGCTCGTCCACCGGCTGCGTGACCGCGGCATGTTCCACGACCTCGTCACGCCCGAGCAGGTCAAGGCAGCGCGCTCGACCCCGCCGGAGGACACCCGGGCGTGGTTCCGCGGCGAGTGCGTGCGCCGGTTCTCCGGCCAGGTGTTCTCCGCCAGCTGGGACTCCGTCGTCTTCGACGTGCCCGGGCGGGCGAGCCTGCAGCGCGTGCCGATCCTCGAGCCCGAGCGGGGCACGCGCGCCCAGGTCGGCACGCTGCTCGAGCAGAGCGCCGACGTCGACGAGCTGCTCCGGGGCCTCGCCACCCCCGAGTGACGGGTGCGCCACGCCCGTGGGGACGGGTCCGGACCGCCGCTGCTCCGGCCCGCCCACGCGTTAGGGTCGGAGCAAGAGGTCGTCCACGTCTGGGAGGTAGCCATGCCGGGTCAGGAGCACGTCAAGCCGCAGCATCGTGACGAGGAGCCCCCGGAGACGCCCGACGCGCCGCCGACGGCACCGAGCGGCGCCGCCGTCAAGGAGGGCCTCTCCGACGACATCGACAGCGTCCTCGACGAGATCGACGGGGTGCTCGAGAGCAACGCCGAGGAGTTCGTGCGCGGGTTCGTCCAGAAGGGCGGCCAGTGACCCGGGGTCGCCGCCTCGACGACGCCTTCCTCAGCGCCGGGTCGTCCTCGTTCACCGAGTTCGTCTCGAGCTACCGTCCCGAGGTGCTCCCGGGCGGGCGCCGGCTGCCCGTGGGGGCCAGTCTCGAGGCGCCGCACGGCACGACGATCGTCTCGTTGCTCTTCGACGGCGGCGTGGTCATGGCCGGTGACCGCCGCGCCACGATGGGCAACGTCATCGCGAACCGTGACATGGAGAAGGTCTTCGCGGCCGACGACTTCAGCGTCGTCGGGATCGCCGGCACCGCGGGCGTCGCGATCGAGCTCGTCCGCCTCTACCAGGTCGAGCTCGAGCACTACGAGAAGATCGAGGGCGCCATCATGTCGCTCGAGGGCAAGGCGAACCGCCTCGCCTCGATGATCCGCGGCAACCTCGCGCTCGCGATGCAGGGCCTCACGGTCGTGCCGACGTATGCCGGGTTCGACCTCGAGTCGGCCACCGGCCGCATCTACTCCTACGACGTGACGGGCGGCTGCTACGTCGAGGGCGGGCACCACTCCACCGGGTCGGGCTCCGTCTTCGCCCGCGGCGCCCTGAAGAAGCTGTGGCGCCCGGGCCTCGAGGAGCAGGCCGCCGTCTCGGTGGCCCTCGAGGCGCTCTACGACGCGGCCGACGACGACTCGGCCACCGGCGGCCCCGACCTCGGCCGCCAGATCTGGCCCACCGTCGCGGTCGTCGACCACGCGGGCGCGCGCTTCGTGGGGCAGGACGTCCTCGAGGCGCACGTCGAGCGCATCGTGGCCGCCCGCCGCGACAACCCGGGAGGTGCCCGATGAGCATGCCGTTCTACGTCCCGCCCGAGCAGGTCATGAAGGACCGGGCCGACTTCGCGCGCAAGGGAATCGCCCGCGGCCGCTCGGTCGTCGTGCTCGGCTACGACCGCGGCATCGCCTTCGTCGCCGAGAACCCCTCGCGCGCGCTGCACAAGGTGTCGGAGATCTACGACCGCATCGCGTTCGCCGCGGTCGGCCGCTACAACGAGTTCGAGAGCCTGCGCGTCGCCGGCATCCGGTATGCCGACCTGCGCGGCTACTCCTACGACCGCACCGACGTGACCGCGCGGGCCCTCGCCAACACGTACGCGCAGACGCTCGGTGCCGTCTTCACGCAGGAGTCGAAGCCCTTCG
Organism: Terrabacter sp. NPDC000476; assembly: GCF_040300125.1. Classification (NCBI taxonomy): domain Bacteria; kingdom Bacillati; phylum Actinomycetota; class Actinomycetes; order Micrococcales; family Intrasporangiaceae; genus Terrabacter; species Terrabacter sp. NPDC000476. Next base: position 340,128 of record NZ_JBEPDF010000001.1, read on the forward strand.
AGATCGAGATCGTCGTGGCGGAGGTGGGCGTCGACAGCGACGCCGACCAGATCTTCCGCCTCACCTACGACGGCTCGGTGGCCGACGAGCGCGGCTTCGTGGCGATGGGCGGCGCGAGCGACGTCGCCGAGGAGCGGCTGGGCGCCGCGTGGCGGCCGGGCATGACGCTCGGTGAGGCCCTCACCGTGGCCGTGGACGTGCTCGCCTCGGGGGAGAACGGCGAGCGCCGACCCCTGGACGCCGCCCAGCTCGAGGTGGCGGTGCTCGACCGCGACCGGCCGCGCCGCTCGTTCCGACGGATCACCGGCCCGCTGCTGACCCGCCTGCTCGAGGGCCCCGACGAGGCGCCCCCCGCCTAAATCCGGCAACACACCGAGAAGGTCGCAACACCCCGGGATCGGTTCCCGGTGCGTTGCGACCTTCTCGGTGTGTTGCGCGGTGGTGCGGGTCGGGTCAGCGGTGGCCGGCCGAGGCGGGCCTCACGTCGGCGTCGTCGCGCACGACCTCGAGCACCTGCGTCGCGTCCGGCACGAAGGCCTGCTCCGACTGCGAGGACGCCTCGTCGGCGCCGCCGCCCGGCTGCTCGGCCTCGGTCGACGCCACGTCGGCCTGCTCGGCCTGCTCGGGCTCCTCGCGCTCCTCGGACCGCTCCGACTGCTCGGGCGGCTCGGACTGCTCCGGCCGGGGCTGCCCGGTGCCGGCCTCGGCGTCGCCGGCGGCGGCCGGCACCCCGAGCGACTCGACGAGCGCGCCGCCACCCAGCGTGGCGAGCATCTGGCGCACGTTGCCCAGCTGCGCGGTGATGCTGTCGCGCTGCGCGGTCGCCGCGGCGAGCTCGCGGTCGGACTCCTCGCGGACGCGCGAGGCGTGGTCACGGGCCTCCGAGACGATCTGGTCGGCCTGCGCCTCGGCGCTGTGGAGCAGCTGCCGCGCGCGCGTGCGCATCTCCTCGGCGTCGCGCTCGGCACGCTCGGTGAGCTGGCCCAGGCGCGCCTCGGCCTCGGCGAGGGCGGCGTCCTGCTGCGCCCGACGGGCCGCGAACTCCTGGTCGGCCGACTCCCGGCGCCCGGCGAGCTGCACCTCGAGCTCGGCGTTGGCCGAGCTCGCCTTGAGCCGGTGCGACTCGAACTCGGCGGCCGCCTCCTGGCGCTGCGCGGCGGCGACCGCCTGGGCCTCGGCGACGATGGCCTGCGCCTCGCGCGTGGCCTGGGCGATGACGCGCACGGACTCCTCGTCGGCGTGGGACCGGGCCTGCTCGGCGTACGACCCGGCGGCCTTCTTGACGTCCGCGGCATCGCGGAGCGCCCGCTCGCGGATCTCGTTGGCCTCCGCGCGCGCCCGGTCGCGCATCTCGGCGGCCTCCTGGTCGGCGAGCGCGAGGATCTGCCCGACGCGCTCACCGAGGTCGGTGAAGGTCCGGCTCGGCGCGGCGGCCGGGGCCTGCTTGAGCTCCGCCACCAGGCGCGACTGCTGGCCCAGCTGGCTGCGCAGGTCGGTGATGGCGGCGTTGAGCTTCGTCAGCTCGACGCTGCGTTCGGCGGCGTCCTTCTTCGCCGCCTGCAGCGTGCGGTTCTGCGAGTCGAGGAAGGCGTCGACCTCCTCGGGCTCGTATCCGCGACGGGAGAACTTGAAGTGCGGTCTGTCGATCATGTCCGTCCAGAGTGGGGTGGGGAGTCGGGCGTGAGGGGTCGCCACACATTGTGTCAGGAGCCGTCCGGCGCGGCCCGGGGAGCGGCGTGCCGACGCATCCGTGGCGGCGCCGCCTAGAGTTACGTCATGGAGCGGCGGATCTTCGGGATCGAGAACGAGTACGGCGTGACCTGCACGACGCAGGGCCAGCGCCGGCTGACTCCCGACGAGGTCGCGCGCTACCTCTTCCGGCGCGTCGTCGCCTGGGGGAGGTCGAGCAACGTCTTCCTGGGCAACGGGGCCCGGCTCTACCTCGACGTGGGCTCGCACCCGGAGTACGCGACGGCCGAGTGCGACTCGGCCCGCGAGCTCGTCATCCAGGACAAGGCGGGGGAGCGCATCCTCGAGGGGCTCGTCGAGGACGCCCAGGGCCGACTGCGCGACGACGGGGTCGAGGGCGAGATCTTCGTCTTCAAGAACAACACCGACTCGGCCGGCAACTCCTACGGCTGCCACGAGAACTACTGCTACGGGCGCACGGGGGACTTCCAGCGCGTGTCGGACATGTTCATCCCCTTCCTCATCAGCCGGCAGATCGTCTGCGGCGCCGGCAAGGTGGTCGCCACGGCGCACGGTGCGTCGTTCGCGGTCAGCCAGCGCGCCGACCACATCTGGGAGGGCGTGTCGTCGGCCACGACGCGCAGCCGGCCCATCATCAACACCCGCGACGAGCCGCACGCCGACGCCGAGAAGTACCGCCGCCTGCACGTCATCGTCGGCGACTCGAACATGTCCGAGACGACGAACCTGCTCAAGATCGGCAGCGCCGACCTCGTGCTGCGGATGATCGAGTCGGGCGTCGTCATGCGCGACCTGACGATGGAGAACCCGATCCGGGCCATCCGCACGATGAGCCACGACCTGACGGGGCGCGCGACCGTGCGGCTCGCCAACGGGCGCGAGCTCTCGGCGCTGGACATGCAGCGGGAGTACCTCGACAAGGCCGTCGAGTTCGTCGACCGCGAGGGGATGGACAGCCCCGACACGAAGCAGGTCATCGACCTGTGGGGACGGGCCCTCGACGCCATCGGGTCGGGCGACCTCGGCGCCATCGAGACCGAGATCGACTGGGTCATCAAGTACCGCCTCATCGAGCGCTACCGGGCCAAGCACGGCCTCGCGCTCACCGACGCCCGGATCCAGCAGCTCGACCTCGCCTACCACGACATCAACCGGCGCCGCGGCCTCTTCTACCTGCTCCAGCGCCACGGCCGCACCGCCCGGGTCGCCTCGGACGTGGAGGTCTTCGAGGCCAAGGTGCGCCCGCCGCAGACGACCCGCGCCAAGCTGCGCGGCGACTTCATCCGCGCCGCGCAGGCCCACGGCCGCGACTTCACCGTCGACTGGGTTCACCTCAAGCTCAACGACCAGGCGCAGCGCACCGTGCTGTGCAAGGACCCCTTCCGGGCCGTCGACGAGCGCGTGGAGCGGCTCATGGAGACGATCGACCGCTCGCCCACGGTGGCCCGACCCCTCTGACGCCGGCCGCCACCGGTCGGCCTCGTCCGGCCACCGTGACCGTCACCCTGCGGGTCACCGCCTGTCACCGCGCCTGTCACCGCGCCTGTCAACGCGCTGTGAATCGTGCACAAGGGCCCGCGTTACAGTGGCCGGGCCCTGACCAGCGGGACCTCCGGGAGCTCCGGACCCGCCCGCCCCGACCGAAAGTCGTGCTCGTGCGCCCCAACCGTCCGGCTGCCCGTGCAGCCGTAGCCCTGATCGCCACCCTCGGCCTGACCGGCCTCGCCGCCTGCGGGTCGGCATCCAGCCCGTCCGCCGGTTCGACCGGCGGGTCCACGGCCGCGTCGACGGCCGGCTCGACCGGCGGGTCCACGCCGGCCGCCTCGGCCACCAGGACGCCCGCCCCCGACGGCGGCGCGCTCAAGGGCCTCACCGCCACCGGCGCGGTCGACCTCAAGACGGCGCCGAAGGTCTCGCTCGGCAAGACCCCGATCAGCACGAAGGTCGTCGACCGGCGCGTGCTGACGGAGGGCACCGGCCCGGGCGCCACGACGGCCGACACGGTGCGCCTGCGCGCCCAGATCTTCAACGGCACCAGCGGCAAGCTGCTCGACGACGGCTACGGCCAGGGCCGCGCCGCCGAGGGCTACCGCCTCGGCCGGGCCGACCTCATCGCCGGCTTCACCGACGGGCTCGTCGGCGCCACGAAGGGCGCCCGCATCGCGTTCACGATCCCGCCCGAGAAGGGGTTCGGCTCGGCCGGCAACCAGAACCTCGGCGTCGCCGGCACCGACACGATCGTCGTCGTCGCCGACATCGCCGACGTGCACTCCGCGCTGAGCCAGATCGACGGCGCCCAGACGGCTGCTCCCGCGGGGCTGCCCACCGTCGAGTTCAAGAACGGCCCGACCAAGGAGCCCACCGTCACGGTGCCGAAGTCGGCCGCGCCCACGACGACGCAGCAGGCGACGCTCGTGCAGGGCACGGGCGCGACGGTCGAGAAGGGCCAGACCATCACGGCGCAGTACCACGGGGTGCTCTGGAAGGACGGCAGCGTCTTCGACTCGTCGTGGCAGCGGGGCGCCGCGGCCGACTTCCCGATCGGCGTCGGCCAGGTCATCCCCGGTTGGGACAAGACCCTGGTGGGCAAGAAGGTGGGCAGCCGCGTGCTGCTCGTCATCCCGCCCGCCGACGGCTACGGCACGGCGGGCAGCCCGCCGAAGATCGCCGGCACCGACACGCTCGTCTTCGTCGTCGACATCCTCGACGCGTACTGACCAGCACCACAGCAACACCAGCACGACCCACACCGACGAAAGGCACCCGCAGCAATGGCACTCGACCCCAACCGCACGAAGCCCGAGATCGACTTCCCCGAGGGTGACGCCCCCGCCGACCTCGTCGTCGAGGACCTCATCGAGGGCGACGGCCGCGAGGCCAAGGCCGGCGACACCGTGAGCGCGCACTACGTCGGCGTCGCCCACTCCACGGGCGAGGAGTTCGACTCGTCGTGGAACCGCGGCAACCCGCTCGACTTCCGCCTCGGCGTCGGCATGGTCATCGCCGGCTGGGACAAGGGCATCGAGGGCATGAAGGTCGGCGGCCGCCGCAAGCTGACGATCCCCTCGCACCTCGCCTACGGCGAGCGCGGCGCCGGCTCGGCCATCGCGCCAGGTGAGGCGCTCATCTTCGTCGTCGACCTCGACGACGTGCGCTGAGGCTCAGCCCCCAGCACCGAGCATCCGGGCGGCGAACCGACCCGCGACGGCCGCGCCGAGGAATCCGGCGCGGTCGTCGTCGTATCCCCGGCCCATCGTGCGCAGCGGCACCGGCGTCGCGCGCAGGGCCGCGTCGAGCCCCTCGCAGCCGACCTCGCGCAGGGTGAGCCGGCCGTCGCTCGCCGCGCAGAGCTCCGTGGCCTGGGCGAGCACGTCGGCGCCCAGCCCGGCCAGGTCGCCGTCGAGCAGCGGCACCGGCACGTCGGCGCGCACGAGCGCCACGCGGCCGTATGCCGTGAGGCTGTGGTGCGAGACCCCGCGGTGCCGCTCGCGCGGGTCGGCCCCCGAGACGCGCAGCGAGCACACCGGCCGCCCGCGCAGGGTCGCCGCGGCGTTGACGGCCTCGCCCGCGGAGGTGCCGGAGAAGCCCCAGCGGGTGCCCGTGCCGAGGTTGCCGGGGCCCTGCGAGACGACGACGAGGTCGGCCCCGACGACGTGCCGGGCGGCGAGCAGACCGGTGTGGACGTTGACCGCCTCGAGGTCGCCGCCGTAGGCCTGCCCGACGGTGACCGACGCCGCGAGCCAGTCCGCGTCGCGCAGCCCGGCCACGGTGCGCGAGAAGTCGATCGGCAGCGCCCCGCCGTCGGTCATGACGTAGGCGACGCGCAGGCCCGGGTCGACCTCGCGGACGCCCGCGACGATCGCCGGCAGCGCGGAGTGGAGGTCGGCGACGACGACGGGCAACCCGCCCAGGTCGTCGGCGTCGGCGAGCACGCCGTGGTGCTCGCTGTCCTGCTCGTCGACGCCCAGCACCATCATCTGGCTCGGGGTGTACCGCGCCTTGACGAGGTGTCCGGGCACCGCGGCGACGTCGGGCACGGGCTGCGGCAACGCGTCCGGCGCGGCCACGACGAGGGCGAGCCCGCCGGTGCCGAGGCCACGCTCGAGGGCGGTCGTGTTGAGCAGCACCGCGGTCCCCGGCGCGAGGGTGCCGACGGCGTCGACGTAGCCGAGCGCACGGACGCGGTCGCCGGAGGGGAGGCGGACGGCATACTCGACCGCCCCGGCCCAGCTCGACCGCACCTCGTCGACGACACCCCGGCGCCACTGGATCATGGGGTGACCCTATTCGATCCTTTGTTCGGGTAGCGTCGGACTGCCCGATCCCCGCCGCCGCCTCCAGGAAGGTCTCGATGAGCCCTGCGTCTGCCTCGGCCGAGAAGACCGAACGGCTGCTCAACCTCATCCTCGCGCTCAAGTCGGCCCGCCGGCCGGTGTCGAAGCAGCGCATCCGCGAGGCCCTGCCGGCCTACGCGGCCGCGACCTCCGACGAGGCCTTCGACCGCATGTTCGAGCGCGACAAGGACGAGCTGCGCGAGATGGGGATCCCGATCACGACGACCGTGCTCGACGTCCTCTTCGACGACGAGGTCGGCTACCGCATCGACCCCAGCGAGACGACCCTGCCGGCCATCTCCTTCGAGCCCGACGAGGTCGCCGCGCTGGCGCTCGCCGCACGCGCCTGGTCGACCGCGAGCATCTCGGGCGCGGCGTCGGCCGGCCTGCGCAAGCTGCGCCTCTCGGGCGTCGAGATCGACGAGTCGGTGGCCGCGGGCGCCGAGCCGCGCATCCGCACCAGGGAGCCGGCGTTCGAGGCCGTGCACGCGGCCCTGTCGGCGCTGCAGCCGATCGCCTTCGACTACCGCAAGAACGACGGCGAGCTCAGCACCCGCCACGTGCAGCCGTGGGCGCTGAAGAACTGGCACGGCCGCTGGTACCTCACGGCCTTCGACGTCGACCGCGGCGACGAGCGCGCCTTCCGGCTCAGCCGCTTCGAGGGCCCCGTGCGCCGCAAGGGCCGGGCGGGGTCGTACGCCGTGCCGGCCGACCACGTGCCCGAGGTGGCCCTCGAGGCCCAGCCCCCCGAGCCCGAGGGCACGGCCGTCGTGCGCGTGCGCCACGGCCGCGGCCACACCCTGCGGCGCCAGGCGCTGCGCACCACCGAGCTCGACGAGCGCTGGGCCCAGCTCGAGCTGCCCTACCGCCGCGACACGACCGAGCGCGACGTCGTCGCGCTCGGCACCCACGCCGTGGCCGTGTCGCCGCCCGAGCTCGTCGACGGGGTGCGCGCGGCCCTGCGCGCGGTCGTCGCCGCCCACGAGGAGGGCCTGTCATGACCGAGACCCCGACGCCGGCCGCCGGTGCGGCCGCCGGCACCGCCCGCACCGCCCGCGCCACCCGGGCCGCCCGCAAGCCCGTCGAGACCGCCACGCAGCGCCTCGGGCGGCTGCTCGACATGGTGCCGTGGCTGCTCCAGCACCGCGGCGTCCCGCTCGACGAGGCCGCCGCGGAGTTCGGCGTCTCGCAGGAGCAGCTCGTCGAGGACCTCGAGCTGCTCTTCGTCTGCGGCACGCCCGGCTACGGCCACGCCGAGCTCATCGACGCCCAGTGGGACAGCGGCCACGTCTACCTCGACAACGCCGACGACATCGCGGCGCCGATGCGGCTGACCCGCGACGAGGCGGTCACCCTGACCGCCGGCCTGCAGGCGCTCGGCTCCGCGCTCGTCGGCTCCGACGTCGCCGAGCGCACCCTCGCCAAGCTGCGCGCGGCCGCGGCCACGACCGTCGGCGAGCCGACCGGGCGCATCGCCCTCGACCTCGACGACGGCAGCCAGCACGCCGCGATGGCCGTGCTCAAGGACGCGTTCGCGCGCGGCCGCCGCGTCCACCTGCGCTACTACGTCGCGACCCGCGACGAGTCCACCGAGCGCGACGTCGACATCATGCGCATCCTCAACCTCGACGCGCAGTGGTACGTCGAGGGCTACTGCCACCGGGCGCAGGACGTGCGCCTCTTCCGCCTCGACCGCATCGAGGCGGCCTCGGTCCTCGACGTCGACGGCACCCCGCCCGATGCCGCGCGGCCGCGTGACCTCGACGACGTCTTCGTGCCGGGGGAGAACGACCTCACGGTCGTGCTCGAGGCCAGCCGGTGGGCGGCCTGGATCGCCGACTACTACCCGAACGAGGGTGTCGAGCGCGGCCCCGACGGCTCGCTCCGGGTCACCCTCAAGGTGGCCGACCCCGCGCTCGTGCGGCGCCTCGTGCTCCGCCTCGGGGGCGAGGCCCACGTCGTCGGGCCGCCGGAGCTCGCCGCCGCGGTGGCGGGGGAGGCACGCGCCGCGCTGGCGGCATACGGCGGCGGTGACGGCGCCCCCGACACGCCCGGCCCGCCCCGCTGAGCCGGCACTCCCACAGTCCACGTTCATCCCACGCACGTATGCTGGACACCTGCAGCGCCGACGCTGCACGGGACGGTCCGATCCGGGGCCGGCCATTCGACGAGGAGACCACACATGCAGCTACCGGGCGGCCCCGAACTCATTGTCATCGCGATCGTGCTCATCGCCCTGTTCGGCTGGAAGAAGCTCCCCGACATGGCGCGCAGCCTCGGCCGCTCCGCGCGCGTCTTCAAGTCCGAGGTCGACGAGCTGAAGAAGGACGGCAAGCCGGCCCCCAGCGACGCCGCGCGCACGACCGTCCCGGGTGACGTCGTCGACGCCGAGGCCGAGCGCCGCGCCGCCGACGCCGCGCGCCTCGCGGACGCCGAGCGCCGCGCCGCCGAGGCACGCGCCGAGGCCGACCGCCTGCGCGCCGCCCAGGCCACCCAGGCCCCCACCGCTCCGGCCGCCCCGACCACGGCCACGCCGCCGGTCGTCGACGACGTGCGGCGCGACACGACGCTCTGACCGAGCCCCGCCCCGCACCCCGCACCCGCCTCGCACCGGCCCGACCGGTGTGCCCGGACTGATACGGACCGACTGAATGCCGTCACTGCGACGCAAGCGCGACCCCGAGGGCCGGATGTCGCTCGGCGACCACCTCCGCGAGCTGCGCAACCGCATCATGATCAGCGCGTCCGCCATCCTCGTCGGCGGCGTGCTCGGCTGGATCTACTACGAGCGGGTCATCGACGCCCTGACGAGGCCGCTGAAGGACCTGCAGGCCGAGCGCACCGGCGGCGTCGTCAACATCAACTTCGCCGGCATGACCGACGCGTTCGCGCTGCAGCTGACGACCTCGCTCTTCGTCGGCGTCATCGTCGCCTCGCCGATCTGGCTCTTCCAGCTGTGGGGCTTCATCGTGCCGGGGCTGACGAAGAAGGAGAAGCTCATCGCACGGCTCTTCGTCGTCGCCGCGGTGCCGCTCTTCCTCGCCGGCTGCTTCTTCGCCTTCGTCATGGTGCCCAAGGCCGTCGCCGTGCTCCTCGGCTTCACCCCCGACGGGGCGTACAACCTGCAGGACGGCGCGCAGTACCTCAACTTCGTGCTGAAGTTCATCGTCGCCTTCGGGTGCGCGTTCCTGCTGCCCGTCTTCCTCGTCGCGCTCAACCTCGTCGGGGTGCTGTCGGCTCGGGCCATGCTCAAGGGCTGGCGGCCGGCCGTCATGATCATCCTCGTCTTCGCGGCGATCATGACGCCGACGCCCGACGCGTACACGATGCTCTTCCTCGCGAGCCCGATGGTGGCGCTCTACTTCGCCTCCGTCGGCGTCGCGTTCCTGCTCGACCGGCGCAAGAAGGACCACGAGCCCGACTGGCTCGACGTCCCGGACGACCAGGCGTCCGCCCTGTAGCGTTCGGGTGTGTCCCAGCGTGTCGCCCTGATCGTCAACCCGACCTCGGGCAAGGGGATCGGACGGGCGCTGGGGGAGCGCACGCGGGCCCTGCTGCAGGCGGCGGGCCACGAGGTGGTCGACGCGTCCGGCGGCGACTACCGGCAGGCGCGGGAGCGCGGCCTCGAGGCGGTTGCCGCGGGCGTCGACACCGTGCTCGTCGTCGGTGGTGACGGCATGGTCCACCTCGGCGTCAACCTCTGCGCGCGGTCCTCGAGCCGTCTCGCGGTGGTCGCAGCCGGCACCGGCAACGACTTCGCGCGCAACCTCGGCCTGCCCGTCCACGACCCGGCCGCCGCGGTCGACCTGCTGGCGCGCGGCCGCACCCGCGCGGTCGACCTCGGTCGGGTGCGCCACGGCACCGCGGGGGAGCGCTGGTTCGGCGGCGTGCTCGGCGCCGGCTTCGACGCCGTCGTCAACGCGCGGGCCCAGCGGATGACCTGGCCCCGCGGGCAGATGCGCTACAACCTCGCGGTGCTGCGCGAGCTGCCGGTCTTCCGGCCCATCCCGTACGTCGTCGAGATCGACGGGCACCGCATCGACACCCGGGCCATGCTCGTCGCCGTCGCCAACACGACCTCGTTCGGGGGCGGCATGCGCGTCTGCCCCGACGCCGACGTCGCCGACGGCCTGTTCGACGTGCTCGTCGTGCACGCCCTGTCGGTCCCGGCCTTCCTCCGGGTATTCCCCAAGGTGTACTCCGGCACCCACACCACCCACCCGGCCGTGGAGATCCATCGCGGCCGACGAGTTCGCTTGGAGGCGAGCGGCATCCACTCCCAGGCCGACGGCGAGACCTTCGCCGACCTGCCCATCGACGCCGAGGTCGTGCCCGGCGCCCTGCGCGTCGTGGCTCCTTCGGAGGTGTCCGCGTGATCGCCACCTGGCCCCGGCTGGCGGAGTTCTCGGCGGGGCTCGACTTCCCCCTCGACGACTTCCAGACCGAGGCGTGCCGCGCCGTCGAGGAGGGGCGCGGCGTGCTCGTGGCCGCCCCGACCGGCGCCGGCAAGACGATCGTCGGCGAGTTCGCGGTGCACCTCGCCCTCGCGACGGGGCGCAAGGCGTTCTACACGACCCCCATCAAGGCGCTGTCGAACCAGAAGTACACCGACCTCGTGCGCGTGCACGGCGCCGAGAACGTCGGCCTGCTCACGGGCGACGCGTCGATCAACGGCGAGGCGCCCGTCGTCGTCATGACGACCGAGGTGCTGCGCAACATGATGTATGCCGGGTCGACCACCCTGGCCGGGCTCGGGTGGGTCGTCATGGACGAGGTGCACTACCTCGCCGACCGCTTCCGTGGCGCCGTGTGGGAGGAGGTCATCATCCACCTGCCGCCCGACGTCAGCGTCGTGTCGCTGTCGGCGACGGTCAGCAACGCCGAGGAGTTCGGGGCGTGGCTGGGGGAGGTGCGGGGCGACACCGAGGTCATCGTGTCGGAGCACCGGCCGGTGCCGCTGTGGCAGCACATGATGGTCGGCCAGACCCTCTTCGACCTCTTCGTGGAGGAGCGTGACGCCGACGAGGACGACGAGCACTTCCGCACCGCGACCGACCGCTACTCGGTGAGCGTCAACCCCGACCTCGTGCACGCCATCCGCGGCGGCGAGGGCCGGGCGGCCTGGGACTCGCACTGGGTGAGCAGCCGAGGGGGCCGTGACAAGGGCCGCACGCGGGGGCGCAACGGCGGCGGGCCCGGCGGGCGTGCGGGTGCGGGCTCGGGCGGGCGCTCGGGCGGCGGCCGCCACGGCGGGCGCGGCGACGACTGGGGCGGCCACGGCCGTCGCGGTGGTGACGGGGCCGGGGGCCGGGGGCCGAGCGGCGGCGACGGCGGGCGCGGCTTCGCCCGTGGTGGCCGACCCGGGGGCGGCGCCACCCGCGCCGAGGTCATCGAGCGGCTCGAGCGCGAGGGCCTGCTGCCCGCGATCACCTTCATCTTCAGCCGGGCCGGCTGCGACGGCGCGGTGGGCCAGCTGCTCGCGAGCGGCATGCGGCTGATCCCCGAGGCCGAGGGCGAGGCCAACCGCCGGCTCGTCGAGACCCGCATCCAGGGGCTCGCCGAGGAGGACCTCTCGGTGCTCGGCTACTGGGACTTCGTCGACGGGCTGTCGCGGGGCTTCGCCGCGCACCACGCGGGCATGCTGCCGACCTTCCGCGAGATCGTCGAGGAGCTCTTCACCGCGGGCCGGGTACGGGCCGTCTTCGCGACCGAGACGCTGGCGCTCGGCATCAACATGCCGGCGCGCACCGTCGTGCTCGAGAAGCTCGTGAAGTTCAACGGCGAGAACCACGTCGACATCTCGCCGGCCGAGTACACCCAGCTGACCGGGCGCGCCGGCCGGCGTGGCATCGACGTCGAGGGCCACGCCGTCGTGCTGTGGAACCGCGGGCTCGACCCGGCCAACGTGGCGGGCCTGGCGTCGACGCGCACCTACCCGCTCCGCTCGAGCTTCCGGCCCACCTACAACATGTCGGTCAACCTCGTGCGGCAGTTCGGCCGCGAGAGCGCCCGGAGCATCCTCGAGACCTCGTTCGCGCAGTTCCAGGCGGACCGGGCGGTCGTCGGCCTCGTCCGCACGATCCGTCGCAACGAGGAGGCCCTGTCCGGCTACGCCGAGAACATGACGTGCCACCTCGGCGACTTCGCGAGCTACGCGGCCATCCGTGACGAGATCCGCGTCGTCGAGAAGGAGGGCGCCAAGGCGCGGTCGGCATCCGTGCGCGCGGCAGCGGCGATCTCCTTGGAGTCGTTGAAGATCGGCGACATCGTGCGCATCCCGGCGGGGCGGCACAGCGGCCTCGCGGTGGTCGTCATGCCGAACCGCGGGGGCAAGGGCGAGGCCGCGTCGCCGTCCGTCGTCACCGAGGACCACCAGCTGCGACGGCTCACGCTCCACGACGTGCCGACGGCGGTCGAGCCGCTCGGCTCGATGCGGGTGCCGAAGCAGTTCAACGCCCGCAACCCCAAGGCGCGCCGTGACCTCGCCGCCACACTGCGCGCGACGATGCCGCACGACCCGCCACCCCGCCGACGGGCCGCCGAGCTCGACCCGACGGACGAGCGGGTCGACGACCTGCGCCGCCGGATGAAGGCCCATCCCTGCCACCGCTGCCCCGACCGGGAGAACCACGCGCGGTGGGCCGAGCGGTGGTGGCGGCTGCGGCGCGAGACCGACGGGCTGCAGCGCAAGGTCGACGGCCGCACGAACTCCGTCGCCAAGACGTTCGACCGGATCTGCGACCTGCTCGTCGAGATGGGCTACCTCGGCGAGGGCGGGCAGAGCATCACGCCCGAGGGGGACCGGCTGCGCCAGCTCTACACGGAGAAGGACCTGCTCGCGGCCGAGTGCCTCCGTGAGGGGGTCTGGCGCCGCCTCGACCCACCGTCGCTCGCCGCCGTCGTCTCGACGCTCGTGCACGAGCCGCGGCGCGAGGAGGGCGGGCTGACGCCGCGCTGGCCGACCGACGACGTGCGCGAGGCCTACGACCGGATGGTCGAGATCTGGTCGGACCTCGAGGACGCCGAGGGTGCGCTCGCGCTGCCGCGCACCGGCATGCCCGACGGCGGTCTCGCGTGGGCGATGCACCGGTGGGCGAGCGGTCAGCGCCTCGAGGACGTGCTGCGCGGCACCGACCTCGCGGCCGGTGACTTCGTGCGCCGCTGCAAGCAGGTCATCGACCTGCTCGGCCAGCTGACCGACGCCGCCGACCCCGACCTCGCCACGACCGCCCGCCGCGCGAGCGACGGCGTGCTCCGCGGCGTCGTCGCGGCCGACCGGCTCGACTGAGCGGCCGCCGGCCGCCGGGTTTGGGTCGGGGTCGGGTGCGGCGGGGGCCGGGCGAATCGTCGATCGCGTGAGGTGTCGGCTACGCTTTGCCCTGTCGACGTTTTTGGTGCTCGTGTTTTGCACGCTCGCAAGGAACGACCAGCGAGCGCAGTTTCTTCAGGTTCTGAAGGGTTGCGTCCCCGACGACACCGGGATCGCCCGTCCGGGCGGACCCGTCCCCCAACCTGAAGGAGCCAGACATGGCGCAGGGTACTGTCAAGTGGTTCAACTCCGAGAAGGGCTTCGGCTTCATCGCCCCGACCGAGGGTGCCGACGTGTTCGTGCACTACTCGGAGATCCAGGCCAACGGCTACCGCAGCCTCGAGGAGAACCAGGCCGTCGAGTTCGACGTCGAGCAGGGCCCCAAGGGCCCGCAGGCGATGCGCGTCCGCGCTCTCTGAGACGCCTCTCACGCCCTGCGGACCCCGGTCCGCAGCACGAAGGCCGGCTCCCCTCGAGGGGAGCCGGCCTTCGTCGTGTCAGGCCGTCGGTTCTTGACCGGCGGCCGGTCAGAGGCGGGTCAGGCGCTCGTACGGGCTGTTGACGCGGATGATGCCCGTCTCGAAGCGCAGCGTCACCGTGTGCTCCGTGCACGCGATCACCTCACCGAGCCCGTGTCGCAGGTGCGACACGCGGTCACCGACCTCGAACGTCTCGATGTCGGGGGCCGGGGCAGGCGAGAAGGGGCTGCTCGCGAGGTGGCGGCGTCGGTCGGGCGATCCTGAGTTGGGCACCCTTCAGTATGCCCCCTGCCTCCCGGGCCAGCACGCCCGACGCGGCCCGGCGCGCATCTCGGTCGGGTCTCGGTCACCTCCAGCTGCACCCACGCCAGGGCGCAGTTGCAGCCGGTCTTGAGCCGGTATGTCGGCTGGAACCGCGCCGTGGCGCAGTTGCAGCCGGTCTTGAGCC
>NZ_JBEPDF010000001.1:354504-603532 GCF_040300125.1 Terrabacter sp. NPDC000476
GCCGGTATGCCGGCCGGAACCGCGCCGTGGCGCAGTTGCAGCCGTTCCTGAGCCGGTATGCCGGCCGGAACCGCGCCGTGGCGCAGTTGCAGCCGTTCCTGAGCCGGTATGCCGGCCGGAACCGCGCCGTGGCGCAGTTGCAGCCGTCTCCCGGGCCCCTACTCGATGCCGAGCGCGCTGATGACGCGGTCGAACGAGGAGGTCAGGCCGTGCTCGACGGCCAGCTTGGACATCAGCGCCGGATCGGCCACGGCGGTCGGCGCGGCGAGCTCGACGTCGGGAACCGCGGCGTCCTTGACGACGGCGACGACGCGGGGCGCGGCGTCGAGGTAGTCCGTGGCCGCCTCGAGGCGGGCCCGCTGGGCACCCTTGAGGGCGGGGTCGCCGCCGTCGACCGCAGCCCGGATCCCCTCGAGGGTGCCGTAGGTCGCGATGAGCTTGGCCGCCGTCTTCTCACCGATGCCGGCCACGCCGGGCAGGCCGTCGCTCGTGTCGCCGCGCAGCACCGCCATGTCGGCGTAGGCAGGGCCGGTCGGCACGCCGTACTTCTCGGCGAGGAAGGCCTCGTCGACGAGGTCGGGGGCGCGGACGCCGCCGCGGGCGGTGTAGAGCACCCGCACCCGGTTGGCGTCGTCCACGAGCTGGAAGAGGTCACGGTCGCCGGTGACGATGTCGACCGGCATCCGGCCGGAGAAGCTCGTGGCGAGCGTGCCGATGACGTCGTCGGCCTCGTAGCCGTCGACGCCGACGCGCGCGATGCCCAGCGCTGCGAGCGCGTCGACGATGATCGGCACCTGCACGTTGAGGGCCTCGGGCGACTGCTCGCCCGCGAGCTCGTCGGGGCCGGGCTCGGCCACCCGGTGCGCCTTGTACGAGGGGATCGCCTCGACGCGGAAGGCCGGGCGCCAGTCGTTGTCCCAGCAGGCCACGAGGTGGGTGGGGCGACCACGCTCGACGAGCGAGGCGATCATGTCGAGCAGGCCGCGCACGGCGTTGGTCGGCACGCCGCTCGGCCCGATGACCTCGGGCACGCCGAAGAAGGCCCGGAAGTAGAGCGAGGCCGAGTCGAGCAGGAGCATCCGGGGAGCACGGGACGACATGGGCGAGAGGCTACCGGGCCCCGGGCGCCTCGCCTCCCCGGCGCGGCGTACCGGGATGAGGAATGCCCGGTCCGGGCGTGTTGCGCTGGTCTACTGTTCGGCCATGGAAGATCTCGACCGCCGCCTCGTCGGCCTCCTGCTCGCCGACGGTCGGATGAGCTACACCGACCTCGGCAAGGCCACGGGCCTGTCGACCTCGGCGGTGCACCAGCGCGTGCGCCGTCTCGAGGAGCGCGGGGTCGTCACGGGCTACACGGCGCAGGTCTCGCCCGAGGCGCTCGGCCTGCCGCTCACCGCGCTCATCTCGGTCACGCCCTTCGACCCGAGCGCGCCCGACGACGTGCCCGAACGGCTGCGGCACATCACCGAGATCGAGGACTGCCACTCCGTCGCGGGGGAGGAGAGCTACGTGCTCAAGGTCCGGGTCTCGACGCCCGGTGACCTCGAGGACCTGCTCGCCCGCATCCGCTCGGCCGGGAGCGTCTCGACGCGCACGACCGTCGTCCTCTCGACGCCGTGGGAGGGCCGCAGCGCCTCCGCCCAGCCGCGCGCGACCGACTGACCGCCCGGAACGGCCCCGCCGACACCCTCGACCCGGCCGCAGGCGACGCCGTTCCACCGAGCGTCACCGCCTACGATCGGCGGATGTCGTTCGACGGGGTACCGGGGCTGTCGCCACGCCAGGTCGACCTGCTCGGTCGCTGGCTGCCGGGCGCCGAGGTCGTCGCCGACCACGGCTGGGGCCTCGTGGCCACGACCGTGCTCGAGGTCGTGCACGAGGGGCGGCGGCTCATCGTCAAGGCCGGCGGTGAGCAGGACGGGCACATCGCCCGCGAGGTGCGTGCCCACCACAGCTGGACGGCGCCGTGGACGACGCGGGGTCGCGCGCCCGAGCTCGTGCACGCGGACGCCGGCGCGAAGGTCCTCGTCACCCGCTACCTGCCGGGTCGCCTCGTGCTCGGTGACCCGGCGGCCGACGACCCGGACACCTACCGGCAGGCGGGAGCCCTGCTCGCGCTCCTCCACGGCCAGCTCTCGCGCGTCGACGCCGAGCACGAGCGCCGCGAGAACGCCAAGGCCCTGGCGTGGCTCGACCGGCCGCACCGCATCGAGGCGCCGGTCGAGGAGCAGCTGAGGGCCGAGATCGCCGGCTGGCCCGACGAGCCGACGACCGTCGTGCCCACGCACGGGGACTGGCAGCCGCGCAACTGGCTCGTCCACGCCGGCACCGTCGCCGTCATCGACCTCGGCCGGGCCGACCTGCGTCCCGCCATGACCGACCTCACCCGGCTCGCCGCCCAGGACTTCCTGCGCGACCCGGCCCTCGAGGCAGCCTTCCTCGAGGGGTACGGGCCCGACCCGCGAGACCCGGCGGCGTGGTTCCGCACGCGGCTGCGCGAGGCGGTCGGCACCGCCTGCTGGTCGTATGCCGTCGGTGACGAGGGCTTCGAGGCGCAGGGCCACCGGATGGTGGCCGCCGCCCTCGCCTCGCGCTGACCGGGGCCCGTCGTCAGAGCTGGTCGGTCAGCGCGGGCAGTTCAGAGCTGGTCGGTCGGTGCGGGCGCCGGCGTCGGCACGACGACGTCGGTCGCGGCGTTGCGGCGGATGAGGCGCCGCCGGTGCCACCACCAGAGCACGAGCGCGCTCAGCGTCATGCTGCCGGCCACGACGGCGAGCGTCGTCAGCGACCCGCTGACGAGCGGCGACACGAGGCCAGCGACGACGGCGTTGACGCACGTGCTGAGGAAGGACTGGAACGACGACACGGCGCCGCGCTCGCGCGGCCGGAGGTCGAGCAGGGCGATCGTGAGGATCGGGAAGACGAGGGAGACGCCGAGCGAGGCCGCGGCCACGGGCACGACCGTCCACGGCAGCGCCGGCGCCGGGGCGAGGGCCTGGTAGGTGACGGCGAAGACACCACCGGCGAGGGCGACGAGGAAGCCGGCGAGCACGAAGACGCCCTGGCGCACCCGGCCTGCGAGCCGCCCGGTGAGGAACGAGCCGACCATCATCGTGACGACGAGCGGCACGAAGAGGACGCCGAAGTCGCGCTCGCCGAGGCCGAGGTGGTCGACGACGATCGCCGGTGCCGACGAGATGTAGAGGAAGAGCGCGCCGAAGTTGAGCGCGATGGCGATGCTGAGCCGCAGCACCGACCCGTCGCCGGCCGCGGCGAAGAACGAGGCGAGCAGCGGGCGCGGGTGGAACGGCACGCGCCGTGACGCCGGGTGGGTCTCGGGCAGCGACGTCAGCGTGAGCACGACGAGCACGAGCCCGTAGCCGGCGAGCACCCAGAAGATGGTCCGCCACGAGCCCCAGCCGAGGATCCAGCCGCCGACGATCGGCGCGAGTGCCGGGGCGACGGCGAAGATCATCGAGATGTGGCTCATGAAGCGTTGCGCGTGGGCGCCGTCGAACAGGTCGCGCACGACGGTGCGGCCGACGATCATGCCGGCACCGGCGACGAGGCCCTGGGCCGCGCGGGCCCCGAGCAGAAGCGGCATGCTCGGCGCGAGGGCGCACAGGGCGCTCGTGACGGCATACAGGAGGCAGCCGGCGAGGATGACGCGGCGCCGGCCGAGCGCGTCGGACATCGAGCCGTGGAAGAGGCTCGCGACCGCGAACGCCGCGAGGTAGACGCTGACCGTCTGCTGCATCGCGACGGCGTCGACGTCGAGCTCGCGGGTCATGACGGCGAACGCCGGGAAGATCGCGTCGATGGTGAACGGGCCGACCATGGTCAGCGCGGCGAGCACGACGACGAGCCGCAGGCGGCCGAGGGCCGTCCGTGGCGCTGCAGCCCGGGCGTCGGCCGGGGCAGCGGCGGAGGCCGTGGGGGCGGTGGTCGGGGTGGTGCGCGGGGTCACGGGCGTCCGATCCGGGCGCGGGTGGCGCCGGTCGCGGTGGCGAGGTCGCCGGGGGCGAGCTCGATGTCGAAGCCGCGCCGTCCGCCCGAGACGAAGACCGTCGCGAAGCCGTATGCCGTCTCGTCGAGCACCGTCGCCAGGGCGCGCTTCTGCCCGACGGGGGAGATGCCGCCCACGACGTAGCCGGTGCTGCGCTCGGCGGCCGCGGGGTCGGCCATCGTGACGCCCTTGACGCCCAGCGCGGCGGCCACGGCCTTGAGGTCGAGCTGGCCGTCGACGGGGACGATGCCGACGGCGAGGCCTGCAGCGCCGCCGCGGCCGGTGTCGACGAGCAGCGTCTTGAAGACCCGGCCCGGGTCGACGCCCAGCGCCGTCGCGGCCTCGAGGCCGTAGCTCGCCGCGGCCGGGTCGTGGTCGTAGGCGTGGCGCGTGTAGGCGATGCCGGCCCGGTCGAGGGCCACGGTGGCCGGGGTGGACGGGCCCTCGCCCGGGCGGGGATGTCGGGCGCGCGCAGTCACCGCGGCAGTCTACGTGCGCGTCGACGATCCCCGAGCCCCGACGGCCACCGATCGGCGCAGGGCGCAAAGCGGCGGGCGAAACCGCGTGGTGCCGACGTGCGTGGGTCGCTAGGGTTCGGCGCGTGCCCTCACCCCACGGATTCGACCACGTCGCGCGCGGCGAGGACGTCGTCATCACGCACCACGGCCGGCCGGCGACGACGCTGCGGGGCCGGCGGGCGGCCGAGTTCCTCGAGGACGTGCAGGGCGAGGACCCGCAGGAGCTGATGGCGCGCCTCACCGGCAACTACCGGCGCGGCAACAAGCGCCGGGAGCGCCGGCACCCGCGCAACTCGGGGCGCTGAGGCCCGCCGACCGCATACGGACGACCGTTGCTCGTCACTCGGGCGGTGGCCGGGCGCCGGCGAACGGGCGGCGGCCGGGGCACCGAGGGAGGCGCGATGACCGACGGTCGTCGGTCGGGGGAGCAGGTGCCGGCTCCACCACGCGACGGGTCTAGCCGGGGACGACGCAGAGCTCGTTGCCGTCGGGGTCGGCGAGCGACACGGCGCCGGCGTCCTCACCGGCACCGAGCCGGACGGCTCCGAGCGCGACGAGACGCGCCACCTCCACCTCGACACCGCCCGGCGCGCCAGCCCCCGGATCCGCCACCGGCGTGAGGTGCAGGTGCATCCGGTTGCGACCGGTCTTCGGGCGCACGGGCGGACCGCCCCACGCCACCTTGGCCCCGCCTGCCGGTGACTGGATCGCCGTCTCGCCGTCCTGGTCCCAGACGAGCTGCCAGCCGAGCGCGGCGCTCCAGAAGTGCCCGACCTCCTCGGTGCCGTCGCAGGCGAGCTCGCCGAGGAACCCGCAGCCGGCGAGGTAGGCGTTGCCCGCCTCGATGACGCACAGCTCGTTGCCCTCGGGATCGGCGAGCACGACGTGCCCCTCGTCGGGACGCTGCCCGACGTCGAGGTGCGTGGCGCCCAGCGCCAGGGCGCGCGCGACGGTGGCCGACTGGTCGTCGGTGTCGCTCGTCAGGTGCAGGTGCACCTGGTTGAGGCCGTCCTTGTCCGCGTCGGAGGGGAGGAACCGCAGCGCGAACTCCGTGTCGTGCGATGGGAGCACGGTGCGCCCGTCCGCCGAGACGTCCCGACGGAGCAGGCCCGCCCAGAACGCGGCGAGGCGCTCGGGGTCACGCGCGTCGATGCACAGCTCGAGCAGACCCAGCGCCACGGCCGGGCCTCAGGGGACGAGCTGCGACTCGGCAGCGGCCCGGCTCGTCGCGGCCTGCGAGGAGGCCTCGGCGAGCACCGACTCGTGGTCGACCGATGCGTGCCACCACTGCTGCCCGGCCTCGGGCAGCGTGTAGATCGGGTCGTAGTAGACGTACTCGCGCGACAGGGCCTCGGTGTCGTCGCCCTCGATGGAGGTGCGGTAGTTCTTCCGCCAGTAGGAGATCCCGCGCTCGGTGTCGTACTCCTCCACCTGGTGCACCCACCGCTTGCCGACGAACGGCACGTCGCAGACGATGCGCGGCGTCGAGAAGCCCGGGAGGTAGCCCATCATCGAGTGCTGGAGGTGCTGCGCCTCGGCGAGCGAGAGCCGCCAGTGCTCCGAGAACGGGATCATGTCGCACATGTAGAAGTAGTACGGCGTGATCGAGGCGCCGTCGGCGAGCGCGAAGCAGAGGTCGAGCAGCTGCTCGGTCGTGTCGTTGACGCCGCGCATGAGCACGCCCTGGTTGCGCACGTCGCGGACACCGGCGTCGAGCATCGCCTTGGCGGCCCGCGCCACCGACGGCGTGACCGACTGGGCGTTGTTGACGTGCGTGTGGATCGCGAGCGACACGCCGCGCGCGCGGGCCTTGGCCGACACCCGCGCCACGCCCTCGACGACGTCCTCGGCGAACCAGTGCTGCGGCAGGCCCATGAGGGCCTTGGTCGCGAGCCGGATGTCGCGGATGTTGTCGATCTCGAGGAGCTGGTCGAGGAAGGCCTCGAGGTTCTTCCACGGCATGTTCGCGACGTCGCCACCAGAGACGACGACGTCGCGCACGACGGGGGAGGTGCGCAGGTAGTCGAGCATGGCGGCATACCGGTCGACGGGCTTGAGGTCGAACTTCAGCTTGGCGACCTGGGGCGTCGAGTTGCCGACGAGGTCCATGCGCGTGCAGTGGCCGCAGTACTGCGGGCACGTCGGCAGCAGCTCGGCGAGCACCTTCGTCGGGTAGCGGTGCGTCAGGCCCTCGGCGACCCACATGTCGTGCTCGTGGAGCGAGTCGCGCGATGCGTGCGGGTGCGACGGCCAGTCGGTGCGGCGGTCGGAGAAGACCGGGAGCATGTAGTGCCGGATCGGGTCGGCGTAGAAGGCCTCGGTGAAGTCGTGCCCCGCCGACGGCATCGCCGTGTCGGTCGAGGGGACCATCGTGTTGAGCATCTGCGGAGGCACGAGCATCGACATCGTCGCGCGCTCGGCCTGGTCGCGGGCGAGGTCGTCGTAGAAGCGGTCGTCGAGCAGGTCGCCCATCAGCGCTCGCAACTGCTTGATGTTCCTGACACAGTTGACCCGCTGCCACTGGGCGTCGTCCCAGTTGGCCTGCGTGACGCCGGCCCAGCCCGGGAAGCGCGTCCAGTCGGGCTCGACGAGCTCGCGTCGACGGTACGCGTAGGGCTGCTCAACCTTGCTCATGCGGGCAACCCTAACCGCGCCGGGGGCACCGCTCAAACACGTCAGTACCACAGATCGATGAAGATGCAGAATCCACTGCCCTATGCTGGCGCAGGATTTCCGGCTCCCTCCCACCCAGACAGAAGGATTTGTGATCGTGTCTGACCCGACGCCGACCGCCGCCCCGGAACGCGACCGCGACGCCCGCGTGTCGTCGCCCGTGGGCCTGCACCGCGTGCTCGAGCCCACGGGCGACGCCGTCACCCTGCCGCAGGCGGCGCAGCGCCTCGACGCGCGCGCCGAGCTGTGGGACGACGAGGTGCGGATCGCCGTCGACACGCTCAACCTCGACGCCGCGTCGTACCGCCAGCTCGCCGGCAAGCACACGCGCGACGGCCGCGTCGACGGGGCCGCGGTGCGTGCGGAGGTGCTCGACATCGTCGCGACGCGCGGGAAGATGCAGAACCCGGTCACCGGTTCGGGCGGGATGCTCATCGGCACCGTCGACGCCGTGGGCCCCGACAGCCCGCTCGGCCTCGCGGTGGGCGACCGGGTCGCGACGCTCGTCTCCCTCTCGCTGACGCCGCTCGCGGTCACCGACGGGCTCGAGCGCTGGGACGGCCTCTCCGAGCAGGTGCCCGCGGCCGGTCACGCGATCCTCTTCGGGCGCAGCATCGCCGCGACGCTGCCCGACGACCTCGACCCGCACCTCGCGCTCATGGTCATGGACGTGTGCGGTGCGCCGGCCCTCGTCGAGCGGGTCGTGGGGGAGTATGCGGCTCGTGGCGTCGCCCCGACCGTGGCCGTCCTCGGCGGGGCCGGCAAGTCCGGCTCGCTCTCGCTCGCCGCCGCGCGGGCCGCCGGCGCCGGGCGCACGATCGGCGTCGTCCCGGTCGAGCGCGAGCGGGACGTGCTCGAGCGCAGCGGTCTCGCCGACGCGGTCGTCCTCGCCGACGCCCGCTCGCCCCTGGGGCTCGCCGCGGCGGTCGAGTCGGCGGGCGGTCCGGCCGACGTGACGGTCGTCTGCGTCGACGTGCCGGGCTGCGAGCAGCCCGCGATCCTCGCCACGGCCCAGGGCGGCACGATCATCTTCTTCAGCATGGCCACGAACTTCGCCGCCGCCGCGCTTGGCGCCGAGGGGCTCGCCGCCGACGTGCGGATGCTCGTCGGCAACGGCTACGTGCCCGGGCACGCCGAGACCGCCCTGCGGCTCGTGCGTGAGGTGCCCGCGGTCCGCGACCTCTTCGAGGGCCGGCTGGCCGCGGAGACCTCCGGGTCGGCAGGATCGGACGCATGAGCCGCACCCAGCCCCTGCTCGAGCTCGACCCCGCCGTCGTCCGCCGCGCCCGCTCGCTCGCGCGCAAGGCCGCCGCGCCGGTCGTGCGGATCGCCCAGAGCCACACGACCGTCTCGGTCGAGCGCGCCACGCTGCGGCTCGCGGGGCTCGCGGGTGCCGACCACGAGCGCGTGCCGTGGGTCAACCACCTCGTGACCGCCGTCCGCGACGAGGTCGGTCTGGAGCACGGCGTCACGACGCCCGTCTACGACGCCCTCCTGCGCGGCGAGGCGCCCGACCTCACGACGCTCGCCCAGAAGGCCGCGAGCGGCAACGTCTCCTTCCGCCTGCCCGCTGGTCGCGAGGCGGCGGCCGCCCGGCGCGCCGCGACGAAGGGCGTCGGCGCCGGCCTGCGCACCATCGACCGCTCGCGCGCCACCCGCGACCGCCTCGTCAAGCGGCACGGCGACCCGAGGACCAAGCCGTGGATCTACCTCATCGTCGCGACGGGCGACATCTACGAGGACATCCCGCAGGCCCAGGCCGCCGCCCGCGAGGGCGCCGACGTCATCGCCGTCATCCGCTCGACGGGGCAGTCGCTGCTCGACTACGTGCCCGAAGGTGCCACCCGCGAGGGCTTCGCCGGCACGTATGCCACGCAGGAGAACTTCCGGCTCATGCGGGCCGCGCTCGACGACGTCAGCAAGGAGCTCGGCCGCTACGTGCGGCTGACGAACTACGCCTCCGGCCTCTGCATGCCCGAGATCGCGGCGCTCGCCGGCATGGAGCGTCTCGACATGATGCTCAACGACTCGATGTACGGCATCCTCTTCCGCGACATCAACCCGATCCGCACCTTCGTCGACCAGCGCTTCTCGCGCCAGGTGCACGCCCGCGCCGGCATCATCATCAACACGGGCGAGGACAACTACCTGACGACGGCCGACGCCGTCGAGGCCGCGCACACCGTGACGGTGAGCCAGCTGCTCAACGAGCGCTTCGCCAAGGAGGCCGGCCTCGAGGACTGGCAGCTCGGCCTCGGCCACGCCTTCGAGATCAACCCCGAGATCCCCGACAGCTTCCGGATGGAGCTCGCCCACGCGCTGCTCGCCCGCCAGCTCTTCCCCGACGCACCGCTGAAGTGGATGCCGCCGACGAAGCACATGACCGGTGACGTCTTCCGCGGCTACCTGCTCGACGGCTTCTTCAACCTCGTCGGGGCGATGACGGGCCAGGGCATCCTGCTCGTCGGGATGATGACCGAGGCCGTCGTGACGCCGTTCCTCTCCGACCGCGACCTCGCCCTGCAGAACGTCCGCTACGTCATGAACGCCGCGAGCGGGCTCACCGAGGACTTCCACCCGCCGCGCGACGGCTACATCCAGACCCGGGCCCGGCAGGTGCTCTCCGAGGCCGTGGACCTGCTCGACCGCATCGTCAGCGACACGGACGCCGACGGCGACGCGCCGCTGCTCGCCGCCATCGCCGACGGCACCTTCGGCCTCATGAAGCGCCCGGCCACGGCCGGCAAGGGCCTCGACGGCGTCGTCCGCCGTGCCGACGACTACGACAACCCTGCGATCACCGCGCTCGACGCGTGGACGCCCCCCGAGCGGAAGGCGACCCGATGACCAGCGCACCGCAGGCACCGCAGGCCCCGCAGGCGAGCTCGCAGGGCACCGTCATCCGCCCCTACGGCGACACGACCGGTGACGGCATGGTGCAGATGTCGTTCACGCTGCCGCTGCCTCACGACAAGTTGGCGGAGGGCGCGGCCCTGCAGCTCGCCCGCAAGATGGGCCTCGACCCGGCCCTGCTCGTGCACGCCAAGCCGATGGGCCCCGACTTCACCTTCTTCGTCGTCTACGGCAGCACGACGCACCTGGTCAACCTCGACGACGTGCACGTCGTCGAGCGCGAGTACCCGCTGCTCTCCGCCAAGGACGCGAACCTGGCGATCCGCAGGCAGCTGCGCCGCAAGCTCGTCGTCGTGGGCGCCTGCATCGGCACCGACGCCCACACCGTCGGCATCGACGCGATCCTCAACATCAAGGGCTTCGCCGGCGAGAAGGGCCTCGAGTACTACCGCGAGATCCGCGTCGTCAACCTCGGCGCCCAGGTGCTCGTTCCCGACCTCGTCGCCCGGGCCCGCGCCGAGAAGGCGGACGCCGTGCTCGTGAGCCAGGTCGTGACGCAGAAGGACGCCCACATCCACAACACGACCCAGATGTCGGCCGCGTTCCGCGAGGCGTACCCGGCAGGGCAGGTGCCCGTCCTCATCGTCGGCGGGCCGCGCTTCGAGGACGGCTCGGAGTCGGCGCTCGGCGTGGACCGCATCTTCGGCCGGGGCACGACACCCGGCGAGGTCGCCAGCTACCTCGTGCACGAGATCGGCCTCCGGAAGGGCAAGAAGTGAGCGCACCGACCCCCGAGACCCCCGAGGGCCCCGACACGCCCCTGACCGCCACCGGCCCGACGATCCCGGCCGACGAGGCGACGACGCCGGCCGCGCTGACGAAGGCGAAGGTCGGACTGCGCATCACGCACCGCCGCTACGTGCCCTACGGCCACGCCCACTACGCGGGCAACCTCGTCGACGGCGCCTACTCGCTCGCGGCCTTCGGCGACGTCGCGACCGAGATGTGCATCGTCACGGACGGCGACGAGGGCCTCTTCGCCTCCTACAGCGACGTCCAGTTCCGCTCCCGGATCACCGCCGGAGACGTCATCGAGATCTCGGCCGAGATCGTGCGCGTCGGCACCCGCTCGCGCGAGATGGACTTCGAGGTGCGCGTCGTCGGGCGGGGCAACTCCGAGCGCGGCGCCTCCGCCGCCGAGATGCTCGACCCGCCGATCGTCGCGACGACCGCGCGCGGCGTCGTCGTCGTGCCCTGAGCGCAGGCCCGCGCGCCGCACCGCATACGGTGAACCCCGTGCGGCGTCTCCTTCTCTCCCTGCTCGGCGGTGGGGTGCTCTGCCTCGCGTTCCCCACGTTCGACGTGTGGGTCGCCGCGCCCGTCGCGCTCGCGCTCTGGGCGTGGGCGTGGGCCGGCGCGGGCCTGCGCCGGGGCGCCGCCCTCGGCCTCGCCAGTGGCCTCGTCTTCTTCGTGCCGACGCTCAGCTGGTCGGGCATCTACGTCGGCTCGCTGCCGTGGATCGCGCTGGCCACGCTCGAGGCCCTCTTCATCGCGGTCGCCGGTGGCCTCTACGGCTGGCTGACCCGCGGCGGCAGCGTGCGCCCGCTCGCCCTCGCGCTCGTCTGGGTCGTCACCGAGGGCTTCCGCGCCCGCGCGCCCTACGGCGGCTTCCCGTGGCTCAAGCTCGCCTTCGGCCAGGCCGACGCACCCTTCGGCCGCCTCGTGGCCGTGGGCGGGGCGCCCTTCGTCGGCTTCGTCATCGCCCTCGGCGGTGGCCTGCTCGCCCTCGGGGTGCAGCGGCTGCTGCGTGACCCGTCCGCCCGCCGAGCAGGGATGCCGGCACGCCGGGTCCTGCTGCCGGTGGCGGGTGCGCTCGTGCTGGGTCTCGTCGGGCTCGCCGTGCTGCTGCCCACCGACGGCCCGAGCGCGCAGTTCCTCGGGGTGCAGGGCAACGTCGCCCGCCCCGGGCTCGACTTCAACGCCGAGCGCCGGCAGGTGCTCGACAACCACGTGGCGGCGACCCTCGCCGCGCAGCAGGACGTCGCGGCCGGCCGTGCGCCCGCCCCCGACCTCGTCGTGTGGCCCGAGAACGCGTCCGACATCGACCCGCTGCGCAACGCCGACGCCAAGGCCGAGATCCTCGACACGGTCGCCACGCTCGGCCGGCCCCTCGTCGTCGGTGGCCTGCTCGAGGAGCCGGTGGGCTTCGTCTCCAACGTCGCCCTGCTCTTCGAGCCGGGGCGCGGCAACACCGCGCGCTACGTCAAGCGCCACCCCGTGCCGTTCGCCGAGTACATCCCGAACCGCGCCTTCTGGCGGCAGTTCAGCGCCGAGGTCGACCTCGTGACCCGCGACTTCGTGCCCGGTCCCGCCCCCGGGGTGTTTCCGGTGACATCGTCCGACGGCACCGAGATCCGCGCCGGCATCGCGATCTGCTTCGAGGTCGCCTACGACGACATCATGCGCGACGTCGTCGAGGCCGGCGCCAACGTGCTCGTCGTGCAGACCAACAACGCCACCTTCGGCTACACGGCCGAGTCGCCGCAGCAGCTCGCCATCAGCCGGCTGCGCGCCATGGAGGCGGGGCGCTCGGTCGTGCACGTCTCGACGGTGGGCCAGAGCGCCCTCATCACGCCCGACGGAACCGCGCACCAGGTGACGTCGTTGTTCACACAGGCGGTCGTGCGTGGCGCCCTACCATTGCGGGACTCCACGACCCTGGCCACCAGGCTGGGGGAGGCCCCGGAGTGGGTGGCCGCCGGCGCCCTGCTGACCCTGCTCCTGCTGAGCACCCGCACCACCCGCACCACCCGCCCGGCCGGGCCGGACGAGACGAAGGACGAGGATGACGACGACGCAGCGTGAGCCGGTGACGAGGGTGGCCGTGCTCATCCCGACGTACGACGAGCGGGAGAACCTGCCCGGCATCGTGGCGCGGGTGCGCGCCAGCGTGCCCACGGCCGACGTCATCGTGCTCGACGACGGCTCGCCCGACGGCACCGGTGAGGTCGCCGACGCCCTCGCCGCGGCCGACCCGCACGTGCGGGTCGTGCACCGCACCGCCAAGGAGGGGCTCGGCAAGGCCTACCTGGCCGGCTTCGCGATCGCCCTCGAGGAAGGCTACGACGCGGCCGTCGAGATGGACGCGGACGGCTCGCACCTGCCCGAGCAGCTGCCCTCGCTCCTCGCCGCGCTCGCCGAGGCCGACGTCGTCATCGGCGCCCGCTGGGTGCGCGGCGGGGAGGTGCGCAACTGGCCGGCCCACCGCAAGGTGCTCTCCGTCGGCGCCAACGTCTACACCAAGGTGCTGCTCGGCATGCACGTCAACGACGCAACGGCCGGCTACCGCGCGTACCGCACCGGCGCCCTGCGGGCCATGGGCCTCGAGGGCGTCGAGTCGCAGGGCTACTGCTTCCAGATCGACCTGACCCTGCGCGCCGTGCGCGCCGGCCTCACCGTCGTCGAGGTGCCGATCACCTTCGTCGAGCGCCAGGTCGGCGTCTCGAAGATGGGGCAGGACATCGTCCGTGAGGCGCTGACGAGCGTCACCCGCTGGGGCGTCGAGCACCGACTCGGCCAGCTGCGCGCAGTCACGAGCCGCGTGCGCGACCGGGTGCCGGCAGGGGAGCGGTCGTGAGCACGCCGTCCGGTCCTCCCTCCGGGCCGCTTCGGGGCCGCCGGCTGCGGCTGACGCGCCTCGCGATCGTCGGCCTGCTCCTGCTGCCCGTCGTCGAGATCGTCGTCATCGTCGCCGTCGGCAACGCCATCGGCGGGTGGCCGACCTTCCTCGTGCTCGTCGGCACCTCGCTCCTCGGCGCCTGGCTCATCCGCCGTGAGGGCGGGCGTGCCTGGCGGGCGCTCGAGCAGGCCGTGCGCAGCGGACGGATGCCGGCCCGCGAGATCGCCGACGGGATCGTCGTGCTCGTGGGCGGGGCGCTGCTGCTCCTGCCGGGCTTCGTCACCGACGTCGTCGGGCTCGTGCTCGTGCTGCCCTTCGTGCGGCCCGTCGCCCGGAACCTGCTCGCCGCCGTCATCTCGCGCCGCCTCGTCGCGCAGGCCGGCCGCTTCGGCGGCCCCACCGTGACGGGAACGCCCGGGCAGGCCCCGCGGAGCCGGGCCGACGAGGTCGTCGAGGGCGAGATCATCGACGAGGACTGAGCCGCCCGCGCCCGACTGGGGCACCCGGCATACGGCCCCGGACACGCAAAGAGCCCGCCTCCACGAACGGGGCGGGCTCCCTGCAGGGGTCTGTGGGTGAGGTCAGGCGGTCTTGCGGCGGCGGGGCTTCTCGCCCCGCGACTCGCGCAGCAGGCTCAGGCGCTCCTCCAGGAGCTCCTCGAGCTCGGGGATCGAGCGGCGCTCGAGCAGCATGTCCCAGTGGCTGCGCTGGTGCTTGACCGGCTTGGCCTCGGGCTCGGGGCCGCCGCCCTGGAGCTTGGCGTCGAGACCGCAGCGGCACTCCCACGTGGGGGGCACGTCGGCCTCGATGGAGAAGGGCAGCTCGGTGCGGTGGCCCTCCCCGCAGACGTACACGGTGAGCTGGCGCTCACTCGGGACGACGTTCTCGTCGGATTCCATGCTCCTCGCGCCGAGGTTGGAACCGCGTAGTGCTCGATCTGCCATGTGGACCCCTCCAGGACTCGTGTCTGTTCGTGGGACACCGCTTGCGGTGTCATACCCTCACAGACGTCTGAACGAGCGAAACGGCCCACTTGTTCCCCGGCGCGCCGGATTGTAGAGGGTTCTCAGACGACGGCCGGGACCGGGTTGCCGGCCTGCTCGATGCCCTCGCGCATGCGCACGCGGGAGAGGAGCACGCCGCCGATGGCGAAGAAGACGATGAGCGCGACGATGGCCCACCGGTAGCTCAGCGTGTACTGGTAGACGAGGCCGAAGATGAGCGTGCCGAACCAGCTCGTGCCGCGCTCCATGGCCTGGTAGAGGCTGAAGTACTCCGCCTCCCGTCCGCGCGGGATGAGCTGGCTGTAGAGCGAGCGCGAGAGCGCCTGCGTGCCGCCGAGCACGATGCCGATGAGCAGCGCGAGGGCGAGGAAGATGACGAGCGAGCGGGACGGCACGAGGAAGGCGAACACGACGACGACCGTCCAGAGCGCGATGCCGTAGAGCACGGTGCGCCACGCGCCGATCCGGGCGGCCGTGCGCCCGAAGATGCGCGCGCCGAAGAAGGCGACGAACTGCACGAAGAGGAAGACCCCGAGCACCGTCGTCTCCGAGAAGCCGAGCTCCTTGGAGCCGTAGACGCTCGAGCTGCCGATGACGGTCTGGATGCCGTCGTTGAAGAAGAGGTAGGCGAGCAGGAAGAGCTTCGTCTGCGGGTAGTTCGCGAGGTCGCGGAAGGTGCTGCGCAGCTGGGTGATGCTGCCGCCGACGACCCCCTGCGTCCGGGCCACCGGCGTCTCGACCGTGCCCGTGAGGTGGCGGAGGCCAAGGTAGGGGATGAGCGTGAACCCGGCCCACCAGAGGCCTGCCGACAGGATGCTGATGCGGGTGCTCAGTGCACGGTCGAGGCCGAGGTCCTCGTGGAAGAAGTCGAGCGCGAAGTTGAGCGCGAGCAGGGTGCCGCCGCCCAGGTAGCCGAACGCCCAGCCCTTCGACGACACGCGGTCGCGCTCGTTCTCGTTGGCGATGCGGCACAGGATCGAGTCGTAGATGACGAGCGAGGCGCCGAGGCAGATGCCGGCGACGACGACGAGCGCCGCCCCGAGCTGCCAGTTCGTGCCGGCGACGAAGAACATCAGGCTGGCCGCGAGCGCGCCCACCCAGGCGAAGGCGCCGAAGAGGCGGGTCGGGCGGGGGCTCCGGTCGGCGATGGCGCCGATGAAGATGAGCACGAGGGCCGAGAGCAGCGTCGTGAACGTCACGGTGAAGAACCACAACGAGCCGGGCGCCACGGGGATGCCGAGCACCGAGAGGTTCGTCGTGCAGTCCTGGCCGTCGGGCAGGCCCGGGCAGGCCGCCTGCTCCGCGACGGTCGTGAGGTAGGGGCTCATGAGCACCGTGGCCGTGGTGGTGACGTAGGCCGAGTTGGCCCAGTCGTACCAGTACCAGGCCCGCTGCTCGCGGGTCTCCGGGCGCGCTGCGTTGACGACGGCGTGCGACATGCGAGGACTGTCCCACACGGCCGAGGCGCGCGTGGGGCGGTGTGCCCGAACACGCCGCGAGGGGTGGTCGGGGTGGCCGGGGTGGCGGGTGCCGGGGGTCAGCCCTCAGCCGGTTCGGCGTCGGCGTGCTCGCGCCGGCGCCGGCCGCGCAGGTCGAGGGCGCTGGCGGCCAGGGCGACGGCGACGAGGCCTGCCGCCACCCGCAGGGCCGTCGAGGCGTCGAGGCCTCCGCCGGCGCCTGACGGGCCGCCCGACCCGGTGCCCGACCCGGCGCTCGCCCCCGAGTAGAAGACAGCGCCGACGAGGGCGATGCCCGCAGCGGTCCCGATCCGCTGGCCGGTCTGGAGCAGCCCGCCGGCCGTGCCGGCCCGTTCGACCGGCACCCGCGCGACCGTGAGCGTGATGTTCGGCGAGATGACGAAGCCGCTGCCGAGGCCCGCGACGAGGAGGGGACCGGCCAGCCACCAGCCGAGCGACGAGCCGTGCACCTCGGCGAGCACGACGTCGACCGCGACGATGCCGACGAGCACGACGACGAGCCCTCCGGTGACGAGCACGCGCTCGAAACGCTCGACGAGGCGGCCGCCGAGGGCCGACGTCAGGGCCGAGCCGGCGGCGAACGGGGTCACGGCGAGCCCGGCGAGCAGCGGTGTGTAGCCGAGCTCCTGCTGGAAGAAGATCGTCAGCACGAAGAAGATGCCGGTGAAGCCGCCGAAGTAGATGGTGCCGACCGCCGCGCCGGAGGCGTAGCCCGGCACGCGGAACAGTGCGAGGTCGACGAGGGGGCTGCGGCCCCGGCGGCCGTAGTGCTGCTCCCAGGCCAGGAAGAGCCCGACGAAGCCGGCGCCCACGAGGGCGATCCAGCCGGGCAGGCCGCCGCTGCCGCCGCGACCCGTCTCGACGACCGGGAGCAGGATGCCCAGCACGCCGGCACCGAGGAGCACGACGCCGACCGGGTCGGCGTCGATGCGGTGCGAGCGGTCGCGCTCGGGCGGGTCGGGCAGCCAGCGCATGGCCAGCACCACGGCCGCGACGGCGATCGGCAGGTTGACGAAGAAGATCCAGCGCCAGCCGGTCTCCTCGCCGAGACCGTCGAGGATGAGGCCGCCGACGACGGGACCGACGGCGGTGGAGATGCCGATCGTCGCGCCGAGCAGGCCGAAGGCGCGACCGCGCTCGGCCCCGCGGAAGAGCTGCTGGATGAGCCCCGACACCTGGGGGTTGAGGATGCCGCCGGCGGCGCCCTGCACGAGGCGCGCCACGACGAGCAGGGCGCTGTTCGGGGCGAGGCCGCAGGCGAGGCTCGCGACGCCGAAGAGCACGACCCCGACGACGAAGACGGTGCGCCGGCCCAGCACGTCCCCGATGCGCCCGGAGGGCACGAGGGTGAGGCCGAAGGCGAGGGCGTAGCCGGAGACGATCCACTGGAGGTCGCTCGGGGTGGCCTCGACGCCCTTCTGGATCGAGGGGAGCGCGACGTTGACGATGCTGACGTCGAGCAGGGTCATGAAGCCCGCGACGAGGCAGACCCACAGGGCCTTCCAGCGGCGCGGGTCCGGCGCCCCCTCCTGCGGCGCACCGTCACGGCGCGCCGAGGACTGGTCGAGCAGGTCGGGGGAGTCGGTCATGCCCATAGACGTACCCGGCTCGCCGTCGCGGCGCGACAGCGTGTCCAACCCTGCCGCGCGACGCCCCTTCTGGTTTAGCGCTAAAGTGTCATCGTGGGCGGAAGTGAGGCGGGGGACCGGGTGGGTCGGCTGATGGCGTCCTGGCGCGCCGAGCGACCCGACCTCGACCTCGGCTCGATCGGCATCCTCACGCCCCTGGCCCGGCTGGCCCAGCTCGCGGCCTCCCGCCGGGCGCCGGTGCTCGCGGCCCACGGCATCGACCAGGGTCACCTCGACGTGCTCGGTGCGCTGCGCGCGAGCGGCGCGCCCTACAGCCTGCCGGCGGGCGAGCTCTCGCGCCGGTGCGGCGTCACGGCGGGCGCCACGACGCAGCGCGTGCAGGCCATGGAGCGCCTCGGGCTCGTCGAGCGCGTGCGCGCGGCGGCCGACCGGCGCACCGTGCACGTGCGCGCGACCGTCCACGGGCTGGCGCGCCTCGACGAGGTGCTCGCCGACGTGCTCGCGACCGACGAGGCCCTGCTCGCCGGGGTGCCGGCGGGGGAGCGGGCCACGCTCGAGCGCCTGCTGCGCGGCTGGCTCGCCGCCACGGAAGCGGGCGTGGACCCCGTCGACGAGTCGGCGCACGACGCGCACGAGCGCGCCCTGCGTCCCTAGCATGTCGGCATGACGCACGCAGCCGACCGCCACGACCTCATTCGCGTGCAGGGTGCACGGGAGAACAACCTCAAGGACGTCAGCGTCGAGCTGCCCAAGCGACGGCTCACCGCGTTCACCGGCGTCTCGGGCTCGGGCAAGAGCTCGCTCGTCTTCGAGACGATCGCCGCCGAGTCGCAGCGGATGATCAACGAGACCTACAGCGCCTTCGTGCAGGGCTTCATGCCGACGCTCGCGCGACCGGAGGTCGACCTGCTCGAGGGACTGACGACGGCGATCATCGTCGACCAGGAGCGGATGGGGGCGAACCCCCGGTCGACGGTGGGCACGGCGACCGACGCCAACGCCATGCTGCGGATCCTCTTCAGCCGCATCGGCTCGCCGCACATCGGTCCGCCGACCGCGTTCTCGTTCAACGTGCCCACGCGGGTGGCGAGCGGCGTCATGAAGACCGAGCGCGGCGGCCGCCAGGAGACGGCCGTCGTGCGCGAGCAGGTCTACCAGGGCGGCATGTGCGCGCGGTGCGAGGGCATGGGCGCGGTCAACGACTTCGACCTGACGGCGATCTACGACGAGACCAAGTCGCTCTCCGACGGTGCGCTGCTCGTGCCGGGCTACAGCATGGACGGGTGGTACGGCCGGATCTTCAGCGGGGCTGGTCTGCCGATGGACAAGCCGGTCGGCTCGTTCACCGCCCGGCAGCTGCAGAAGCTGCTCTACGGCCAGCCGGAGAAGATCAAGGTCGAGGGCGTCAACCTCACCTACGAGGGCGTGCTGACGAAGATCCAGAAGTCGATGCTGACCAAGGACGTCGAGGCGATGCAGCCGCACGTCCGGCGTTTCGTCGAGCGCGCCGTCACCTTCACGACGTGCCCCGACTGCGGCGGCACCCGCCTGTCGGCCGAGGCGCTGTCGGCGAAGATCGGCGGGAAGAACATCGCCGACGTGTGCGGGATGCAGATCAGCGACCTCGCCGTCTGGCTGCGAGGGATCGGCGAGCCTTCGGTCGCGCCGCTGCTGCGCGGGCTCCAGCACCTGCTCGACTCGTTCGCGGAGATCGGCCTCGGCTACCTCTCGCTGGACCGCCCGGCCGGCACCCTGTCGGGCGGAGAAGCCCAGCGCACCAAGATGATCCGCCACCTCGGGTCGTCGCTGACCGACGTCACCTACGTCTTCGACGAACCGACGATCGGCCTGCACCCGCACGACATCGCACGGATGAACGCGTTGCTGCTGCAGCTGCGCGACAAGGGCAACACGGTGCTCGTCGTCGAGCACAAGCCCGAGACGATCGCCATCGCCGACCATGTCGTCGACCTCGGCCCGGGCGCGGGTACCGCCGGGGGAGAGGTGGTCTACGAGGGGAGCGTCGAGGGGCTGCGCAAGAGCGGCACGACGACCGGCCGCCACCTCGACGACCGCGTCAGCCTGCGGGAGTCGCTGCGCGAGCCGACCGGCGTGCTCGAGGTGCGCGGCGCCGCGACGCACAACCTCAAGGACGTCGACGTCGACATCCCGCTCGGCGTGCTCTGCGTCGTCACCGGGGTCGCGGGCTCCGGCAAGAGCTCGCTCATCCACGGCTCGGTGGCGCCGCGTGACGGGGTCGTGGTCGTCGACCAGGGTGCGATCCGCGGGTCGCGGCGCAGCAACCCGGCCACGTACACCGGCCTGCTCGAGCCGATCCGCAAGGCGTTCGCCAAGGCCAACGGCGTCAAGCCGGCGCTCTTCAGCTCGAACTCCGAGGGTGCCTGCCCGGCGTGCAAGGGTGCGGGCGTCATCTACACCGAGCTCGGTGTCATGGCGACCGTGGAGTCGACGTGCGAGGAGTGCGAGGGCCGCCGGTTCCAGGCGGCCGTGCTCGAGTACCGGCTCGGCGGCCGCGACATCGCCGAGGTGCTCGCACTGCCCGTGTCGGAGGCGCTGGAGTTCTTCGGCACCGGTGAGGCCCGCGTGCCGGCAGCCCACACGATCCTCGAGCGGCTCGCCGACGTCGGGCTCGGCTACCTGACGCTCGGGCAGCCGCTGACGACGCTCTCGGGCGGTGAGCGCCAGCGGCTCAAGCTCGCGGCCCAGATGGCCGAGAAGGGCGACGTCTACGTGCTCGACGAGCCGACGACCGGCCTGCACCTGGCCGACGTCGAGAACCTGCTCGGGCTGCTGGACCGGCTCGTCGACTCCGGGCGGTCGGTGATCGTCATCGAGCACCACCAGGCCGTCATGGCGCACGCCGACCGGATCATCGACCTCGGTCCGGGCGCCGGCCACGAGGGTGGTCGCGTCGTGTTCGAGGGAACTCCCGCAGAGCTCGTGCAGGCGCGATCGACCCTGACCGGCGAGCACCTCGCCGCCTACGTCTCCGCCTGAACCGCAACACACCGAGCAGGTCGCAACCCACCGGCATCCGACCCCGGTGTGTTGTGACTTGCTCGGTGTGTTGCCGGGGTCGTGCGTGCGGTCGTTGAATGCCGATAATCGACATTATGTCATTGTGCGATTCAGGAGGGCTCCCCTCCGCGTCTACCGGTGGCGCTAGAACGAGCGATCTCGCCGTAGCCTTGGGCGCGACATGCAGTGCGACTACTTCGACTCCCGCCGGTGCCGTTCGTGCGCCCTCATGAACGTGCCGTATGCCGTGCAGCTCGCCGACAAGCAGGAACGGGTCGAGCAGGCGCTGGCCGTCGTCGCACCCGACGCCGTCTGGCTCGAGCCGTTCGCCGGCGCCGAGTCCGCCTTCCGCAACAAGGCCAAGCTCGTGGCCGGTGGCCGCACCGGCGCCGTGACCCTGGGCATCCTCGACCCCGACGGCCACGGGGTCGACCTGCGCGCCTGCGGACTGCACGAGCCGGAGCTGCAGGCGCTGATCCCCCGGGTCGCCGACGTCGTCGACGCGCTGGGCCTCGAGCCCTACGACGTGCCCTCGCGGCGCGGCGAGCTCAAGCACGTCCTGCTGACGCGCTCCCCCTCCGGCGAGGTGATGCTGCGGCTCGTCCTGCGCTCCCGTCGCCACCTCGCGCTGCTCGAGTCGCGCCAGCAGGTCGTGCTCGAGCAGCTGCCGGAGGTGGCGGTCCTGTCGGTCAACCTCCAGCCCGAGCACAAGGCCGTCCTCGAGGGCGACACCGAGATCGTCCTGACGCCCCGCGACGTGCTGACGGTGCCGGTCAACGGGCTGGCGCTCAACCTCCGGCCCAACAGCTTCTTCCAGACGAACACCGCCGTCGCAGCGGGGCTCTACCGCCAGGCGCAGGACTGGATGCGTGAGTCGACGCCAGATGCCGTGCTCGACCTCTACTGCGGCGTGGGCGGATTCGCGCTCCATGCCGCGCAGGCCGGCGTCGGGCAGGTGCTCGGTGTCGAGCTCTCCCCCGACGCCGTGCGCAGCGCGGAGCGGACGGCCAGCCAGCTGCAGCTCGCACCCGGGGCCCGCGTGCGGTTCCGGGTCGGCGACGCCACCGACGTCTCGACGCTCGAGCCCGACCTGCTCAGCAGCGGCGCCGCCACGGTCGTCGTCAACCCGCCCCGACGCGGCATCGGGCCCCGGCTCGCCGCCTGGCTCGAGGGCTCCGGGGCCCGGCGCGTCGTCTACTCGAGCTGCAACGTCACGAGCCTGGCTCGCGACCTCGCCGCGCTCCCGTCGTTCACGACGCGGCATGCCCGTCTCTTCGACATGTTCCCGCAGACCGCGCACCACGAGGTCATCGTGCTGCTCGAGCGCCGGTGAGCGCCCCCTCCCCCGCGCGCGGCCCCGAGGGTCCGGGCGACCGCCTCAGCCGGATCCGACGTCGCTTCGGCGAGTTCGCGACCGAGTATGCCGACCTCCCCCTCTACGCGGCCCTGTGCCGGAACCTGTCAGAGGACGACGAGGCCGCGTCGCTGCTGCTCGCGGCGCGACCGGGTCAGGCTCGGCCCGTGCTGTGGCTGGCGGCCGTGCACGACCTCGTGCTCAGGAACCCCGATTCGACTGCGGCACAGTGGTATCCGAGCGTCGTCAGGCGCCGGGCGCCTCTGGAGGGCGACCCGTGGCCCGACGTCCGGCAGTTCGCCCTGGCGCACCGCGCCGAGCTGGAGGCGTGCATCGCCACCCACGGCACGCAGACGAACGAGGTCAACCGCTCGGTCTACGTCGCCCTCGGCCTCGCCCTGGCGGCCGCCGACGTACCTGACCTCCCGGTCGCCCTGCTCGAGCTCGGCGCGAGCGCGGGACTGCTGCTCGGCGTGGAGCGCTACGCGGTCGAGCTCACCGCCCCCGCCGGTCGGGAGGGCGAGGCGCCCGTCCGCCTCGGCGACCCCGGCTCGCCCGTGCGCTGCTCGGGGGTCGACCGCCGCGGCGTGGCCCGCCGGCTCGGGGAGCACGGCGTCGGGCTCCCCCGCGTCGCGGCCCGCGTGGGCCTGGACCTGGCACCCGTCGACGTGGCCGACGACGGCGCCGTGCGCTGGCTCGAGGCCTGCCTGTGGCCGGACGTGCCCGGCCGCGTCGAGCGGTTCCGGGCGGCCCGGGCCGTGCTGCGCGACGACCCGCCGGTCCTGGTCGCCGGCGACATGGTCGACGACCTGCCCGCAGCCCTCGCCCGCGCGGCCGACGGAGCCGGCCCCGACGGCCACGTCGTCGTGCTCACCTCGTGGGCGCTGACCTACCTCGACCCCGCCCGACGCGCCGACGTGCTCGACCACCTCGGGGGTCTGGCGGCACGAGGGCGCGCGCTCAGCTGGCTCAGCGCGGAGCCGCCGGGCTGCGTCCCGGGCCTCGTCACCACGGTCGAGGGCGTCGCGGGCGTCGAGGGCAACACCGTGCTCGGGCTGCACCGGTGGCGTGACGGACGCGCGCTCGAGCCCGTCGTGCTCGGGACGTGCCAGGCGCACGGCGCGTGGGTCGACGTGTCTCCCGACCTCGTGGAATCGACTGTCCTGCACCAGTCGTCGCGCTGAGCCAAGGACCCTCGTCGCCCGCGCCCGACGGGCGCCGCCGATTCGCTGGCCCCGAGGGTCACCGGCGCCGGCGACCCAGCCCGGCGGCATACGCGTCGAGGGCCCGGAGCACGTCGGGCGCCCGGTAGACGCGGTTGCGTCGGTGACCCGTCGACTCGAGGAGGATGCCGTCGTCGACGAGCCGACGCAGCGCGGTCTGCGCGGTGGGGGCCGACACCCCGAGCTCGCGCACGACGACGCGGGCGGTGACGACGGGCTGGCGCACGAGCAGGTCGAGCATGGTGCGCGCGGCGGAGCCGGACCGCGCGTGCACCTGCTCGTCCCAGCCGGCGCGCACCGCCCGCAGCTCGCCGACGAGCTCCTGGCCGATGACGGTGCCGTGCCGGGCGGCGGTCGCCACGCAGCGCAGGATCGGCTCCGCGTCGCCGGCCCGGTAGGCGCCGAGGGCCGCGAAGTAGTCGTCGCGCACGGCGAGCAGGCCCGCCGAGATGGGGACGGTGACCCGGTGGATGGCGCCCGTGTGGAGCAGCACGGAGTGCAGCAGGGCCCGCCCGGTGCGCCCGTTCCCGTCGGTGAACGGGTGGATGGTCTCGAACTGCGCGTGGGCGAGGGCCGCCTGCGCGAGCGGCGGCAGGTCGTCCCGGTCGAGGAAGGCGACGAGGTCGGCCATCAGGGCCGGCACGTCGGCGGCGACCGGGGGCACGAAGTCGGCGTCCGCCGGGTGCAGCGGTGACCCTCCGACCCAGACCTGCTCCTCGCGCCAGCGGCCGGGGCGGTGCTGGTTCTGCTGGGCCATGAGCGCGCGGTGCATCGCGAGGACGGCCTGCTCGTCGAGCCGCCCGGCCAGCTCGAGCGCGGCCTGCATGGTGCGCACGTTGGCGAGGATGACGGAGGCGTTGGCCCGCTGGCCCTCGCCGATCTCCGCCTCGGCGAGCGCGCGCGCCGACGAGGTGAGGTTCTCGATC
Source organism: Terrabacter sp. NPDC000476 (assembly GCF_040300125.1). Lineage (NCBI taxonomy): Bacteria > Bacillati > Actinomycetota > Actinomycetes > Micrococcales > Intrasporangiaceae > Terrabacter > Terrabacter sp. NPDC000476. The sequence goes on from NZ_JBEPDF010000001.1 coordinate 378,847, forward strand.
TGCGAGCTGGCCGCGCTCTCGGAGCGCAGCAGCACGGAGGCGAAGGGGGCGATCTCCCCCGCTCCCCCGGCGTCGAAGGCCGCGAGCAGGCGCGTCGCCTCGTCGAGGTCGGCCGCGAGGTCGCCCGAGAGCGTCAGACCGGCCTCGGCGACGGGTTGCACGACGGCGGCCTCGTAGGTGCGCGGCTGGGCCCGGCGGGCCCGACGGGACACCTCGAGGAGCCCCTCGACAGGCCGCCACTCGAGGGTGCGCGCACCGAGGGCCGGCCATGCGGTAGCCATCCGTCCACCACCTCCTTGGTAAAGGTTATCGCACAACCTTCACCAAAGAGGCCGGCGCCTCACGTGTGCGGCACGGCGGACGGGGCCTCGACGACCCACCACGCGGCATACGGGCTCAGGGCCGCGCGGCCGTCGGGACCGCCGAAGACGGGGTGCCCGCCCAGCGCGTCGTGCGCGTGGATGATGCCGGCGTCGTGCACGTGCCGCAGGTCGACGGTCTGCCACGAGGCGGTCACGTTGTAGACGCACACCATGGGCCCGCTCGGGTGGGTGCGCACGACGACGAGCACGCCGTCGTCGCTCTCGCGCACGACGGTCGTCTGGGCCGAGGCGTGCAGCTGGGGCAGGCTCGCGCGCACGGCCGCGAGGTGGCGCAGGCCGCCGAAGACCTTCCCTGCCGTCGTCGTCAGGTCGTGCCGGCGGGCAGCGAGCGACCAGTCGATGCGCTCGCGGTGCGCCCAGCGGTTGTCGTCCTCGTGGCCCGGCTCGTCCTGCCAGTGCGGGTCGTTCGGCAGGCCGAGCTCGTCGCCGCTCCACACGACGGGGATGCCGCCCCACCCGGCCACCACGGCGTGCGCAAGGAAGAGACGGGCCAGGCCCAGACCGACGCCGACCTCGTCATGGCGGGCCTCGGCGTCGGAGAGCCCCGTCAGGGCCGCAGCCGTGCCGCTGATCCGCTTGTCGCCGGTGGCCGGGTTGTGCTGGAAGACGAGCCCGTGCGCCCACGAGCCGGGCTGGTCGCCCGCGTACCAGTCGGAGAGGAAGCGGCGGTGCGCGTGACCGTCGAGCCCGGCGGTCGCCGCGTCGCCGTCGTCGATGGCCCACCCGATGTCGTCGTGGCAGCGGACGTAGCAGATCCACGTGCCGCTCGGCGGGGTCGGCGGCAGGGCCGACAGCGCGACCTTGGTCAGGCCGGTGCTGCCCGTCGCGAGCATCGACCACACCTGCACCATGAGGCTGTTGTGGTACGCGAGGTCGCTGACCCGGCCGGCGTGCTGGCCCTGGCCGAGGTACTGCACGAGGTCCCGAGGACCCACGATCGCCTCGGCCTTGAAGGCGAGCGCCGGGCAGGCGATCCGCGCGACCGCGCGCAGCGCCTGCGTCACGGCGTGGACCTCCGGCTGGTTCTGGCAGTTCGTGCCGAGGCGCTTCCACGTGAAGGCGATCGCGTCGAGGCGCAGCACCTCGACACCGAGGTTCGCGAGGTGCAGCACGATGTCGGCGTACTCGACGAGGACGTCGGGGTTGGACCAGTTGACGTCCCACTGCCACTCGTTGAAGGTCGTCCAGACCCAGCCCTCGAGCTCGTCGTCCCACGTGAAGTTGCCCGGCGCGAAGTCGGGGAACACCTCCGGGAGGGTGCGCTCGTAGGCGTCGGGCATGACGCGGTCGGGGTAGACGTGGAAGTAGTCGCGGTAACGCTCCTCCCCCGCCCTGGCCCGCGCCGCCCAGTCGTGCTCGCGGGCCACGTGGTTCAGCACGAGGTCGAGCACGAGCGAGATGCCTTGTCCCCGAAGGTCGCCCGCGAGGCGCTCGAGGTCGGCGGTGGTGCCGAGGTCGGCGCGCACCGTGCGGTAGTCCTGGACGGCATACCCCCCGTCGTTGTCGCCGTCGCGGGGGCGCAGGAGCGGCATGAGGTGCAGGTAGCTGACGCCCAGCTCGCGCAGGTAGTCGACGCGGGACCGCATCCCGTCGAGGTCACCGGCGAAGCGGTCGGTGTAGCACGCGTAGCCGAACATCCCCGGCTGCTGCAGCCAGTCGGGGCGCAGGAGGCGTCGCTCGTCGAGCCGGCGCAGCTCGGCGGGCCGGGCCGTGAAGCCGGCCACGGCCGAGCCGACGAGGCGCCGCGCGAGCGCCGACACGTCGTGCTCGGGATAGAGCACGCGCAGGGCGGCCACGAGGTCGTCGAGCCATCGTTCGAGCCGGAGCTCGAGCGTCTCGCGGTCGGCGTCGTCGAGGTCCGCCAGCAGCGATCCCATCGACTCGGTCGTCGGTGCGGCGTCCTCGCCTGGGGTCATGGCCCGATTGAACAGCACCGGAGGCCGTCGCGACAGGGTGGCGGGCGACGTGTCGCTACTCGAACGGCGCCGGGTCGCCGGCGCCGACGCGCGTGACGACCGGGTAGCCGTCCGAGAGGTCGACGACGGTCGTCGGCTCGAGACCGCACTCCCCCGAGTCGATGACGGCGTCGACGACGTGGTCGAGCCGGTCCTTGATCTCCCAGCCCTCGGTCATCGGCTCCTCGTCGTCGGGCATGAGCAGCGTGCTCGAGAGGATCGGCTCGCCGAGCGCCCGGAGCAGCTCGCGCACGACGGGGTGCTCGGGGATGCGCACGCCGACGGTCTTCTTCTTGGGGTGCAGCAGCCGCCGCGGCACCTCCTTGGTGGCCGGCAGGATGAAGGTGTACGGCCCCGGAGTGGCGACCTTGATGGCCCGGAAGACCGAGTTGTCGAGGTGCACGAACTGCCCGAGCTGGGCGAAGTCGGCGCAGACGAGCGTGAAGTGATGGCGGTCGTCGAGCTGGCGGATGCGCAAGATCCGCTCCTTGCCCTCCGGGTTGTCGAGCGAGCAGCCGAGCGCGAAGCACGAGTCGGTCGGGTAGGCGATGAGCCCTCCCGAGCGCAGGATCTCCACCGCCTGGCCGATCGCGCGCGGCTGGGGGTCGACCGGGTGCACGTCGAAGTACTTCGCCATGCCCACACCCTGCCACGCGCAGGCCCCGATGATGAACCTGCCGATGACGCTGCCGATGGTGCTGCGCCCGACGGGGTGATAACCCCCTCCATCCGCAGCACCATCCGCAGCACCATCCGCAGCGTCATCGCGACCACCTCCCCAGCGGGGGTTGAGCGGACGCGGGGCGTGCGCGAGGGTGGGGGCATGAGCGAGGACCCGGACGGCATACGCGTGGTCGACGTGCCGGAGCGCGAGCGCTTCGAGCTGCGCGACGGCGAGCACCTCATCGGGCTGGCGAGCTACGTCGTCGTGCCCGCCGGAGCCCCGGACGGCGAGGAGCGGATCGTCTTCTTCCACACCGAGGTGGCCGAGGCGCGCGAGGGGCAGGGCCTCGCCGGCCGCCTCGCTGCCGCCGCGCTCGACACCGCGGTCGCCACAGGAAGGGTCGTCGTGCCGGTGTGCCCGTACATCACCGCCTACCTGAAGCGTCACCCGGAGCATGCCGGCCACGTCTCCGCGCCGACGCCGGCAGACCTGCGCGCCGTCGACGAGGCGGCCCGACGGGCCGGGGCGACGGGCGACTGAGCGCCGACCCGAGGTGCGGGCGAGTCGGCACACGGGCTCGGGTCAGTGCTTGCCGAAGTACTCGCTCGCCTCCATGGCCTCGATGACCGACGGCGCCTGGTGTTGCCCGATGGCGTAGCTGCCGACGTCCCAGACGGTCTCGGCCGCACCGATGACCGGGCTGAGGACCGAGAACTTCGACGGGTGCACCTCGAGCGGCTGGGCGGGGTCGAGCGCGATCTGGGTGCCGAGGGCGTTGGGCAGGACGTTGTCGCCGAGCCCCGGCACGTGGTCGGTGAAGGAGCCGAGCGGGTTCTGCAGCGTCGTCAGCACCTCGCCGCGCACGTGGTAGTTGCGCACCTGGTCCGGCGTGATGCCGGGCGGCTGGTGCCCGACGACGGCTGCGGCGACGACCGTGTTGGGGTGCACCCCGGCCGCGTTGAAGGTGACGGCCGGCACGTCGGTCGCGACCGAGGCGGTGCTCGCGAGGCCGCCCCCGAGGGAGTGGCCGGTCAGCACCATGTTGTCGCTGCCGACGGCCGTGGCGAGGTGCTGCGCGAGCGCGATGGCCTGCACGTGCTGCGAGCTGAGGCCCCCGACACCCTGCTGGGCGTTGGCCGCCCAGTCGTCGATGCTCGACGGGTCGGTGCCGGCGAAGGCGAGCACGTAGTCGCCGTCGGCATCCTTGTAGATGTTGGCGGCGAACCCGCCCGGGCCGTCGAGGGCGGCGGGGTCGATGCCGAGGGCCTCGAGCTCCGAGGCGTCGAGGGGCGAGAAGTCCTCGGTGCCCGTGCCGTCGTAGACGCCCTGTGCCAGCTCGGCCAGCTCGAGGTCGATCTCCTGTGGCTTGGTGCCGCGCAGCCCGTCGGCGAACGGCGGCGGCGCGGCCGCCTCGCCACCCAGCGGGGCGGCGCCGCCGAGACCGAACGGGAAGAGCGTGCCGGGCCCGAGCGGACCACCCGGTGAGCCGGGCACACCGGCGCCGCCGCTCGTCGAGCGCTGACCCCGGGCGTTCTCCGAGAGGCGCGACGACATGCGCTCGAGGGTCGACCCCAGTGCGGTCAGCGCCGCGGAGGTGGTGCGCCAGTCGGCCTGCGCGGCCTCGGCGTCGGCCCCGCCCCAGGAGCGCCCGATGACGGCCAGCGCCCGGGTCCCGGTGGCCCGGATCGTCTCGACCTCCCCGGCGCACGCGGTGAGCTCGCGGGCGACGCGGTCGAGGGCTTCCGGGTCAGCACCCTTGCGGTAGAGCACGAGGTTCCTCCTGTCGACGGTCCGCCCACCGTAGGTGCTCCCGGCAGGCCGGTCCATGGGGAGCACTCCCCCCGGCGCGTCACCGCAGACGCCGACGCCGGGGCGCAGGGCCCCGGCGTCGGCGTGTGGCGCGGCTCGTGGTGCCGCGATCAGGCGCGCAGGTCGCTCAGCATCGAGGCGAAGGGCGTGACGTCGTCGAACGGGTCGACGTGCGCGACCCGAGGTGAACCGTTGACCAGGGCGGCGAACGCCCTTCCCGCGCGGTCGATCCGCTCGCCGAGGCGACCGGCCTCGACGCTGCCCCAGTCCTCGCTCGCCGCGAAGACGGCCACCGGGGCGACGAGCGCCCCGAGGTGGGCGAAGAGCGGTCGGAGGGCGTGGTCGATCGCGAGCGAGTGTCGCGCCGTGCCACCGGTGGCGCCGAGCAGCACCGGGGTGTCGCGGAGGGCGTCCTTCGGCAGCACGTCGACGAGCATCTTGAACAGCCCGCTGTACGAGGCGGCATACACCGGTGTGGCGACGACGACGGCGTCGGCCTCCGTGATCGTGTCGATCCGCACCTGCAGGTCGGGCGAGGCGAAGCCGGTGAGCACGTTGTTGGTCAGGTCGTGCGCGACGTCGCGCACGTCGACGACCTCGACGACGACCTCGACCGGTCCGCCAGCCCCGGCGCCGCTGCCACCCCCGGCGGGGGCGGCGGCGGTCAGCGCGCGCACGGTCGCCTCGGTGAGGCGGTCGGCGAGCAGGCGGGTCGACGACGGCTGGGTGATCCCGGCCGTGACGACCGCGAGGTGGAAGGTGGTCATGGGACGAGCTCCTTCTCGGGAGAGGTGGCGGCGAGCTGGCTCGCGTGGGTCGGGGCGTCCGGCACGTGCGCCGGCTTGAGGGCGGCGAACTCCTTGCGCAGCACGGGCACGACCTCCTCGCCGAGGATGTCGAGCTGCTCGAGCACCGTCTTGAGCGGCAGGCCCGCGTGGTCGAGCAGCCACAGCTGGCGCTGGTAGTCACCGGCGTACTCGCGGAAGCCGAGCGTCTTCTCGATGACCTCCTGCGGGCTGCCGACGGTCAGCGGCGTCTGGCTCGTGAACTCCTCGAGCGACGGGCCGTGGCCGTAGACCGGGGCGTTGTCGAAGTACGGCCGGAACTCGCGCACCGCGTCCTGGCTGTTCTTGCGCATGAAGACCTGGCCGCCGAGCCCGACGATCGCCTGGTCGGCGCTGCCGTGGCCGTAGTGCTCGAAGCGGCGGCGGTAGAGCGCCACCATCTGCTTCGTGTGGCTGGCCGGCCAGAAGATGTGGTTCGAGAAGAAGCCGTCGCCGTAGTACGCCGCCTGCTCGGCGATCTCGGGGCTGCGGATCGAGCCGTGCCACACGAACGGCGCGATGCCGTCGAGCGGGCGCGGCGTGGAGGTGAAGCCCTGCAGGGGCGTGCGGTACCTGCCCTGCCAGTCGACGACGTCCTCGCGCCACAGCCGGTGCAGCAGCGCGTAGTTCTCGATGGCGAGCGCGATGCCGTCGCGGATGTCCTTGCCGAACCACGGGTAGACCGGGCCGGTGTTGCCGCGACCCATCATCAGATCCATGCGGCCGTTGCTCAGGTGCTGCAGCGTGGCGTAGTCCTCGGCGATGCGCACCGGGTCGGTGGTCGTGATGAGTGTCGTCGACGTCGAGAGGATGATCCGCTCGGTCTGCGCGGCGATGTAGGCGAGGGTCGTCGTGGGCGCGGACGGGATGAACGGCGGGTTGTGGTGCTGACCCGTCGCGAAGACGTCGAGCCCGACCTCCTCGGCCTTCCTGGCGATGGCGACCGTGGCCTGGATGCGCTCGTGCTCGGTCGGCGTGCGCCCCGTCGTCGGGTCGGTCGTGACGTCCCCGACGGTGAAGATCCCGAACTGCATGTTCCCCAGCTCCTCATTTGATTGACGATTCAATCATACCGAACGTCGGGGGGTCCTCCCCGATTCCCACGGCCCGGCGCGCCCGTGGGATCCTGTCGCGGTGACCCCCGAGACGACCCCCGGAATCTCGCCCAAAGACCGTTTCATCACGGTCTACGGCCGCAACCCCGTGCACGAGGTGCTCCTCGACGACGACGTCCACGTCGACAAGGTGGTCATCGCCGACGGGGCGCGCGGCAGCGGGCTGCGCGAGATCCAGCAGGCCGCCCGCCGCCGGGGCGTCGAGGTGGCCTACGCGAGCGCCGAGCGGGTCAAGAAGCTCGCGGGCAACGGTCGCCAGGACCAGGGCGTCTTCGCCGACGTCGTGGCGCCCCGGATGCGTCCGCTCGAGGTCGCGCTCGCGGGAGACGTCGCGTCGCTGCGGGCGGTGCTCGTGCTCGACGGGGTGACGACGCCCGCCAACGTCGGCATGATCCTGCGCTCCGCGACCGCCGCCGGGGTGGACGGCATCGTCGTGCCGCGCAAGGGCGTCGCCTCGCTCGACCCGCTCGTCGTCAAGGCGTCGGCCGGGGTCGCGTTCCGGGCGCCGATCCTCAAGGCGTTCACGGCGGCCGAGGCCGTCGCCGACCTCAAGGCCGCCGGCTTCCACGTCGTCGGCCTCGACGCCGGCGGTGACGACGACCTCTTCGCCGCGCACCTGCCCGAGCCGGTGGCCTTCGTCCTCGGCAGCGAGACGGCCGGCCTCACCCCCGAGGTCGCCGACCTCGTCGACACCTGGGTGTCGATCCCCATGGCATCCGGCGTCGAGTCGCTCAACGTGTCCGCCGCCGCCGCGGTCGTCTGCTTCGAGCTCGTCCGCCGCGCGCGCCTCTGACACCGAGCAGGTATGCCGTCCGCCCGCCTCGTGGGTCCGACGGACCGCCACGAGGTATGCCGTCGGCGCCCGCCAGGCGGGTCGGCGCGGTCGCCGGGTGGTTCGTGGCGGTCCGTCGGGGCGCCGGGTGGCGCCAGGGCGCCGGCGCGTGCAGCTGCGGTGGAGGTCAGCCCCACTTCTCGGCGAGCGCCCGCACGACCTTGAGGTCGCGGGCCGTGCCGGTCGCCCCGGTGAGGCGCTCGAGGCGCGCGTTGGTCAGCTTGGCCTGGTGGGCCGGCTTGGTGAGGAGGAGGAGCACGTCGGGGTCGAGCACGACGACGCGCTCGCCGTCCTCGTCCCAGGCCTCGAGCGCCGACCGGCCCGCGGCGGAGAGCCCGCCGGTCGTGAACGTGACGTAGCGCCGCGCGTCGGGGCCGAGCGGGGAGGAGGCCTGCTCGGCCTGTTCCGCGGTGCGGCGCAGCTGCGCCGGGGTGCGCACGACGACCGGCACGTCGAAGCCGAACTCCTCGGAGATGACCTCGCGGAGGCGCGCCTCCACCGTGGCGGCGCTGCGAAGCGTCGTCGTCACGCGCACGTTGCCGCTCTGGATGTGGGTCTCGACGTCGGTGAACCCGCTGCTGCCCAGGTGTTCGCGCAGGTGCGCCATCTTGACCCAGCGCTGCCCGACGTTGACCGCACGCAGGAAGGCGACGAAGGTGGCCACGGTCAGGCCCCCCTGGTGCAGCTGCCGCGGCCCACGCGCTCGACCCGGCCGCCGACGTGCACCCCACCGTCGGCGTCGATCTCGAGCTGGAGGCGTGACGGCCGGCCGACGGCCGTGCCCTGGCTGATCTCGACCGACACGTCCCGGGCGCCCTGCGCGACCATCCACCCGCCGAGGTTGGCGCAGGCGGACCCGGTCGCCGGGTCCTCGAGCACGGCCTGGCCGGAGGTGTAGAAGAGCCGCGCCTCGATCGTCTTCGGACCCGTCCACGCCCAGACGTAGACGTGCGGTGGTCGTCCCGGTGAGGTCATGTGCTCGGCCATCGCGTGGGCGTGCGGGTCGCACGCGCGCACCGCCTCGGCGTGGTCGAGGCGCACGACGAGCTGTTCGACGCCGGCGTCGACCCAGGCCGCGTCGGCGCGCACGAGGGCGCCGCCGTCGATGCCGAGGGCGCCGGCCAGCTCGGCCTTGCTCGCCGTCACCTCGCGCAGCGACGCCGTGGGGGCGGTGAGCTGCCAGCCGCCGTCGGTGCGCACGACGGGGATGCGTCCGGCGGGCAGCTCGAGGTGCACGAGCGCGGCCGCGCCGTGGGAGGCCGCACCGTCGAGGGTCGCGACGACCTCGGCCGTGCCGAGGGTCGGGTGGCCCGCGAAGGGCATCTCGTGGTCGGGCGTGAAGATGCGGACGTCGGCGTCGGCACCCGCCCGGCTCGTGACGAAGGTCGTCTCGCTGAGGTTGAACTGCCGGGCCCACGCCTGCATCTCGGCGTCGGACAGCCCGGCGGCGTCGGGGAAGACGCAGAGCGGGTTGCCCGAGAAGGGGTCGTTGGCGACGGAGAAGACGTTGAGCAGCTCGAAGGGCAGGTCCATGGCCCGAGTCTGCCGGAGCGGCGTACCGGACGGGAGGGACCCGCACGGGTCCGCGCCGCTAGATTGGGCGCCATGGCCTCCCCCGACGGCGTCGTGCCCGGCAACATCTACCTCTTCCGGCACGGCGAGACCGAGTGGTCTCTCTCGGGGCAGCACACCGGGACCACCGACCTGCCCCTGCTGCCCGACGGCGAGGCCGCCGCGCGCGAGCTGGCCGACGTGCTGCGCAAGCACCGCTTCGAGCGCGTCCTCGTCAGCCCCCTGCAGCGCGCCAAGCGGACGGCCGAGCTCGCGGGCCTCGGGGACTTCGAGGTGGAGCCGCTGCTGCGCGAGTGGGACTACGGCGCCTACGAGGGCATCACGACGAAGCAGATCAGCGAGGAGATCGGCCACCCCTGGGAGGTCTTCGTCGACGGGGTGCAGCCGGGTGTCACGCCGGGCGAGACGATCGAGCAGGTCTCGGCCCGCGCGCAGGCCGTCCTCGACAAGGTCTGGCCCGACCTCGAGCACGGAGACGTCGCGCTCTTCGGCCACGGGCACGCGCTGCGGGTGCTCACGGCGACCTACCTGGGGGTCGACCCGCGCTTCGGGCAGCAGCTCGTCCTCGACGCCGGATCGATGAGCGTGCTGACGCACCACCGCTCGACGCGCTGCCTCGGGATGTACAACCTCTCCCCCTGGCGGCTCTACTCCGAGGACTGAGGGCGCCTCGACAGGTCGGCTGCCGGCGTCGGCACCGCCTCAGACGTCGGGCAGCTCCCAGGTGTGCACGGGCTCGTTGGCCTGCATGCCCTCGATGTAGTGGCGCAGCATCTCGCGCAGGGCGGCGTCGCGCGTCAGGCCCCGGGACTCGAGGCGGGCCACGCACTCGGTCTGCCACGAGGCGCCGTTGACGCCGAGCAGGCAGCGCTGCTCGATGATGGTGAGGAACCGGTCGCGCACGGCGGCCGAGACCCCCCAGCGCTCGAGGCCCTCGTGTGCCATCGGCAGCAGGCGGCGCAGCACGAGCTCGCTCGCCGGCACCTCGCCGAGGCCGGGCCAGTAGGTGCGGGCGTCGATGCCGAGCCGGGCACCCTCCTCGAAGTTCGCCTCGGCGGCCGAGAAGCTCATCCGGGTCCAGACCGGGCGGTCCTCCTCGGCGAGCACGCGCATCGTGCCGTAGTAGAACGCGGCGTTGGCCATGACGTCGGCGATGCTCGGGCCGGCCGGCAGGACGCGGTTCTCGACGCGCAGGTGCGGGCGGCCGCCGACGATGTCGTAGATGGGCCGGTTCCACCGGTAGACGGTGCCGTTGTGCAGGCGCAGCTCCTTGAGCTCGGGCACCTCGCCGCGCTCGAAGACCTCCTCCGGCTCCTCGTCGTAGAGCTCGGGCAGCAGGGCCGGGAAGTAGCGGACGTTCTCCTCGAAGAGGTCGAAGATCGAGGTGATCCACCGCTCGCCGAACCAGACGCGGGGGCGCACCCCCTGGTTCTTCAGCTCGACCGAGCGGGTGTCGGTGGCCTGCGTGAAGAGCGGGATGCGCGTCTCGGCCCAGAGCTGCTGGCCGAGGAAGAAGGGCGAGTTGGCCCCGAGCGCGAGCTGCGGCCCGGCGAGCACCTGGGCGGCGTTCCAGTGGTCGGCGAAGGCGTCGGGCTGCACCTGCAGGTGCAGCTGGATCGAGGTGCACGCCGACTCGGGCGCGAGGCTGTCGGAGTAGCGGGCGATCCGCTCCCCCGTCGGCCCCTCGAGCTCGAGCCAGACGTCCTCGCCGCGGGCGTCGAGCACCGCGTTGTTGAGGGCGGCGTACCGGATGTTCTCGCTGATCCAGTCGCCCTCGAAGTGCTCGGGCATGACGGTCGGCAGGATGCCGATGGCGACGATGCCGGCGTGGGCCGCGGCGGCCTTCTCGGACGCCCGGTTGAGCGACTCGCGCAGCAGGCCCTCGAGCTCGATCGCGGAGTCGCCGGGCAGCGGCCGGGGGTGGACGTTGAGCTCGATGTTGTAGCGCGCGAGCTCGGTCTGGTAGTCCTCGTCGGCGATCTGCTCGAGCACCGTCTTGTTGTCGAGCTTCGGGCTCAGGTCCTCGTTGACGAGGTTGAGCTCGATCTCGAGCCCCGTCATGGGGCGGTCGAACTCGAACTCGCTCTTGCCGAGCATGCGTTCGAACACGTCGAGGTCGCGGCGGACCTTCTCGCGGTACTGCTGCCGCTGCTCACGCGTGTACCTGGCCTGCTCGACGTCGGCTCCCACGTGAGGAGACAACCACACTCGCGGGCCGCGCGCGAGGGGCGCGCACACAGTGGGCGGCGGACCGGTCGCCGCGGGGCCCCGAGGGACCCCGCGGACGGCCGTCGCCGGGGCGCCGGCTCAGCTCTCGAAGGCCTCCGGCGGCGGGCAGGAGCAGACGAGGTGACGGTCGCCGTACGCGCCGTCGATGCGGGCGACCGGCGGCCAGTACTTGTCGGCCGCCTGCACGCCGACGGGGAAGGCGGCGTCGGTGCGCTCGTAGGGGTGGTTCCACTCACCCCCGACCGCAAGGGCCGTGTGCGGGGCGTGGCGCAGCATGCTGTCGGCGACCGCGACCTCACCCGCGCGGATGGCCTCGATCTCGCCGCGGATGGCGATCATCGCGTCGCAGAAGCGGTCGAGCTCGTAGAGGTTCTCCGACTCCGTCGGCTCGACCATGAGCGTGCCCGCGACGGGGAAGCTCATCGTCGGGGCGTGGAAGCCGTAGTCGACGAGGCGCTTGGCGATGTCGTCGACGGTGACGCCGGTCTCGGCGGTGATGGCCCGCACGTCGAGGATGCACTCGTGCGCCACCAAGCCGTCGTGGCCGGCGTAGAGCACCGGGTAGTGCTCGCGCAGCCGTGCCGCGATGTAGTTGGCCCCGAGCACGGCCATCTGCGTGGCGTGCCGCAGGCCGGCGCCGCCCATGAGCCGCACGTAGGCCCACGAGATCGGCAGGATGCTCGCCGAGCCGTAGGGCGCGGCGGACACGGGCCCGACGCCGGTCTCGGGGCCGGCCTCCGGGGCGAGGGGGTGGTTCGGCAGGTGCGGCGCGAGGTGCGCGCGCACCGCGACCGGCCCGACGCCGGGGCCGCCGCCGCCGTGCGGGATGCAGAAGGTCTTGTGCAAATTGAGGTGGCTGACGTCTGCGCCGAACGTGCCCGGCTGCGCGAGGCCGACGAGCGCGTTGAGGTTGGCGCCGTCGACGTAGACCTGGCCGCCGGCGTCGTGGACGAGCTCGCACAGCTCGGTGATGGTGTCCTCGTACACGCCGTGGGTCGAGGGGTAGGTCACCATGATCGCGGCGAGGTCGTCGCGGTGCGCCTCGACCTTGGCGCGCAGGTCGTCCATGTCGACCGTGCCGCCGGCCGCCGTCTTGACGACGACCACCTTGAGGCCCGCCATGACGGCCGACGCGGCGTTGGTGCCGTGCGCACTGGCCGGGATGAGGCACACGCGGCGGTGCCCCTCGCCGCGGGCCTGGTGGTAGGCGTGGATCGCGAGCAGGCCCGCGAACTCGCCCTGCGAGCCGGCGTTCGGCTGCAGCGAGACGGCGTCGTAGCCGGTGATCTCGCAGAGCCAGGCGGAGAGCTCGTCGATGAGGCCGCGGATGCCCTCGGTCTGCTCGGCGGGCGCGAACGGGTGCAGGTTCGCGAACTCCGGCCAGGTGACGGCCTCCATCTCGGTCGTCGCGTTGAGCTTCATCGTGCACGAGCCGAGCGGGATCATGCCGCGGTCGAGCGCGAAGTCACGGTCGGAGAGCCGGCGCAGGTAGCGCAGCATCGCCGTCTCGGAGTGGTGCGAGTGGAAGACCGGGTGGGTGAGGAAGTCGGACGTGCGCACCAGCGCCGAGGGGACACCGGGCATCTCGCCGCCATGGCCGGATGCGTCGGCCGCGTCGGCCGCACCCGCTGCGGGGGCGTCGACGCCGAAGGCCGCGAGCACCGCGGCGACGGTCGCCGGGGTGGACGTCTCGTCGAGGCTGAGCGACACGCGGTCGGCGTCCACGCGCCACACGTTGATGCCACGGTCGGCGAACGCCGTCGTGACGTCGCCGGCGCGTCCCGGGACGACGACGGTCAGCGTGTCGATGTACGCCGTCGTCTCCACGTCGAGCCCGCCGTCGACGAGCGCGGCGCGCAGGTCGGCGGTGAGCCCGTGCACGCGCCGCGCGATGGCCACGAGGCCGGCGGGACCGTGCCACACGGCATACATGCTCGCCATCACGGCGAGGAGCACCTGGGCGGTGCAGATGTTCGAGGTCGCCTTCTCGCGGCGGATGTGCTGCTCGCGGGTCTGCAGCGCGAGGCGGTAGGCCTGCTGGCCCTGCGCGTCGACCGAGACGCCGACGAGACGGCCGGGCAGCTGGCGCTCGAGGCCGCGGTGCACGGACATGTAGCCGGCGTGCGGGCCGCCGAAGCCCATCGGCACGCCGAAGCGCTGGGCGCTGCCGACGGCGATGTCGGCGCCCCACTCCCCCGGCGCCGTGACGAGGGTCAGGGCGAGCAGGTCGGCGCAGGCGGTGACGAGGCCACCGGCCTCGTGGACGGCGGCGGTGAGCGCGGTCCAGTCGACGAGCTGGCCCGAGGCGTCGGGGTACTGCACCATCGCGCCGAAGACGGCCCGGCCGTCGGCGGCGGCGGACAGCGAGTCGGCGTCGGTCACCGCGCGCAGGTCGGCGACCGCGAGCGGGAGGCCGAGCGCGTCGGCGCGCGTGCGCATGACGGCGATGGTCTGCGGGAAGAGGCGCTCGTCGACGAGCAGGACGGCGTCCGCGGCGGACTTGCTGGCGCGCCGCATGAGCGACATGGCCTCGGCGGCCGCGGTGGCCTCGTCGAGCAGCGACGAGCCGGCGACGTCGAGACCCGTGAGGTCGGTGACCACCGTCTGGAAGTTGAGCAGGGCCTCGAGCCGCCCCTGCGAGATCTCCGGCTGGTAGGGCGTGTACGCGGTGTACCAGGCCGGGTTCTCGAGCACGTTGCGGCGCACGACGGGCGGGGTCACCGTGCCGTAGTAGCCGAGGCCGATGAGCGAGGTGAGCACGGTGTTGCGCGAGGCGAAGTCGCGCAGCTCGTCGATGACCGCGCTCTCGCTCGCGGCGGCGTCGATGGCGAGCAGCTCCGTCGAGCGGATGGCGCCGGGGATGGCCCGGTCGCACATGGCCTCGAGGCTCGGCTGGCCGACGACCTCGAGCATCCGCGCGACGTCGTCGCCGGCGGGGCCGACGTGGCGCCCGACGAAGTCGGCGAGTCCCGCACCAGGTGCCTGCGGGGCGGCCGACGGCTCCGACGGGGACGGCGTGGTGGCGGTGTCCTCGGTGACGAGGTGGTCGATCGACATACGGGCTCCTGACGGGATACGAGCGGACGACACACGCTCCCCGTCTGTCGACACCCGGACGGGTGTCTCCAGAGGTGCCTCACCCGCGTGGTCCTGGCGCCTGAGAGGTTCCGGGGATGTTGCCCCTTCGGCGCCTCGCAGGTGCGTTGCACCCCGAGGACTCTCCCACGCAGGGTCGATCGGCAGACCTGAATCTACCAGCAGGTGCCACGCTGGGCGGCGCCAGCGTCACCCGGGTCACGTGGGTGGGGTCGGTCAGGCGAGGCGGCGGGCCTGGCGTCGCGCGGTCAGCTCGTCGCCGGGGTGCTCGGTGGAAGCCTCCTCCTCGGCGCGCTCGCTCGGCAGCTGGGCCAGCTCGCCCTCGACCTCGCGCCACACGCGCCCGACGGCGATGCCGAAGACGCCCTGACCGCCCTGCACGAGGTCGATGACCTCGTCGGCGGAGGTGCACTCGTAGACCGAGGCACCGTCGCTCATGAGCGTGATCTGCGCGAGGTCCTCGACGCCGCGCTCACGCAGGTGACCGATGGCCACGCGGATCTGCTGGAGGGACACCCCGGTGTCGAGCAGGCGCTTGACGACCTTGAGCACGAGGATGTCGCGGAAGCCGTAGAGGCGCTGGGTGCCCGACCCGGTGGCGCTGCGTACGGACGGCTCGACGAGGCCGGTGCGGGCCCAGTAGTCGAGCTGGCGGTAGGTGATGCCGGCCGCCTTGCAGGCCGTGGGACCGCGGTAGCCGGAGTCCTCGGCGAGCGCGGGCAGGTCGTCGGTGAACAGCAGGCCCTGCGACGCGACGGGCATGGCCCGACCGGCGTCGCGCGCGTCATCGATGGCGGCCATGCCGTCCTCCTCTGCTCAGGCTGGGCGTCGCGTGGTGCGTCCGCGCAGACGACATGACGATAACTACAGTCACGTCGTTCTCCCGACGGTAGGGCGCGCCGCCCCTCCGGTCAATCACCGGGCCCGGCCCGAGCCGGCGTGTCGCACGCGCGGTCGCCACCTTGAAGCTCAGGTGGAGGGTGAGGGTGGGCGGGGGTCCGTCCCGGGCTCACCGGTCTCTCCCTCGTCCGCGGCGTCGTCCTCCGCGGGTGCCTCGAAGTCCTCCGCCGACACGTGGTCGAGGAACTCCTTGAAGCGCTCGACCTCGTCGTCCTCCTCCGAGGACACGACGATGGCGGCCTCGTCGAGGATGGCCGTCTCGACGAGCACCTTGGCGCCGGTGCGAAGCGCCAGGGCGATGGCGTCGCTCGCCCGGGAGCTGATCTCGGCGCGGCCGTCGATGATGAGGGCGGCGTGGAAGACGGAGTCCTTGAGGGCGACGATGCGCACCTCGGTCAGCTCGTGACCGAGCACCGAGAGGATGTCGCGCATGAGGTCGTGGGTGAGCGGTCGCGGCGGCACGACGCCCTGCTGGGCGTACGTGATCGCGGCGGCCTCGGCCGCACCGATCCAGATCGGCAGGTAGCGACCACCGTCGCGCTCACGCAGCAGCACGATCGGCTGGTTCGTGGGCATCTCGACCCGGACGCCCAGGACATCGACCTCTCTCACTCCTCCACCGTACCCCGGCCCCGGAGCGGGGCTGCACCGAGCGGTGAGGTCAGCGGGTCAGGCCCGCCCGGACGAGCGCGACGTGCAACGCGATGCACGCGGAGGCGATCTCGGCGGCGCGCTCCTCCCGCGTGCCGGTGGCCCGACGCGTGGCGAGCACCTGCTCGACGAGGCCGATCTCGCGGTCGGCGGCCGTGCGGAACGGGCGCAGGTGGCGTGCCTCGAGGCCGTGCTCGCCGAGCTGGTGGGCGGCGGCGGCGATGGCGAGCGACTCGTGGCCGAAGTGGCCGTCGGCGTCGGGCTGGAGCAGCCCGTAGGTCTCGAGCGCGTGCATGGTGTCGCGGTCGATGCCGGTCGCCTCGCGCAGCTCGGGCCCGGTCAGCACGACCTCGCGGCGCGCGAGCAGGTCGGCGGGCGTGGGGACCTCCGGGTCCGGAATCGGGGCCGGCGGCCTGGGGCGGCCGTCACCCGGACCCTCCCCCGGGGCGTCAGCGGGGTCGGAGAGCCCACGGTCGAGGGCGTCGAGCGCCTCACGGATCACCTTGAGCGGCCAGTAGCGGTCACGCTGGGCGGTCAGCACGTAGCGCAGGCGCCGGACGTCGCCCTCGGTGTAGGTGCGGTAGCCGGATGCCGTGCGGTGGGGCAGGACGAGGCCCTCGGTCTCGAGGAAGCGCAGCTTGGAGGCCGACACGTCGGGAAAGTCCTCGGACAGCTGCGCGAGGACCTTCCCGATCGTGAGGCGCTTCTCCGCCGCCGGCGTCGCGGGGTCGGGTGCTGCGGGAGTCATGCGGGGGCGTGCTGCGCGGCTCCGGCCGAGTAGTAGACGAGGCGGAACTTGCCGATCTGCACCTCGTCGCCCTGGTGCAGCGGGGCCTCGTCGATGCGCTCGCGGTTGACGTAGGTGCCGTTCAGCGAGCCGGCGTCACGCACGAGGTAGCCACCGTCCTGCGCGACGAACGTCGCGTGCTTGCGCGACACGGTGACGTCGTCGAGGAAGATGTCGGAGTCGGGGTGGCGGCCGGCGGCCACCTGCTCGTCGTCGAGCAGGAAGCGGGCGCCGGTGTTCGGGCCGCGGAGCACGACGAGCAGCGCGGTGCCGGGCCGCAGGGCCTCGATGGTGGCCTGGTCCTCGGCGCTCAGCCCGCGCGGCGCGGCCGCGTCGACGTGGTCGGCGTCCTGTGCCGGCACGCCCTGGAACCGCATGGTGCGGGGTTCGACGTTCATGTCGTCGGGCTGGTCGCTCGACATGCGGTCCTCCTCTTCGGGGTGGTCGGAACGGGGTCCGTCCACTCTAGTTGACCTGGGTGTGGCGGGACCCGCCACGCAGTGCCCTGCGCCGGTGCGGTGCAGGGCTGGGACGTGACGGTCTCAGGACAGCGAGGCGGTGTACGCCGCGGCGTCCATGAGGGCGTCGACCGAGGAGGCGTCGGCGAGGCGCAGCTCGAACATCCAGCCCTCGCCGTAGGGGTCGGAGTTGATCAGCTCGGGCGAGCCGTCGAGGGCCGCGTTCGTGGCGGTGACCTCACCGGCGAGGGGCGCGTAGACGTCGCTGACCGACTTCGTCGACTCGACCTCGCCGCACGAGTCGCCGGGGGCCAGCGTGTCGCCGACCGCGGGCAGCGAGACGTAGACGACGTCGCCGAGGGCGTCCTGGGCGAAGGACGTGATGCCGATGCGGACCACGCCGTCCTCACCGACGCGGACCCACTCGTGGTCGCTCGTGTAGCGCAGGTCGGAGGGGTAGTCCAGGTCGCTCATGTCGCTCCTTCGTCGGTGGACGACCCGCTCGGGGGGTCGCGGTGGCTGCGGTGGCTTCGCGTCGCCGGTGCCGACGTCGATGCGTCGGCACCCGAGAGCATGCCATGCCCCTGCCGTCCGCGCAGGAAGTGGTGGCCCGTGTCGTGTCGCGTGTCCCGGCACCGTGGCCGGGAGCGCTCACTCGACCGGCTTCGCGTGCGTCATCGGGGCGGGTCGGTGCGTCGAGGTGATCTCGATGCGGTCGAGCTCGGTGACGGTCGCGTTCGCGCCCTTCTGGCGCACCGACTCGACGATGCCGCCGGGGATCGTCATGGCCGAGGCGAGCGTCTTCGAGTCGCCGATGACGCGGATGACGATGGGCCGCGTGATCGGCACGCCGTCGACGAGGATGCCGCCGTCGCGCGCGCCGACGAACGTCGAGGCGACGACCCGCACGCCGCCGACGTCGATCGCCTCGGCCCCGGCGTCGCGCAGCTCCTGGATGATGTCGAGCACGAGCGGGGCGTCGACCTGCTGGTCGGGGTCGCTGATCCGCAGCGTGATGCCCGGCCCGGTCGTCGCGACCGTGCCGGCGAGGATGCCGAGGGTGTCGACGCGCTTCTCGGCCTGCGCGAGCGCCTCGCCGGCGGTGCCCGTGCCGCTCTTGAGCCGGTCGCGCGTCACCTCGAGCTCGCGCACCTGCTGGTCGAGGCGCGAGGACCGGCTGGAGATGTCGTCGAGCACCCGGACGAGGTCGCTCTGGCTCAGCTGGTCGAGGCCGCGCTCGTTCGTCAGCTGCACCTGGGCGGCGATGCCGGCCCCCAGCAGGACCGCGAGCACGCCGCCCAGGACGTTGGCCCGGGTGGCGCGCGGGCTGCTCATCCGGCGCAGGCGGGTCCAGGCGGCCCTGCCCTCGACCGACACGCCGCTCTTCGCGGCGAGCGGCCGCGCACCGGTGCCCGTGGGGTTCGGCGCGCTCGCCGGGACGTCGGTCGGCTCCTGCGGTCGCTGCCGGTCGTGCTGGTCGTGCTGGTCGTCGGCGCCCACGGTCACGCCCTGAAGAGGTGCCGGCGGATCGAGGCCACGTTGGAGAAGATCCGCACGCCGAGCACGACGACGACGCCGGTCGAGAGCTGCGAGCCGACGCCGAGCTGGTCGCCGAGGAAGACGATGAACGCGGCGACGACGACGTTGGACAGGAACGAGACGACGAAGACCTTGTCGTTGAAGATGCCGTCGAGGATCGCGCGGATCGCGCCGAAGACCGCGTCGAGGGCGGCGATGACGGCGATCGGCAGGTAGGGCTGGAGCCAGATCGGCACCGACGGGTCGAGGAAGAGGCCGACGGCGAGCCCGGCCAGGAGCCCGAGCAGGGGGATCACGGCGCGCCCTCCTCGCCGGTGGCCGAGCTGCCCGGTGAGCGGGTGGCGGTGTCCGACGGGCCGGAGACGCCCGACGTGCCGGAGGCCGCTCGACCGGACGGGAGCGGGGCGGTGCTCGTGGCCGACCCGCTCGCTGGCGCGAGCGGGCGCGCCACCTCGAGCCGGGCCGCGGCGTCGCCGGGGACGGTGAGGGTGTCGCTCGAGGCGAAGATCGACCTGATCTTGAACTCCTGGGTCAGCTGGGAGAGGTAGACGCCCGCGAAGGAGGGCTCGAAGAGCTGTTGCATCGTCTGGGGGTCGCCGAGGGCGGTGATGACGTAGGGCCGCGACAGGGGGCGGAAGTCGACGACGATGGCCTGGCCGGCGAAGCGGATGGCGGCGGTCGCGCTGAGCCGGTGCCCGTTGATCGAGATGGCCTCCGCCCCGGCGCCCCAGAGCCCGTTGACGACGATCTGCAGGTCGGCCGAGGTGACGCGCCCCTGCTCGAAGCCGCTGCTCGGCCGGTTGCCGGCATCGGCGTCGGCGACCGCGGAGGCCGCGTCGTCGACCGTCAGCGTCAGGCCCGGCCCGCGCAGCGGCACCGCCGCGGCGTCGACCTCGAGCTGCTTGATCTGCCCGCTGAGGTCGCCGCCCCCGGCCTGCTGCAGCTCGAGGGCCTCGTAGTCGCGCACCTGCCGGCCGAGCACGGCGGCCTTGGCCTCCTGCTCGGTGCTGTGCGCCTGGAGGGCCTCGATGCGGTTGACGAGGGTCTGCTTGGCCGCGGCCGCGGCCGTCGGCTTGGGCCGCAGCGACTGCGCGGCCACGGCGAAGAGGAAGCCGACGAGCACCGCGAGCACGACGACGACGACCGACCGCGTCGAGGTGGCGCGGGGCAGGCCCTGCGCCGCGCGCCGGTCGGCCGCCTCCTGGTAGCCGGGGTCGAGCGGGCGCTCCATCATCGTCGTCAGCAGCGTCATCGACGCGTCGGGTCGACGACCCTCCCGGCCACCGGCGCCACCGCGACCGTCAGCGCCGTCGATCATGTCGTCGCCACCCGCGGTGGACCGCCACGCAGCACGAGGCGGGCGTGGACGGCATACAGGATCGCGGCGAGCCAGTAGAGCGCGACGCCCCACCACGCGAAGCCCCAGCCGACGGGGCGGGCGAGGTGGCCGAGCCAGTCGTCCCGGTGCGCGAGCAGCAGCAGCGGGAAGGCGTAGAGCAGGTTGAAGGTCGCGGCCTTGCCGACGAAGTGCACCGGCAGGCCGAGCTGGCCGCGGGTGCGCAGGAAGGCGAGCATGACGACCATGACCGCCTCGCGGGCGAGCAGCACGACGACGAGCCAGACGGGGATGAGGTCGCGCCAGACGAGGCCGAAGAGCGTCGCCAGGATGTAGAGGCGGTCGGCGATCGGGTCGAGGAACCCGCCGAGGCGGCTCTCCATGTCGAAGGCGCGCGCGATCTTGCCGTCGAGGTAGTCGGTGACCCCCGAGACGAGCAGCAGGAGCAGGGCGAGGCCGTCGCGCTCGGAGAGGATGGCCCAGAGGAACACCGGCATGCCGAGCAGGCGCAGCACCGACAGTGCGTTGGGGATCGTCACCCACCGCTCCGACACGACGTGCTCGCGCTCCCCCACCGTCTGCTCGTCCACGGCGGCCAGCCTAACGGGAGGGCGCGAGGGCGCAGGCGCACGCCGCGCATCGATCCGGACACGGGACCCTGCCGGCCGGCGACGGCTCGCTCTGACACACTCGGGGCCATGCCCGGCGGACACGGACACGGACACGCGCACCCGAGACCCGAGGGGCAGGACCCGGTCCGGGTCGGCGCCGTCGCCCGCACGGCGCTCACCGTGCTGCTCGTGCTCGCGGCGGCCACGACGGTCTTCGGCCTCGTGCGCTACTGGCCCGACGGCTCCGCCGCCACGACGCGCGTGGGCACGACCGACTTCGCGGCTCCCGGTGTCACGTTCCCGCTCGGCCAGGTGCAGGAGGTGCTGCCGGCGTGCGCGGACGGACAGGAGGGGGCCGACGGCTCCGACCCCGACGCGCCCACCTGCGGCGCGCTCGTCGTCCGGCTCGAGGCGTCGCCGGGTGGGGGCGGCGACGCGCCCACCGTGTCGGTCCCCGTGTCGCCCGTCGTCACGGGGTCCGGCCTGCGCGCGGGCGACACCGTGCAGCTGCTGCGCACCCCGCCGGCCGGCGGCCAGGCCGAGACGTATGCCTTCATGCAGGTCGAGCGCGGCGCTCCGCTCGCGTGGATGCTCGCCCTCTTCCTCGTCGTCGTGGCCGTCGTGGCGCGGTGGCGGGGCCTGCTCGCCCTCGTCGGCCTCGGCGTCGGCGGGCTCGTCGTCGTGAAGTTCATGCTGCCGGCGCTCCTCAAGGGGCAGTCCGGCCTGCTCGTCGCCCTCGTCGGCTCGTCGGCGATCATGTTCGTCGTCCTCTACCTCGCCCACGGCCTGTCGGTGCGCACGAGCACCGCGCTCGCGGGCACGCTCCTCGGTGTCGGAGTGACCGCCGTGCTCGGGATCGTCGCCGTCGACGGCGCACGCCTGAGCGGGGTGGGCGACGACGAGGGCGCCGCGCTCGCCTCGGTGGCCACCTCGCTCGACCCGCGCGAGCTGCTCACCTGCGCCATCATCGTGGCCGGCCTCGGCGTGCTCAACGACGTGACCATCACCCAGTCGTCGGCCGTGTGGGAGCTGCGGGCGGCCGCGCCCTCGATGGGCCGGCGGGCGCTCTTCCGTTCGGGCATGCGCATCGGCCGCGACCACATCGCCTCGACGATCTACACCATCGTCTTCGCGTATGCCGGTGCCGCCCTGCCGGTGCTGCTGCTCATCTTCCTCTACGACCGGCCGCTGCTCGACATGCTGCAGACGGAGTCGCTGTCGGAGGAGATCGTGCGCACCCTCGCGAGCGCCATCGGGCTCGTGCTCGCCGTGCCGGCGACGACGGCCGTCGCGGCGCTCACCGTCGGGGCCGCCGACCCCGCGGCGCCGGTCGGGGCGGCCGCTCCGGCGCCGGAGGACGACACCCGAGCGGCTCGTCGGATGCGGCGCGAGGCCGCCGGGTCGTAGGCCCCTTCAACCATCTCCCAGCCGACACTAGGCTCACGCCCATGAACCGTGTGACGACCCTCGAGGCGTACCAGGACGACCGGGGGAACCGCATCGAGTTCGACGGGCACGTGGACAAGCCCGTGCGCATCAAGTTCCGTGGGTCGCGCAACGTGCTGCGCGTCACGGGCCCGGTCAACATCGCCGACCTGGGCATCGACTTCGACTGCGACGACGGCCTCGTCGAGATCGGTCCCAGTCGTGGCGTGCCGGCCCTGCGGGCCGCGATCCGCGTCGGTGACGGCTGCGTGGTCCGCATCGGGCGCAACGTCTCGATGACGACGACGGCGGCGATGTCGACGGCGGAGGGCTCCTCCATCACCATCGGCGACGACGTCATGATCGCCTCGGACATCCAGATCCGCGCAGACGACGGGCACCCCATCTTCGACGTGCGCACGGGCCGTCGCGCCAACCCCGCCCGGTCGATCGTCATCGGCAACCACGTGTGGCTCGGGCTCGGGTCGTGCGTGCTCGGAGGAGCGACGATCGGTGACGGCACGGTCGTCGGCATGCGGGCGATCGTCACCCGGTCGCTCCCCAACAACGTCATCGCCGCCGGGGCCCCGGCCAAGGTCGTCAAGCGCGACGTCGCCTGGGAGCGTCCGCACCTGACCCTCGACCCGCCGTTCCGCAAGCCCACCGCGGCGTCTGTGCGCAAGAGCGAGTACTGGGCGCTGACGGACGACGAGCAGAGCCGGCCGTCACGCGGGCGGCAGCTGTATGCCGGTGCCCGGCGTCGGGTGCGCCGCGGCCTGAAGCGGGTGCGGCGCCGGCTGCGCACCTGACCGCCCGCTCGCCCGCCGGGCCCGCCCGGCGTGGCGGCCCGGCAGGCGCGGTGGGTCGGCGAGCGCGGTGGGTCAGCGCGCCGCGTAGCGGCGGCGCGCGAGGGTGAGCCCGGCGAGCGAGACGACGGCCACCGCCATGTAGTAGACGCTGGGCGCGTTGAGCGAGCCGGTCAGGTCGATGAGCCAGGTGAGCACGAGGGGCGCGATGCCACCCATCACCGTCACGCCGATGTTGTAGGCGGCCGAGACACCCGTCGCGCGCACGTCGCTCGGGAAGAGCGTCGTCAGCAGCGCCGGCAGCGGACCGAAGTAGAACGCCATGATGAGGCCGAGCACGCCGATCGACAGGACGAGCACCGGCACGGTCGGCGAGGCGATGACCACCGCGAAGAGCGGCCACGCGAGCACGAACGCGCCGACGGCGGCCCAGAGCATCACCGTGGCGGGGCCCACCCGGTCGGCGAGACGACCCACGAGCGGCACACCGACCATGGTGACGACGCCGGCGACGACGCCGCCGAGGTACGCGGCGCTCGCGGGCACGCCGAGGTTCTTCACGGCATACGTCGGCATGAAGAGGATGAGGTAGACCGAGATGGTCGCGACGCCCACGCAGGCGGCGCCCGTCAGCACGCGGCCGAGGTGCGTCGTGAAGGTGGCGCGGACGGGCGCCCGGTGCGGGGTGCTCTCGGTGAACTCCTTGGTCTCGGAGAGGCGCGCGCGGATGTAGAGGCCGACCGGGCCGATGAGGCAGCCGAGGGCGAACGGGATGCGCCAGCCCCACGAGTAGAGGTCGGCGCGGGAGAGCTGGGTGAAGAGCACGTAGCCGAACGCCGACGCGAGGAGCATCGAGATGCCCTGGCTCGCGACCTGCCACGAGGCGTAGTAGGCCTTGCGGTGCGGGGCGGTCTCGACGAGGAAGGTCGTGGCCGAGCCGAACTCACCGCCGGCGGAGAAGCCCTGCACGAGCCGGGAGACGACGATGATGATCCCGGCCCACCCGCCGATCATCGCGTGCGTCGGCGCCGCGGCCATGAGCACGGTGCCCACCATCATGAGCAGCAGCGTCAGCGTGAGCGCCTTCTTGCGACCGTGGCGGTCGCCGTAGCCGCCGATGAACATGCCGCCGAGCGGACGCGCGAGGTAGGAGATGGCGAACGTCGCGAAGGTGAGGATGAGGCTCATCGCGCCGTTGCCCTCGGGGAAGAAGTTCTCGGCGATGACGATCGCGAAGGAGGCGTAGACGATGATGTCGAACCACTCGAGGGCGGCGCCGATCGAGCTGCTGAGGACGGCCTTGCGCGCCTCGGCGAGGCGCTCGGGGGTCACCTCGGTGGGGACGTCGGTGAGGGTCATGGTCTTCCTTCGGTGGGCGGTGGTCGGTGGGTGCGGGCGCGGTGGTGGGTGGGTTCAGGCGCCGAGGCGGGCCAGGAGCGAGCCGAGCAGGTCGTCGCATCGGCGGATCTGGTCGAGCTCGACGAACTCGTCGGGCGCGTGGGCCTGGGCGATGTCGCCGGGGCCGCAGACGACGGTGGGGATGCCGGCGCGCTGGAAGAGGCCGGCCTCGGTGCCGTAGGCCACCTTCTCGTCGCTGGCCACGGCCCCGAGGCCCTCGACGAAGGAGATGACGTCCTCGTCGTCGGCCGTCTCGAGGCCCGGGGCCTGGGCGCCGATGGTGACCTCGACGCGGGCGGCGGGGTTCTCCTCGCGCATCGCCGCCTCGATGCGGCGGGCCTCGGCCCGGAACTCCTCGACGGTCGCGTCGACGTCGACGGCGCCGACCGCGCGGAACTCGAAGGTCACGGTGCACTCCGCGGGCACCGTGTTGACGGCGATGCCGCCCTCGATCTGGTTGACGGTGGCGGTCGTGAACGGCACGTCGTAGTGCTCGTCGAACGGGCCCTCGAGACGGAACCGGTCGGCGGCCGCGCGGACGAACGCGACGAGGCGGGACGCATACTCGATCGCGTTGACGCCGTGGGGCGTGCGCGAGGAGTGGGCGGCGACGCCGTGGAACGCGACCCGCACGAGGGTGAGGGCCTTGTGACCGCGGATCACCCGCATGCTCGTCGGTTCCCCCACGATGCAGGCGCGAGGCCGGAGGTCGCGGCGCACGATCTCGTCGACGAGCGACACGGCTCCGACGCAACCGACCTCCTCGTCGTAGGAGAGCGCGAGGTGGACCGGCTCGCGCAGGTCGGTGGCGGCGAGCTGCGGCAGGGCGGTGAGCACCGACCCGATGAACGCCTTCATGTCGCACGTGCCCCGGCCGTAGAGCCGGCCGTCGCGCACCTGCGGGGCGAAGGGCTCGCTCGACCACTCCTGGCCGTCGACGGGCACGACGTCGGTGTGCCCCGACAGCACGATGCCGCCGGTGACCGAGCCGTCCGCGGCGGGGAAGGTCGCGAGCAGGTTGGCCTTGGCGCCGGTCTCGTCGTGCACGAGCACGGGCTCGATGCCGTGGCCGCGCAGCTCGTCCGAGACGAGCTCGATGAGCGGCAGGTTGCTCTCCCTGCTCGTCGTGTCGAGCTCGACGAGCCTGGTGGTCCAGGCGAGCCCGGCGGGATCGGTCGTCCCGGCGAGGTCGGTCGGGGTGGTCTGGTCGGCGTCTCGGGTGCTCGCGAGCGACATGCGTGTCTCCGTGGGTCGGGTCGTGCGCGTCGGCGGTTGTCGTGCCGGCGCCAGGCAGCGAGGATGTCAGCCATGCCACGTCGACACGCACCCACGCAGGATCACGCGACGCGTGGTGAGATCGTGCAGGATTCCGTCACCGGGACCGACGAGCTCGACCTGGCCGTCGTCAACTGCCTCCAGCTCCAGCCCAGGGCGCCGTGGACGCTCGTGGGCGCCGCGCTGGGCGTCGACCCGGTCACCGTGGCGCGGCGCTGGCAGCGCCTGTCCGACGCCGGCATCGCCTGGGTCGCGGGGCGTGCGAGCGGGCAGGGCCGGCCCGAGTCGTGCCTCGCGGTCGTCGAGCTGTCGTGCAGCGCGGGCGAGACGCTCGCCATCGCCGAGCGCGTGACCGAGCTGCCGCACGTGCTCAGCGTGGAGCACACGAGCGGCCCGCGGTCGCTCACGATCCTCGTGGAGGTGCGCGACCTCGCCTTCCTCTCGCGCTTCCTGCTCGAGTCGGTCGGGCCGGTGCCCGGGGTCGTGGCGACGAGCAGCCACGCGGTGACGAAGATCTACTCGATGGGCGACCACTGGCAGCTGCACGTCCTCGACCCGGCGCAGCGCGCGGTGATGCTGCGCGGCACGCCGCCGCGGGTCGACGGCCTCACGTCCGACCAGGCGGACCTCGCCCGCCCGTACGACGAGGTGGACCGCCAGGTCGTGCTCCTGCTCGGTGAGGACGGCCGTATGCCGGTCGCCACCATCGCCGCGCGCGCGGGGCTGAGCGAGAGCACCGTGCGCCGCCGGCTCGCCAACCTCGTCGGCACCGGGCGCGTGGTGCTGCGTTGCGACATGGCCCTGCCCGACTCGGGCTGGCCGATCATCAGCTGGCTGTGGGCGCACGCCGACGCCGGCGACATCGACGCCATCGCCACGACGCTGGGACGCCTGCCGGGGATCAGGGTCTGCTGGCGCATCTCGGGCGGCCACTCCAACCTCATGCTCGCCCTGACCGCCCACTCCCTGCACGAGCTCTCGATCGTCGAGGCGCGCCTCGCCGACGAGGTGCCGCGGATGACGATCAACGACCGGTCCATGGTGCTGCGCTCGATCAAGCGGATGGGCCGGGCCCTCGACCTCGACGGGCGCAGCGTGCGCGCGGTGCCGCTCGACATCTGGGCCGACCCCGTGGCGTGGCGAGCGCCGACGCGCTGACGCGGCGGCGCGGTCATGGCCGAGTCCCCGTCGCCGCTCCCCTGTCGCGGCACCGACGGTCGTGGCACGGACGTCCCGGTCGTGCCTGTGTCAACCTTGTCGAGGACGGACGCGCGAGAGCGAGGGGTGAGCATGGCCCAGTGGGACTTCTCGGCCGACGTCGACCGCCTCCTCCGATCGGTCGAGACCGGGCAGGCGCCGCGGTCGATGTCGCAGATGGTCCATGCGACCCGGGCCGTCGTGCGGTCGGACGGGTCCGACCCGGCCCGGTTGCAGGCGTGGCTGGTCGCCAACGCCGAGGCACTCGTCGGCCAGCAGCTTCTCGCTGCCTCCGTCCATGCCCAGCCGGCGCCGCTCACCGACCTGCCGCGGGTCCTCCACGAGTGGACCGCGCGCGCCGACGACCCCAGTGCTGCGGCCGCGGTCGACTGGCTCAAGGAGGAGCACCCGGCGTTGCTGCGGGCCCGGTTGCTGGCTCGTGTGGAGGACCTCATCGCCGCGGAGATGGCCGCGGACCGCGACGCACGCACCTCGTAGGACCGCCGGCGGGCAGCGAGGCCGGCCACGACAGCGGGCGCCGCAGCACGCACGGTCACATCGTCCCCGGAATTCACCGGGGCGGCTCGCCGTGATCGAATGAGGGACAACGAGACGTGGTCAGCGAGCCACACCTGGAGAGAGGGTCCCGATGAGCGGAAACGCGACGTACCGACACACGCAGGCCGCGGTGCTGTCCATCTGCGCTGTCGATGCCCCCGTGGTGGTGACCTCGGAGGAGATGGACCAGCGGCTGGGCACCACCTACGACCGGGTGGGCCTCAAGCCAGGCATGCTCGCCCGGCTGGCCGGCATCCACGAGCGGCGGTGGTGGCCCGAGGGCGTCAGCTTCACCGAAGGTGCGGCGACCGCCGGTGCCAAGGCCCTCGCGGAGGCCGGCGTCGACCCCTCCCGGGTCGGCCTCATGGTCAACACGAGCGTCTCGCGCGAGCACCTCGAGCCGTCCATGGCGGTGCAGATCCACCACGCGCTCGGCATGCCGACGTCGTGCCTCAACTTCGACCTCGCCAACGCGTGCCTCGGCTTCGTCAACGGCATGCAGCTCGCCGCCACGATGATCGACTCCGGGCAGATCGACTACGCCCTCGTCGTCAACGGCGAGAGCTCGCGGCACACCCAGGAGGTGACCCTCGACCGCCTCGCCGGCGAGGACGCCACGGCCGAGGACGTGCTGTCGCAGTTCGCGACCCTGACCCTCGGCTCCGGCGCCGCCGCCATAGTGCTCGGCCGGGCCGACGCCCACCCGCAGGGCCACCGCATCGTCGGCGGCATCTCCCGCGCGGGCACCGAGCACCACGACCTCTGCGTCGGCGACCTCGAGTGGATGCGCACCGACACGCGAGGTCTGCTCGAGGCCGGCATCGCCCTGTCCCGCGCCGCGTGGGAGGAGGCCCGTGCCGAGTTCGACTGGGCGAGCATGGACCGCTACATCGCGCACCAGATCTCGCAGGTCCACGTGCGGGCCATGTGCGAGGCGCTGGACATCCCGCCGGAGCGCCTCCCCCTGACCTTCCCGACGCGGGGGAACATGGGGCCGGCCGCCGTCGCGTTCACGCTGGCGATGGAGGCGGACTCGCTCGTCGCCGGTGACCGCGTGCTGATGATGGGCGTCGGCTCGGGGCTCAACGTGTCGTGCCTCGAGATCGCCTGGTGACACCTCCGGCAGCGACCCCGGCCGCGGAGTGGCCGGGGGTCGATCCCGCGTGGTCTCGTCGGGTCGTCGCCCCCGACGCCGACGGCACGCCGCGCACCTGGCACCTGCTCGACAACGGCGCGGCCCCGGAGCGCGGCACCCTGCTCTGCGTGCACGGCAACCCCACGTGGAGCTACCTGTGGCGGCGCGTCATCGCGGCGGCGCCTCCCGGCTGGCGGGTCGTCGCCGTCGACCAGCTCGGCATGGGCTTCTCGGAGCGCACCGGTCCGCGCACGCTGGCCCAGCGCGTCGAGGACCTCACCAACCTGACCGAGGTGCTCGGGGTGAGCGGCCCCGTCGTCACGCTCGCCCACGACTGGGGCGGCCCCGTGTCGCTCGGGTGGGCGCTCGCGCACCGGGAGCAGCTCGAGGCCGTCGTGCTGACGAACACGGCCGTGCACCAGCCCCCGACCGCCGCCGCCCCGTCGCTCATCCGGATGGCCCGCACCGAGGGGATCCGTCAGGCCGTCTGCGTCGCGACCCCGGTCTTCGTCCGCGCCACCACCGCCCTGTCCCGCCCGCCGCTCCCCCGTGCGGTGCGCGACGCGTTCGCCGCGCCGTATGCCACCCCGGCCGCCCGGCGCGCCGTCGGCGACTTCGTGGCCGACATCCCGCTCGACCCGGCCCACCCGAGCGCGACGACGCTCGCTGCCGTCGCCGAGGGCGTCACCGGTCTCGACGTGCCGGCGCTGCTGCTGTGGGGTCCGCGAGACCCGGTGTTCTCGGACGTCTACCTCCGTGACCTCCGAGCCCGTATGCCGCACGCCGACGTGCACCAGTACGAGAAGGCGTCGCACCTCGTCATGGAGGACGCGCCCCAGCTTGCCGAGGACGTCTGGAAGTGGCTCGGGGAGACTGTGCCGCAACGGAACTCGTCCGATGAGGGGGTGCGTTCGCTGACGGAGGCGTCCCGGGGTCCGGTCGGTCCCGCCGAGCCCGGTGGTGGGGACGCCGGCGATGCCGCGACGCCGCTGTGGGCCGCGCTGTCCGCGCGACTCGGCGACGACGCCGCAGCGGTCGTCGAGCTCGGGGGCGCCGGTCGCCAGGTGTCCTTCGACCACCTCGAACGCACCGTGCGTGACCTCGCCGGTGGTCTGGTGGCCACCGGTGTGCGTCCCGGTGACCGGGTCGCGATCCTCGTCCCGCCGGGGGCCGACCTCACGGCTGCGGTTTACGCGTGCTGGCGAGCCGGCGCGTCGGTGGTCGTCGCCGATGCCGGGCTGGGGGTGGCCCGGATGGGTCGCGCCCTGCGGGGCGCCGCGCCCGACCACGTCATCGGCATCGCCAAGGGGCTGCTCCTCGCGCGAGCCATGCGGGTGCCCGGACGCCTCGTCGCGGCAGGGCCGCTCGACAGCGCCACCCGGCGCGCGCTCGGTGCTCCGCTCGGCCTCGCCGACCTCGCGCGCCTGGGGCACGGGCGACCGCTCCCCCCGACCCCGTCCGACGACGACGAGTGCGCCGTCCTCTTCACGTCCGGTGCGACGGGTCCGCCGAAGGGTGTCGTCTACCGCTACCGGCAGGTGCGGGCGCAGCTCGACGCGCTGCGCACGGCATACGGGCTCACGGGCGAGGACCGTCTCGTCGCGGCGTTCGCGCCCTTCGCGCTCTACGGCCCGGCGCTCGGGCTCGCGTCGTCGGTCCCCGACATGGACGTCACGGCGCCCGGCACCCTGACCGCGGTCGCCCTCGCGGATGCCGTGTCGGCCGTCGGTGGGACCGTCGTCTTCGCCTCCCCCGCGGCGCTGCGCAACGTCGTCGCGACCGCGCACCAGCTGATACCGCGGCACCGTACGGCGCTCGACGGCGTCCGACTGCTCATCTCGGCCGGCGCGCCGGTCCCCCTCGGGCTGCTCCGTGACGTGCAGGCCCTCGTGCGGCACGCCGAGCTGCACACGCCCTACGGGATGACCGAGGTGCTGCCGGTGACCGACGTGTCGCTGACCGAGCTCGAGGAGGTCGGCGAGGGCGAGGGCGTCTGTGTCGGAAGGCCGCTCCCCACCGTGACCGTCGGCATCAGCGCCTTCGACGACACCGGCGCCGTCGAGGCCGACCCGACCGAGCACGCCGGGACGGGCGGCGAGGTGCTCGTGCGGGCGTCGCACGTCAAGGACCGCTACGACCAGCTGTGGGCCACCGAGCGCGGCAGCAGCCGCACGTCGGGCTGGCACCGCACGGGCGACGTCGGCCACCTCGACGAGAACGGGCGCCTGTGGGTGGAGGGCCGACTCGTGCACGTGGTGCGCACGGCGGCGGGCCCCGTCACGCCGGTCGGGCCCGAGCAGCGGATCGAGCGCCACGACGGGGTGTCGATGGCCGCGGTCGTCGGCGTCGGACCCGTCGGCACGCAGCAGGTCGTCGCCGTCGTCGTGCCCACCACCGCGGTGCGGCCCGGGCTCGCCGGACCCGACCTGGCGGCGGAGGTCAGGGCGGCAGCCGGCGTGCCGGTGGCAGCCGTGCTCGTCGTGGGCGAGCTCCCGGTCGACATCCGCCACGCCTCGAAGATCGACCGGGCACGCGTGTCGCGGTGGGCCGCAAGGGTGCTCGCGGGCGGTCGGGTGGGAAGCCCGTGAAGGTCCTCGTCACCGGGGCGAGCGGCCTGCTCGGGCGCCTGACGGCCGAGGCCCTGGCGGCCCGAGGCGACGACGTGACCGTGCTGCAGCGCCGTCCGTCGGGGCTGCGCCTAAATGAGGTGCTCGGCGACGTCGCGGACCTCTCCGCCGTGGCAGAGGCCGTGCAGGGGCACGACGCCGTCGTGCACCTGGCCGCCAAGGTCGATGTCGTGGGGCGGTGGCGCGACTACGAGCGCGCGAACGTGCAGGGCACGACGAACGTCGTGCAGGCCTGTCGGGCCGCAGGCGTCAGACGGCTCGTGCACGTCTCGTCGCCGTCCGTGGCCCACACCGGGACGGCCATCGTCGGCGCGGGGGCCGACCCCGCTGACCCGCGCCGGGTCCGCGGGCACTACGCCCGCAGCAAGGCGATGGCCGAGCAGGTGGCGCTCGCGGCGAACGGGGGACGCCTGGCGGTCGTCGCCGTGCGCCCGCACCTCGTCTGGGGTCCGGGTGACACCCAGCTCATCGCCCGGATCGTCGAGCGAGCCCGCGACGGAAGGCTGCCCGTCGTCGGCTCCGGTGCGGCCCTGATCGACAGCACCTACGTGACGAACGCCGTCGATGCCCTCGTGGCGGCCCTGGACCGGTGCGAGTCGGCGCGCGGCGAGGCCCATGTCGTGAGCAACGGCGAGCCGCGCCCCGTCGGCGAGCTCATCGGCGACATCTGCCGCGCCTCGGGCGTCGCCGCGCCGACCCGCCACGTCCCCTATCCCGTCGCCGCGCTCGCGGGCGCCGCCGTCGACGGCATCTGGGCGGCGAGGATCGCCCTGCCCGCCCTGCCTCCCCCCAGCACGCCGCCGCTCACCCGCTTCCTCGCCGAGCAGCTCGCGACGGCGCACTGGTTCGACCAGCGCCGCACCCGGGCCGCCCTCGGGTGGACGCCACGCGTGACCCTCGCCGAGGGCCTCCTCGAGCTCGCGCGCGCCGCGGACGGTTCTGGGCGGACGGACGACCGCTGACCGATCGGGTGCTGGGTCGCGGGGCTGGCGGCGCCTCCGAGATGGGGAGGTGAGGCGCTGCCAGCGTCGCGCATCGCGAACGTCTGCCGGCGTCGGGGTGTGGGAGGGACAACCGGCAGCCCCCTGGAGTCCGCGACACGCGCGGACCGTCGCCATTCAATCGCCTCACGCGGTCGCTGTGAGTCGATTCCGTGAATTGCGCGGTCGAAGAATAAAAGTCACACCGCCCGACGCCCTCGCGGCATCGCAGGGTGACCGGCCCCGTCTTCCCTGCCACGGATCGAAGCGGTGCGGGTGACGGCTCAGGCGCGTTCCGGGGAGGGCCACGCGACTGTCAGCGACCGGCCGACGTCGACGCCACGCCACGTGCCGGACAGCGAGTCGAGGCGCTCGAACGCTCGCTGCAGGTCGGGATCGCTGAGGTCGGTCGGTGGAGGGTCCAGGTGGACAAAGTGACTCCCCGGTTCGTGGCCGCCGTGCCGCAGCCAGCGCGGGTACACCTGGGCTGCCAGGTCCTCGGACCGACCCATGTCGGTTCCGGTGGTCCTGTTGCGCCGCTCGACCTGGCGAGCCCAGGCCCTGGTGCGAAGCTCCTCGGTCGGGACGAAGGTCCCGGCGTTGCCGCCGGCAGCGAGCTGGCCGAAGATCCCGTCCCGCAGACCGAACTCGTCCTCGACCACCCAGTGCACCAGGTCATGGGGAATCAGGTCGGAGTAGCCGGGCGCCGGGTCCATGCGGAGGTCACCATGGAGACTGCGTAGGACGGCCACGGCATACCGGCGCTGCCCCGTACGCTCGAATCTCACCTGCATGCTGGTCACGGTAGCCACGCGTGGCGTCCACCTCGACCAGTTTTCGCGCCCGGCACGGGCTGGCTCCGCTCGTCCGACGGAGTCATGCCGGCCCCCGGTGGGCCCGGGCACTAGTCCCAGATCCACCCGAGAGTGGTGATGACGCCGATGCAGATCATCGCCACGAGCCACAGGGCGAACAAGAGCGCGCCGCCGCCGACGACGAGCGGCTGCCACCGTGACCCCGTTCGCTCGGACGAGGACGAGGCGTCCCCGCGCGTTCGCGGCCCCTCCCTGACCTCCGCCTCCAGGGTCCGCAGGTTGCCGGTCACCTGCCCGCGACGGATCGAGGCGGGGATGCTGCGCCAGCGTGCCTCCGCGTTGCCGTGACGTTCGTGCCAGGCCGCGACGGCTGCGCGAGCAGTCGGGTCGTCGCGGCCGGTGACGAACCACAGTGCGCCCGCCGCCGGCAGATCGGACATCGCCTGGTGGACCGTGGCGAGAAGGTCGAGGACCTCGACGTCCTGGCGGTCACGCAACAGGCCGTGCAGACGGTCGCGAGCCTTCCAGGCCCGGCCGCGCGCGAGGTCCCCACGTGCCCTGGAAAGCTGATCTGTCACGCGGCGATGTTGCCAGCAGCGGCGCACCGACTCAACGCGATTCCCGTCGTCCGTGGTGGGAACGTGGATCGCCTCGGCGGTGTCGATCGGCCTTCCGGACGATGCACCCGCGCGCGAATCCCGTCGCACGTCACCCGGCAGTCCCGTGTCGTGCCCGGCTCTGCCGGTGCTGCGCAGAGGGGTGGGAGAGTGGGCGCATGCGTGAGCTGCCGGTGACCCTCGGCCTGCCCCACCCGTGGACCGCGCGGGTCCCGGACGCCGACGACGCGTCGGCGGTGACCGCACTGCTCGCCGCGCACCAGCAGGCCGCCAAGGGGTCCTCGGGCGTCGACCCCGACGCCGTGCTCGGCCAGCTCGCCGGGATCGGGTCGTGGACGCGTCGACAGGCCCTCGTGCACGATCCCACGGGTGCCCTCGTCGCCTGGCTGTCGGTGCACGACCGTGCGGCCGGGCGGACCGTGCTCGAGGTGACGGTCGCGCCGACGCTCCCCCACGCGGATGCGACGGCCCTGGCGGCCGCCCTGTTCGCGTCGGGGCGTCGCTACGCCCTCGACATCGCCGCGATGCGTGGTCTGCGCTCGACGTTGCTCGACTCGGGCGCCTACGCCGACGACCCGCGCCAGCAGGCCTGGCTCACGGCTGCCGGGTACGAGTGCACGCGCACGTGGCTGCAGATGACCCGGCGGGTCGTGCCCGAGGAGGCCACGAGCCTGCCGGGCCCGCGCGAGGGCGTCACGGTGCGCCCGGTCGAGCAGCACGACGACGGACTGCCCGTGGCGGCCGACCTGCAGGCCGTGCACCGGGTGCTCGAGGAGTCGTTCCAGGACCACTTCAGCAGCTACCGCGAGAGCTTCCCCGAGTTCGTCATGCGCCTGCGCGAGGACCCCGGCCACCGCTGGGACCACTGGTGGCTCGCCACGGTGCAGACCGACGACGGCGAGCTGCCCGCGGGCGCGGTCGTGTCCACCGTGCTACCGCCCGACGCCGACGGCATCGAGGGCCAGTACGTCGACTACATCGGGGTGCACCGCCGGGCCCGCGGTCGCGGCGTGGCCAAGGCGCTGCTCCACCGGGTCGTCGCCGAGGCCGCCGGCCAGGGCCGCAACCGCGTCGGGCTCGAGGTGGACGCCGACTCGCCGACCGGTGCGGACGGTCTCTACGCGGCGATGGGGTGGGTCACCGACTACCGCACGCAGTCCTGGCACCAGCACCTCGAGGTGCCGGTGCCAGGACAGGAGACGCGGGGCACCTGACCACGTCGGCCGGGCCGCGCGAGGCCGGTCAGGACGTGAACCAGTCGTTCCTGCAGCCCGTGGTCGTCCGCATCTGCTGCGCCGGTGACCAGACCCAGTCACAGACCGTCATCCTGACGCTCACACCGTCGGCGATCCCACCCTCGGACACGCAGCCGTTGTAGACGATGTTGCCACCCCAGGCCCATCCACCGCCCTGGATCGAGGCATTCGCCCCGTCGCCGTCCCCGGTGGCCATGTCGCAGATGACGATCCGGTTGTTCGAGTCGTCGTACCAGCCGTATGCCTTCCCGGTCGCCGAGAACAAGGTGTGGTCTGCCGCCTGGGCCGGAGCGGCCATCGTCAGCACCGTCACGGACGCCGTGGCCGCGGCGACGGCGACGGAGGCGAGCTTCGAGGCATACTTCATGTGCTTCTCCCTGTGGTTGGTCGCAGGGGCAGGAGCGCCCCCGACGATGGCACGAATCGGTGCGAAACGCCCCTCTCGTTCGCGGGAAGCCGATCCGCTCAGGAAGTCGCGGCGCCGAGGGAGAGGGTGCCCGATCCGGGTTGGGTCCGGTGATCCGGCGCGAGTCCCTCGACAGATCGAGGGATCGAACCCGCATCGGGGGCTGGGAACGCAATGAGCCGGACCCACGTTCCGTGGATCCGGCTCATGCCGATGTCGTGCGACATCACTCGGTCGGGCTGACAGGATTTGAACCTGCGACCCCTTGACCCCCAGTCAAGTGCGCTACCAAGCTGCGCCACAGCCCGAGTGCCCCGCGGGGCGAAAGGAACATTAGCGCACCGGGTGCTGCTGGTCCCAATCGGCCCCCGCGACGGCCCTGCGACGGCCTTGCGACGGCCTTGCGACGGCCCCGGAAAGGCCCGCGCGTCAGCGCCGGCGCTTCTCGCGCACGCGCACCGAGACCTCGATCGGCGTGCCCTCGAAGCCGAACTGCTCGCGCAGGCGGCGCTCGATGAAGCGCCGGTAGCCGGCCTCGATGAAGCCCGACGCGAAGATGACGAAGCGCGGCGGACGGGTCGACGCCTGCGTGGCGAAGAGGATGCGCGGCTGCTTGCCGCCGCGGAGCGGGTGCGGGTGCGCCGCGACGATCTCGCCGAGGAAGGCGTTGAGGCGGGCCGTCGGCACGCGGGTGTCCCACGACTCCAGCGCCGTCTCGATGGCGGGCACGAGGCGGTCCATGTGGCGACCGGTGCGGGCCGAGATGTTCGCCCGGGGCGCCCACGGCACCTGCACGAGCTCCTTGTCGATCTCGCGCTCGAGGTAGTGGCGGCGCTCCTCGTCGAGGGTGTCCCACTTGTTGTAGGCGATGACGAGAGCGCGGCCGGCGTCGATGACCTGCTGCACGACGCGCACGTCCTGCTCGGCGATCGGCTGCTCGGCGTCGATGAGCACGACGGCCACCTCGGCCTTCTCGAGGGCCGTCTGGGTGCGCAGCGAGGCGTAGAAGTCCGCTCCGCGCGCCTGGTGGACCCGACGCCGGATGCCGGCCGTGTCGACGAAGCGCCATGTCTTGCCACCCAGCTCGATGAGCTCGTCGACGGGGTCGCGCGTGGTGCCCGCGACGTTGTCGACGACGACGCGCTCGCTGCCGGCGAGCTTGTTGAGCAGGCTCGACTTGCCGACGTTCGGGCGGCCGATGAGCGCGACGCGGCGCGGGCCGCCCTGGGCGTAGGCGCCGTGGGCGCTGACGTCCGGGAGCACCTCGAGCACGGCGTCGAGCGCGTCGCCGCTGCCGCGGCCGTGCAGCGCCGAGACGGGCCACGGCTGGCCGAGCCCGAGGCTCCACAGGGCGGCCGCGTCGGCCTCGCCGCGCTGGTCGTCGACCTTGTTGGCGACGAGCACGACCGGCTTGCCCGAGCGGCGCAGCAGCTTGACGACCGCCTCGTCGTCGTCCGTGGCCCCGACCGTGGCGTCGACGACGAACATCACGACGTCGGCGAGGTCGATGGCGATCTCGGCCTGCTCGGCCACGCGCAGGTGGATGCCCGTCGCGTCGGCCTCCCAGCCGCCGGTGTCGACGATGGTGAAGCGGCGCCCGCCCCACTCGGCCTCGTAGGACACGCGGTCGCGGGTCACACCGGGCACGTCCTCGACGACGGCCTCACGGCGGCGCAGGATGCGGTTGACCAGGCTCGACTTGCCGACGTTGGGGCGCCCGACCACGGCGAGGACCGGCAGCGGTCCCTGCTCGGTGGCGCCGGCGGCATACGGCCCCTCGGCGTCGAGCAGCGCCTGGTCCTCGGGGCTCAGCTCGAAGTCGTCGAGACCGGCCCGGAGCGCGCGCTCGACCGACACCTCGTCGGGGGCGTCGGCGGCGTCGGTCGGGTCGGCGGTCGAGATCGGAGCGCCCTCGTCGGTGGGGCGGGCGGTCTCGTCAGTCACGGTGTCCTCGAATCAGTGAACGTCTGTTGAAGGACCATTCTCCCACCGCGCGGAGCGTACGTGTGACGCGAGGGCGTCGCGCAGCTGCTCGCTCGCGAGCCGGAGCCGGTCACGGCCCGGCACACCGCTCGGAACGGTCAGCGTGAAGGGCTCACCGAAGACGACGTCGAGGGTGCTGCGGGGGCGCGGCCACGAGTCCGTGGACCCTCCCGGGGGCCGGGTGCCGCTCACGGCGACCGGCACGATGGTCGCGCCGGTGCGCAGGGCGATCCAGGCCGCGCCCTGGTTGACCTGCTCGACCTCGCCGGTGCCCCGGTTGCCCTCGGGGAAGATGCCGACCGCTCCCCCGCGCTCGAGCACGGCGGTCGCCGTGGCGAGGGCCGCCCGGTCGCCGACGGTGCGGTCGATCGGGATCTGTCCGACGGCGCGGATGAGCCAGCCGAAGAAGCCCGTGAAGGCCTCCTGCTTGACGAGGAAGTTGACGGGGCGCGGTGCCATCGAGAAGACGAACGGGCCGTCGAGGAAGGCGGCGTGGTTCGCGACGAGGATGACCGGACCGGTGCGGGGCACGCGCTCGACGTGCTGAGCCCGGCCGCGGTAGAGCGTGTGGAAGATCCCGATGCCGATCCATCGGCCGACGACGGCGCGCCGCGGGTGCGGCGCTCCGGTCTGCCCGGCGACGGTCATGCCCGCGCTGCCTCGACGACCTGGAGCACCGCCTCGACGGAGCCCTCGAAGTCGAGGTGCGAGGTGTCGATGGTCGTGACCCCGTCGGCCGCCACGGTGAACTGCGTCACGGCTGAGTCGGCCTTGTCGCGGTCGACGATCTGCGAGCGGGTGGCCGCCACGGAGTCGGCGTCGGCGGCGCCGTGCAGCTCCTTCGACCGCCGGGCGAGGCGGGCCTCCTCGGAGGCGGTGAGCAGCACGCGCACCGGCGCGTCCGGCGCGACGACGGTCGTGATGTCGCGGCCCTCGGCCACGACCCCACCGCGGGCCGCGCCGGCCTCCGAGATGAGCCGACGCTGCAGCACGCGGAGGATCTCGCGCACGGGGATGACGCCCGCGACGGCCGAGACGTTGGTCGAGATGAGCGTCTCACGGATGTCGGCCGCGACGTCGGTGCCGTCGACCTCCACGGTCGGCGCCTCCGGGTCGGTGCCGATCGTCAACGGGAAGCGCTGTGCGGCAGCGAGAACAGCGTCGGCGTCCGTCAGGTCGACACCCTCGTGGAGGCACCACCACGTGAGGGCGCGGTACATCGCGCCGGTGTCGAGGTAGCCGTAGCCGAGCGTGCTGGCCACGCGCCGGCTCACGCTCGACTTGCCGGAGCCCGAGGGGCCGTCCACTGCGATGACGAATCCGGACAGGTGCTCCTCGGCGGTCTCAGACATGGCGACGAGGATAGTGCCTCCCCCGCCGGCCGCCGGCGGTCGTCCGCCGCGACGCCGGGTGGCTCAGTCGTGGACCCGCCAGCCGAGCCGCGCGAGCTCGGTGAGCAGCGGCTCCACGGACGCCGGCACGACCGAGATCTCCGCGACGCCCACCGCCTGGCCGAGGCCGTGCTCGAGGTGGAGGTCCTCGAGGTTGATGCCGGCGTTGCCCATGTCGGTGAGCAGCCTTGCCAGAGAGCCGGGTTCGTCCGGAACGACGACCGAGACGACGCCGTATGCCGCCGGCGCGGACCCGTGCTTGCCGGGGATGCGGGCGTGGCCGAGGTTGCCCGCCTCGAGCACGCGGCTCAGGGTGCCGAGCGACCCGTGCCCGTCGGCCTCGACGAGCTCGTCGAGCGCCCCGATGACCGCGTCGACGTCCGCCCGCACGTGCATCATCACGTCGCGCACGGCCGGGGCGTTGCCGGCGAGGATCTGCGTCCAGAGCCGCGGGTCGCTCGCCGCGATCCGGGTCACGTCGCGGATGCCCGGGCCGGCGAGCCCGACCGCCGTGTCGGGCAGGTCGCGCAGGCAGGCCGCGACGATGCTCGACGCGAGCTGGGGCACGTGCGAGACCGCCGCCACCGCCTCGTCGTGCTCGTGGGCCGGCATGACGCTGACGGCGGAGCCGACCGCCACCGCGAGGGAGCGCACGAGCCGCACGGCGGCCTCGGTCGAGCCCTCGTGCGGCACGACGACCCACGCACGACCGTCGAAGAGGTCGCCGCGTGCGGCGGCGGCGCCGGAGCGCTCGCGCCCCGCCATCGGGTGCGACCCGACGTAGCGGCTCGCGTCGGCGCCCGAGTCGAGCACGACGCGCAGGATCGACTCCTTGACGGAGGCCGTGTCGGTCATGACGGCGTCGGGCCAGCGGTTCAGCTCCGTGACGACGACGTGGGCCGCGACGTCGGGCGGCGCCGCGACCACGACGACGTCGGGCGCGGGTGTCGCGTCGTCGGCGATCTCACCGGCCAGGAGGTCGCGCGCCAGGCGCACTGCCGTGGGTGACGGGTCGACGAGTGACACACGGAATCCCTTGCTCGACAGAGCGATTCCGAGGCTGGTGCCGATGAGGCCGGCGCCGACGATGCGGACGTGCGTGGTCACCTCGTCAGCGTAGCGAGCGGACGAGGTGACCGGCGCAGCGTCCGGATCACAGACCGGCGGCCTTGTAGAGGGCGCCGATCTCCGCCTTGTTGAGCCGGCGCGTGCGACCCGACTTGAGGTCGGCGAGGCGGATCGGCCCCACCTCGGTGCGCACGAGCTCGACCACCGGGTGCCCGACCGCGTCGAGCATGCGACGCACGACGTGCTTGCGGCCCTCGTGCAGCACGACCTCGACCATGGCCTTGCCGGGCTGGTGGTCGACGATGCGGAACGAGTCGACGCTGACCGGGCCGTCCTCGAGCTCGACGCCCTCGCGCAGACGCTTGCCGACGTCGCGCTGGACCGGCCCGCGGATCGTCGCGACGTACGTCTTGAGCACGCCGTATGCCGGGTGCTGCAGCCGGTGCGCGAGGTCGCCGTCGTTCGTCAGCAGCAGCAGGCCCTCGGTGTCGGCGTCGAGCCGGCCGACGTGGAAGAGACGCTGCTCGCGGTTGCCGACGTAGTCCTCGAGCGAGACCCGGCCGAGCTCGTCGTGCATCGTCGTCACGACGCCCTTGGGCTTGTTGAAGGCGAGGTAGACCCGGTCCTCGTCGAGGTTGACGCGGACGCCGTCGACGTGGACGGTCTGGGTCTGCGGGTTGATGCGCACGCCGAGCTCGGTGACGACCTGGCCGTCGACCTCGACCCGGCCCTGCTCGATGAGGTTCTCGCAGACGCGGCGCGAACCCACGCCGCCCGCCGCCATGAGCTTCTGCAGGCGCACGCCGTCGGGGTCGTGGACGTCGATCTCGGGACGGGCCTGGCGCTCCGGCAGCCGCGTGGGCTGGCTCGCCTTGGTGGACCCGGCGAAGCGGGGACCTGCGCCCTTGGTGCCGCGCGCCGGCTTGGCGTGCTTGCCGCCGGCCACCGGACGACCGGCGCCCTTGCCGCCGGGGCCTCCGCGACGGGCACCGCCCGGGGCGCCGCCCGAGCCTCCCGTCGACTTCTTGCGGGGCTGGCGGGGAGACCTGGAGTACTCGCTCATGCGTGTCCTTCCTCGATGAGCTCGTCGATGACGTCGACGTCCGGTAGGTAGGGCGCGAGGGCCGGCAGGTCGTCGAGACTCGACAGGCCCATGCGCTGGAGGAAGAAGGGCGTCGTGCGGTAGAGCACCGCGCCGCTCTCCCCCACGTCCTCGACCTCCTCGATGAGGCCGCGCGAGGTGAGCGTGCGCACCACCCCGTCGACGTTGACGCCGCGGACGGCGCTGACGCGCGCCCGTGAGACCGGCTGGCGGTACGCGATGACGGCCAGGGTCTCGAGGGAGGCCTGGGTCAGCTTCGCCTGCTGCCCGTCGAGGACGAACTTCTCGACGACCGGCGCATAGTCGGAGCGGCTGTAGACGCGCCACCCGCCGGCGACGCTGCGCAGGGTGAACCCGCGCTGCGCGGCGGCGTACTCGTCCTCGAGCGCCTCGAGGTGGCCGCGGACGTCCTCGACCGGCAGCTCCAGCGCCGACGCGAGGGCGAGCTCGGTCACCGGCTCGTCGACGACCATGAGCACGGCCTCGAGCGCCGAGCGGGCCCCGCCCGGGAAGGCGTTGATGTCGAAGGCGATCTGCTCGTCGGACCCGTCGCCGGTCTCGACGCCGTCGGCGTCCTCTAGGCCGTCGGCGTCCTCGACGAGCTCGGCCGGCACCGTGGCCTCGTCGACCTCGTCGATCTCGGTGGGAGGGGTGGCGTCGGTGGTCGCCTCGGGCGGCGCCGCCTGGTCACTCATCGTCTGCTCCTGTCGCTGCGCGGACGCCGCTGCCGGTCACGGCCTCGTCGGCGTCCGGGTCGTCCTGCGGGTCGTCCTGCGGGTCGTCGGCGGCGGCCTCGTCCCGCGTCTGCGGCTCCCCGTCCGCGTCTTCGTCGAACTCGTCGTCGATTGCGACGTCGCCGTCCTCCGCGCCGGTCCAGCGCACGTCGAGCTCACCGAGCGCCTCGGCCTGCTCGAAGGCGATGGCCGCCTCCTTGAACAGCTCGAGGAGGGCGAGGAAGCGGGCGACGATGACGAGGGTGCTGTCGGCATCCGCGACGAGCGTGCGGAAGGAGACCTGGCCGCGGTGGCGGAGCCGGTCGACGATGATGGCGGCCTGCTCGCGCACGCTCACCTGCGGTGCGTGCAGGTGCTCGAGACCGACCGTCGGCGCGACCTTGGGCGTCATGGCGCGCGCGGCGATGCGGGCGAACTGTTCGGGCGTCACCGCGATGACGAGCTCGGGCAGCAGCCGCTCGAACTCGGGCTCGAGGCCGGCCTGGCGCGCGGTGATGCGTCCCGCCGTGGCCATCCGGTCGCGGAACGTGCCGGCGATCTGCTTGTACGCGCGGTACTGCAGCAGCCGCGCGAAGAGCAGGTCGCGCGCCTCGATGAGCGCGAGGTCCTCGTCGTCCTGCGGGCCCGACTGCGGCAGCAGGCGCGCGGCCTTGAGGTCGAGCAGCGTGGCGGCGACGAGGAGGAACTCCGAGGCCTGCCCGAGGTCCCAGTCGCTGTCGGCCGCCTGGGCGGCCTTGATGTGCGCCACGAACTCGTCGGTGACCTGCGCGAGCGCCACCTCGGTGATGTCGAGCTTGTGCTTGCTGATGAGCCCCAGCAGCAGGTCGAAGGGGCCGGAGAAGACGTCGAGGTGCACCTCGAAGGTCGTG
Source organism: Terrabacter sp. NPDC000476 (assembly GCF_040300125.1). Lineage (NCBI taxonomy): Bacteria > Bacillati > Actinomycetota > Actinomycetes > Micrococcales > Intrasporangiaceae > Terrabacter > Terrabacter sp. NPDC000476. The sequence goes on from NZ_JBEPDF010000001.1 coordinate 421,250, forward strand.
CCGCCGCGGCGCGTGATGACGCCACCCGGTGTCAGCTCCTGCGCCGGCGGGGCCAGCTGCGCGTCGTCGACGAGCCTGTCGCCCTCGACGAGCGTGTCGCCGCCGTCGTCGACGACGTCACCGGGCTCCGTGGGGTCACCGACGGCGGTCGTCCCACCGTCCGCCTCGCGTTCGACCGCCTCGCGTTCGACCGCCTCGCGCTCGACCGCCTCCCGCTCGACCACCTCGCGGTCGACCGTGCCCTGCCCGTTCATCGGGTCACGGCCGGTCAGGCCGCGCCGCCGCGGGCGATGAGCTCGCGCGCGAGCTGGCGGTAGGCGTTGGCGCCCGAGTGGTCGGAGGAGTACGACGTGATCGGCTCGGCCGCGAGCGTGGCGTCGGGGAACTTCACCGTGCGGCTGATGACCGTGTGGAACACCTGGTCGCCGAAGTGGTCGACGACCGAGCGCACGACCTCGCGGCTGTGCAGGGTGCGGCCGTCATACATCGTGGCGAGGATGCCGTCGACCTGCAGACGCGGGTTGAGGCGGTCGGTGATCTTGTCGATCGTGTCGATGAGCAGGGCCACGCCGCGCATCGCGAAGAACTCGCACTCGAGCGGGATGACGACCCCGTGCGCGGCCGTGAGCGCGTTGACCGTGAGCAGCCCGAGCGAGGGCTGGCAGTCGATGAGGATGACGTCGTACTCGTCGGCCACCGGCCGCAGCACGCGCGCGAGGATCTGCTCACGGGCCACCTCGCCGACGAGCTGCACCTCCGCCGCCGACAGGTCGATGTTGGCCGGCACGACGTCGAGGTTGGCGGTGCGCGTGGGCGTGATGACGTCGCGGATGTCGTGCCCGCGCTCGACGAGCAGGTTGTAGATGGTGACGTCGAGCTCCTGCGCGTTGACGCCGAGCCCGACCGACAGGGCGCCCTGCGGGTCGAAGTCGATGACGAGCACGCGCCGCCCGAGCTCGGCGAGCGCCGCCCCGAGGTTGATCGTCGTCGTCGTCTTGCCGACGCCGCCCTTCTGGTTGCACATCGCGATGATGCGCGCCGGCCCGTGGCTCGACAGCGGCGCGGGGTCCGGGAAGTCGGGCACCGGTCGCCCGGTGGGGCCCATGACGGCGCCGTTCGACTCGATGCCGGGCAGGTGGGCCACCGGGGAGGCACCGGCCTGCGCCGGAGGGGCGAGGTCCTCGGACGGCACGGACTGCATGGTCTCGTGTGACTCCTCGTTCACCGGGTGTTCCAACTCCGCTCGGCCTTGCCCTGAGATGCTGCGGTCAGCCTCTCGCTGATCAGGTGAGACCCTATCAGCGGGCTCGGGGGTGGGCGCCCGCGTACACCTCTCGGAGCCGCTGGACCGAGACCATCGTGTAGATCTGCGTCGTCGTCACCGACGCGTGACCGAGCAGCTCCTGCACGACGCGCACGTCGGCGCCGCCGTCGAGCAGGTGCGTGGCGAACGAGTGCCGCAGCGTGTGGGGCGACACGTGCTGGCCGAGGTCGGCCCGCTCGGCCGCCTGCTGGACGACCGCCCACGCCGACTGGCGCGAGAGCCGGGCACCGCGCCGCCCGAGGAAGAGCGCCGGTCCCCCGCGCCCGCCCGCCGCCAGCGTGGGTCGCCCCCGCACGAGGTATGCCGTCACGGCCTCCACCGCGTAGCGCCCCACGGGCACGACACGCTCCTTGCCGCCCTTGCCGAGCAGGCGCACCGAGGCCGCACCCGCACGGGCGGGCTCCCCCGAGTCGCCCGAGTCGCCCGAGCCGCCCGGACCACCCGAGCCGGGGTCACCGAGGTCGAGGTCGTCGACGTCGAGGCCGACGGCCTCGCTGATCCGCGCGCCCGTGCCGTAGAGCACCTCGAGCAGCGCCCGGTCACGCAGCGACTCCGGGGTGTCACCGAGCGCTGCGGCCGCGAGCAGGCGCTCGACGTCCTCGACGGGGATCGCCTTGGGCAGCCGTGCCGGCGGCTTCGGCGGTGCCACCCCCGCCGCGGGGTCGGAGCCCACCTGGCCCTCGAGGGCGAGGAACCGGTGGAAGCCGCGCACGGCCACGAGCGTGCGCGCCGCGGACGAGGCCGCGAGACCGCGTTCGCGGAGCGAGGCGAGGAAGTCGGTGACGTGGGCCTCGGTGACCGCGCCCGCGTCGTCGACGCCCCGCTCGGCCAGGAAGTCGCGGTAGGCGCGCAGGTCACGCGTGTAGGAGCTCAGCGTGTTGTCCGAGGCGCCTTTCTCGACGCGCACGTGGTCGAGCCACCCGCGGACGTCGCGCTCGAGGCGTGAGGCGCGGGCCGCGGGTGGCTCGGTCGGGGCGTGCTCCGTCAGGACAGCGCCGTCTCGAGGCTGACGGACTCCATGCCGTGCGCCTCGGCGACGCCGGCGTACGTGACGTGCCCGGCGTGCGTGTTGAGGCCGAGAGCGAGGGCCTGGTCACCGCGCAGCGCCTCGTGCCACCCCTGGTTGGCGAGCTTGACGGCATACGGCAGCGTCGAGTTCGTCAGCGCGTAGGTCGACGTGTTCGGCACGGCGCCGGGCATGTTGGCGACGCAGTAGAAGACCGAGTCGTGCACGGTGTAGGTGGGGTCCGCGTGCGTCGTGGCGTGGCTGTCCTCGAAGCAGCCGCCCTGGTCGATGGCGATGTCGACGAGCACCGAGCCCGGCTTCATCTGCGAGACGAGCTCGTTCGAGACGAGCTTCGGGGCGGCGGCGCCGGGGATGAGCACCGCGCCGATGACCATGTCGGCCTGCATCACCTGCTCCTGCACGGTGAGCTTCGAGGACGCGAGGCCGTGAACGCGGTTGTCGTAGCGCCAGAAGGACATCCGCAGCTTGTCGAGGTCGGTGTCGAGGAGCGTGACGTCGGCGCCCATGCCCAGCGCGATGTTCGCGGCGTTCTGGCCCGAGACGCCGGCGCCCAGGATGACGACCTTGGCGTTGGCGACGCCGCCGACTCCGCCCATGAGCACGCCGCGGCCGCCCTGCGCGCGCATGAGCGCGTGCGCGCCCACCTGCGGGGCGAGGCAGCCGGCGACCTCCGACATCGGGTAGAGCAGCGGCAGGCCGCCGGAGGGCAGCTGGACCGTCTCGTAGGCGATGCCGGTCACCTTGCGCTTGACGAGCTCCTCGGTGAGCGGCTTGTCGGCGGCGAGGTGGAGGTAGGTGAAGAGGGTGAGCCCCTCGCGCATGCGGTGGTACTCCTCGGCCACGGGCTCCTTGACCTTGAGCACCATGTCCGCGTCGCCCCAGACGTCGTCGGCCGAGTCGAGGATGCGGGCGCCGGCCGCGACGTAGTCCGCGTCGCTGATCTGCGAGCCGACCCCGGCGTCCTTCTCGATAAGCACGTCGTGACCGTGATCGGTGAGCTCGTGCACGCCCGACGGGGTGATGGCCACCCGGTACTCGTGGTTCTTGACCTCGCGAGGGATGCCGACCTTCATGCGCTGACACTTCCTTGTCCGAGTTGCCCTGTCCGGGTTGCCCCGACAGGGGGTGACGACCGGTCGGCTCTGACCGGCGAGCCCACTCTAGCGACGCCGGGGCGCGCCCTCGCGCGGCACCGGCCCCGCTGACCTAGGTTGGGCTCGCAGGACGAGGAGAGGCGCCATGAAGCTCTACGCGGACACCACGGGCCGACGCACCCGACAGCTGCTCTCCGACGTGCTCGTGCTGCTCTGGGTGGCCACGTGGGCGTATGCCGGTCGCCGCGTCCACGACACCGTGGAGCAGCTGCGCGGGCCCGCCGACTCGATCACCTCCGCCGGCCGGTCGGTGAACGGCTCGCTCTCCGGGGCGGGCGAGCAGGCGGCCCAGCTGCCCCTCGTCGGGGACCAGCTCAAGTCGTGGCTCGACAGCGCGGCCGGCTCCGGCACGACGCTGGCGCAGGCGGGCACGTCGATGTCGAGCACGGTCGACCAGCTGGCGCTCGCGCTCGGCTGGGCCGTCGCGCTCGTGCCCTCGCTGCTCGTGGTCGGCGCGTGGCTGTTCGTCCGGGGCCGGTTCGTGCGCAACGCCGTCATCTCCCAGCGCTACCTCGACGCGAGCGAGGACCTCGACCTCTTCGCCCTGCGCGCCATGACGACGCAGCCGGTGCGGGCGCTCGCGGCGGTCTCCGACGACCCGGCGGGCGCGTGGCGCCGCCGGGACCGCGACGTCATCCGCCGCCTCGCCCTGCTCGAGCTGAGGGACGAGGGCCTGCGGCCGCCACCCGGGGCGTGATCCCGGGGCGTGATCCCGGCGTGTGATCCCGGGGTGTGCTCTCGCGTGTGACCCGGGGTGGCGGCTGCGTGGCGGCGTGGTGCGGCCGGCGCTCAGCTGTCGGCGTCGGTGCGGGCGACCCGCGGGGTCAGGTCCTCGGCGGGCGGCATCCACGCGTCGGCGGTGGCGGGCACCTGCTCGCCGCTGCGGATGTCCTTCACCTCGTCGCCCGACTCCCCCGCGCCCGGGAACCAGACGTAGGGGATGCCGCGGCGCTCGGCATACCGGATCTGCTTGCCGAAGCGGGCGGCCGCGGGCGCGACCTCGCAGGCGATGCCCCGACGGCGCAGCGCGGTGGCCACCGAGACGGCCTGCTCGCGCGAGTCGTCGTCGGTGAGGGCGACGAGCACGGCCGCCGGCGTCGAGCGCGAGGCGGTGACGAGCCCACGGCCGACGAGCAGCCCGAGGATGCGCGTGACGCCGATCGAGATGCCGACGCCGGGGTAGGTGGTCCTGCCGTCGCTCGCCAGCGCGTCGTAGCGGCCGCCGGAGCAGAACGAGCCCCACGACTCGTGCCCGACGAACTGCGTCTCGTAGACCGTGCCGGTGTAGTAGTCGAGGCCACGGGCGATGCGCAGGTCGGCCACGAGCCGGCCGGGCGCGTGCGCCATGCCGGTGCGGATGACGTTCGCCAGCGACTCGAGACCTTCCTCGAGGAGGGGGTGCTCGACGCCGAGGGCGCGCACCTGCTCGACGAAGCCGAGGTCGGTCGAGCGGATGGCGGCGAGCGCGAGGCACTGGTCGGCCTGCTCGGGGGTGGTGCCGGACTCGACGAGCAGCGCCCTGACCTTCTCGGGCCCGATCTTGTCGAGCTTGTCGACGATGCGCAGGGTGCCGATGACGTCGGTGATGCCGATGCCCTGGTAGAAGCCGTTGGGGATCTTCCGGTCGTTGACCTGGATGACGAACTCGCCGACGGGGAACCGGCTGAAGACGTCCGCGATGACGAGCGGCATCTCGGCCTCGAAGTGCGGCGAGAGCTGCCCGACGTCGACGACGTCGATGTCGGCCTGGGTGAACTCGCGGTAGCGGCCCTCCTGCGGGCGCTCGCCGCGCCAGGCCTTCTGGATCTGGTAGCGCCGGAACGGGAAGGCGAGCTTGCCGGCGTTCTCGAGCACGTAGCGGGCGAACGGCACCGTCATGTCGAAGTGCAGGCCCCAGCGGGCCTCCTCGTCGCTGCCGCCGGCGAGGCGCGAGACCGCGTAGATCTCCTTGTCGGCGTCCTCGCCCTGGCTGCTGAGGCGCTCGATGGGCTCGATCGAGCGAGTCTCCACGGAGCTGAAGCCGTGCAGCTCGAAGGTCTCGCGGATGACGTCGAGGAAGCGCTGCTCGACGATGCGCTCGGAGGGCAGGTACTCGGGGAAGCCGCTGATCGGCATGACCTTGGCGGCCTTGGGCTGCGGGGAGTTCACGCGGGCAAGTCTTTCAGGTAGGGGTTCGTGGCACGCTCGTGGGCCATCGTCGTGGCGTGGTAGTGCCCGGGGAGCACGAGCGTCGTGTCGGGCAGCGGCAGCACGACGTCGCGCAGGCTGCGCTGCATCGCGGCTGCGTCGCCGCCGGGTAGGTCGGTGCGGCCGATGGAGCCGGCGAAGAGCACGTCGCCGGTGACCATGGTGCGGTCGACGTCGACCTGCTCACGGATGCCGTCGGGCACGCCGTCGATGCCGAACATCACCGAGCCCTCGGTGTGACCGGGCGCGTGCAGCACGTCGACGTCGAGCCCGGCGAGCGACAGGCGGGTGCCGTCGCCGATCTCGACGACGTGGGTCGGCTCGGTCCACGTCGCCGCGCGGCCGAACTGCTGCTCGAGCATCGCGACGAGGCCGGGGTTGCTCTGGCCGAGGAGGTCGTGCAGCCGGTAGCGGTCGTCGCGGTGGATGTAGGCGGCGGTGTCCGAGCCGCACACCGGGGTGACCGAGTAGACGTGGTCGACGTGCCCGTGCGTCAGCAGCACCGCGGCGGGGCGGAGCCGGTGCTCGGCGAGCACCTCGCGCAGCGTCTCCTCGACCCCGATGCCCGGGTCGACGACGAGGCACTCCTCGCCCGCCTGCGTCGCGATGACGTAGCAGTTGGTGTCGAAGGCCTGGGCCGGGAAGGCGATGGTCAGCACGTCTGGAGCCTAGCGACGGCCCCGGAAGAGGGCCCAGCGCATCCGGCCTCGGGGGACGAGACGGAGGACGAACGGCAGATGTCACGCAGTCGTGACCCCTCCCGCTGCGCCGACGGGCGCGTCGTTCCCTAAAATGACCGGACGCCCGGCGACATGCCCTGTGGCCCGTACGAGGAGAGGTTCGTGACCAAAGAGCAGGAACGCGCACGTGCGCGCCGCCGCCATGAGGAACAACAGAAGACCGCCAAGCCCCCGGTGGGTGACGCGACGCGCGACAAGCAGGTCTTCGGTGTGATCCTCGCGGTCATCCTCGTCATCGCCGCCGTCATCGCGGTGCCCAAGATCGTCGGCAGCTCGGACACCCCGTCCGCGGCGTCGACCGCGCCGGCGACCCAGCCGACCGACGGCGCCACGACCTCGTCGGGCGGCCTCGCCGCCGGGCAGAAGCTGGCGGCCGGCTGCACGGCTCCCCCGGCGCTGCAGGCCAAGCCCAAGCAGCAGACCACCGTGCCGTCCAAGGCGACGGCGGCCGGCAAGACGTTCGTCGCGACGGTCAAGACCACCTGCGGCGACCTCGTCCTCGAGCTCGACGGCGCCAAGGCCCCGCAGACGGTGGCGTCGTTCCTCAACCTCGCCAAGACCGGCTACTGGGCGCCGAGCCCGTGCCACCGCCTCACCACCGACGGCATCTACGTGCTCCAGTGCGGCGACCCCACCGGCACCGGCCAGGGCGACCCCGGCTACGGCTTCGGCATCGAGAACGCGCCCAAGGACGGCAAGTACCCCCGCGGCGTGCTCGCGATGGCCCGCACCCAGGACCCCAACAGCAACGGCGGCCAGTTCTTCATCACGTACAAGGAAACCCAGTTGCCCACCGATGGCGGCGGCTACACGATCTTCGGGAAGGTGACCAAGGGCCTCGACATCGTCGACAAGATCGCCGCGGGCGGTCTCGTCGCGGCGGGCGAGCCCACGCCGGTCAACCCGATCAGCATCCTCAGTGTCACTGTGACGGAGAAGAAGGCATGAGCGAGATGAACCAGCCCGAGCCTGACGAGACCACCCCGGTCGCCGAGGCGACGGAGACGTCCGAGACGTCCGAGACGTCTGGGCCCGTGACGCCGGCGGAGGCCGAGACGGCCGACGCCGTCGCGTCGGTGGCCAGCACCGAGGGCGCCGACAGCGCCCAAGGCGCCGACAGCGCCGAGGCCTCCGAGGCAGACGGGGCCGCGGAGACGACCGAGACCGCGCAGACCGGCGACAGCGCCGAGGCCACGACCGAGGCGCCGGAACCCGTTGCGGCAGAAGAGGCCTCGACCGAGGACGCCCCCGGAGCAGAGGCGCCCTCGGCGTCGGAAGCCCCCACCCCGGCCCCGGCCCCGGCCCCCGCCCCCGCCCCGTCGGCCCCGACGCCGGCGAGCGTGCCCAAGCCCTCGGCCATCCCGACGCCGGCTGCCCTCGCCAAGGCGGTGCCGCACCCTCCGGTGGCTGCCGCGCCCGCCCTCATCACGACGGACCACTCGGCCTCGGCGGCCTTCGGTCGCGTCGACGACAACGGCACCGTCTTCGTGCGCACCAAGGAGGGCGAGCAGGAGGTCGGCTCCTACCCCGGTGCGAGCAACGAGCAGGCGCTCACCTACTTCGCGCGCAAGTACGACGAGCTCTTCGCCTCCGCCGTCCTGCTCGAGCAGCGCCTCGCGCAGCCGGAGGTGCCGAGCAAGGACGTCGCCGAGGGGCTCAAGACGCTCACCGCCCAGGTCACCGACGCGACCGTCGTCGGCGACCTCGACGCGCTCGCGGCCAAGCTCGACGAGATCCAGTCGGGCATCGCGAGCAAGCGCAAGGTCGAGCAGCAGCACCGGGCCGAGGCCCGTGCGGCGGCCACCGCCGAGCGCGAGCGGATCGTCGCCGAGGCCGAGGCCATCGCCGGCCAGCCCGAGAACCGCATCCAGTGGAAGACGAGCGGGGCGCGCATGCGTGAGCTGCTCGACGAGTGGAAGGCCCACCAGCGCGCCTCGGTCCGCCTCGAGCGCGAGACCGAGTCGAGCCTGTGGACCCGCTTCAGCTCGGCCCGCAACGGCTTCGACAAGGCCCGCCGCAGTCACTTCGCCGGCCTCGACGCCGCGCACGCGGACGCCAAGTCGGCCAAGGAGCGCCTCGTGGCCGAGGCCGAGGCGCTGGCCTCGAGCACCGACTGGGCGGCCACGGCCGGGGCCTTCAAGCGGCTCATGGACGAGTGGCGCCGCGCCGGCCGGGCGAGCAGGTCCGACGACGACAAGCTGTGGGCCCGGTTCAAGGCCGCGCAGGACAGCTTCTTCGCCGCCAAGGACGAGGTCGTCGCAGCCGAGGAGGAGCAGTACCGCGGCAACCTCGAGGTCAAGGAGGCCCTGCTCGTCGAGGCCGAGGCGATCCTGCCGGTCACCGACCTCGAGAAGGCCAAGAGCCAGCTGCGCACCATCCAGGACAAGTGGGACGCGGCCGGCAAGGTGCCCCGCGCCGACATGGACCGGGTCGAGAAGGCCATGCGCCGCGTCGAGCAGACCGTGCGCGACGCCGAGGACCGCAAGTGGAAGTCGAGCAACCCCGAGGTGGCCGCGCGCGCCAAGGCCATGGTCGACCAGCTCGAGCGGGCGGTCGCCGACCTGCGTGAGGACCTCGCCAAGGCCGAGTCCTCGGGCAACGCGAGCAAGGTGCGCAAGGCGCAGGAGGCCCTCGACGCCCGTCAGGTCTGGCTCGACCAGGCCCGCGCCGGCGTCGCGGAGTTCGGCGGCTGACACAGCGCCCAACCGTCGAGAGGCCACGATTCGCGGCTTCGCACACAACGAGAGGCCAGTTCCTGCCGCAGGAACTGGCCTCTCGTCACGTGCCATCCCGCGAGAAGTGGCCCCTCGACGGTTGCTCTCAGTTGGTGGACTTGCCGCCGTTGACGCGGTAGACGTCGAAGACGCCGTCGATCTTGCGCACGGCCTTGATGACGTGGTCGAGGTGCGCGGGGTCGCCCATCTCGAACGTGAACCGGGAGATCGCCACCCGCGCGCGTGACGTCTGCACCGAGGCCGACAGGATGTTGACGTGCTGGTCGGAGAGCACCCGCGTCACGTCGCTGAGCAGCCGGTTGCGGTCGAGCGCCTCGACCTGCAGCTGCACGAGGAAGACGCTCGCCGAGCTCGGGGCCCACTCGACGTCGATGAGCCGCTCGGGGTTGGCCGTCAGCTGGTCGGCGTTCGTGCAGTCGACGCGGTGCACCGACACACCGCTGCCCCGGGTGACGAACCCGATGATCGGGTCTCCCGGCACCGGCGTGCAGCACTTGGCGAGCTTGACCCAGACGTCGGCCGTGCCGACGACGACCACGCCCGGGTCGCCGGCCCTGCGCCGGCTCGAGGCCCGGGTCGGGACCGTCGCCTCGGCGAGGTCCTCGGTGGCGCCGTCGACGCCGCCCATCGACGCGACGACCTTCCCGACGACGTGCTGGGCCGAGACGTGCCCCTCGCCCACCGCCGCGTAGAGCGCCTCGATGTCCTGGTAGCGCAGGTCGGTCGCGACGGCCGTCATCGACTCGTGGCTCATCAGCCGCTGCAGCGGCAGGTTCTGCTTGCGCAGCGCCTTGGCGATCGAGTCCTTGCCGGCCTCGATGGCCTCCTCGCGACGCTCCTTGGAGAACCACTGCTTGATCTTGTTGCGTGCGCGGGGGCTCTTGACGAACTGCAGCCAGTCGCGCGAGGGCCCCGCGCCGTCGGCCTTGCTCGTCAGCACCTCGACGACGTCGCCGTTCTCGAGCGTCGACTCGAGCGGCACCAGCCGGCCGTTGACGCGCGCACCGATGCAGTGGTGACCGACCTCGGTGTGCACGGCATACGCGAAGTCGACGGGGGTGCCGCCGACGGGCAGCGCCACGACGGAGCCCTTGGGCGTGAAGACGTAGACCTCGCTGCTGCCCATCTCGAAGCGCAGCGAGTCGAGGAACTCGCCCGGGTCCTCGGTCTCGCGCTGCCAGTCGAGCAGCTGGCGCAGCCACGCCATGTCGTTCTGCGGCGTGGTCTCGCCGGGTCGCGCGGGGCCGCCGCCGGCCGCCTGGTCCTTGTACTTCCAGTGCGCGGCGACACCGTACTCCGCGCGCCGGTGCATCGTGTGCGTACGGATCTGGATCTCGACGGGCTTGCCCTGCGGGCCGATGACCGTCGTGTGTAGCGACTGGTACATGTTGAACTTCGGCATCGCGATGTAGTCCTTGAACCGGCCGGGCACCGGGTTCCACCGCGAGTGCAGCGCACCGAGCGCCGCGTAGCAGTCGCGCACCGTGTCGACGAGCACGCGCACCGCGACGAGGTCGTAGATCTCCTCGAAGTCGCGGCCGCGCACGATCATCTTCTGGTACACGCTGTAGTAGTGCTTGGGACGGCCGGTCACGACGGCCTTGATCTTCGCCGCCGTGAGGTCCTCGTTGACCTGGCTACGCACGCTCGCGAGGTACTCCTCACGGGCCGGGGCGCGCTCGGCGACGAGGCGCACGATCTCGTCGTAGACCTTCGGGTAGAGCGTCGCGAACGAGAGGTCCTCGAGCTCCCACTTGATGGTGTTCATGCCGAGCCGGTGGGCCAGCGGCGCGTAGATCTCGAGCGTCTCGTTGGCCTTGCGCTTGGCCGACTCCGCGCTGACGTAGCGCCACGTGCGCGCGTTGTGCAGCCGGTCGGCGAGCTTGATGACGAGCACGCGGATGTCGCGCGCCATCGCGATGACCATCTTGCGCACCGTCTCGGCCTGGGCGGCCTCGCCGTAGGTCACCTTGTCGAGCTTCGTCACGCCGTCGACGAGCATCGCGATCTCGTCGCCGAAGTCGCGCCGCAGCTCGTCGAGGCCGTATGCCGTGTCCTCGACCGTGTCGTGCAGCAGCGCCGCCGCCAGGGTGGGCGGCGTCATGCCGAGCTCGGCGAGGATCGTCGTCACCGCGAGCGGGTGCGTGATGTACGCGTCGCCGCTCTTGCGCATCTGGCCGTCGTGCGCGCGCTCGGCGACGGCATACGCCCGCTCGATGACGGAGAGGTCGGCCTTCGGGTGGTTTTGGCGGACCGCCGTCATGAGCGGCTCGAGGACGGGGTTTCCCGCCGGACGCGTGGCGCCGAAGCGGGCGAAGCGCGCGCGCACCCGCGACGGGGTGGACAGCTCGCTGCGGACGTCCTCGCTCATGGAGAGAGTCTAGGCGCTCGCGCGGAGGTCACACCGTGAGGATGGCGTTGACGGGCCGGTCGCCGAGCCGGCGGCGCCCGTCGAGGAACGCGAGCTCGAGGACGACCTCGATCGCGGCGACCTGCGCGCCGGCGCGCTCGACGAGCTGGGCGGTGGCCTCGGCCGTGCCGCCGGTGGCGAGCACGTCGTCGATGACGAGGACGCGCTGGCCCGGCTCGAAGGCGTCGGAGTGCACCTCGATCTCGGCCGTGCCGTACTCGAGCGCGTAGGACTCCTTGAGCGTCTCCCCCGGCAGCTTGCCGGCCTTGCGCACGGGCACCATGCCGAGGCCGAGCTCGTAGGCCACGGCCGCACCGAGGATGAAGCCGCGGGCCTCGATGCCGACGACGACGTCGACCGACCCGGCGTAGCGCTGCGCGATGTCGCGCACCAGCTCGCGCAGGGCGGGGCCGTCGGCGATGAGCGGCGTGAAGTCCTTGAAGAGGACGCCCGGCTTCGGGAAGTCGGGGATGTCGCGCAGCCTGCTCGCGACGAGGTCACTGATCTGGCTCACGCCGTGTCTCCTGGGGTGGTGCCGACCGCGGTCAGCGGCGCGACTTGGGGGCGCGCTTGGGCTGGTTGCGCGGACCGGCGGCCTGGGCGTACTTGTGCACCGGGCGGGGTGCACCCTCGGGCAGCGATGCGTCGGCGGCGGCCGCGGCGGCTCCCGTGCGGTCGGCACCGACGGCCACCAGCTCCTCGGGGCGGGGCGCCGGGGCCGACCCTGCCTTGGCGGCCAGGCGGGCGACGTGCTTGTCGAGCTCGAGCACGGCCGGCTCGTTGCGGCGCAGGTCGACGAGCAGCGGGGTCGCGATGAAGATCGAGGAGTACGCGCCGACCGCGATGCCGATGAAGAGCGCGAGCGACAGGTCGAGCAGCGTGCCCGGGCCGAGCAGCGTGAAGCCGACGAAGAGCACCGCGGCGATCGGCAGCAGGGCCACGACCGTCGTGTTGATCGAGCGGACGAGCGTCTGGTTGACGGCGAGGTTCGCGGCGGCCGAGTACGTCATGCGACGCGTCCGGAACGCCTCGGCCGTGTTCTCGCGCACCTTGTCGAAGACGACGACGGTGTCGTAGAGCGAGTAGCCGAGGATCGTCAGGAAGCCGATCATCGAGCTCGGCGTGATCTCGAACCCGAAGAGCGCGTAGATGCCGACCGTGATGACGAGGTCGTGCAGCAGTGCGACGAGGCCCGAGACGGCCATCTTCCAGGTGCGGAAGTAGAGCGCCATGACGATCGTGACGAGGATGAGGAAGACGACGAGGCCCTGGATGGCCTGCTTGCTCACCGAGGCGCCCCAGCTGGGGCCGATGAGCGACGCGCTGACCGAGGTCGTCGGGACCCCGAACTCCTTGGCCAGTGCGGCGCTGGCCTCGTCGGTGAGCCCGGCGGCGGCCTCGGTCTGCACGCGGACCGTGTTCTGCCCGACGATCGTCGAGACGACGTTGCCCTCGATGCCGGCGTCGGAGACGGCGGTCTGCGCCTTCTGCTCGTAGCTCTCGCTGTTCGTGACGCCCTGGACGCGGAACTCCGAGCCACCGCTGAACTCGATGCCGAAGTTCAGGCCGCGGGCGAAGATGCCGATCAGGGCGAGGGCGATGAGGACGGCCGAGACGGCATACCAGGTCTTCTGGCGCTTGATGAAGTCGATCGAGCGCTTGCCGGTGTAGAGGTCGTTGCCGACCTGGGCGAAGTTGATCATGCCTGGGCCTTCCCCTCGGCGACGCGGGCCGAGCCCACGGTGGCGGGCGGGCGCTGCGCGCCGGGAGCCCCGAACTGGCCGCGGCCGCGGTAGCGCACCGACTCCTTGGCGCCGAGGCGCTGCGGGTCGAGGCCCGACCACTTGTGACCGTTGCCGAAGAACTCGGTGCGCGCGAGCAGCTGCACCATCGGGTGGGTGAAGAGGACGACGACGATCAGGTCGATGAGCGTCGTCAGGCCGAGCGTGAACGCGAAGCCGCGCACGTTGCTCGAGGCGAGGAAGTAGAGCACACCGGCCGCGATGAAGTTCACGGCGTCGGCCGCGATGATCGTGCGGCGGGCACGCTTCCAGCCCGTCTCGACGGCGGCCACGAGCGGACGGCCGTCGCGCACCTCGTCGCGGATGCGCTCGAAGTAGACGATGAAGCTGTCGGCCGTGACGCCGATGGCGACGATGAGGCCGGTGACGCCCGCCATGGTCAGGCGGAAGCCGTGGGTCGTGCCGAGCACCGTCACCGCGAGGTAGGTGATGACCGACGCGACGACGAGCGAGAGCACCGTGACCATGCCGAGGGCGCGGTACTGGATGAGGGAGTAGACGACGACGAGCAGCAGACCGATGAGGCCGGCGAGCAGGCCGATGCGCAGCTGCTCCTCACCGAGCTGGGGCGTGATGTTGTCCTGCGTCTGCAGCGCGAAGGAGATCGGCAGCGCGCCGAACTTCAGCTGCTCGGCGAGCTGCTTGGCCGAGTCGATGGTGAACGAGCCGGTGATCGAGGCGCGACCGTCGGTGATAACGGCCTGCGACCGCGGGGCGCTGATGACCGACTTGTCGAGCACGATGGCGAACTGGTCGAACGGCGGCTGCGACTGCTGGGCGTAGAGGCGCTTGGTCACGGCGGCGAACTTCGTCTTGCCGGCGTCCTTGAACGACAGCGCGACCTCGACGATCGAGGTGGGCTGGCCGTTGGGGCCGACCTGGTAGCCGCTCGAGGCGTCGGCGATCTCGCTGCCGTCGATCTCGCTCGGGCCGAGGACGTACTTGGTGACGCGGTCCTCTCCACAGGTGGCGAGCGGCAGGGCGGGGTCGTCCTTGATCTTGTCGACGGCGCCGGGCGTGGCGCAGTTGAGCGCGGTGTACTGCTTGGCGACCGTCGCCGCGGCCGCGTCGGCCTTCGCCTTGGTCCAGCCGAGGCCGACGAGCCCGGTGCTGGCCTGCGTCTTGATCGCGGCCTCGGTCTCGGCGGCGGTGGGCGCGGGCGCCGTCGGCGCGGGGGCCGGCGTCGTCGCGGTCGGTGCCGGGGTGGCCGTGGCGGACCCCGTCGAGGTCGCGGCGGGGGTCGGAGCCGTGGTGGCGGCGGCGAAGGCCTGCGGCACGACGCCGTTGGCGGCGGTCGAGGAGCCGGACGGCGTGGCCGTCGCGCTCGGCGTGCCGGTGGCCGGGCTGGTCGCGGTGCCGGTGCCCGTCGGGGTGCCCGTCGAGGTGCCGGACGGCGTCGGGGTGCCACCGGGGTTGACGGTCGAGCCGGCCTGCGCGGCGTTCGGGTCGACGGCCTCGACGAAGACGGCGCGGAAGCGCAGCTGCGAGGGCTTGCTCAGCGCGTCGAGCTGCTCGGGGGTGGGAGCCCCGGGGATCGAGACGACGATGTTCTGGCCGCCCTGCGTCGAGATCTCCGACTCGGAGACGCCGTTGGCGTCGATGCGCTGGCGGATGATGTCGACGGCGCGGTTGACCTGGCCCTCGTTGACGGTCTGGCCGTCGTTCAGCTGCGGCTTGAGCACGAGCTCGGTGCCGCCCTCGAGGTCGAGGCCGAGGCGCGGGACGGCCTGGCCGTCGCCCCACTTGGCGAGGCCCCCGACGAGGGCGCCGAGGCCCAAGATGACGACGATGAGGGCGAGGAGGCTGCGTCTCGCCGACTGCTTGGTGGAACTCTTGGCCACGGAACCCTCACTGACCGTTCTGCGGGGAACCCGGGGTCGTGCCCGGGGCGTCGTCGGCGACAGGCGCGGCGGTGCCGGTGGTGCCGGTGGTGCCGGTGGTGCCGGTGGTGCCGGCGGTGCCCGGAGTCGCGGGGTCGGCCTGCTTCATGGCGATCGCGCGACGGTCGACGCGGATCGTCGTTCCCTCCGCGATCTCGAGCCACGCACTGGTGTCGTCGAGGTGCTTGACCGTGCCGTAGATGCCCGAGGACGTGACGATCGAGTCGCCGACGTTGAGCGAGGAGCTGAAGTCGCGCATCTGCTTCATCCGCTTGTTCTGGGTGTAGAACAGCCAGCCCAGCAGGAGCAGGGGAAGGGCGAAAATCAGCAACGAGAAGGTCCCGTTGGTGCTCATGTCAGCTCAGTCCTTCGTGTCTTCGTCCGGTTGTCGGGGCGCGCGCCACGACCCGGTGTTCGGGGTCGGATGTCGCGTCAACGACCGGGGGCACCGGATGGTGCCGCGGCACCGGCGATGGTGCCCGCAGGAGTCTACGGGCGCCGATGCAGTTTGTCAGACCACGCGGGCCCGCGGACCGTCACGCGCCGGTCACGTTTTGACCTGTTTCGGGGCAGCCGCCGCCGCCCCGCTCACGCGTCGAAGCGCCCGCCGCCCGCCTCGTCGATCGGCAGGGTCGCCGACCACATCGACTGCGCCTCGACCGGCGGGGTCAGGCCGAGGTGCTCCCACGCGAGCGAGGAGGCGGCGCGACCGCGGGGCGTGCGGACCATGAAGCCCTCGCGCACGAGGTAGGGCTCGGCGACCGTCTCCACGGTGTCGGGCTCCTCCCCCACGGCGACGGCCAGGGTGGAGAGGCCGACCGGGCCGCCGTTGAATCGCCGGCACAGCGCCTCGAGCACGGCCCGGTCGAGACGGTCGAGGCCGCGCTCGTCGACGTCGAAGAGCGCCAGCGCCTGGCGGGCCGCGCCGTGCGTGACGCGGTTCTCGCCGTGCACCTGCGCCCAGTCGCGCACCCGCCGCAGCAGCCGGTTGGCGATGCGCGGGGTGCCGCGCGAGCGCAGCGCGATCTCGGCGATGCCCTCGGCGTCGGCGTCGAGGCCGAGCAGCCGGGCCGAGCGGTGCAGGATCGTCTCGAGGTCGGCGGCCGCGTAGTAGTCGAGGTGACCGGTGAAGCCGAACCGGTCGCGCAGGGGGGCCGGCAGCAGGCCGGCCCGGGTCGTCGCGCCGACGACCGTGAAGGGCGGCAGCTCGAGCGGGATCGCGGTCGCGCCCGGGCCCTTGCCGATGACGACGTCGACGCGGAAGTCCTCCATCGCGAGGTAGAGCATCTCCTCGGCCGACCGCGACATCCGGTGGATCTCGTCGAGGAAGAGCACCTCCCCCTCGGCGAGCGACGACAGCACCGAGGCGAGGTCACCGGCGTGCTGGATGGCCGGGCCCGAGGTGATGCGGATCGGCTGCTCGAGCTCGCTCGCGACGATCATCGCGAGGGTCGTCTTGCCGAGGCCGGGGGGACCCGAGAGGAGCACGTGGTCGGGCGGCGTGCCGCGGTGCCGGGCCGCCTTGAGCACGAGTCCGAGCTGGTCGCGCACGCGCGTCTGCCCGGGGAAGTCCTCGAGGCGCTTGGGGCGCAGGGCCGCCTCGACCACCCGCTCGTCGCCGTCGCTGCCGACGTCGACGATGCGGGCCGTGGCGTCGAACGAGCCGTCGTCCCAGGTCTGCGCAGCCTGCTCGAGCTCCCAGCCGCGGTCGACGGTCATCGGCCCAGCTCCTGCAGGGCGGCACGGAGCAGCGCCGACACGCCGGCGCCCTCGGCCGCGCGGGGCGCGACCTTGTCGAGCGCGTCGTCGGCCTGGCGCACGCTCCAGCCGAGGCCGACGAGGGCCTCGCGCACCTGCTCGCGCCAGGCCTCGCCGGTGTCGAGCGGGGCCGGCTCCGTGTGCCCGGCCGAGCCGGGCAGCGCGCCGAGCTTGTCCTTGAGCTCGAGCACGAGCCGCTCGGCGCCCTTCTTGCCGATGCCGGGCACCTTCGTCAGCGCGACCAGGTCGCCGGTGCCGAGGGCCACGCGCACGGCATCCGGCGAGTGCACGGCGAGGACGGCGAGCGCGAGGCGCGGGCCGACGCCCGAAACCGTCTGCACCGTCTCGAAGACGTGCTTCTCGTCCTCGGTGGCGAAGCCGTAGAGCGTCAGCGAGTCCTCGCGCACGACGAGGCTCGTGGCGAGCTCGGCCGGCTGGCCGAGGCGCACCGCGGTGGCCGTGGCCGGGGTCGTGTGCACGAGCATGCCGACCCCGCCCACGCCGACGACGACGGAGTCGAGGCCGACCTTGAGGACGGTGCCGGAGAGCGAGGCGATCATCGGGGCTGGGCTCCAGGGGTCTGGCGGGTGGGGCTGGCGGCTGGCTGTCGGGTGGGGATCGGAGGCGGCTGCCGGGTCACGGCGTCGGAGGCGGCGCGCAGGCGGCGCTGGGCGGGAGCGGCACCCGGGGGCACCCGACGGGGTATGCCGCTCCCCCGGCTGCCGCTGCGCGCGAGCACCTCGAGCCGGGCGTCCTCGAGCCGGCTCTGGGTGCCTCCGCGCCACACGTGGCAGATGGCGAGGGCGAGGGCGTCGGCGGCGTCGGCCGGCTTCGGCGGCGTGGCGAGGCCGAGCAGGCGGGTCACCATCGTCGTCACCTGGGCCTTGTCGGCGCGGCCGCTGCCGCTCACGGCGGCCTTGACCTCGGTGGGCGTGTGGAGCGTCACCGGCAGCCCCAGGCGCTCGGCCATGATCATGACGATGCCGGTCACCTGCGCGGTGCCCATCACCGTCGAGACGTTGGTGTCGGCGAAGACGCGCTCGATGGCGACGGCCTCGGGGCGGTGCCGGGCGAACCACTGGCGCATCTCGTCCTCGACGGCGACGAGGCGCTTCGGGGTCGGGTCGCCGGCCGGGGTGCGGATGACGCCGACCTCGACGAGCGAGAGCTTCCGGCCCGGCACGCCGTCGACGACGCCGACGCCGCACCGCGTGAGGCCGGGGTCGACCGCGAGGACGCGCACGGCATACCTCCTCGGGGTGCGGGTGGTGCGGGTGGGTCGGGACGGTCGGGACGGTCGGGACGAACCGAACAGGTGTTCGGGGCCAACGCTAACGGGCCGGTGCCGGAACGACGGGAGGCACGCCGGTCACCGGCGTGCCTCCTGGTCGGACCTGCGGCCCGGAGCCGTCGTGGGCGCGTGGCCCGCGGGCTCACTCCTCGTCGTCGAGCTGGGCGAGCACGTCGTCGGGGATGTCGCCGTTGGCGAAGACGTTCTGCACGTCGTCGCTGTCCTCGAGGGCCTCGATGACCCGGATCATCTTCTTCGCGCCGTCCAGGTCGAGCGGCACCTGCAGGTTGGGCACGAAGGACGCCTCGGCGGACTCGTAGTCGATGCCGGCGTCCTGGATCGCCTGGCGCACCGCGACGAAGTCGGTGGCCTCGGAGATGATCTCCCAGGTGTCGCCGTTGTCGTTGACCTCCTCGGCGCCCGCCTCGAGCACGACCTCGAGGATGTCGTCCTCGGAGCCGGCCTCCTTGAGCACCGTCACGACGCCCTTGCGGTTGAACACGTAGGACACCGAGCCCGGGTCGGCGAGCTGGCCGCCGTTGCGGGTCAGCGCCGTGCGCACCTCGGCGGCCGCACGGTTGCGGTTGTCGGTGAGGCACTCGATGAGGATCGCGACACCGTTGGGGGCGTAGCCCTCGTACATGATCGTCTGCCAGTCGGCCGCGCCCGCCTCGGCACCCGACGCGCGCTTGACCGCACGGTCGATGTTGTCGTTCGGCACCGACGTCTTCTTCGCCTTCTGGATGGCGTCGTAGAGGGTCGGGTTGCCCGTCGGGTCGGCGCCGCCCTGGCGGGCCGCGACCTCGATGTTCTTGATGAGCTTGGCGAAGAGCTTGCCGCGCTTGGCGTCCTTGGCAGCCTTCTGGTGCTTCGTGGTGGCCCATTTGGAGTGGCCGCTCATGCAGTGTCCTCGCGTTCCGGTGACTGGCGGGCAGCCGACTGCTGGAGTCGGTGCTCTCTGACGATCGAGACGAACTCGGCGTGGATCCGGCGGTCGGCGCCCACCTCGGGGTGGAACGACGTGGCCATCAGGTTGCCCTGCCGGACCGCGACGATCCTACCGGCGGCGGGGCCGTGACCCACGCGGGCGAGCACCTGGACGTCCGGGCCGGCCTGCTCGACCCACGGCGCCCGGATGAAGACGGCGTGCACCGGGCCCGCCGGCGCGAGGGCCTCGGGGTCGCTCCACGCGTAGTCGAGCTCCGTCTCGAAGGAGTCGACCTGCCGGCCGAAGGCGTTGCGCCGCACCGTGATGTCGAGGCCGCCGAGCGTCTGCTGGTCGGGACGGCCGTCGGCGATGCGGTCGGCGAGCATGATCATGCCCGCGCACGAGCCGTAGACGGGCAGGCCCTCGGCGATGCGCCGCACGAGCGGCTCGCGCAGCTCGAAGGCGCGCACCAGCTTGTCCATGACGGTCGACTCCCCGCCGGGGATGACGAGCCCGTCGACGGCCGCCACCTCGGAGGGCCGCCGCACCGGGATCGCCTCGGCGCCGAGCGACGCCAGGGCGGCGAGGTGCTCGCGCACGTCGCCCTGCACGGCGAGGACTCCCACGGTGATCTCCACAAGAGCCAGATCGTATGCCGTGCGCGCGCGGCCTCCCGGACCGGGTCGGTCGGTGGCGTGCAGGTGGACAAGCGTCTGGCATGCGAGACACGGTGGAGCGGGCGTCTGACGACGACCGCCCGTCACCGGATACGTTGCGGCCATGACGACGGTGCACACCTCAGACGACCTCACCGCCCGCGCCCGCGAGGCCGACGACGCCTCGCCCCTGAAGGGCCGGCGTGACCTCTTCACCCTCCCCGACGACGTGGTCTACCTCGACGGCAACTCGCTCGGGGCGCTGCCCTCCGCCGTGCCGGGGGTCGTCGACGACGTCATGCACCGGCAGTGGGGCGAGCGCCTCATCCGCTCCTGGAACGAGGCCGACTGGTGGGGCGCGCAGACCCGGGTCGGCGACCTCGTCGGGCGGCTCGTCGGCGCCGCCCCGGGGCAGGTCGTCGTCACCGACTCGACCTCGGTCAACCTCTTCAAGGCCGTCATCGGCGCGGGACGGCTGCGCCCGGGGCGCCGGGTCGTGCTCACCGACCCCGACTCGTTCCCCACCGACCTCTACGTGACCGAGTCCGCGGCGGCCCTCGCCGGGCTCGAGGTGCGCCGGGTGCACCCGCGCGACGTCGTGGCCGCGATCGCCGAGATCGGCGACGACCTCGCGCTCGCGTCGTACTCGAGCGTCGACTACCGCACCGGCGAGCTGTGGGACCTCGTGGCGATCACTGAGGCCGCCCACGCCGTCGGCGGGCTGGCCTGCTGGGACCTCTGCCACTCGGCCGGCGTCGTCGAGGTCGACCTCGACGCGGGCGGCGCGGACCTCGCCGTCGGCTGCGGCTACAAGTACCTCAACGGCGGTCCCGGCGCGCCGGCGTTCCTCTACGTCGCCACGCGGCACCAGGACGACTTCGACCAGCCGCTCACCGGCTGGCAGGGCCACGCGCACCCGTTCGCCATGCGCCCGGACTACGAGCCGGCCCCCGGCATCACCCGGGCCCGCGTCGGCACCCCGCCCCTGCTGTCGGTGCTGGCGCTCGAGGCGGCCCTGACGGCATACGACGGGCTCTCCCCCGCCGACGTGCGCGCCGCGTCGCTGTCGGTGACGCAGACGTTCATCGACGCGCTCGACGCGCTGGGGGTCGACCTCCCGCTCGCCACGCCGCGAGAGCCGGAGCGGCGGGGCTCGCAGGTCTCGCTGCGGCACCCGCAGGCCTTCGCGGTCGTGCAGGCGCTCATCGCGCGCGGCGTCATCGGCGACTTCCGCGAGCCCGACATCATCCGGCTCGGCTTCGCGCCGCTCTACGTCACGCACGTCGACGCGGTGCGTGCGGCGGAGCACGTCAAGGCGGTGCTCGACGGCCGCGAGTTCGAGCGCCCCGAGTTCAACGAGCGCGGCGCCGTCACCTGACCCGCCCCGCGCCAGGCCCCCGCAACACACCGAGAAAGACGCAACCCACCGGGATCCGATCCCGGTGGGTTGCGTCTTTCACGGTGTGTTGCCGTCGCGGGGGTGACGGCGCAGGTGGGCGTCGGTCAGGACGTCGACGTTGTCGCTCCACTGCTCCACCGAGCCGACGCCGCGTGGCAGCAGGCGCACGGCCGGGTCGGTGATGCTCTCCCCGAGCGCCACGACGACGGCTTCGCGCACACCGCGGTAGGGCCGGTCCCAGAACGGCTCCACCGGATCGCCGACGGTCGGCAGCCCCGCTTGCGCCTGCACCCGGGCCAGGATGCGGAGCGCCTCGACGAGCGCTTGCTCGCGCGAGCTCCAGTCGTCGGCCCGGGCAGCCGCGAGGAGCGGCTCGGCCGCCTCGCGCGCCCGGGGCAGTCGGGCGAAGCTCGTGCCGACCCACTTCGAGTAGGGCGGCCAGCGCCGCTCGAGCAGGTGGCCGAGGTGCAGCGCGACGCCGACGAGGCGCGCCGCAACCACCGCCGAGCCCAGCTCGTCGCCGCGCTCCCCCGTGCGACCCACGAAGGGCAGCTCCTGCGCGAGCCTCGCCCAGTCGCTGGCGACGACGTGGCGCCACACGTCGTCGGGGTACCACGCGAGCCGACGGCGGATGCCGGCCAGCTCGCCCGCGCCGTCGGCGAACACCTCTCCCCCGGTGACCTCGAGGACGGCCTGGCCCGTCAGCGCCAGCCAGTCGTCCACCGCGAGCTCGCCGGTGGGGTCGACCCCGAGGCGCGAGACGGCCAGGTCGCGGGCGGTCTCGACCTGGACCCGGTGGCGCACGACGGGGTCCCACGTCGTCGCGAACGCGGTCGGGTGACCGGCGAACGACTCGGGCAGGTGGTCGGCCAGGTGGGCGTCGACCTCGGTGACCGCGTCGGGCGGGACGAGGAGGTTGAGCCGCAGGCCCCAGTCGTGGTCGCGCGACAGCGCGTCGTCGAGGCCGAGCACGTCCGATCCGCTGCCGAGGCGGCCGGCGGCATACGGGAGCCCGGGCCAGCGTGCCTCGACCAGCGGTCGCACGACCTGCTCGAAGTACGACCGCGACAGCTGCGCTCCGGTGGGGCTCACGCTCCCGATCGTGCCAGCCAGGCGCGGCGATGACGCACGTATGCCGCCGCGCCCGGTGGGGCACGGCGGCATACGTCAGCGAGTGGCGGGTTGGCCGCAGATCACCAACCGCGCTCGGCGAGCCGGTGCGGCTGCGGGATCTCGTCGACGTTGATGCCGACCATCGCCTCGCCGAGCCCACGAGAGACCTTGGCGACGACGTCGGGGTCGTCGTGGAAGGTCGTGGCCTTGACGATGGCCTCCGCGCGCTGGGCGGGGTTGCCGGACTTGAAGATGCCGGAGCCGACGAAGACGCCCTCGGCCCCGAGCTGCATCATCATCGCCGCATCGGCGGGCGTGGCGATGCCGCCGGCCGTGAAGAGCACGACGGGGAGCTTGCCGGCCTCGGCGACCTCGCGCACGAGCTCGTAGGGCGCCTGCAGCTCCTTCGCCGCGACGTAGAGCTCGTCGGGGCTCATCGAGCGGAGGCGGTTGATCTCCGCGCGGAGGGTGCGCATGTGCGTCGTCGCGTTGGAGACGTCGCCCGTGCCGGCCTCGCCCTTGGAGCGGATCATCGCCGCGCCCTCGGTGATGCGGCGCAGGGCCTCGCCGAGGTTCGTCGCGCCACAGACGAAGGGCACCGTGAACTGCCACTTGTCGATGTGGTTGGCGTAGTCGGCGGGCGTGAGCACCTCGGACTCGTCGATGTAGTCGACGCCGAGGCTCTGGAGCACCTGAGCCTCGACGAAGTGGCCGATGCGGGCCTTGGCCATGACGGGGATCGAGACGGCCTCGATGATGCTGTCGATCATGTCGGGGTCGCTCATGCGCGACACGCCGCCCTGGGCGCGGATGTCGGCGGGCACGCGCTCGAGGGCCATGACGGCGACGGCGCCGGCGTCCTCGGCGATCTTCGCCTGCTCGGCGGTGACGACGTCCATGATGACGCCGCCCTTGAGCATCTCGGCCATGCCGCGCTTGACGCGCGTCGTGCCGGTGCTGCTGCCCCCGGCGGGGGCGTTGTGCTGGTCAGCCGCGGGCGTGCTGCCCGTGGTCGGGGTGGTGCTCACGATGTCCTGCTTTCCCGGGGGCCCGGTAGAGGGTGGGGCTGGAATGACACACAGGGTAGGCCCCGCGGCAGGGTGCGCACGACGCGGTCCGGGCTCGCTCAGACGGGCGCGAGGTGCTCCGGCATCTCGTCGTTGAACTCGACGGTGTGCGGCAGGGGCGTGTAGCCGGCGAGGTGGAAGGCGCGGATCGTCCACTTGCGCCGCACCCGGCGCACGTCGGTGACGGCGTCGTTGTGGAAGCGGCGGGCCAGCTGCACGCGGGTGCACGCGGAGCCGACCCGGCCCAGCACGTCCTGGCCCAGCGCCGTCGCCTGCAGGTGGCCGACCGTCTCGGGGCTCAGCGCGAGGTCGAGGGCCTCGGTGAGGTCGTTCTCGGCGAGCTCGCGCGCGCCACCGTGCTCGGTCGGGGCCTCCAGCGACTCGGCCGCGGCGTTGGCGAGGATGAGGGAGGTCGCGCCGTCGAGCAGGCCGCTCGTGGCGAGCTCCATCGCGGCTTCGGCGCGGCGCACGAGGCGGGCGTCGAGCGCGGCGAGCGTGCCGCTCAGCCGCACGTGGAGCCGGTCGAGCCGGGCCGCGGTGTAGGACAGGTACCACGCGATGATGACGAGCACGAAGAGGATCGCGAAGACCCACGAGAGCACCTCGCTCACCGGGCACCCCCTCGCAGGAAGCGGTTCCATCGGTGCGGGGGCTCCCAGCTCGCGGCCGCCCGACCCTCGATGACGGTCTCGTAGACCGCGAGGATCTGGTCGGCGACGACCGACCAGTCGAAGAGGCGCGCCCGGCGCTGCCCCGCCTCGGCGAGCTCGGCCCGGCGCGCCGGTCGGGCCAGCAGGTCGACGAGCACGCGGGCGAGGTCGTCGGGCTTCTCGTTGGCGAACATCGCGCCCGCGGCGCCGCCGTCGAGCACCCGTGAGAAGGCCGAGATGTCGCTCGCGAGCACGCAGGCTCCCGCCGACATCGCCTCGATGAGGATGATGCCGAAGCTCTCGCCGCCGGTGTTCGGGGCGACGTAGACGTCGACGGAGGCGAGCAGCGAGGCCTTGTCGGCGTCGGACACCGAGCCGAGGAAGGTGCATGCGGCCACGACCTCGGGCGGCCAGCCCTCGGTGACCTCATCGGGGTCGCCCGGACCCGCGACGAGCACCCGCAGCCCGGGCACCGCCCGCAGCACGTCCGGCAGGGCGGCCGCGAGCACGGGCAGGCCCTTGCGCGGCTCGCCCATGCGGCCGAGGAAGGCGATCGTCGGTGCGGCAGGGCTGCCCATCCACGCCGCACGGCGCGGCGCCTCGGCGAACCGGTCGACGTAGACGCCGTTGGGGATGACGACGGCGTCGCCGCCGACGTGCGTCGTGACGGTGCGACGGGCGTCCTCGCTGACCGCGATGCGCCCGGCGATCTTCTCCAGGCTCGGCCGGATGATGGGGTAGGCCGTCTGCATCGTGCGCGACCGCAGCATCGAGGTGTGGAAGGTGGCCACGATGGGCCCGTCGGCCGCCATGAGGGCGAGGACGCTGACGCTCGGGGTCACCGGCTCGTGCAGGTGCAGCACGTCGAACTCGCCGGCCTCGAGCCAGCGCCCGACCTTGGAGGCCGTGACCGGCCCGAAGTTGAGGCGCGCGACGGAGCCGTTGTAGCGCACGGCCGTCGCGCGGCCCGCGGACGTCACGTAGTCGGGCAGCTCGGTCTCGCTGTCGGCCGGGGCGAGCACCGACACGTCGTGGCCGAGGCCGATGAGGTGCTCGGCCAGGTCGCGCACGTGGAACTGGACGCCGCCCGGCACGTCGAACGAGTACGGGCAGACGATGCCGACCCTCACGCGGCCGGCCCTGGGGTGGTGGCGGCCGGCTGGGTGCTGCGGGCGGGGTCGAGGTCGTCGACGAAGACGCGCTGGAGCATGTGCCAGCTCGACGTGTGCTCGCGGATGGCGCCGGCGAGGTGGTCGGCGCACTGCTGCACGAGGTCGGCAGCGCGCTCCGGAGTCGGGCCGTGCACGCGAGGGTGCAGCTGCTCGCTGAACTCGATGACGGTGCGGTGGCCGCCGAGCCCGGTGCCGGGTGCGGCGGGCTCGTACCAGATGCGCGCGCAGAAGAGGGGTGCGCCGGTCATCAGCGAGAGCACGGCGGGACCCTTGGCCATGCGGGCCCGGTGGCCGAGCAGGTCGACCTCCACGCCGTGGTGGGTGAGGTCGCGGTCGGCGGCGAGGGCGATGACGCGCCCTCCCGAGCGGGCGGCGTCGAGCAGCCCGTGGAACGGGTCGTCGCCGCCGGTCAGCGGGATGATGTCCATGTCGATGCTGCGCCGGAAAGCCACGAACTCCTGGAACACCTCTTCGGGTTTCAGCCGCTCCGCGACCGTCGTCACGGGCATCAGGTTGCCCGCCGACCACGCCGCAGCGAGGTCGAAGTTGCCGAGGTGGCCGACGAAGACGACGACGGTCCGCTGCTGCGCGCACAGCTCGCGCACCGGGGCGTCCCCGCGTACCTCGACCGCGCCGTCGATCTGCGCGCGCGTCAGCGACGGCAGCCGGAACGCCTCGCAGTAGTAGCGCATGTAGGACCGCATGCCCGCCGAGACGAGCGCGTCGAGCTCGGCCTCGGACAGCTCGGGCCGCGCGCGCCGGTAGTTCGAGCGCAGGCGCTCGATGCCCTTGCCCCCGCGGCGCACGGCCACCGCCGCCACCCGGTCGAAGAGGGCGTATGCCGTGCGCTCCGGCAGCGCGCGAACGACCTTCCAGCCCGCCCGGAAGCCGAGCACGCTGAGCGTGTCGGTCACGCGAGCGGTCGCGCTCACGGCTTGACCTCGCCGGACGCGAGGGCCTGTCGGCGCACGGTGAGCATGCGCTGCAGCACCGTGACGAAGCTCGCGACGGCGAGCAGGCCGAGCACGACGCCGAGCAGGACGGTCGAGTTGAACACGTCGGCGAAGAACGCGGCGACGAGCACCGCCACGAGGCGGTCGGCGCGCTCGGCGATGCCGACGTTCGCGGTGTAGCCGAGCCCCTCCGCCCGGGCCTTCGCGTAGGAGACGACGCTGCCGAGGATGAGGCAGGCGAGCGCGAGCCCGGCCATCAGCTGGTTGTTGCCCCGGCCGGCGTAGAAGAGCACGAGGCCGCCGAAGATCGCGGCGTCGCCCATGCGGTCGAGCGTCGAGTCGAGGTAGGCGCCCCACTTGCTCGAGCGGCCCGACTCGCGGGCCATGATGCCGTCGACGTTGTCGGAGAAGACGAAGGCCGTGATGACGAGCACGCCCACCCAGATCTCCCCGCGGGGGAAGAACGCGAGCGCGCCGACGCACACCCCGGCCGTGCCGACGATCGTGACGATGTCGGGGCTGATGCCGAGCCTGAGGAAGAGGTGGGCGATCGGACCGAGGATCTTGGTCATCGACGCGCGCAGGAGTCTGTTGAGCATGGTGGGGACAGCGTACTGATGACGGCGCCGGCCCCGGGCACACGGACCACGGCTGGCGCGTCAGCCGTGCGTCAGCCGTGGGTCGCGTGCGGCGTCAGGCCGTGGGCCAGGCGGCCACGAGGCGCGACCGGGTGTCCTCGAGCAGCACCGGCAGCGCCTTCGTCTGGCCGATGATCGGCAGGAAGTTGGAGTCGCCGCTCCAGCGGGGCACGACGTGCTGGTGCAGGTGCGCCGCGACGCCGGCGCCCGCGACGGCGCCCTGGTTCATGCCGAGGTTGAAGCCGTGGGGACCGGAGGCGGCCTCGAGGGCACGCACCGCCTGCTTGGTGAGGGCCGTGAACTCGGTCGTCTCCTCGTCGGTGAGGTCGACGTAGAGGGAGACGTGGCGGTACGGGCAGACGAGCAGGTGGCCCGGGTTGTAGGGGAAGAGGTTGAGCACGACGTAGCAGTGCTCGCCGCGGTGGACGACGAGTCCCTCGGCGTCGCTCTTGCCGGGCGCGGCGCAGAACGGGCACCCGGTGCCGGCGTCGTCGCTCGGCTTCTCGCCCTCGATGTAGGCCATCCGGTGCGGGGTCCACAGGCGCTCGAAGCCGTCCTCGACCCGGGCGAAGTGCTCCGCCGGCTCCGGCGTCGTCGGGCCGCTCCCCTGCGTCGTCATGACACGTGATCCTAGGACGAGGACGCCGACGGCCCGCCAGCGGCTCC
Source organism: Terrabacter sp. NPDC000476 (assembly GCF_040300125.1). Taxonomy (NCBI): domain Bacteria; kingdom Bacillati; phylum Actinomycetota; class Actinomycetes; order Micrococcales; family Intrasporangiaceae; genus Terrabacter; species Terrabacter sp. NPDC000476. Next base: position 448,800 of record NZ_JBEPDF010000001.1, read on the forward strand.
CGTGCCCCCACGCCGCGTGTCGATTTCCGGTTGCTCCGGCCGTTCGGTTCAATGGGGACGGCCCTGCGGTGTGTGAGACCGCAGGGCCTTCGTCGTCCCCGGTGCTGGGCGAGGCACCGGCCCTGCGGGTGTGAGAGCCGCAGGGCCGAGGTCGTGCCCACCGACTCGTTCTAGACCCGCCCGGGCCCCGGCGCAACCACTTCGCAGAACTTCCCCGCACCGTCGAGAGGCCACTTCGTGTGGGTCTCGAAACGTCGAGAGGCCACCTCTCGCGGGTCCCGCAGTGTCGAGGGGCCAGATCTTGTGGATATGAAAACGTCGAGAGGCCGATTCCGGTGGGTGCCCGCCGGGTCAACCCGCCGCACACGGACGCGCGAACGCCGGCCTGTCGACGGGGACGCACCCGCAAAGAGTGGCCTCTCGACGGGACGCACCCGTCACTACTGGCCTCTCGACGGGGACGCACCCGCAAAGAGTGGCCTTTCGACGGTGGGGAGGCGGGAGCCCCCGCCGACGACGTCGGCGGGGGCTCTCCTTCACCGTCTCCACCCGGCATCCGTGCTCGGTGGCCTGGGGACCTCAGACCTGCGCGCGGCTCTCGATGGCCGCGAGGATCTCGGCGATCGCGTCGTCGACGGGCACCCCGTTCTTCTGCGAGCCGTCGCGGTAGCGGAACGAGACGGCGCCGGCCGCGCGGTCCTCCTCGCCCGCGATGAGCGTGAAGGGCACCTTCGACTTGCTCGCGTTGCGGATCTTCTTCGGGAAGCGGTCGTCGCTCGCGTCGAGCTCGACACGGACTCCCTTGCGCTTCAGCCGGTTCAGCACCTCGGCGAGGTAGTCGGCGTAGTCCTCCGCGACCGGCACGCCGAGCGCCTGCACCGGGGACAGCCACACGGGGAACGCGCCCGCATAGTGCTCGACGAGCACGCCGAGGAACCGCTCGATGGAGCCGAACTTCGCCGAGTGGATCATGACGGGCTGCTGGCGCGAGCCGTCGGCGGCCTGGAACTCGAGGCCGAAGCGCTCGGGCTGGTTGAAGTCGTACTGGATCGTCGACATCTGCCAGGTGCGGCCGATCGCGTCGCGGGCCTGCACCGAGATCTTCGGGCCGTAGAACGCGGCGCCGCCCGGGTCGGGCACGAGCTCGAGCCCGGACGCGGTCGCGACGTCCTCGAGGACCTTCGTCGCGACGGCCCACTGCTCGTCGGAGCCGATGAACTTGTCCTTCTTGTCGCCCTCCTCGTCACGGGTCGACAGCTCGAGGTAGAAGTCGTCGAGGCCGAAGTCGCGCAGCAGGCTCAGCACGAAGTCGAGCAGGTGCTGGATCTCGGCGGGAGCCTGCTCCGGGGTGACGTAGCTGTGCGAGTCGTCCTGCGTCATGCCCCGCACGCGGGTCAGGCCGTGCACGACGCCGGACTTCTCGTAGCGGTAGACCGAGCCGAACTCGAAGAAGCGCAGCGGCAGCTCGCGGTAGGACCGGCCGCGCGAGGCGAAGATGAGGTTGTGCATCGGGCAGTTCATCGCCTTGAGCTGGTACTTCGCGCCCTCGAGCTCCATCGGCGGGAACATCGTGTCGGCGTAGTACGGCAGGTGCCCGGACGTGTGGAAGAGCCCGTCCTTGGTGATGTGCGGGGTGCCGACGTAGTCGAAGCCCTCCTCGATGTGCCGGCGGCGGACGTAGTCCTCCATCTCGCGCTTGATGACGCCGCCCTTGGGGTGGAACACCGGCAGGCCGGAGCCGAGCTCGTCGGGGAAGCTGAACAGGTCGAGCTCGGCGCCGAGCTTGCGGTGGTCGCGGCGCTCGGCCTCGGCGAGGCGGTCGAGGTAGGCCTTGAGCTCGTCCTTCGTCGGCCAGGCGGTGCCGTAGACGCGCTGGAGCTGCGGGTTCTTCTCCGAACCGCGCCAGTACGCGGCGGCGGAGCGCATCAGCTTGAAGGCGTTGCCGATGAGCTTGGTGCTCGGGATGTGCGGGCCCCGGCACAGGTCGCCCCAGGCGCGGGTGCCGTCGCGGCGGATGTTGTCGTAGATCGTCAGCTCGCCCGCGCCGACCTCGACGCCCGCGCCCTCGGCGGCCTCGTCCGCGTTGCCGCCCTTGAGGCCGACGAGCTCGCACTTGTACGGCTCGTCCTTGAGCTCCTCGAGCGCGTCGGCGTCGGTGACGACGCGGCGCTCGAAGGTCTGACCCTCGTTGATGATCTTCTGCATGGCCTTCTCGAGGGCCTTGAGGTCATCGGGGTTGAACGGGGTCTCGACGTCGAAGTCGTAGTAGAACCCGTCGCGGATGGGCGGGCCGATGCCGAGCTTGGCGTCGGCGTGGAGCGACTGCACCGCCTGGGCCAGCACGTGCGCGGTCGAGTGGCGCAGCACGGCGAGGCCGTCCTCGCTGTCGACCGTGACGGGCTCGACGACGTCGCCCTCGGCGAGCACGTGGAAGAGGTCGCGCAGCTGGCCGTTGACGCGCGCGACGACGACGGCACGGTCACCCTCGAAGAGCTCACCCGCCGTCGTCTGCTCCGCGACCGATCGCTCGCTTCCGGCGACGGTGACGGTGATCTGTGCAGACACGGTTGGTGCTCCTCATTCGTGGGGACCCGCCGGAACGGTGGGTCGGGCTGGCTCTGCCGCGGGGAGCGGCACGAGCAAGCGTATCGAGGCCCCGAGTCGCCCAGCGACACGGTTTGGCGGTCGGCGCATACTGGGGCCGGGCGGCGGACCGCGCGGCCCTGCACCGGGGGACCGGAACGGAGGCACGGGCGTGACGGGACCGGACGGCACCGGCGCCCCGGCGTCGCCCGGGACGACCTCGGTGCGGATCAGGGCCCTGGCGGCCGCGCGGCAGGACGCGGCCCTCGACCTCGTGTGCGAGCGGCAGGTGCACGCGAGCCGCACGGACTTCGCGTGGCTCTTCACCTCCCCGCACCTCTACGACGGCCTCGTCGCACTGGAGGCCGTCGACCCCGACGGCCGGATGCTCGGTGTGGGGTTCACGGCGCACCCGCGCTACGCGCCACCGGGGCGCGCCTTCCTGCGCATCACCGTCGCGCGCGCCCAGGAGCGCCGGGGCGTCGGGCGGGCGCTCCGGGCGGAGCTGCTCGACCGGCTCCCGCCGGGCACGACCGACCTCGTGGGTGGTGTCTTCGACGACGACCCGCGCTCGCTCGCGGTGGCCCGGCACTGGGGGTTCGAGGAGGTGGAGCACGCCATCGAGTCGGTGCTCGGGCTCACCGACCTGTCGCAGCCCGAGCCCCCGCCGGGCGTCACGCTGCACGAGGTGCCCGACCTCGTCGTCGACGACCCGGAGGCCGTCGAGCGCATGCTCCTGGCGAGCCAGACGAACCCCGAGGCCGAGCAGGGTTGGGTCTTCGACCTCGCGAAGCTGCGGGCGCTCGTGGCCGAGGGCGAGACCCCGGTCGGCGTGCTCGCCCGGGTCGACGGCGTGCCGGTCGCGATCACCTTCGGCGGCGTCGAGGCGGGCACGCTCTCGATCGCCTACAGCGGCGTCGACCCCGCCTTCCGCGGGCGGGGGCTGATGGCACTCGTCAAGGCGCGGGCGCACCTGGTCGCCCGCGGCGTGGGCGCGAGGTCGAGCCGCGCGAGCAACGCCGAGCACAACGAGGGCATCCGTGAGGTCAACCGACGGCTCGGCTACGTCGTGCGCAGCGGCGTGCACCGGCTCGCGCGGACGGTCGACGCAGCCGCTGCGCCGGCGCCCACGCCGTCGGTGCCGCCGGTGCCGTCGGTGCCGCCGGCGCCCTGACCGCCTGGGCGGGTGGCGGGTGGCTCACCAGGTGTTCTCGACGACGGCGTGCTCCACGTCGCCGGCCGCGCTCCGCAGCACCGACAGGGTGCGGTGCGGCTCGACCGCGGAACGCAGCGTGACCGTCGACGGGAGGCGCACCGGCCTGCGGAACCAGACCCGGCTCGTCAGGCCGTGCAGCGGCAGCCTCGGGCCGAGCGAGGCCAGCACCCGCGCGTAGGTGTACATCCCGTGGGCGATGGCCGACGGTAAGCCGAGCGGGCGGGCGGTCAGGGCGTGCACGTGGATCGGGTTCCAGTCGCCCGACACCGCGGCATACGCCCGTCCCGTGCCCGCACCGAGGCGCCACGTCGGCCCGCCCGCCACGCCCGCGAGCGCCCCGAGGTCCGGAGGGTCGGATGCCGGCGCGTCCGGGTGCTCCGCGCCGCGCGCGAGGTAGGTGCTCACGCCGCGCCAGACGACCTCGCCCGCCACGGCGACCTCCGAGACGAGGTCGACCTGCCGGCCCCGACGGTGGGGACGCAGGTCCTGCGCCCGCACCGTGACGTCGAGCACCTCGTCGGTGCCGACGGGCCGCACGACCTCGATCCGGTTCTCCACGTGGACGGCCCCGAGGAGCGGCAGGGGGAAGCCCTCGCCGGCCATCACCGTCAGCTGCAGCGGGAACGCGAGCAGGTGCGGGTAGGTGACCGGCAGGTCTCCCCCGACGTCGAACCGGCACACCCGGGCATAGGCGACGAGCTCGTCCACGTCGACCCGGACGCCGGTGCGCGAGCAGCGCACGTCGGGCAGGGTGTCGCCCGCAGCCCCGCGGCGGCGCACCGCCGACGCGTAGACGCGTCGCAGGTCGGGCGGGCCGTCGAGCGTGATCTCGCGCGTCATCCCACCCTCACGCCCCCAGCAGGCTCTGGCCGCAGACGCGCACGACCTGCCCGGTCACCCCGGCCGCGCCGGGCTGGGCGAACCAGGCGATCGTCTCGGCGACGTCGCGCGGCTGTCCTCCCTGCTGCAGGGAGTTCATCCGTCGCCCGATCTCCCTCGTGGTGAACGGGATCCGCGCCGTCATCTCGGTCTCGACGAACCCGGGCGCCACGGCGTTGACGGTGACGCCCCGGTCGGCCACCTGCTCGGAGAGCGCCGTGACGAGGCCGATGACACCGGCCTTGCTCGCGCCGTAGTTCGTCTGCCCGCGGTTGCCGGCGATGCCGGCGATGGACGCGACGCACACGATCCGGCCGCCGTCGCTGATGCCCTCCTCCCCGAGGATCGTCTCGTTCATCCGCAGGATCGAGCGCAGGTTGACGTCGACCACGGCGCTCCAGCGGTCCTCGTCCATGTTGACGAAGAGCCTGTCGCGGGTGATGCCGGCGTTGTGCACGACGATGTCGAGCGACCCGTGCCGCGACCTCGCGTGCTCGACGATCCGGCGGCCGGCACCGTCGGCCGTCACGTCGACCTGCAGGGCGGTGCCCTTCACCTCGTTGGCCACGGCCGCGAGCGCGTCGCCCGCGGGTGGCACGTCGACGGCGACGACGGTCGCGCCGTCACGGGCGAGCACGCGGGCGATCTCGGCGCCGATGCCGCGGGCGGCACCCGTGACGACGGCCACCTTGCCGGCGAGCGGGCGCAGCGGGTCGACATGGGTGTCGATGTCGGAGTCGGCACTCGTCGGGGTGCCGACCCGGACGACCTGGCCGTCGACGTAGGCGGAGCGACCGGAGAGGAGGAACTCGACCGCCGACCGCACACCCTCGTGCGCGTCGCCCCGGGCGAGGACGAGGTTCGCGGTGGCCCCGTGGCGCAGCTCCTTGCCCAGCGACCGCACGACGCCCTCGAGCGCGCGCTGGGTGGCGCACGCGGCCACGTCGGTCAGGGTCGTCGGGTCGGTGCCGACGAGCACGACGCGACCGTTGCGCGCCAGGGCCTTGACGGCGGGCGCGCCGAGCACGCGCAGCTGGTCGAGCTCGGCCGGGTCGGTGGCCGCGCTGAGGTCGAGCACGACCGCGCCGACCGTCGTGCCCGTCGGGTCTGGTCGTCGGCGCTCGAGACGGTGGGGATACCGAGGCCGTCGAGCCAGGTGGTGAGGCCCTCGGCGAACCGGCCGCCGCCGGCCACGAGCACGGGCCCATCGCACAGGGGCGCACCGGGCACGTGGCGGCGCAGCCGGGTGGGCTGCGGGACGCCGACGCGCTTCGCGACCGGCGAGCCGACGATGGTGGCGAAGAGGTCGGTCATGCTCACGCCTCCAGGATCGCGACGACGCCCTGGCCGCCGGCGGCGCAGATCGACACGAGACCCCGCCCGCCGCCGGCCTCGGCGAGCTGCTTCGCGAGCGTGGCGACGATCCGCCCGCCCGTGGCGGCGAAGGGGTGGCCGGCGGCGAGGGACGACCCGTTGACGTTGAGGCGGGTCCGGTCGATCGGGCCGAGGGGGGCGTCGAGGCCGAGCCGTTCGCGGCAGAAGTCCGGGTCCTCCCACGCCTGGAGGGTCGCCAGCACCGTGGCCGCGAAGGCCTCGTGCAGTTCGTAGAAGTCGAAGTCCTGCAGCGTCAGGCCGTGGCGCGCGAGGAGGCGCGGCACGGCATACGCCGGCGCCATGAGCAGCCCTTCGTCGCCGTGCACGTAGTCGACGGCCGCGGTCTCGGCGTCGACGAACCACGCGAGCGGCGTGAGGCGGTGCGCCGTGGCCCACTCCTCGCTCGCGAGGAGCACGGCCGAGGCGCCGTCGGTCAGGGGCGTCGAGTTGCCCGCGGTCATCGTGGCGCCCTCCCCCGAACCGAAGACGGGGCGCAGGCCGGCGAGCTTCTCGACGCTCGAGTCGGGTCGCAGGTTCGTGTCGCGGGAGACGCCGAGGTAGGGCGTCACGAGGTCGTCGAAGAAGCCCCGGTCGTAGGCGGCCGCCAGGTTGCGGTGGCTCGCCGCCGCGAGCTCGTCCTGGGCCGCCCGGGTGATCCCCCACTGCGCCGTCGTCAGCGCCATGTGCTCGCCCATGGACAGCCCGGTGCGGGGCTCGACGTTCTCCGGCACGGAGGGCACGAGGTGACCGGGGCGCAGCCCGGCCAGCGCCTTGACGCGCTCCCCCACCGACCGCGCGCGGTTGGCCGCGAGCAGCGTCTGGCGCAGGCCCTCGCTCACCGCGACGGGGGCGTCGCTCGCGCTGTCGACCCCTCCGGCGACGCCGACGTCGATCTGGCCGAGCGCGATCTTGTTGGCCACGAGGACGGCCGCCTCGAGCCCGGTGCCGCAGGCCTGCTGCACGTCGTAGGCGGGCGTGGCGGGGTGCAGGCGCGTGCCGAGCACCGTCTCGCGGGTGAGGTTGAAGTCGCGGCTGTGCTTGAGCACCGCGCCGGCGACGACCTCGCCCAGCCGTTCGCCCGCCAACCCGTGACGGGCCACGAGCCCGTCGACGGCGGCCGTGAGCATGTCCTGGTTCGAGACCTTCGCGTACGGCCCGTTCGACCGGGCGAAGGGGATGCGGTTGCCGCCGAGGACCGCCACGCGCCGAGGCGTGGGCGGGGTGGACTGGGGCGCCATGATGGTCTCCTGGTCTGCGGGGTGCACGCCCGGTCGCGCCCGGGCGTGCGACCAAGATAACCGAAACCGTCAGTAGTCGATACAGCGCGTACCTGTTACTTTCGCTGCATGAGGGACACGCCACCGGAGCCTGACCGCGAGCGGCGTGACGGGCGGGACGCCCGCTGGGAGCGTCATCGCGCCGAGCGCCGGGCCGCCATCGTCGACGCCACCATCCGGGCCATCCGTCGCCACGGGGCCGGGGTCGGGATGGACGACATCGCGGCCGAGGCGGGCACGTCGAAGACGGTCGTCTACCGGCACTTCGACGACAAGGCGGGCCTCTACCGGGCCGTCGCGGCCCGCATCGACGGGCGGGTCGTCGGCCACGTGGGCGCCGCCCTCGCCACGGCGCCGGGGCCCGGCGCAGCCCCACGCCCGGGCGGCGAGCCCGGTGCCACGCCGGAACCGCGCGCGCTCGTCGCGTCGACCGTCGACGCCTACCTCGCGCTCGTCGAGAGCGACACTGAGGTCTACCGCTTCGTCGTCAACCGTCCCCTCGTCGACCTCCCCCTCGCCGACGACCCCGTGGGTGGCACCGTCGAGCGGGTCACCGACCAGCTGACGGGCCTGCTGCTGCCCGCCCTCACGTCCCCCGCGACCTCGTCGGAGCGCGCGCGCACCTGGGCGATCGCCCTCGTCGGCTCGGTACGTGCGGTCGCCGACGACTGGCTCGCCACGCCCGAGGCCGATCGCGCGCCGCGCGCGGAGGTCGTCGACGCGCTCACCGACCTCGCCTGGCACGGACTCGCACCGGTGCTCGCCGCCGACGAGTCCACCCCTGCCTCCTGAATCCTCTCCGAAGGGACCGAGATGACCACTCCTGCAAGCCGGCCCACTCCCACGGCGGAGCACCGCGACGACCTCGCGGCGGCGCTGCGGCGTCACCTCGACGGCCCGTTCGGCGAGGTGCGCGACCACGTCCGCGCGCTGGACGCCGACGCCTTCGGTGCCGCCCCCGAGCGCCTTCCCGTCGCCGAGCACCGCGCTCGGGTGACCCACCTCCTCGCCCGCGTTGCCGAACAGCCCTATGCCGCAGCAGGATTCCCGGAGCGACAGGGTGGAACGGGGCGCTACGGCGACGCCGTGGCCGCCTTCGAGATGCTCGGGCACACGGACCTGTCCCTCTTCGTCAAGGCCGGTGTGCAGTGGGGGCTCTTCGGTGGCGCGGTCTCCCTCCTCGGCACGAGCCGGCACGACCACCTCGTCCCTCGCATCGTGTCCGGCGAGCTGCAGGGCTGCTTCGCCATGACCGAGACGGGTCACGGCAGCGACGTGCAGAGCCTGCGGACGACCGCCACCTACGACGGCAGCACCGACGAGCTCGTCGTGCACACGCCCGACGCCTCGGCCCGCAAGGACTACATCGGCAACGCCGCCCAGGACGGCCGGGTGGCAGCCGTCTTCGCCCAGCTCGTGGTCGACGGCGAGTCCCGTGGCGTGCACTGCGTGCTCGTCCCGATCCGCGACGACGACGGCGCGGCGGCGCACGGGGTGACGATCGAGGACTGTGGCCCCAAGCAGGGGCTCGACGGCGTCGACAACGGCCGGCTCGCGTTCGAGCACGTGCGCGTGCCACGCACCAACCTGCTCGGCCGGCACGGCGACATCACCGACGACGGATCCTACGAGAGCCCGATCGAGAACCCCGGGCGGCGCTTCTTCACCATGCTCGGGACGCTCGTGCGCGGACGCATCTCCGTCGCGGGCGGCGCCGGGGCTGCGGCACGTTCGGCCCTCGCGGTCACCACGACGTATGCCGGGTCGCGCCGTCAGTTCGCCGCCCCCGGCGCCGACCACGAGACGACCGTCCTCGACTACCGCACGTACCAGCGCCGCCTCCTGCCGAGGATCGCGACGGCATACGCCCTGCAGGTCGCCCAGCACGCGCTCGTCTCCGCGATGGACGACGTGCTGGCGGGACGGGCCGGGAGCGAGCAGGACCAGCGCCGGCTCGAGACGCGTGCGGCCGGCATCAAGGTGCTGACGACGCGGCACGCGACCGACACGATCCAGGCCTGTCGCGAGCTGTGCGGCGGCGCCGGCTACCTCTGGGCCAACCGGCTCGCGGCCCTGAAGGCCGACACCGACATCTTCACGACGTTCGAGGGCGACAACACGGTGCTGCTGCAGCTCGTCGCCAAGTCCCTGCTCGCCGACTACACGGCGACGTTCGGTGACCTCGACACCCTCGGCACGGTGCGCTTCGGAGCGCGACAGGCGGCCGGCACCGTCGTCGAGCGGACAGCCGCGCGCGGCATCGCCCAGCGGTTGCTCGACGCGGCCCCCGGGCGCGACGAGGACGTCACCCTCGGCGCGCGCAGCACCCAGCTGCGACTGCTGCGCGAGCGCGAGACGCACCTGCTCGACGGACTCGCGCGCCGGCTCCGGGCGGCCACCGCCCCCGGCGCCGACGCCTACGGGATCGTCAACGCGACGCAGGACCACCTCGTCGACGCCGGGACCGCGCACGTCGAGCGGCTGGTGGCCGAGTCGTTCGCGGCGTCGGTCGAGTCGTGCGCGGACCCCGCTGCGCGCGCACTGCTCGACCGGGTGTGCGACCTGCACCTGCTCTCGACCATCGAGGCGCACAAGGCGTGGTACCTCGAGCACGACCGGCTGAGCCCCGCGCGCACCAAGGCCCTGACGGCCCTCGTCAACGACGTCTGCGCCGAGCTGCGCCCGCACGCCACGACGCTCGTCGACGGTTTCGGCATCCCCGACGGGCTGCTGACGACCGAGATGTCCGGCACCGCCTGACGGGCGTCGGTGCCGCCGCCGGTCAGTCCGCGTCGCTCGGGCGCTGGTAGCGGCCCCGCCGGTGCACGAGCGGGCTCTCGTCGGGCCCGACGGCCACGTGCTCGACGACGGCCTCGACGAGCACCGACCAGCCGACCTCGTGCGTGGCCGCAGGGTCGAGACGCACCCCGAGCCAGGTCGGTGCGCTCGAGAGGCGCGGGCCCCACGCCGTCTGCTCCCACGTGCCGAGCCGGAAGGGGCCACCCGGCGCGGGCATGACGCCGGCGAAGACGTCGGCGAGCTCGCGCTGACGCCAGCCGAGGAGGGCGACGACCGCCGTCCCCGTCTCGTCCAGCCGCTCGAGCAGGTCGGAGTCGGCGTGCAGCAGCCCGACGACGCGCCCCGGGTCCCCGGCGGAGACGAGGTAGGACGAGACCGTGAGCCCCGTGCGCTCGACGCCCTCCCCCGACGTCCACAGGGAGACGGTCGTGCCGAGGCGACCGCGCAGGCGGCGCAGCGGGTCGCGGTCGTCGTCGGGGGTCCCGAAGGGGTGCTCGCTGTGGATCGTCATGCGTCGGCGACGAGCAGGGCGTCCCCGACCGCGACATGGCCGGGCTCGACGACGTCGGCGTAGACGCCCGCGCACTGCTGCGGCTCCCGGGTCACCGTGAGCGTCGCCTCGCCCACGCGGATCACGTTGCCCACCAACGACGCCAGCCGCTCCGGGTCGATGTCGAGCACGATGTTGGCGCGCGGGTGGGAGTCGACGTACTCCGTGGCCGAGACGAGGTGCACGGCGTGCTTCTTCGACCGGTTGCCCTCTGGCCCCGTGGCGGTGATCTCGACGTCGTCGAGGTCCTGACCGGGGCCGCCGGACTCGGCGTAGATGAGCAGGCTGGTGACCGTCGCGTCCATGGCCCCACGCTAGTGCGTGCCACGGACGGGCGGGCCCCCACCCGCTGTCGACACCGTCGACACCGTCGCCATCGGCCGGGACCCGGCGTCGGGATCCGCGCTCGTGCGCCCGAGGTGGGTGACGAACCAGTCGCGGGCGAGGGTGGCCACGGCACCGAGGGCACCGGTCTCCTCGAACAGGTGCGTCGCGCCGGGGACCACCGCCAGCTCGGCGCGGCACCCCCGCAGCCGGGTCAGCGCATGACGGTTGAGCCGGAGCACCACGTGGTCCGCGCCTCCGACGACGAGCAGCGTGGGGGCGCGCACGTCGGCCAGTCGCGGTCCGGCGAGGTCGGGGCGTCCGCCGCGGGAGACGATCGCGGCCACCCGGCATCCGGGCTCGGCGGCTGCGTGGAGCGCTGCCCCCGCCCCGGTGCTCGCCCCGAACCACCCGATCGGGGCGGAGCGGGTCCGCGGGTGGGCCTCGAGCCAACGCGTCACGTCCTGCAGGCGCGAGGCGAGCAGCGGGATGTCGAAGACGTTGGTGCGATCGGCCTCCTCGTCGGCCGTCAGCAGGTCGACGAGGAGGGTGCCGAGCCCCGCCGCGTCCAGCACGTCCGCGACGAACCCGTTGCGCGGGCTGTGCCGGCTGCTGCCGCTGCCGTGCGCGAAGACGACGACACCGGCCGCCTCGGCGGGCACCCGCAGGTGCGCCGCGAGCAGCACGCCACCGGCGGGCACGACGACCTCCTCGTCGACCGGGGGTTGCGGGGCTGTCGTCCTCACTCGCTTCGCCGCCTCGTCGAGGAGCGCGACGACCTCGTCGTCGGTCGTCGGTGAGAAGTCCGCGTAGTGCTCCCCCACCGAGCGGAACGGCGTGGGCGTCGCCACGCACACGACGGCATCCGCCTCGGGCACGGCGGCGGCGAGCCGGGCGGGCGCGACGGGCACGGCGAGCACGACCCGGGCTGCGCCGAGACGACGCGCGACACGGCATGCCACCCGCGCCGTGGAGCCCGTCGCGATGCCGTCGTCGACGACGAGCGCCACCCGACCCCCGAGCTCGAGCGGGGCACGGCCGCGCCGCAGGCGCTCCAGCCGTGTCGCGAGCACCTCGCGCTCGCGTCGCTCGACCGTCGCGAGCTCCTTCGCGGTGACGCGTGCCCGGGCCACGACCGTCGGGTCGAGCACCCTCGTGCCCCCCTCGCCGATGGCGCCCATGGCGAGCTCCGGCTGGGCCGGCACCCCCAGCTTGCGCACGACGAGGACGTCGAGGGGGGCGTGCAACGCCGCCGCCACCACCGCGGCCACGGGGACCCCACCGCGGGGCAGGCCGAGGACGACGACGTCCGCGCCGCCGCGTGCTCCGCCGCCACCCCGAGCCCCCGCGCCCCCACGGACGCCCAGCTCGCGGGCCAGCGCCCGCCCTGCGTCGACCCGGTCCTCGAACAGCGCCATGACTGCCTCCCTCGACACCGACACCGACACCGACACGGACGCCGGACGTGAGGTCGGAGTGCGCCGTCCGGCGTCTCCCCGCATCGTGGCGAACCGACGGCAGTGTCGGCAGGGGCCTTGGTCCCGGGTCGGGCAGGACGTCCTCAGTCGGTCGTCGACGGCGGGTAGGTGGAGTCGGCGAGCAGCCGGGCCAGGTGAGCCGCGTTGGCCGCCAGCGTCGCGGTCGTGCCCGCCACGGACTCGGGCGTGGAGGTCAGGTCCTTGTAGTCGGTGCCGCTCATGGCCTCGCCGTTCCAGTAGGTGACGCCGCCCGCCGGGATCGTGAAGCCGACGTCGTTGAGGCTCTGGAAGGCGACGGCACTGATGTGGTGGGCGCCGTCCTCGTTGCCGACGACGGCGACGGCGGCGACCTTGCCGTAGGTGAGCGGCCGCCCGGACTCGTCCTTCTCGGACAGCTCGGCGTCGAGGCGCTCCAGCACCCGCTGACAGACGCTGCTGTGCTGGCCCATCCACGTGGGAGTCGCGAGGACGAGGATGTCGGCGGCCAGCACCTGCTCCCGGATGCCGGGCCACTCGTCCCCGTCGCCCATGTCGAGCTCGACGCCGGGGCGCACGTCGTGGTCGACGACCCGCACCATGGACCCGGACACGTGGTGCGTGGCGAGGGCGTCCAGCAGCTGCTGGGCCAGCAGCTCGGTGCTGGACTCGGCCGGCGACGGGCTGAGCGTGCAGTTGAGGGCGAGTGCGGTGAGTGTCATGTCGGCCTTCCGGTGCGGTGCGGTCGCGGGTGTCGTACCCAACCGGCGCCTCGACCCGTGCCGTGGCCCCTAGGATGGCGCCCGGGCATCAAGACGCGGCGCCCGACGGCGGCACCGCCCGGGGACGGCCCGTGGTGGCCGGATCGGGAGGACCAGGGTGCTATCCCTCACCTACTTCAGCACGTCGACGACACCGCTCGACGAGGACGACCTGCACGAGCTGCTGGCGAGGTCGCGGGACCGCAACACCGACCTCGGCCTGACCGGTCTGCTGCTCTACGCCGACGGCAGCTTCGTGCAGACGCTCGAGGGCCCCGACGAGGCCGTCGAGGCGACCTTCGAGCGGATCTCGCGCGACCGCCGGCACCGCTCGGTCTCCATCGCGTTGCGCGAGCACGTCGACGAGCGCTTCTTCCCCGACTGGTCGATGGGCTTCCGCGAGCTCACTCCCCAGGAGAGGGGCGACGTGCCCGGCTTCAGCGACTACCTCGACGGCCACGGCGAGCCGCGTCGCGAGGGCGGCAGCCGGGCCGAGGCCTTCCACCGGGCCTTCCGCGCGTTCGCGCCCTGACCGTCGCCCGCGGACGGACGGCCGTCACGCAGCGGGCAGTCGCAGCGGCGTGACCGCCGACCGGGCGAGCTCGCCGATCGCGGCGTCGACCCGCGGCTGGTGCCGCTCGGGACGCACGGCACGGGTGAGCACGGTGACCGCGACGGGGTGCTCGTGCGGGAACTGCACGACGGACACCTCGTGGCGCAGTCGACCGAGGGACCCCGTCTTGCCGAGGACCAGCACGTCGTCGTGGGGGAAGCCCGACCCGATCCGGTGCCGCCATGCCTGGTGGGCCATCGCGTCACGGACGAGGTCGTGGGCGGGCCCGGTCCGCGCCCAGAGCAGCTGCACGACGCGCGTCAGCTCGGCCGCCGAGGCGGCGCTGGCGTATGCCGGGTCGTACTGGGAGGTGCCCACCGCACGATCCGGGTCGGCGAGGGCCTGCTGCGACCCGGCCCAGCTCGACGCGCCGGTCTCGCGCATCACCGCGCGGGTCTCCTCCGCGGACCCCTGACGGACGGACGCGGCCGGGAGCCCGAGCCGCTCGAGGTCGCGGTGCACGCGGTCGACCCCGAGCAGGGCGAGGACGGCGTCACCGGCCGCGTTGTCGGAGACGGCCAGCATGAGGCGCACGACGTCGCGCTGGCTCATCGTCACGTCGTCGAGGAGCATGGCGGTCCCCGTCGGGCCGGGAACGCGGTCGAGCGCGTGAAGGCGCACCGGGCTCGTCGGGTCGAGGTCTCCGCGCTCGACGCGGTCCGCCCAGACCAGGGCGAGGGGCAGCTTGTAGACCGAGGCGATCGCCACGGTCTCGTGCTCGGCCAGACCGACGTCTCCGGGCGGGCCGGTGAGCCGCGCGGCGTGCACACAGGCGATCACGCCGGCATCTCGGGCGATCCCGGCCAGCGCGTCGGCGTGGTCGGTTCGTCTGCTGGTCACGGTGTCAGCGCCTGCCCGAGCTCGTCGGCGACGACTGCGTGCTCGATCTCCGGGCGCCGGTGGGCGTCGTGCGGCATGACGATCCGCAGGCGCAGGGGCGGAAGTCCCTGTCCGCCAGAGGTTCCCGCCTGGACCGGAGTCAGTCGCGTCGTGACGCCCGCCGCGGTGAGGGCGCGGCGCTGGCCACCGTCGGCGGCCTCCACGACCCGGCCGTCGTGCCCCGCCCGGCGCAGCGCGTCGACGAGCTGGTCGTGGGCCGGTGGCTGGTGGTGTCGTGGGGGCACCGCCACCGGGAGGTCACCGAACGTCGTCGCAGGGTGCTGAACCCGGGACTCGAGCCGGGTGGGCAGGACGAGCACGGGACCTGCGGTGAGTCCGTCGATCACCCCGGGATGGCGCACGACGGCGAGGTCCAGCAGTCCGTCGCGGAGCAGGTCGACGAGCTCCACGCTGCCCGCGACGGTGGGCGCCACCGCGTGCCCCCGAGCCGCCAGCGCCCCCACGACGTCGTCGATCCGCTCGTCCAGATCGCCGGCCACCCCGAGACGCACCTGGATCGGCACCACGAGATCGGTGGCCAGGTCGAGGAAGTCCGCCTCGAGGCGGAGCAGCTCGCGGGCTGCGGGCAGGAGGAGCTGCCCCGCTGCCGTGATGCGCACTCCCCGCGGGTCCCGGTCGAAGAGGCGGACCCCGAGGCGCTCCTCGAGCCGTCGGATCCCTTGGGACAGCGGCGGCTGGGTCATGCCGAGCTCACGCGCCGCGTCCCCGAAGTGCCGGGTGTCGGCGACCGCGGTGAAGAAGCGGAGGTGACGGGTCAGGTCCATGGTGTGCCTCACCATATCGAAGCCCTATCGAGAGGGGTTCCTCAGAGTCTTTGACACTCGCGGTCGCCACGGCGACGCTCGTGGCCATGGACCAGCACGAGATGACCTCGACCACTCCGACGGGCCCTCGCCCACGCCGCCGGGCGGTGCTGACCGGCGCCGGTGGGGTGGCCCTCACCGGCGCCGTCGGTGCCGCGGTACCGGCCGGCACGGCTGCCGCCGCCCCGGTCTCAGCCGGCCGTCCGAGGCACCACGGCTTCGCCCGGTTCGAGTGGCTCGGCACCGCGGGCTGGCGCGTCACCACGCCCACGACCACGGTCCTCGTCGACCCGTACCTCAGCCGCTTCGAGACCGGGCTGGGTGCCGGCCGGCTGGACCCCGAGACCCGTCTCCTCGTCGACACGACGGCGGTCGACGCCGCGCTCGGCGTCCCGGGGCGTCCGGGGGCGGCGGTCGACGCCGTCCTCGTGACGCACACCCACTGGGACCACTTCGCCGACGTCCCGCACATCGCCGCCACCCGGGGCGCGATGGTCTACACGACCCTCACCGGCTACCACCTCGGGCAGTCGATGGGGCTGCCGTCCCGCCGGCTCGCCGTCGTCAAGGGCAGCGAGGAGCTCGTGGTCGGCGACCTGGTCGTGCGCGTCGTCAGCGCGCGGCACAGTCGCAGCGAGAGCGGTGGCCTGCTCTTCCCCGGGGTCAGGACGCAGCTGCCCCCTCCGCCGGAGACGATCACGGACCTGCCCGAGGGCGACACCCTGGGCTTCGTGCTCCGGCGCCCCGGCAGGCGCGGCGGCGTGCTGCTGCTCGGCGCCAGCGACTACGACGACCACGAGCTGCGCGGCCTGGACGTCGACACGGTGGCGCTGCCGGTGCCGAGCAACGACGTGACCGCCGACTACGTCGGCCGCCTGCTCCGGGCGCTGGACCGGCCCCGGACCGTGGTGCTCGTGCACTGGGACGAGTTCGAGAGCCCCCTGCACAACCCGCCTGCCACCGACGACCGCACCCGCACCCGGATGCGGGAGATCACCGCGCAGATCAGGCGCGTCTCACCCCGGAGCCGGGTGGTGCAGCCGGCCTACCTCACGCCGTTGAGCCTGCTCTGACGCGCGTGGCGGCCGGCGCGCCGCGCGTCGGCTCGGTCCTGCGATGTGCTGGTGGACGTGAAGGGACTCGAACCCCTGACCTCTCGCGTGTGAAGCGAGCGCTCTAACCAGCTGAGCTACACGTCCGGGCACCCCTGCACCGACGTGTCGGGGTGACGCTGGGAAACAATAGCCGGTCGTGGCACGCGGGTGGAAATCGCCCCTCCGACAGCCCCGCCCGCAGCCCGACCCGAGCCCGACCCGAGCCTCCGCCCGGGTCGCTCAGTCGATGCCGGGCACCTGGTCGAGCAGGCGCTCGGCCCACTCCGGCACGAACTGCGGGATGCCCATCCACGCGAGGTAGCCCCAGACGACGACCCACACGACGAGCAGGGTGCCGAGGGCGACGACGCCCCGCACCCAGAGCGCCTGGTCCATGATCCAGTCGTTCCAGCGGCTCACGTGCCGCTTCGCGAAGTCGAGCCAGCGCTGGGCGAACTCGAACTCGCTGGCGAGGATGAGCAGCCCGAAGAAGACGACGAGCCAGCCCGGGCCGGGCGCGGGCACCATGACGAGGCCGGCCACGGTGACGACGCCGCCGACGACGCCGACGGCGATGCGCCACACGAGGTGGGTGGCGCGGTTCTGGCGGAGGCGCGCGCGCCAGGCCCAGCGGTCCTCGTCGGCGTCGAGGGTCTGGTTGCGGTCGGAGTAGTCGACCTCGTCACCGGGTGTCACGGGTCGGCGTCCCGCTCGGCGTTGCGGCGGAAGATGCGGAGCAGCTCGTCGGTCACGGGGTGCTCCGGCGGCAGGGTGCGCCCGTCGACCGCGTGGATCGGCAGCACGTCCTTCGTCGAGCTCGTGATGAAGACCTCGTCGGCCGTCCCGAGCACCTCGAGCGGCAGCGGCTCCTCGCGCAGCTCGATACCGGCTGCCCGGCCCCACTCGAGCACGAGCTCGCGCGTGATGCCCGGGAGCAGGCCCGAGTCGGTGGGCGGCGTCAGCACCACGCCGTCGACGACGACGAAGACGTTGCTCCCCGTGCACTCGCACAGCTCGCCGCGGGTGTTCGCGAAGACGGCCTCGACGGCGCCCGACTCCTTGGCCCGGGCCAGGGCCACGACGTTCTCCGCGTACGACGTCGTCTTGAGCCCGGCGACCGCCGAGCGCTCGTTGCGCGTCCACGGCACCACCGCGAGGGCGCCGGAGACCGGCGGCCGCGGCTGCGGGGCGGCGAGCACGATCGTGGTGAGGTCCGCGTCGTCCCGGTCGGAGCCGAGCGGGCCGACGCCGCCCGTCACGCTGTAGCGGAGCCGACCGAACTCGAGGGGCTCCCCGTCGAGCACCGCCGCGATGCCCTTCTCGATGAGGGCGAGGTCGGGCGACGGCAGCCCGAGGCCGGCGGCGGACCGCTCGAGCCGGCGGTGGTGGCGGGTCAGGGCGAACGGCTGACCGTCGACGACCTTGGCCGTCTCGAAGACGCCGTCGCCGACCGTGACCGCGTGGTCGAGGGCCGAGACGGAGGGGCCGGTCGGGTCGACGACCTCACCGTCGACCCAGACGCGCGTGGTGGTGCTCATGGTCCCTTCCTTGGTGGGCGCGGCAGGCGCCCGCTGGGCGCCCGACGGGTGGTTCTCATGGTGTCACAGTGCCGGCGGCGAGGCCGATGAGCCGGGCGGCCTTGAGCTCGGTCTCGGCCCACTCCCCTGCCGGGTCGGACTGCCACGTGATGCCGGCGCCGGTGCCGAAGCGCAGCCAGCGGCGGCCGGCCGAGTCGCGCTCGGCCCAGAAGGTGCGGATGCCCACGGCGAGCTCGGCCTCCTCCGCGTCCGCGTCGACCCAGCCGACGGCGCCGCAGTAGGGCCCGCGCGCCGCTGTCTCGAGGTCGGCGATCGCGGTCAGGGCGCTCGACTTGGGCGCGCCCGAGACCGACCCCGGCGGGAACGTCGCGGCGAAGACGTCGCGCCACCCCGTCCCCGCGCCGAGCCGTCCGCTCACCGTCGACACGAGGTGAACGAGACCCGGGTGCTCCTCGACCTCGCACAGGGCCTCGACCGTGACGGTGCCCGGCTCGCAGACGAGCGAGAGGTCGTTGCGCATGAGGTCGACGATCATGACGTTCTCGGCGTAGTCCTTCGGCAGCATCGCGTCTGGGGTGTGTGCGGTGCCCTTGATCGGCCGCGTCACGAGCCGCCGACCGCGGCGGGAGAGAAAGAGCTCCGGCGACGCGCCCACCACGTCGAGGCCCGCCGACTCGCAGCGGATGCGCGCGGCGTGGGGAGCCGGGTTGCCCTGCCGCAGAAGGGAGTCCAGCCCGTCCAGGTCGGCGTCTGCAGACACCTCGTGGCTCAGCACCCGGCAGACGTTCACCTGGTAGACGGTGCCCGCCGCGATGCGCTCGCGCACCTCCTCCACCGCGCCGACGTATGCCGTCCGGTCCAGCGACGAGTGCCACGCGCGGTCCAGCGGCCGCCACGGGACGCCACCCGACCCGAGGACGGTCGACCCGGCATCCGGGCGCGGTGTCACGTCACCGAAGCGCACCGCCGTCACGGCGCCCTCGAACGTCGCGACGACGGCCCAGAAGCCCTCGGTCGAGATCGCCTCGAGGGCCTCGTCGCCGTGCCGCACGTCGAGCACCCGCCGGGCGACCCGGTCGGCGAAGCGGGCGTGGTCCACCCGCAGATCGTAGGGCCTAGCCGGCGAGGGCCTTCTCGATGTCGGCGGTGAGGTCGGCGGGGGCCTTCGTCGGCGCGTAGCGGCCGAGGACGGTGCCGTCGCGCGCGACGAGGAACTTCGTGAAGTTCCACTTGATCTTCTTGCCGAGCAGGCCGCCCTTCTCGGACTTGAGCCAGGTGTAGAGCGGGTGCTCCTCGGGGCCGTTGACGTCGACCTTCGAGAACATCGGGAAGGTGACGCCGTAGTTCTTCTGGCAGAAGGCGCCGATCTCCTCGTCGCTGCCCGGGTCCTGGCCGCCGAACTGGTTGCACGGGAAGCCGAGCACCGTCAGGCCCTGGGCGCGGTAGGACTCGTAGATCTCCTCGAGGCCACCGAGCTGCGGCGTGTAGCCGCACTGGCTGGCCGTGTTGACGACGAGGACGACGTCACCGGCGTACTCCTCCAGCGACACCTCCTTGCCGTCGATCGAGGTGGCCTTGAAGTCGTGCAGGACGGTCACGGGGTCTCCTTGCGTGGGGTGGGACAGGTGGTTCGGAGGGCGGGGCCCGCCGGATGGGTCGTGCGGTCGGGGGCGGGTCAGGCGCTCTCGGGCTCGGGCGGCACGTCGCGACCGTCGCGCTCGTCGCGGTCGGCCCACTCGAGCAGGGTGGTGAAGTCGAACACGGCGTCGTCCATGCCGGCGTGCAGGTCGCCGAGGCGGGCGTAGCGCTCGGGCATCGTGGCGATCGTGAAGTCCTGCGGCTCGGCGTCGGCCACCTCGTCCCAGGCGAGCGGCGCGGACACGGTGCCGCGCGGGTTGCCGCGCACGCTGTAGGCCGCCGCGATGGTGTGGTCGCGGGCGTTCTGGTTGTAGTCGACGAAGAGGTCCTTCGGCGAGCGGTCCTTGCGCCACCACGTCGTCGTCACCTCGTCGGGCAGCCGGCGCTCCACCTCGCGGGCGAAGGCGAGCGCCCCACGCCGCACGTCGGTGAAGCCCCACTCGGGGGCGATCCGGACGTAGACGTGCAGGCCCGAGCCGCCGGAGGTCTTGGGCCAGCCGACGGCCCCGAGCTCGTCGAGGATCTCGTGCGTCGTCGCGGCGGCCCGGCGCACCGTCGCGAAGTCGCACTCGGGCATCGGGTCGAGGTCGATCCGCCACTCGTCCGGTCGCTCGGTGTCGGCGCGCCGGCTGTTCCACGGGTGGAACTCGACGGTGGACATCTGCACGGCCCAGATGACGTCGGCGAGCCGCGTCACGCAGAGCTCGTCCGCGTGCAGGCCGTAGCGCGGGAAGTGCAGGCGCACCGTATCGACCCACGGCGGGGCGCCGGCCGGCAGGCGCTTCTGGTGCACCTTGGGCCCGTCGACGCCCTTGGGGAAGCGGTGCAGCATGCACGGCCGCTCGCGGAGCGCGTTCACGATGCCCGGCCCGACCGAGAGGTAGTAGTCGACGAGGTCGCGCTTGGTCTCGCCCCGCTCGGAGAAGTAGACGCGGTCGGGGCTCGAGAGCCGGACCGTGTGGTCGCCGACCTCGATCTCGACGGCGGGTGCCTTGCTCGACGGGGCCATGGCCCCAGCCTACGGACCCCCGCACGGCGAAGGGCCCGTCGACACGTCGACGGGCCCTTCGTGCGGAGCGGACGACCGGGCTCGAACCGGCGACCTCAACCTTGGCAAGGTTGCGCTCTACCAACTGAGCTACGTCCGCCTGCCCCGGACCGTTGATCCGGGTGCGAGGTAGACCATAGCGGACGGTGTGGCCCAGCGCGAAAACGGGGTCCGTGCCGGTGAAACCTGCACTGCGAGTGCCGGTTCGGCTACTTCTCGACGGCCATCTCGCCGAGCTCGGACCACTCGGTGCCCTCGATGGTCGTGTTGACGATCTTCGGGGTGGCAGACAGGTAGGCGGGCAGGCCGGAGGTGGCCTCGCGGAAGTGCTCGCTATGCACGTGCGCGCCGCCGGCGGCGTCGTCGCGGAACGCCTCGACGAGGACGTACTCCGTCGGGTCGTCGAGGCTGCGCGACCAGTCGAACCAGAGGCAGCCCTCCTCGGCACGGGTCGCCTCGGTGAACGAGCGCGAGATCTCGGGCCAGGCGTCGGCGTGCTCGGGCTTCACGGGGAACTTGGCGGTGATGAAGATCAAGGGGATCACTCCTGCGTCGCGGGGTCGGGTGGTCGTTCGGTGCGGGTTCGGTGCGGTGGTCGTCGGCTGGGGTCGAGGCCGGCGCCCGGTGGTCGGCGTACCCGTTCGGGGCGCGCCGACCACCGGGCCGGTCCGGTCAGGCCGCCGCGGGGGTGACGGGTCCGGACGGTTCGACGGGGCCTCCGGTCTCGGCGAGCGGCCTGCCGTCGACGGCCTTCTGGATGCGCTCCCCCAGCAGCCCGGACGCCCAGCCGAGGCACGCCCCGACGACGAGCGCGAGCACCGTCGGCCAGAAGGCGAACGAGGTGCCGAAGAAGACCGCGGTGCCCGCGAAGGCCCCGGGGATGAAGGACAGCAGGGACACCGCCGCCTGCACGCAGAGGACGAAGGCGAGCACCGTCACGATGATCGCCAGCGAGCCGGGAAACCCGACGCGCGCGGCGACGAGGCTGGCCAGCCAGCCCCACACGACGCCGCTGAGGTTCGCGGCGAGCCCCTTGCGCAAGCCCGTGGCCCCGCCGCCGGCGGCGAAGAAGCACGCCCAGGCGATGAAGGCGACCCACGTGACGAGGCCGAGCTGCACGCTGACCTGCGTCCAGAGGCCGGCGAGGACGCCGACGGAGATGCCGACTCCCAGGTAGTTCTTCATGGCCGTTCCTCTCAGGGGACCAGGATCGCCCGGCCGCGGACGTCGCCCGCGTTCAGGTCGTCGATGGCGGACTGGAAGTCGTCGAGCGCGTACGTCTGCGTGTGCAGCGTCACGGCGCCCCGTGCGGCGAGGGCCATCAGGTCGCACAGGTCGTTGTACGAGCCGACGAGGTTGCCGATGACGTTGATCTCGGTGGAGACGATGTCGATGGTCGGCACGTCGATGTTCTCGCCGTAGCCCACGACGTGGTAGTCGCCGGCCCGGCGCAGCATCGCCACGCCCTCCTTCGTGGCCCCGCCCTCGCCGACGAAGTCGACGACGACCTCGGCGCCGTGACCGCCGGTCAGGTCGAGCACCTGCTCGACCTGGCTGCCGTCGGCGACGATGCCGTGGTCGGCGCCGATCGCGACGGCGAGCTTGACGGCGTCGGGGTTGCGGTCGACCACGACGATCTCTGCCGGCGAGAGCGCCCTGAGCACCTGGATGCCGATGTGCCCGAGGCCTCCCGCGCCGATGACGGCCACCCGGTCGCGCGGCGTGAGGCGGCGGGCCGCCTTGGCGGCCGCGTGGTACGCCGTGAGGCCGGCGTCCGCCAGCGCGGCGACGTCCTTCGGCTCCAGCGAGTCGTCGATGCGCACGACGCTCCGGGCCGACGTGCGCAGGTACTCCGCGTAGCCGCCGTTCGTGTCGATGCCCGGGAACTGGTTGCTCTCGCAGTGCACGTCGTCGCCCGACCGGCACGCGCGGCACAGGCCGCACGTGATGAGCGGGTGGACGATGACCTTGTCGCCCTCCTTGACGTTCGTCACCGCGCTGCCGACGGCGTGCACCCAGCCTGCGTTCTCGTGGCCGATCGTGTAGGGCAGGGTGACCTGGCTCTTCTCGGCCCACTGGCCCTCGAGGATGTGCAGGTCGGTGCGGCAGACCCCGGCTCCCCCGATCCGGACGACGACGTCGAAGGGACCGGTCGCCTCGGGGACCGGCACCTGGGCCATCTCGAGGTTCTCGTGGTAGCCGACGACCTGGACGGCTCGCATGGTGCTCATGACAGGTGCTCCTTCAACTGGCTCAGCGGGAAGAACGTGGAGCTCGACGCCCCTCGGGCGTCAGCGGGCTCGGCCCCGTCGAGCCGTGCCGTCTGGTCGTCACCGGACCCGGGGTAGCGGGTCCGCAGCAGGCCCCGGCAGAAGTGGGCGTTGCCGTCGATCGAGATGCGCGTCGAGCGCGCCCGCCGCAGCGCGAGCGGCACGTCGGCGGGGGCGAACCTCGAGCCGTCGTGGGAGACGAGGACGAATGCCGTTGGCGCGTCGGGCAGCCCGATCTCGGCGCGCCGGCGGCGCAGGGCGCGCGCCTGCTCGTCGTCGGGCAGGTCGCCCAGGGTGACCTCGCCCAGCTGCTCGACCTCCCGGCTCGGGTCGGAGCGGAGCAGCGCCGTCAGGCAACGCTCCATCGCGGCCGTGTGGGCCTTCCGGCGGAAGGTCTCGCGCAGCTCGTCGAGGTCGTCCTCCGCCTCGTGCCGGAAGGTGCCGCGGTAGCCCGCGTCGGCGGCCAGCCCGGCGTTGATGAGGTCGCTGTCGTGGTGGTCGTCGAGCTCGACGACGACGTGCCCCGTCCACGGCAGCGCGGTCAGCACGTCCTTGGTGTCCGAGGCCATGAGGTAGGCGAAGTTCGGCGAGCAGAACGACGTCGGCAGGCGCAGGTGAGCGGTCACGGTGTCACCGTGCACCTCGAGCGAGCGCACGAAGCCGAGGTCGGTGATCGGCTCGTCGAGCTCGGGGTCGAGCACGACCGACAGGGCTGCGTATGCCGACTGCCGCCTCGCGGTGTCGGGCGGGGTCGAGAGCGGGGCGAGGGCCACGGTCAGACCCCGGCGAGAGCGTCGGAACCCTGCGTGTCGGCGGCCCGCTCGGCCGTGTCGTCGGCGCCACGCGGGCCGGTGGCCGGCTCGTCGGCGTCGGGGAGCCGCAGCTCGGCGGGCACGTCGAGGCCGTAGAGCTTCGCGGCGTTGAGGCCGAGGATCTTCTTCTTCTGCGCCGTGGTCAGGGGGGCGTACTCGGTCATGTCCTCGGGGATCTGGAAGTCGACGAACTTCTCGACGAGCCAGCGCGGCGTCCAGATGGCGTAGTCGCTCGCGAAGTGGATGCGGTCCTCGCCTATCCAGTAGAGGAGCTCGCCGAGGATCTGGGCGAAGTAGCGGGGACGCGTGTGGATGAAGGGCATCGCGACGGCGAGGCCGCCGTGGACGTTCGGCTCCTGCGTCGCGATCCAGCAGAAGTCCTCCAGGCGCGGCAGGCCCACGTGCTCGACGATGAAGGTGAGGTCGGTGAAGTCGCTCGCCACGTGGTCGACGTCCGCGACGTCGAAGGCGTCGCGGTCGAGGGGCCGGATCGTCGGGCCCTTGTGGACGTGGATCTTCGTCACGCCGAGCTCGCGGCAGGCCTCGAAGTAGCGATAGGCCCACGGGTCGTCGAGCTTCCAGCCCCGGCTCTCACCGTGCCACTCGGCCGTGTAGAGCTTGACGCCGGTGAAGCCGAGCCGCTCGACGTCGGCACGCAGCTGGTCGAGGCCCTGCTCGCCGTTGCGCGGGTCGAAGTGGTGGTTGTACGTGAGGCGTGCGGGGTCGGCCTTCGCCAGCTGCGAGGCCTCCTCGGTCTGCCCGAAACCGTTCACGTAGAACTCGCCGAGGTGGGCCGGCTGGAAGATCGCGTGGTCGACGTAGCCGTCGTCGAAGAGGTCCTTCCTCAGTCGGGCGCCGCCCTGGTAGAGGTAGTCCTCGTAGCTCCACACCTCGGACTCGGGGCTGAGGTTGCGGTGGTAGTCGTAGAAGCAGTCGATGAACTGCTTGCCGTGGATGTTCCGCTGGTTCTCGGGCCGGGCGTCCCACAACGCGACGTGCGCGTCGACGATGAAGTAGCTCTCGCCGTCCTTCGTGTACATCTGGTCTCCTCCGGTGTGATCGTCGTTGATCCGTCTCCGACGATAGGAAGGCGCGGTGCGCCGGTCACCGGGGTCGCTGTCTCAATTTGAGACGCCGTCCGCTCCGCGCACCTCGTGCTGCGGGGTACCGTCGGAACGTCGGAGGGGGGCCCGCGGGCCCGGGCTCGAGGAGGCGGCGATGGAGCCGGTGCAGGACGGCGGACTGCCGCAGCGTCTCGGTCTGGGCGACCCGCACCCGGCCCTCTCGGTGCCGCAGCGGGTGCTGCGCTCCTGGCAGCGCAGCGAGGACTACGGCGTCTCCCTCGACGCGGTCGAGCCGGTCTTCACCGGCACGGGGCACGAGGACTCGCTCTTCCACCAGTGCGGACGCGAGGTGCTGACGGGGCTGCACCAGACCCTGGCCGACGAGCCGATCAGCCTGATGCTCACCGACGCCGACGGCCTCGTGCTCAACCGGCTGAGCGGTGACACGTCGCTGCTGCGCGCGCTCGACGCGGTGCACCTCGCCCCGGGCTTCGCGTTCTCCGAGCGCGAGGCGGGCACCAACGGCCTCGGCCTCGCCCTCGCCGACCGGATGCCGACGCTCGTGCACGCCGAGGAGCACTACAGCCTGAGCCTGCGCACGTACACGTGCGCCGCGGTGCCGGTGCTCGACCCGGCGACGGGTCGGCTCGAGGGCGCCGTCAACATCACGACGTGGTCCCGCTCGAAGGGCGACCTGCTGCTCGCCCTCGCCCAGTCCGCCGCGGGGACCACCGCCGCCCTGATGCTCGCGCGCTCGCGCGGCCAGGTCTCGAGGGCCGCCCCGCGCGGCCAGGTCTTCCGCGTCGAGACGGCCCGGCTCGAGCCCGGCTCGGGCACGCTCGCGGAGCTCTCCACGGCCTGGACCGACGCGGTCGACCTCGCGGCCGCGGCCCTGCGCGACGGACGTGTCGTGGCCGCCCTCGGCGAGCACGGCTCGGGCCGGGCGACCCTGCTCGCGCAGGCGATGCGCCGGGCCCGCCCCCGCGACCGCATCCTCAGCGCCAGTGCCCCCGTGCCCCAGGACGTCGAGGTCTGGCTGTCGCTCTGGGCACCGGAGATCGGCAAGCCGCACACCGGGGTGCTCGTCTGCGACGTCGACGAGCTGCCCACGTGGGCCGCCGGCTCGCTCCGCGACCTGGTGTCCACACGGGCCGGCGTGGGCGACCCCGTCGGCAGGGACGTGCCGTCGACCGCGACCTCCTCCACGTCCCCGACGTGGGCGCTGACGGCCGAGAGCCTCGGCGCACTGCCCGCCGGGCTCGCGGCCCTCGTCGACACCGTCGTCGAGGTGCCACCCCTGCGCGACCGCGCCGACGACGTGCTGCCGCTCGCCCGGCACGTGGCCGGTCGAGCACGAGGCCGCAGCGTCCCCTTCACGGCGGCGGCCGAGCGGGCCCTGACATCGTGCGGATGGCCGGGGAACGTGGACCAGCTCGTCCGCGTCGTGCGCCAGGCGGCCGGCCGGGCCGACGTCGTCGACACGATGCACCTGCCCTCGGAGGTGCTGAGCGGGTCGGGACGCCGACTCACCCGGATCGAGGCCTTCGAGCGCGAGGAGATCGTGCGCTGCCTCACCCGCCCGGGCGTGACGATGCGCGAGGCCGCGACCGAGCTGGGCATGAGCCGCGCGACGATCTACCGCAAGCTCGCGCAGTACGACCTGCACCTGCTCAAGGACTGAGGGCCGTCGTCCCCACGGCTCCCGGGACGGCCCGGGACGGCCCGCGACGCACCCGCGACCCGCCCCTGACCACCGGCGACCACCGACGTGCGTTTTCGGGCGAAACCACGCATCGACACCCGCGCGTCGTGCTCGGGAAGGGTGCTCGGCTGTGTCACCGTTGCCTCAGATCGACGAGGAGAACGACATGGGTGGCGCACGCGTCCTGACCGTGGTGGCGGCTACGGCCCTGAGCCTGGGCGGCTGCTCGCTGCTGCCTCCCGCGCCGGTGGTCGTCACCGTCGACGCACCCGCGCCCGTCGTCACCGGCGCGGCGGCACCCACGCCGTCGGCGCGCACCACGTCGGGCTCCTCGGACGACGCATCGGGTCGGGACCCGGGCCCCGGGGTCGAGAAGCCGTACGTCTCCGGCTCGCGCGCGTGGACCGAGGTCGCCGAGCGCACGGGCCCGGCGCTCGTCCGCATCGACGTGGCCGGCTGCGACACCCGGGTCGTCGGCAGCGGCTTCTTCGTGGCCGACGACCTCGTCGTCACCGCCGGTCACGTCGCCACGGGCGCGTCGGCCCTCTCCGTCCAGTACGCCGGTGGCGTCGTCTCGGCGCTCGTCGTCGGCATCGACCGCACCTCCGACGTCGCCGTGCTGCGCACCGCGGCACCCGTCGCGCCGGCCACGGTGCGTCTCGCCGCGAGCGGGGCCCCGTCGACGACGGCGGTGGGCCTGCTCGGCTTCCCGCTCGGCAGCTTCGACCTGCGGGCGACGGAGGCGACCGCGGGCCGCGGCGTCGCCGTCGACTACGGGTCGATCAAGGCCACCGAGGCGTTCGGCACCGACGCGCGCGTGAACGACGCCGTCACGGGCGGCCCGGTCGTCGACGCCGCTGGAGCGGTCGTCGGGCTCGTCACGGGTCCGGCCCTGTGGGTGTCGGGGCTCGACACCTCCGCCGACGGCCGGAACGCCAAGCTCGAGGCGCTCGGCCAGCGCCCGCGCACGAAGCGCCCCGCGGCCACGGCCGACCCGGCGTGGCTGCGCAGCCCGGCCGTCGTCGTCCCGGCGGCATCGATCGCCGCGGACGTGGCCCGGTGGCGCGACGCGCCCAGCCGCGACCTGCTCGAGTGCTACGGCGACGTCGCTCCCCCGCTCGGCGACTCGCAGGCGCCGACGGTCGAGGTGCGCAGCGGGCACTCGTACGCCCGCGACGTCGCGGCCGCGATCTCCCTGCAGGGCCAGGCGCTCAACACCGGCGGGCACGAGGTGGCGTTCGCCGTCTTCACCCCCGACCGGCAGGACCGGCTCGGCGGTCTCGAGAAGTGGCGCGACGAGCAGGCGGGGCGCCACTGGGACCACGTCACCGTGCGCCGGATCGTCGGCTCGGGCGACGTCGTCGACGCCTCGGTCGAGCTGCGCACCCGTCTCGACCCCGCGCACCGCGTCGAGGGTCGCTCGTGCGTCGAGCAGGAGCAACAGGTGCAGCTGCGGCGTTCGGGAGGCGGCTGGCTGGTCCACCGCGTCACCGACGCGGCGCCGCCACGCCCCTGCTGACGGGCCTCCCCGCAGCACGACTCCGGGTGCCCGGTCCTCAGCCCCCGAGGGGCGGGAGCAGCAGCGACCGGGCCGTGATCGCCACAGCGCCCAGACCGGCCGCGACGGCGGTGGCGCGTTCCTTGCGCCACGATGCGCGCGCCACGCCGGCGAGGCCCCAGGCGATGGCGCCGCGGTACGTCCGTGGCGGCCGCGCGTCGGGGAACGCGGTGCAGGCGAGGGTGGCCACGCCCGAGACCACCGCGACCGCCGCCACCCGGGCCCCCGGTGGCGGCCCGACGCCCGAGGCGATGGCCACCTCGGTCGTGGCGACCACGGAGGCCAGGGTGAGCCACCCGGCGAGCAGCCCGGACGGTGCGGCGACCAACCACCGGTCCTGGGAGTCGCCTGCGAGGGCGGCCGCCCGTTGGTGGGCGACGAGGCCGGCCGCGAGAGTCGCACCGATCGCGGGCAGCTGGCGCAGCGGCGGGTCCTGCAGCCACACCCAGGTGCCGGAGAGCGCGACGCACGACGCGAGCGGCAGGCCGACCCGTCGGTGGATCTCGCGATCGGCCTGCGACGGACGCGCCTGGTGCACGGCGTAGCCCAGGCACCCCGCATAGATCGGCGCCCAGATGGCGAAGGCCCCGTCGGCCGGCACGAGCGGGTTCGGGGTGGTCGTCGACGAGCCGTAGTCGCCGGACGCACCCGCCGCGATGCCGCCGAGGACGAGGCCGATGACGCCGGCCTGCCGTGCCCGGTCGCGACGCCCGGTCCTCCTGCCCGCCCGCAGCTCCATGAGCCGACGATACGACGGTCTGTCCAACGTTGGGTTTGGCAGGCCGGCAGACCGGGCACGGTCCCCGACATGAGCACACCCACGCGACGAACCGGCCGCCGACCGCACCCCGACGTCCTCCACGGAGCTGCGGTCCTCGTGACCGGCGCGTCGAGCGGCATCGGCCTCGCCGCAGCGCACGAGCTCGCCCGGATCGGCGCCCGGCTCGCGCTCGTGGCCCGCGACCGCGACGCGCTCGAGCGGGCGGCCGACGAGTGCCGGCGTCTCGGCGCGGCCGACGTGGTCGTGCTGCCCACCGACCTGCGCGACGACGACGCCGTGGCGACGGCGGTCGCGGCGGTCGTGGACGCATACGGCCGCCTCGACGGGGTGGCCAACTGCGCGGGCGTCGTCGCGTACGGACGGCTCGAGGAGCTCGGGGCTCCCCTCTTCGACGCCGTCGTGCACACCAACCTGCTCGGCTCGGCGAACGTGCTGCGCCACACGCTGCCCCTGCTGCGTGCCCAGGGCCGCGGCTCGGTCGTGCTCGTCGGGTCGATGATCGGGCACATCGCCGTGCCCACGATGAGTGCCTACACCGTGAGCAAGTGGGGCGTGCGCGCACTCGCCCGGCAGGCGCTCGTCGAGAACCGCGACGTGCGCGGCGTGCACGTCTCCTACGTCTCGCTCCCCGGCGTCGACACCCCGATCTACCGGCAGGCGGCGTATGCCGGCGGTCCCGCCGGGCAGCCGCCACCGGTCGTGTGGTCGGCCGAGAAGGCCGGCGGGCTCGTCGTCGACGTGCTGCGCCGCCCACGACCGGTCACGCACGGGGGTGGGATCGACGGGCTCACGCGGGCAGGTTTCACGATGCTGCCGCGTGTCTTCGACGCTCTCGTCGGTCCCCTCTTCGGCAGGCTGGCCTCGGACCGGTCGGTCCCGATGCCGGCCGGGCCGGGCAACGTCAGGCAGAGCGTGCCGGCGGGCAACAGGCTGAGGGGCGGGCACGGTTCGGGGATCGGTGCGGCCCTCGGGGCCCTGCTGCCGTCACGAGGAGCGTGACCCGGGGGACGCGCGGCGCCGTCGCTCAGCCCGACCCCGACCCGACCTCCTGCATCGCCACGGGCAGGTCGAGGGCGTGCGCCCCGCGGCGCGCCTTGGTGCGCAGGTAGGCCGCGTTCGTCCGGGAGAGGTGCACCCCGGTGGGCACCCGCGAGGTGACCGTGACGCCGAGCGCGCGCAGCTGCCTCACCTTGTCGGGGTTGTTGCTGAGCAGGGCGATTCGCGTCACGCCCAGGGCACCGAGCATCTGGGCGGCCACGGTGTAGTCGCGCTCGTCGGCGCGGAAGCCGAGCGCGACGTTCGCGTCGTAGGTGTCGAGACCGCTGTCCTGCAGCACGTAGGCGTCGAGCTTGGGATACAGCCCGATCCCCCGGCCCTCCTGCCGCAGGTAGAGCAGGTAGCCGCCGGTGGCCGACAGGCGCTCCACCGACTCGCGCAGCTGGGCGCCGCAGTCGCAGCGTCCGCTGCCGAAGACGTCGCCCGTCAGGCACTCGCTGTGGAGGCGGACGACGGTCGGCGCGAGGTCCGGCGGGTGCGCCCGCGCACCCGCCGAGGATGTCTCCGCCCGGTCGCCGAGGCCGATCGCGACGTGCTCGCGCCCGTCGACGAGGCCGTCGAAGCTGACGATGCGGGCCGTGGCGGAGAAGCCGTCCGCGAAGCCGATCGGCACGAGCACGTGAGAGCGGACCGTCGCCGGGCCGGTCTCCCGGGACGTGGGCTCGGCGGTCACGGCCCCTCCCGGAACCGCGGCGACAGGGCATACCGGAGCAGCACGACGTCGCCGATCTGGCGCACCTCGGCGAGCGTCGCGCGGCGCCCGGAGTTCCAGGGATAGCGGCCGTCGCCGACGAACCGGCAGGCGGCGGAGTCGCCGACGAAGAGGGGTGCGACGACGAGCTGGAGCTCGTCGACGAGGTCGTCGACGAGCAGCTGCGTGTGCAGGGTGCCGCCGCCCTCGACCATGAGCCGTCGCGTCCCGCGCTCCCCGAGGTCGTCGCACACGCGCCGCATCGTCGGCGGGTGACCGGCGTCCACCACGGTCGCGACCGCGCCCAGCCGGGAGCGCGCCCGGCCCACCACGTCGCTGGGGCAGTAGACCACCTTGTCGGTGCCGTCCGGCGCGAAGAAGGCTGCGGCGCAGTCAAGCTCGGCGTTCCTCGTCACGGTGACCTTGACGGGCGAGGGTGGGAGGCCGCGTGCCACCCGGTCGGCCCGCCGCGCGGGCGACCGCACGAGCAGGTGGGGGTCGTCCGCACGGATGGTGCTGGCACCGACGAGGATGGCGTCGCTCGCGGCGCGCTCCCCGTCGACCCGGTCGAAGTCCGCCTCGTTGGACAGCAGCAGCCGTTGCTCGGTGCCGGCACTCAGGTAGCCGTCGATCGACATGCCGCAGCTGAGGAGGGTGTAGGGCCGGTCAGCCACGGGCTGCTCCTTCGTGGGCTGCCGCGGCGCGTCGGGCGCGCGGCCACCGGGCCGGCCCCACGAGCAGCACGACGCCGGGCAGCACCGCGACGAGCGTCATGACCCCGTGGACCACGGCCGTCGTGACGCCGGCGCCGGCGCCCAGCCCAGCCACGCCGAACGACCAGGCCGCCACGCCCTCGCGCGGCCCCCAGCCGGCGACGTTGAGCGGCAGTCCCATCGCGACGAGGGCGACGAGCGCGAGCGGTACGAGGCGGCCGGTGGGTGCCGTGACGCCCGCGGTGCGGGCGGCGAGGAGAAAGGTGCCCACGTGGCCGGCCACGACCAGGCACGAGGCGAGGAGCACTCGCGCCGACGTGTGCCGGTCGTGCAGCCCTGTGCGCACGTCGTCGAGCGCGCCCTGCAGGACTCGGCCCACCCGCGTCGGCTCGCCCCGGCGGGTGCCGGCGACACGCAGCGAGAACGTGAGGAGCAGCCCGCCCGCCGCCACGGTGAGCAGCGCGATGCCGACCGCGGACGGTGCCAGCAGGGCCCGAGAGGGATCGAACAGGAGGACGCCGGTCGCGACGACGACGAGCACGACCTGTCCCGCGGTGCGTTCCCACAGGACGCTCCGCAGGCCACGACCGACGTCGTCGGCGCCCCTTCCGTGCCGCACGCCACGGTTCACGTCGCCGAGCACCCCGCCCGGCAGGGTGACGTTGAGCAGTTGCGACCGGTAGCACTCCGCGACGGCTTCGCCGAGGCCCAGCCGGGTGCCGAGCGCCCGCGCCACGAGCACCCAGCGCCAGGCACCGAGCACCGTCGTCAGGGCCACGATCGCAGCCGCGAGGACGAGCGGGGCGAGGTGGAGGCGTTCCAGGGCGGTGAGGAAGGCGTCGCCGCCGACGCGCCACACCAGCACGGCCAGGATGACGATCCCGCCGAGCGGGCGCAGCCACGCGGATGCCCGTCCCACCGACCCGACCTCCCTCCCTGGTCCTGTCAGTGACGACGTCGGTCGCGCCCGCCCGGTTCAGCGCCGGGGCCGTCGTCGTCCGCCACCCCTGCCGAGCTCTGCCTGGTGCGCGGAGCCGACTCGACAGCGGTCAGCAGGGCCGCGTCGACAGCGGCGACGGTGCGCGCCCACGAGGTCGTCGTCGCGCGTCGCCGGGCGGCTCGGCGCCGCAGCTCCTCGCGCAGCCCGGCATCGGTCAGCCACGAGCGCAGCGACGCCGCCAGCTCCTCGGGGCGGCCGCGTGGCACGAGCATCCCCGGCACCCCGGCATCCGTCGACCCGAGGGCCTCGGCCACCCCGCCGACGGCAGCCACGAGGGCCGGCACACCCCGCGCCAGCGCCTCACCCACGACCATCCCGTAGGTCTCGACGTGAGAGGGCTGGACCACGAGATCCGCGCTCGCGTAGGCCCTTCCGACATCGACGTACGCTCGTGGACCGAGGAGGCGCACGCGCTCGACCAGGCCGGTCCGCGCGAGGATCTCCTCCACGCGGGCGACGGTGGACGGTTCGACGGCCGTGGAGCCCAGGAGGGAGCACGTCCACGGCAGGTCGCGCACCCGGACGAGCGCCTCGACGAGGTCGAGGTGGCCCTTGAGCCGGGTGACGGGCCCGACGCAGAGCAGGCGGGTGCCCGCGGCGCTGCCCGAGGCCGCCGGCGCGGCGTCGACGCCCGGTGGGCACACGTGCACCGTCCCCACCGGCAACCGGTGGGTCGCGCGCAGCCACTCGCCCGTCCAGCTGCTCGTCACCACGACGGCGGCGGAGGCGGTCAGCACGCGCCCCTCGGCGGCCGACGCCCCGGCGTCGGTCACCCCCAGCGGCAGGTGCACCAGCGGCACGAGGGTGACGCGAGAAGCCTCCCCGACGAGGACGTGCTCGGCCGCCGAGGCGACGAGACCGTCGACGAGCACGAGGCCGGCGTCGGGCACCGCGGCGACGACGGCCGCCAGACCGCGCAGCGCGCCCTCGTCCGGAGCCGGCCAGGCACCGGCGACGCGGTGCTCCACCACGCGCCACCCGAGGACCGCGAGCCCGTCCAGCACCCGCCGGTCGTAGGTGTTGCCCCCACTGGGCCGGTCCGGGTCGTCGATGCCCGCCGGGACGACGGCGTGGATCTCGCGGACGTCGCTCAGAGGTCGCACTCGTAGCTCGCCCACGCCACGTGCGACTCGTGCAGCGTGACGACCAGGCCGGTCAGCCGGCCCTCGTCGGCGCCCGTCTCGCCGGCCCGGATGCGCCCCGCGACCTGTTCCGCGACGAAGCGGGCCACCACCTCGGTCGTGCTGTTCGTCCCCGCGAAGGCCGGCTCGTCGTCGAGGTTGCGGTAGCTGAGCGCTGCCACGACGTCGTGCACCACGGTGGTGGCCCGGCCGATGTCGACGAGGATGCCGTCGCCGTCGAGCTCGGGCCCGCGGAAGGTCACGTCGGCGACGAAGGTCGCACCGTGCAGGCGCTGCGCGGGTCCGAAGACCTCGCCGCGGAAGCTGTGGGCGATCATCAGGTGGTCTCGCACGGTGACGCTGAACATCGTCTCTCCGGGTCAGGTCGTCGGGTCAGGTCGTCGGGTCAGGTCGTCGCGTGAGGTGCTGGGTAGCTCACGGTCTGGCAGACGGCCGGCAGCGAGCCGTCGGCGAGGGCGGCCATGACGCCCGGCAGGGCGTCGAAGGGCGAGTCCCCGGTCAGCAGCGCGTCGTAGGCCGGGTCGGCGAGCAGGCGCAGGGCCAGCTCGAGGCGCTCGGTGTGCGTGCGGCGCGAGCGTCGTGACGCGGGGACCGCGCCGACCTGGCTCGCCCGGATGCGCAGCCGGGACGAGTGGAAGGCCCCGCCGAGGGAGAGCTCGACCCGCCGGTCGCCGTACCAGCTGAGCTCGAGCACGCTCGCCTCCGGCCCGAGCAGATCGAGGGAGAGCTGCAGGCCCGCGCCGGTGGCGCTCGTGTGCACGACGAGGTCGTGGTCGCCCGACGACGTCAGCTGGTCGGGCCGCGCGAAGTCGACGCCGAGCGCCCCCGCCACGGCCTCACGCCCCTCGTCGACGTCGACGAGCGTCACGTGCACGCCGGGGATGCCGCCGAGCAGGCGGGCGACGCAGCAGCCGACCATCCCCGCGCCGACGACGGCGACGCGGTCGCCGACGCGGGGGGCGGCGTCCCAGGCCGCGTTGACCGCGGTCTCGACCGTGCCTGCCAGCACCGCACGGCGCGAGGGCACCTCGTCGGGCACCGGCACCACGGCACTCGCCGGCACGACGTAGACCGTCTGGTGCGGGTGGAGGCAGAAGACGCGGCGCCCGACGAGGTCCGGCTCGCCCGCCTCGACGACTCCGACGGAGAGGTAGCCGTACTTCACCGGGTGGGGGAAGTCTCCCTCCTGGTGCGGCGCTCGCATGAGCGCGTACTGGTCGGCCGGCACGTGGCCGCCGTGCACCAGCAGCTCGGTGCCCCGGCTGACGCCCGAGTACAGCGCGCGCACGCGCACCTCCCCGGGCCCCGGGTCGCGCACGGTGACCGGGCGGATCGCGCCCCGGCCCGGCGCGACCACCCAGAACGCTGCCGCAGCGGTGGACACGGGCACCACCCTAGGGCGCGCGGTGAACGGCGTCCGGGTCCTCGGCGTCCTCGGGTCGACAGCACTCTCGTCCAGCAACGCTCGACGCCCCGCCGGAGGCTCCCGTGCGCCACGTCTTCCCTCCCGGCCCGCTGGTCGGGCTGACCGCGGTGCCGCTCCTGCTCGCAGTCGTGCGTCCGGGCCCGGCCGGCTGGGTCGTCGGCGCGACCGGCGGTCTCGTCCTCGCCGCGTCGCTCCGGCTCGGGCTCGCCCGGGCCTCACGGTGGCGACTGCTGCCCGGCGACCGGGTGACGCTCGCGCGCGCCGTGCTCACCTGTGGCGTGGCGGCGCTCGTGGCCGACGCGACGGCGCGGCCGGGTTCCGACCCGCGCGCCGGTCTGCTCGTCGTCGTGGCGGGTGTCGCGCTCGTGCTCGACGCCGTGGACGGCCGGGTCGCGAGGCGCACGGGCACGGTGCACCCCCTCGGCGCGCGCTTCGACCTCGAGACCGACGCCGCGCTCATCGCCATCCTCAGCGTGCACGCCGCCACGCTCCTCGGAGGGTGGGTGCTCGCGGTCGGCGCCGCCCGCTACCTGCTGCTCGTCGTCGCGCTCGCCGGTCGCCGTATGCCGTGGCTGCGCGGTCAGGTGCCTGCGCGCCGGTGGCGCAAGGTCGTGGCCGCCTACCAGGGCGTCGGGCTCACGGCCGTGGCCTCCGGGGCCCTGCCCTCGACCGTCGCGGTCCTCGTCGTCGCGACGGGACTGGGCCTGCTCGCCGCCTCCTTCGGCACCGAGGTGCTCGAGCTGCGTCGTCAGGCGGGCGCGCGGCCGGCCCCCGACGCCCCCGGGTGGGTGCCCGTCGTGGACGCGGAGGCGTCGCTGTGACGGGGCTACCGACCCGCGCCCGGGCCACCGGGGTCCCGTCGACGCGCGCGGCCGGCGAGCACAGCGGCCGGCACGGCGGCGAGCGGACGTCGGACGACCCGCCACGGTGGCGTCGATGGAGCGGGGCGCTCGTCACGGTGCTCGCGGTGCTGCTCGTGTGGGTGGCCCTCGTCGCCCCGGTGCCGGTGCGGGGCTGGCGTCCGGCGCCCGTCGAGCTGCTCCGACTGCCGGCCGAGGGCATCGTCCTCGTCCTGCTGCTGCTCGCCGTGCGCGAGGGCGTCGCGCGGTGCCTCGGCGCGGCCGTCGGGGTGGCGCTCGGGGCCCTGCTGGCGGTCCGGGTGCTCGACGTGGCCTTCTTCGCCGCGATGTACCGCCCGTTCAACCCGCTCACCGACTGGCGCTACGCCGGGGCTGCCGGGTCGTTCCTCGGCGACTCGACGAGCCCGGTGACCGCGGTCGCCGTCGCGGTCGGGGCCGGGCTGGCGCTGCTCCTGCTCCTCGTCCTGACGCCGTGGGCGGTGGGGCGGGTCCGGCGCGCGCTCCGTCGGCACCGACGGACGTCGTTGCGCGCGGCCGTGGGCGCGGCGGCGGTCTGGGTCGTGCTCGCGTCGGTGGGGTGGACGACCACCTCGGTGGCGCCCGTGGCCTCCACCGACGTCGTCAGGCTGGCGAGCCGGGAGGCCACCGGCATCCGTGACGGCCTCCGTGACCGCGACGCCTTCGCGGCCCTGGTTGCTGCCGACCCGATGGCCACGGTCCCCGCGCGCGACCTGCTCACGGTCCTGCGCGGGAAGGACGTCCTCGTCGTCTTCGTCGAGAGCTACGGGCGGGTGGCCGTCGAGGCGAGCCCCGAGGTCGACCGTGCCCTGACGACCGGCACCGAGGCGCTCGGATCGGCCGGCTACGCAGCGCGCAGCGCGTGGCTCACCTCCCCGACCTTCGGCGGCTTCAGCTGGCTCGCGCACTCCACGCTCCAGTCCGGTCTGTGGGTCGACACCTCGCAGCGCTACGACCAGCTGCTCGACACGGGAGCGACCGAGTCCCCACGCCTCTCGCTGACCCGGGCCTTCGCGGGAGCCGGGTGGCGCACCGTGGCCGTCGTGCCCGCCGACCGGAGGGACTGGCCCGAGGGCGAGGCCTTCTACGGCTACGACCGGATCTACGACGCCCGGTCGCTCGGCTACGCGGGCCCGGGTTTCGGCTATGCCCCGGTGCCCGACCAGTTCACCCTCGCGGCCCTCGGCCGCGCCGAGCTCGGCGCGAGGTCCGCGACGGCCCGGCCGCCCGTCATGGCCGAGGTCGACCTCGTGACGAGCCACGTGCCGTGGGCGCCGCTCCCCCGGCTCGTCGACTGGGCGAGTCTCGGCGACGGGTCGGTCTACGCAGCACAGGCGCGCACGGCGACGCCGGCGGACGAGGTCTGGAGCAACCCGCAGAGGTTGCGGGCGGCATACGGCGCCTCGGTGGCCTACTCGCTCGACAGCATCGTCGGCTTCCTCCAGCAGCCCCGCGACCAGGATCCGGTCGTCGTCGTGCTGGGCGACCACCAGCCGGTCGCCGTCGTCTCCGGCGAGGATGCCGGTCACGACGTGCCGATCAGCATCCTGAGCAGCGATCCCCTTGTGCTGCAGAGGATCTCGTCGTGGTCATGGGACGTCGGCCTGCGGCCCGGACCGAGCTCCCCGGTCTGGGCGATGGACCGTTTCCGTGACGCGTTCCTCACCGCGTTCAGCCCCCGCGCCCGCTGAAAGGCCGCCGGCGTCACGTCGCCGGCTCGGAGCAACAGCACTTCCCGTGTCAGCGGGGGTGCACCACCTGCACCTCTCGTTCGACGGAGTGCGTGACCAGAGCGTGGGTGCGATGTTTCTCGTCTGCGCACCGTCTGGACAGGTGGGCACCGCGCGCACGACGGCCCAGCCGTGTGTGGCCGGTACACGTCGACCTTCACGTGCACGAGCAGCCTGACCGACCGCCACGCGCACCTGCGCACCGCCTAGGGCACGCGCCGGTGAGCGTACGCGCCGACGAGCGATGGCAGCCACATCACGGCGCCGCGTTCGATCGCGTCCTGCCGGATGCGCGCGGCGAGGGTGTCGAGCTCGAGCGCGGCCACGTCGGTGACCTCGAGGCGCTCCATGAGCGGAGCGAGGGCCCGGGCCAGCCCGGCGATCCAGTCGTAGCCCGCGAAGCGCGCGCCACCTCCGGTCAGCGCCTCGTCGAGGAGGTCGGGAGGCCCGAGCCCGGCCGTCTCGATGTCGGCGAAGAGCCGGCGGCCCATCCGCATGTGGGCGCCTGCCCGCCGGAAGGTCTCGACGAGGAGCCGGCCCGTCTGGTTCCAGAGCGTGTCGTCGGGCCACGAGTAGGAGGTGACGGCCGGGTCGAGGTCGAGCTCCTGGAACGCGACGACGCCGCCGGGGCGCACCGTCGCCGCCAGACGACGCATCACGTCCCCGGGGTCGGGGACGTACATGAGGACGAGTCGACCCACGACGGCGTCGAAGCCGCCCCCACCGAGCTCGACACCCCCATCGGCACCGAGGGTGCGGAGGTCTCCCTGCACGAACGAGACGTTCGACAGTCCCTGCGCGGCGGCGCGGCCACGGGCGACCGTGAGGGCCGCGTCGTCGACCTCGACCCCGACCACGGCCCCGGTGGGGCCGACCAGCTCGGCGGCGAGCAGGGCCACGTCACCCGCCCCGCTGCCGACGTCGAGCACCCGCAGGCCGGGTCCGATGCCGGCAGCGCGGAAGAGCCGCTCCGTCGTGCTCCCGAGGAAGGCAGCCTGACGTCCGAGGCGGTCGTACTCCTCCCGAGCCCTGGGCAGGGTGTAGCCGGGGTCTCCACCGTCGAGGCCCCCGCCACCTGCCGCGGTGCGGTCGCTCACCCTCCCAGCATGCACCCAGGACGCGTCCCGGGCGCTAGCCTCTGAGGAACCCGGGCGCCGGGACTGATGAATGTATATTCGTCAACGAATCGACGCGTTCCGCCCCTCCCCGGGCCAGCACACCGGAGGCACCATGGCCAACCCGATGGACGCCGCAGACGCCGTGGCAGCGGGCTTCGCGGCCGAGGACACCCGGCTGATGACCAAGGTCGCCCGGCTCTACCACGAGCAGGGCATCCGCCAGCCCGAGATCGCCAAGCGGCTCAACATCTCGCAGCCCCGCGTGTCGCGCCTGCTGAAGAAGGCCGTCGCGAGCGGCATCGTGCGCACCACGGTCGTGGCCCCACGAGGCGTCTTCGCCGACCTCGAGGACGAGATCGAGCGGCTCTACGGCCTCACCGAGGTCGTCGTGGCCGACACGGGCGAGGAGGACGACGAGTTCGTCATCACCCCGGCGCTCGGGGCGGCAGCCGCCTTCTACCTCGAGACGACGCTGACCGGCGGCGAGCGCATCGGGGTGTCGTCGTGGAGCTCGACCCTGCTCGCCACGGTCGACTCGATGCGGCCGCGCAGCAGCCACGAGTGCGAGTCGGTGGTCCAGGTGCTCGGCGGCCTCGGACAGCCCTCCGCCCAGGCCCGAGCCACCCACCTCGTCGGTCGGCTCGTGCAGGTGACCGGTGCCCAGGCCACCTACCTGCCCGCCCCCGGCGTCGTCACGTCGGACGCGACCCGGCGGGCCCTCCTGCGCGAGGACAGCATCGCGCAGGCGATCGACGCCTTCCCGAACCTCACGGTGCTGCTCGCGGGCATCGGCAGCCTGCTGCCCTCGCCGCTCCTGCGGGCCAGCGGCAACGCCGTCAGCGCCGAGGACGAGGACCTGCTGCGCAGCGCCGGAGCGGTCGGCGACGTCTGCATGCGCTACTTCGACGCGGAGGGCGGGCCGGTGCGCAGCCACTTCGACAAGCGGATCCTCGGCATCGAGGCGGCCGACCTGCTGCACATCCCCCGCCGCATCGGGGTCGCCGGCGGCCGGCGCAAGCACGAGGCGATCCGCGCCGCCCTGCTCGGCGGCTGGATCAACACCCTCGTCACCGACAGCGCGACGGCGGCCTACCTGCGCGAGGCCGCCCGGTAGGCCGCCCGGTAGGCCGCTCGCTCCCGCCCGACGTCCGGGGACACACGCCCGACGTCGCCATCGCACAGCGCCGGTCCCGCCTCGCGGGCCCGGCGCGGCCGCACGTCCGGAGGCACTCACCCACGCCGCGCCCCGCTCGCTCCGTTGACAGCCACCGGTCCCGCCCCTAACCTGACAACACCTTCATTCACTAGCGAATGGATATTCAATGACGAGTCAGGGCCAGACCGGTCGCTCCCCCGGCGGAGCGCTGCTCGCGCTCGACCAGGGCACGACCAACACCAAGGCCCTGCTCGTCGACGCCACGACCGGGTCCGTGACCGCGCAGGCGTCCTCATCCACGAGCATCGCCTTCCCGGTGCCCGGCTGGGTCGAGCAGGACGCGGAGCAGCTCTGGACCGCGACCCTGTCGGCCGTCGAGCGCTGCCTCGAGCAGGCCCCCGAGGTGCGCGTGCTGGGCATCGGCATCTCCTCCCAGCGCGAGACCGCCGTCTGCTGGAGCCGGAGCACGGGCCGGGCGCTGGGGCCCGCGCTCGGCTGGCAGGACGCGCGGACGGCGGCGTGGTGCGCCGACCTCGCCGAGCGCGAGCCCGATGCCGCCGCGACGATCCGCCGACGCACCGGGCTCTCCCTCGACCCGATGTTCTCGGCCCCCAAGTTCCGGGCGGCCATCGACGCCGCGTCGGCAGCAGGAGCCCCGCTCTCCGACATCGCCGTGGGCACCGTCGACGCGTGGCTCGTGTGGCGGCTCACCGGTCGTCACGTCACCGACCTCGGCAACGCCTCACGCACCCTGCTGCTCGACCTGCCGAGCCTGCGCTGGCACGACGAGCTGCTCTCCCTCTTCGGCATCGACCCCGTGCACCTGCCCGAGCCGTGCCCGTCCGACGCGTCGTTCGGTGTCGCCACCGAGCGTCTCGGCCGCCTGCCGGCCGGCGTGCCCGTGCTGGCCGTGCTCGCCGACTCGCACGCCGCGCTCTACCACCACGGCTGCACCGTGCCGGGCACCGGCAAGGCGACGTACGGGACGGGGACGTCGGTGATGAGCCCCACTGCCGACGCCGGGACCGCGCCGCACGGCATCGCGACGACCGTCGCCTGGCACGTGGCGGGACGGCCCACGTACGCCCGTGAGGGGAACATCGTGGCGTCGGGCTCGGCCCTCGACTGGATGGCGAGCACGCTCGGGGTCCCCGAGGGCACCGCGGGCGGTGCGTACCTCGAGGGCCTCGCCGCCGGGGTGCCCGACAGTGGCGGAGCGTGCTTCGTGCCGGCGTTCTCGGGCCTGGGCGCACCGTACTGGGACCGCTCCGCCGTCGGCGTGCTCTCCGGCGTCACGGCCGGGACGACCCGGGGCCAGCTGGCCCGGGCCGCCCTCGAAGCCGTGGCGCACCAGGTGGCCGACGTCGTCGAGGCCATGGAGTCCGACGGTTCGACCCGCATCGGGACGCTGCACGCGGACGGCGGCGCCACCGCGTCCGGCACGCTCATGCAGATCCAGTCCGACCTGCTCGGCCGGCCCCTCGACGTGGCGAGCAGCCCGGCCGCTTCGGCCCTCGGAGCCGCGCGGCTCGCCGCCGAGCAGCTCGGCGTCGCGGTGCCGGTCGCCACACCGGGGCGACACGTCACCCCTCACGCCTGCGCCGTCGACGACCGTCGTCGCGCGTGGAGCCAGGCCATTGCCCGCTCACGCGGTCTGCCTGTCCCGCAAGCGCATCCGCCGAGGTGCGGGCAGTCGAGCCAGCAGACGAGTGAGCAGATCACCGAGAGGAACGACCCATGACCGACCACCCATCCTTCGGAGCGGGCCTGTGGCACTTCGCGTCGTACGTCGACCGCTACGCCACCGACGGCTACGCCCCTGAGGTCTCGACCCTGGAGCAGATCGCCCGCGCCGGCGCGGTCGGCGAGCTGTCCTACGTCGACGTGCCCTACCCGTTCTCCGAGGGGGTCACCGTCGAGGACGTGAAGCAGGCGCTGGCCGAGCACGGCCTCAAGGCCATCGGCGTCACGCCCGAGATCTACATGCGCCGTTTCAGCAAGGGCGCCTTCACCAACCCCGACCCGGAGGTGCGCGCAGCCGCGCTCGCCGCGCTCGGTGAGGCGGCGGACGTCGTCCGGGCCCTGGACGCCCGCTACCTCAAGGTGTGGCCCGGCCAGGACGGCTGGGACTACCCGCTGCAGGTCAACCACCACGAGCAGTGGGAGCTGGCCGTCAGCGGCATGCGCGAGCTGGCCCTCGCGAACCCCGACATCAGGATCGTCATCGAGTACAAGCCCCGCGAGCCCCGCAACAAGATGTTCTGGGACTCGGCGGCCAAGACGGTCCTCGGCATCAAGGCGATGGGCGTCGACAACGTCGGCGTGCTCCTCGACTTCGGCCACGCCCTCTTCGGCGGCGAGTCGCCGGCCGCCGCGGCGCAGCTGCTCATCGACCACGGCCTGCTGTGGGCCATGGACGTCAACGACAACCTGCGCGGCTGGGACGACGACATGGTCGTCGGCACCGTGCACCCGGTCGAGCTCTTCGAGTTCTTCTACACGCTGAAGATCAACGGCTGGGAGGGCGTCTGGCAGCTCGACCAGTTCCCGTTCCGGGAGGACACGGTCGAGGCCGCTCGGCTCTCGGTGCGCTTCCTCAAGGGCATCCACCGGGCACTCGAGGAGCTCGACGTGGAGGGGCTCAAGGCGGCACAGTCCCGCCAGGACGCGCTCGGCGCGCAGAAGCTCGTGCAGGACGTCCTCTTCTCGTGCCTGCGGGGTGACGCATGACGACCACGGAGGACCTGATCCCGCACGTCGACGCGGACGCCGTGCCGCACGCCGTGCTGACGGTGCTCGGGCGCGTGCCCGTGGGCGCCACCCGTGAGGAGACCGTCGCGCACCTGGCCGAGGCCGCGCGGCTCGTGCGTCGTCGGGACCTCGAGATGGTGCGCGCCGCCGGCCTCGGCCACATCGGCGGCGAGTTCTCGGTCATCGACGTCCTGGTCACGCTCTATCTGCAGGCGATGAACGTCTCCCCCGACCAGCTCGACGACCCGGAGCGCGACCGGTTCATCCTGTCCAAGGGTCACGCCGCGGCTGCGCTCTACACGACGCTCGCCATGGCGGGCTTCCTCGACCCGGCGCAGCTCGAGACCTTCATGCAGCCCACGTCGCAGCTCAACGGACACCCGGCCCGCACGAAGATCGCCGCCGTCGAGGCGAGCACCGGCCCCCTCGGCCACGGCCTGCCGATCGCGGTCGGCACCGCCTTCGCGGGCAAGCTCGACGGCTCCTCGCGCCGCACCTTCGTCGTCGTCGGCGACGGCGAGCTCCAAGAGGGCTCGAACTGGGAGGCGCTCATGACGGCGGGCAACCACCGCCTGTCGCACCTGTGCGTCGTCGTCGACCGCAACCGGCTCCAGCAGGGCGCCCGGGTCGCCGACACCAACGACCTCGAGCCCCTCGCCGACAAGCTGCGCGCCTTCGGCATGCACGTCGTCGACGTCGAGGGCCACGACCACGGCGCGCTGCTCGACGTGTTCGCCCAGGTGCCCCACGCATCCGGAAAGCCGACGGCCGTCATCGCGCACACGATGAAGGGCCACCCGATCTCGTTCATGTCCGACAACGTCGCCTGGCACCACAAGGTCCCCTCGACCGAGCAGGTCAGCCAGGCCCTCGCCGAGCTGGAGCACTCATGACCGCCACCACCGCACCGACGACGGCCCCTGCGCCGCTGCACGACTGCCGGGACGCCTGGGTCGCTGCCCTCGTCGACCTCGCCGAGCACGACGACCGGATCGTCGCCGTG
Organism: Terrabacter sp. NPDC000476; assembly: GCF_040300125.1. Lineage (NCBI taxonomy): Bacteria > Bacillati > Actinomycetota > Actinomycetes > Micrococcales > Intrasporangiaceae > Terrabacter > Terrabacter sp. NPDC000476. The sequence goes on from NZ_JBEPDF010000001.1 coordinate 492,502, forward strand.
GTCAACGACTCCGTCGGGTCGAGCAAGCTCGGGCCGTTCCAGGAGCGGTTCCCCGAGCGGCTGGTCAACGTCGGCATCGCCGAGCAGGACATGGTGGGTGTCGGTGCCGGCCTGGCGAACGGCGGCAAGGTGCCGTTCGTCTCGGCCGCGGCGTGCTTCCTGACCGCCCGCGCCATGGAGCAGATCAAGGTCGACGCCGCGTACTCCCAGCACCACCTGGTCCTCGTCGGGCAGAGCCCCGGCATGGCCTACGGCGAGCTGGGACCGACGCACCACTCCATCGAGGACCTCGCCTGGCTGCGCACCATCCCGGGCCTGACCGTCGTCGTGCCGACCGACGCCACCGAGACGGCCCAGGTCGTCCGCTGGGCGGCCGGCGCCGGGCGGCCCGTCTTCATCCGCGTCAGCCGGATGGGGGTGCCCGACGTCATGCCCGAGGGCTACGAGTTCGTTCCCGGCAGGGCGGTGCAGCTGCGCGCCGGCACCGACGTGACGATCGTCGCGACCGGCACGGCCGTGACGCGTGCGCTCGCCGCCGCCGAGCTGCTCGAGGCCCGGGGCGTCGACGCCCGGGTGCTGGCGATGCCCACCATCAAGCCGCTCGACGGAGAGGCGCTGCTGGCCGCCGCGGAGGAGACGGCGGGCATCGTGACCGTCGAGGAGGCGCTGACCTCGGGCCTCGGCGGCGCCGTGGCCGAGTACCTGTCGACGCGTCGGCCGACGCTGCTCCGCCTCGTCGGGGTGCCCGACACCTTCGCCCCCACCGGCTCGGTGGAATGGCTCATGGAGCACTTCGGCATCAGCGCCGAAGGCATCGCGGGTGCTGCCGGCGAGATCCTGTCTGCCCCCTGAAACCGTTCTGCGACAACAAGATGCAGTTGAGCTCATCGTGCGCCTTCGCGCATCCCCCGGGTGCTCGGCAGACCTGAGGCAGCGTGGTGACAGCGACCGTCTCCGGCCCAGACTGTCGGTTCGCTGTCGGTCGGTCCGGCTGGACGTCGGTGAGATCGCGCTCGTGCGTGCGTCGACGACCAGGCCCTCGAGGACGACGCCGCGGCTCAGCGTCAGACGGGTGCCCTGACCCCGCGGAACGGCGTGACGGCCAGACCGACCGCGACGAGGGCGAAGACGGATGCGGCGAGGACCAGCATCCTCTCGTTGCCCCAGGTGTCGGCGAGCACGCCGGCGACGGGTGCCGTGAGCATGGCGACCGCCCGGTTGAACGACCTCAGGGTGGTGTTGGTCCGAGCCTGCAGGTGGTCGGGCGTCATCAGCTGGCGGTAGCTCATCTCGTGGGAGTTGCTCATGCCCATCGCCAGCCCGTAGAGCGCCTGTCCCAGCAGCAGGGCCGGGACCGCCCACGCCGCGCCCCGGGCGGCGAGGGCCATGGCGACGACGGCGCCGGTCGTGACGAGGTGGCACGCGATGATGGTGCGGCCGGTGCCGAGACGCCGACCGAGCCAGGTCGTCGCCAACGCCCCGGCCACTGCGCCGACACCACCGCCCGCGCCCGCGATCCCGAACTGGAACGGGGTCAGGCCGAGCGTGAGCAGCACGTAGGGCGCGAGGACGACCCCGACGATGGCGTTGCCGACGAACCAGACGTGGGTGGCGATCGCGATCGTCGTGAGCCCGGAGGACCGGTAGACCCAGCGGACGCCCTCGATGATCTCGTGGAGAAGGTGCCGCACCGTGACGCCCGTGCGCGGGGCGGGTTCGTCGATGCGGATCCGTCGCAAGGTGAAGGCGGAGTAGAGGTAGGTCAATGAGTCGAGCAGCACGGCGACAGGAGCTCCGACGGCACCGACGAGCAGTCCGCCGAGAGCGGGCCCTGCGGTGGACGCGGCCGCGTCCGCCGCGTCGACGCGGGCATGGGCCGGCTGCAGCTGCTGCCGCTGGAGCAGCCGCGGCAGCAACGACATCTCCGCGGCGCCGTTGACGACCGCCGCGGTCCCGGTCAGGACCACGATGAGCATGAGCGCCGGCAGCGACAGGACGCCCAGCCACCACAGGAGCGGGATCGTCAGCAGCAGGGCCGCCTGCGCGAGGTCGGTGCCGACCATCAGCGGCAACCGTCTGCGGCCGTCCACGACCGCGCCGACGATCAGCCCGAGGACGAGGTAGGGCAGCCATCGTGCCGCGTTGAGCCAGCCCACCTCGGTGGCGCCGCCGTGCAGGACGATGACCACGAGCGCCTGCAGGGAAGAAGATCGTGACGTAGGACCCGAGTCCGGAGACGGCTCCGGCACGCCAGTAGCGCCGAAACGCGTCGGAGCGCAGAGTGCCTTCGCTGGTCACGGTCGCGAGTCTTGCACGCGGCGAGAGGCGGGGACGGTCGCCTGGGCGTCCGTCCCCGCCTCCAGAGGGGCTCAGCTCGCTGCGGCTCAGTCCGCCACGGCGAAGTTCGTGACCTTGTCGGCGTTCTCCGGCGTCACGAGGATGCAGTCGACCGACTGCTTCTCCGGCTGCGACGCCTTGCCGCCACCCTTGATGTAGGCGTCGGCCTGCTCGACGGCCATCTCGGCGATCTGGCTCGCGGGCTGCAGCACGGTGGCCTTGATCTTGCCGGTCTTGATCGAGCTGACGACGTCCGGGCTGCCGTCGAAGCCGACGACCACGACGTCCTTCTTGCCGGCCGCGTCGAGGGCCGCCTGGGCGCCGAGGGCCATCGTGTCGTTGCCGGCGATGATGCCCTTGATGTCGGGGTGGGCCTGCAGGATCGTCTGGGTCTTGGCGAGCGCCTCGGCCTGGTCCCAGTTGGCCGTCTGCTGGGCGACCATCTTCAGGGCGGGGATCTGGTCGAGGATGTCGTGGTAGCCCTTGGACCGCACCCCGGCGTTGGTGTCGGTCTCCTTGCCGAGCAGCTCGGCGTAGGACCCGGCGTTGTTCATCTTCTTGGCGAACTCCTGGCCGCCGAGCGAGGCGCCCTGCGCGTTGTTCGACACGATCTGGGCGACCGCGACACCGGTCTGGTTGATCTCCCGGTCGATGAGGAACGACGGGATGCCGGCGTCCTTGGCCTTCTTGACCGCCGTGACCGTCACGTCGGCGCCCGCGTTGTCGAGGATGATGGCGGCGGCCTTGCGCGAGATCGCCGTGTCGAAGGCCTGGCTCTGCTTCGTCGGGTCGTCGTCGTGGCTGATGACGAGCGTCTCGTAGCCCAGCTCCTTCGCCTTGGCGGCGGCCGCGTCCTGCTCAGCCTTGAAGAAGACGTTGTCGGGCGAGGGCGTGATGACCACGACGAGCTTCGAGCCGGAGCCGGCTGCCGCGGGGGCAGCCGACGTGTTCGTCCCGGAGGCGTTGTCGGAGCCGCCACCGCAGGCGGCGGTACCGAGGACGAGGGCGGCGCCGGCGACGGGCAGCAGCGCCCGGCTCAGGCGTGACGTGTGACGGAACATGAAGATCCTTTCGAGGGTGCTGAACGGGTCACTGCGGTGCGTGTCGGGTCGATGGGTTGCGTTCGGGGGCGGAGAGTTTCGCGTGGGAGTGAGGTCAGGCGGTGCGCTGCGACAGCGCGGTCTGCAGTCGCTGCTGCGCCTGCTCGAGGACGATGGCGAGGATGATGACGGCGCCCTTGACCACGGACTGCCAGAAGGTCGACACGCCGACGAGGACGAGACCGTCGGCGAGGAACCCGATGACGAAGGCACCCATGACGGTGCCGACGATGGTGCCGCGCCCGCCGCTCAGCGCCGTCCCACCGAGCACGGCTGCGGCGATCGCGTTGAGCTCGTAGGTCGTCGCGGTGTCCGGGTAGGCCGCGCCCAGCTCCGAGGTGAGCAGCATGCCGGCGAGGGCCGCGCAGGCACCGCTGATGACGTAGACGGCGATCGTGATGCGCGGGACCCGGATGCCGGCGAGCACGGCGGCGCGGTCGTTGCCGCCGACGGCATAGATGCGGCGGCCGAAGGGGGTCTTCGTCGTCACGACGACGGCGATGACGGCGACGACGACCATGATCCAGACCGCGACGGGGATGCCGAGCCAGCTGTCGACGCCGATGACGTGGAAGCCCTCGTTGCCGCGCTCGGGGCTGCCGGCCAGGTCGGGGAAGGTGCCACCGTTGCTGCGCAGCTGGGCCACGCCTCGGGCGACGTAGAGCATGCCGAGGGTGGCGATGAACGGCGCCACCCGGAACTTGGTGATGAGGATGCCGTTGACCCAGCCGACGAGCGCCCCGACGAGGATGCCGACGAGGATCACGGCCCCGACCGAGAGGTAGAGCACTCCCCCGCCCGGCAGGGTGAGCCCGGCGAAGAGCAGGCCGCCGACGACCATGCTCGACAGGCCCGCGATCGATCCCACGGAGAGGTCGATGCCCCCGGTGAGGATGACGAAGGTGACACCGATCGCGAGGATCGCGTTGATGGCCACGTGCTTGGTCATCACGATGAGGTTGCCGGAGGTGAGGTAGTCCTGCGACATCGTGCCGAAGAGGATGATGAGCAGCACGAGCACGACGAGCGTGCGACCGCGCAGCAGCAGCAGGCCGATCCGGGCCAGGGTGTCGCCCCGGCGCGCCGGCGTGGCCGGCTCCGTGGGCGGCGTCTGGGTCGACGCGGCGGGCGCGACGTCCGTGTTGCTCATGCGGGGACCTCCGTGGCTCGGGTGGGAAGGATGTCGGCGCCCGTCGCGGCGGCGGAGAGGACGGCGTCCGAGGCGGAGGCGGCGACGAGGGCCTCCTCGGTGAGGGCGTCACCACTCAGCTCCGCGGAGATGCGGCCGCGCGCCATCACGAGCACGCGGTCGGCCATGGCCATCACCTCGGCGAGCTCGGACGAGATGAACAGGACCCCGTAGCCGGCCTCGGCGAGGTCGCTCATGATCTCGGCGATCTGGCTCTTGGCTCCGACGTCGACGCCGCGCGTCGGCTCGTCGAGGAGGAGCACGACGGGCTCGGTGAGCAGGGCTCGCGCGAGGACGACCTTCTGCTGGTTGCCGCCGCTCAGCGACGTGACCGGCGCCCCGAGGCCCGGGATCTTGATGGAGAGGTCGCGCACCTTCTCGCTCGCGACGCTGCGCTCGAGGCCCCGGGCGAGCAGGCCCTGGCGGGCGAGCGTGCCGATGGTCGAGAGCAGCACGTTGTCGCTGACGCTCATCGTCTGCACGAGCCCGTCGCGCTGGCGGTCCTCGGGGACGAGCGCCAAGCCGGCGGCCTGACGGGCCCGGACGGTTCTCTCCCGGACGACCCGGCCCCGCACCGACACCTCGCCGGTCGAGGGCCGGGTGCCCATGAGGGCCTCGAACAGCTCGGTGCGGCCTGCACCCATCAGCCCGTAGATGCCGACGACCTCGCCGGCCCGCACCTCGAGGGACACGCCGGAGACGAGGTCGCGCACCGGCCCGGTCACCGTGAGGTCGCTGACCTCGAGGAGCACGTCGCCGATCTCGCCGGCCGATCGCGCGAAGAGGGCGGCCGGGTCCTGACCGACCATCTGGCGCACGATCCAGGCGGTGTCGGTGCCCGTCATGGCCTCGTGCGCGACGAGCGACCCGTCGCGCAGCACCGTCACGTAGTCGCCGATGCGACGGAACTCGTCGAGCTTGTGCGAGATGTAGATGATGGTGACGTCGTCGCGGCGCAGGTCGGCCATGACGGTGAAGAGGACGTCGACCTCGTGGTTCGAGAGCGCCGAGGTCGGCTCGTCCATGATGAGGATCCGCACGTCCTCGAGCAGCACACGGGCGATCTCGACGAGCTGCTGCTTGCCGATCGGCAGGTCGCCGACGAGGGTGTCGGGGTCGAGGTCCTGACCGAGCCGAGCGAGCACCTCGGTGCTGCGGCGCCGCTGCGCGGCGTGGTCGACGAAGCGACCCCGCCTCAGCTCACGGCCGGCGAACAGGTTCTCCGCGATCGACATGTTGGGGAAGAGGCTGAGCTCCTGGTGGATGATGCCGATGCCGTGCGCGATCGCGTCGCGCGGGCTCGTGACGCTGACCGCCCTGCCGTCGAGGAGGATCTCGCCGGAGCTGGGCTGCTCGGCGCCCGCGAGGATCTTCATGAGCGTGGACTTGCCGGCGCCGTTCTCCCCGACGAGCACGTTCACCTTGCCGCGGTACGCCTCGAAGGTGACGCCCTTGAGCGCGCGGACCCCGCCGTACGCCTTCGTGACGTCGACCGCGCGGAGCACGATGTCGTCCGACACCACGTCCGACACCACGTCCGGCACCCCGTCCGCGCTCACGAGGCGGCCTGCAGCTGCGTGGGCACCACGAGCACGACGCCCGGGGCCACGAGCGAGAAGGCGCCGGCGAAGGTGACCTTCTTGCCGACGAGCGAGGCGGGCTCGAGCTTGCCGAGCACCTCGGTCTTGACCTTGGAGTTGAGCGCGGTCCCCGCATCCGCGTAGTTCAGCTGGTTCGTGAAGTCGCCGAACGTGATGAACCTGACCGCGTCGCGCAGCGCGGTGCCGGCGATGACCGGCCCGGTGACGACCTGCACGTCTGCGCCCTTGCCGCTCACGCCGTCGACGCGGACGGTGAGCGGATGCGTCGGCGCGTCCTTGTCGATGGCGGTCACCGTCCCGGTGCCCTTCACGAGGAAGGCGAAGGGGCTCCCGGTCCCGGTCTGGTTGCCGTACTCCTTGCTGGCTGCGGCCTGGTCGGCCTCGAGCGCGGGCAGCAGCTCCGAGGCGGGCACGGCGTCCTTCGTCACGGTGGGCAGCACCTTGCCCGCCCAGATCCCGTCGACGTATGCCGTCGCGTCGAACGCCGCTGCCCGCCCCGCCCCCGCGCTCTTCTCCTGCCCGGCCGGCACGTAGGTGTAGACGCCGGGAACTCGCGAGCAGGCAGAGAGGGACGCACCGAGCGCGAGAGCGGTCAGCACGACCGCGCCCCGCCGGACCACCGCGGCTCGGTGAATAGCCATTCGACACTGAACGAACATACGACGATGATGCCGACAGACGCCCATCGTGTCAACGACTTCGACGCGGTTCGCGCCGACCCGGTGGGGTGTCGGCGGTCGCGGCTACCGTTCCCGACATGGGCGACGAGCTGCCGGAGGTGGTGCTGACGACGACCGTCAGCGTCGACGGACGCATCACCCTGGGCCGCCACGAACGCCTCCTCGATCCCGCAGTCGGGGCGCGCTGGTCCTTGATGGCGGCCGGGGGGCCCTTCGAGACGCGGCACGAGCAGATCGGGGCCGGCGCGATCCTCGAGGGCAGCGGGTCCTTCGTCGATCCCGACGCCGTCGCACCCGACTGGCCGGCGCCGGTCGTCCCCGACGACCTCCTGTGGTGCGACCACCTCCCGGCGGCCGCGCGCAGGTGGTTCGTCGTCGCCGACGGCCGCGGGCGTGTCGACTGGTCGTTCACCGGCGACGCCGACCTCAGGCTGCTCGTGCTCGTGTGTCGCAGCACCCCACCGGGCTACCTCCAGAGGTTGCGCGACCTCGAGGTCGGCTACGTCGTCGTCGGCGACGACCGCGTCGACCTGCGGTCCGCGCTGGCCCGACTGCGGCACCGTCTCGGGGTGGAGTGCGTCGTCGCCGACTCGGGCGGCACCCTCAACGCCTCCCTGCTGAGGGAGGGGCTCGTCGACGTGGTCGACGTCGTCACGCTGCCGGGCCTCGTCGGCGGCGCCGGGACTCCGACCATGATGGACGGGCCACCGCTCCCGCCCGACGCGACGCCGATCCGACTGCGCCTCCTCGGCGTCCGGGTCGAGCGCGACGCCGTGCGCACGAGGTACGCCGTCGACCCCACCGACCCGGAGGCCGCCGGCACACCCACTCGTGCGGCGGAGGGCGGCGGCGACCGGCATGCTGCCGGGGTGAGCCTCCCCTTCCCGGACCCGACCGCGCCCGCCTCCTCGACCACCGAGGTGGTCGTCCGCTACCTCAACTACTTCCGCGACCAGCTCGCGAGCCGGATCGAGTCGCTGTCCGAGACCGACCAGCGCACGAGCCGACTGCCGTCGGGATGGACGCCGGTCGAGCTCCTCAACCACCTGACGCACGTCGAGCGCCGCTGGCTCGAGTGGGGCCTCGAGGGGGCTCCGGTCGCCGACCCGTGGGGCGACACCCGCGACGACCGGTGGTTCGTCGACGACACCGTGGCGGTCGCCGACCTGCTCGCCGCGCTGCGCGCGCAGGCCCGACGGAGCAACGAGATCATCGAGGCGCACGCCCTGGCCGACGTCGGGCGGCCCGGCCCCCGGTGGGACGGCGCACCCCCGGCCACGCTCGAGCGGGTGGTGCTGCACCTCCTGCAGGAGTACGCCCGCCACCTGGGCCACCTCGACATCGTGAGCGAGCTCGCGGGAGGCGGCACAGGAGAGTGACCGGGCGGACGCCGAGTGGTCCACCCATGGAGCGGAGTGACGCCGTGACCGGACCGCTCAGGGCACCGGTCGTCGCGCGTCTCGGCGCGATGCCGTCCGCACGTCGCCGCGTGCCGGGAAGCTCGAGCGGGCAGCGGCGGCCAGGACGGCCGAGGACGCCAGGAGCCCGGCGGACACCCAGGCAGCCTGACCGACGCCACCGTGTCCCACGACGACCGCCCCGATCGCAGCCCCACCCGCGATGCCGGCGTTGCTGCTCGCGTTGATCCACGCCCCCGCCGTCTCGGGAGAGCTCGCCGCGATGCGCACCGATGCCGCCTGGTAGAGGGAGGCCGCGGGCCCGAAGGCGGTGAGCCACACCCCAGCCCCCACGACGACGAGCGCGAGCTGGGGGTAGCTCACGGCCACCCCGGCCAGGCCGGCCGTCATGACGGCCGGCACCAGGATCGCGCTGGTGCGTGGACGGAGGTCGAGCTGGGCGGCCGCGAGCCGCAGACCGAGCAGACCGCACACGCCGAAGGCGAGCAGCACCAGGCCGATCCACCGCTCCCCGACGCCTGCGCCCAGCAGCAGCACGCTGACGTAGGTGTAGAGCACGTACGTGCCGAGGTAGGTCAGGCCGTTCGCCACCACGACCCCCGTCAGGTCCCGACGGCGGCCGGTGCGTGCGCCACGGCCGTCCCCCTCGGTGTCGACCGCCGGGAGGACGACGGCGGCCAGGGCCAGGACGAGCGACACCACAGCGGCCAGGCACCAGTACGCCGCCCGCCAGCCGAACGTCGCACCCAAGGCCGTCGTGAGCGGCACCCCGAGCACGAAACCCCCCGAGACCCCGACGGAGGCGAGCGCCATGGCCCGACCGGTCATGGCAGGCGGCACGAGCCTCGCGGCATACCCGATGCACACCGAGAAGAAGAGGGCATGGGTCACCCCACCGAGCACACGGCCGGCCGCGAGGACCGCGAAGGTCGGCGCGACCGCCGCCACGACGTTGCTCGCGACGTAGCCGGCGACGGTCGAGAGCAGGAGGGGCTTGCGAGGCAGCCGCCGGGTCGTGTGCGAGAGCGGCACCGACAACGCCGCGACCATGACGGCGTACGCGCTGACCAGCAGTCCCGCGGTGCCGGTACCGACGTCGAGGGCTGCGCTGATCTGCGGCAGCAGGCCGACCGGCACCAGCTCGGTGGTCACGGCACCGAAGACGGCGACCGCGAGCACGACCAGCGCGTTCCGCGCGTCACCCAGCGACGCGCCCCTCGGCTGCTCGACGGTGGTCACCGCGCCAGCCTCTCACCGGCGGCCGGCGGGGGTGACGCCCGACCCCGCCGCCGACGCGGGGGTGGGCGTGCTCGTCGGCGTGGACGTCACCCTCCGGAGGTCACCGCCAGGGCTGCAGCTGCACCTTGATGTGGCCGTCGCGCTTCTCCTGGAAGGCCTGGTACGCGCCCGGCGCCTCGTCGAGGGTGAGCCGGTGCGTGGCGAAGGTGTCGACGCCCAGAGGGTCCTCGTCGGTGAGCAGGGGCATGATGTCGTCGATCCAGCGCTTGACGTTGCACTGGCCCATGCGCAGCTGCACCTGCTTGTCGAAGAGCGTGATCATCGGCATCGGGTCCGCCGCGCCGCCGTAGACGCCGGTGAGCGAGATCGTGCCGCCGCGGCGGACGATGTCGATGGCGCTGTAGAGGGCGTTGAGGCGGTCGACGCCAGCCACCTCCTGGAGGGGGGCCGCCACGGCCGAGGGCAGCAGACCCACGGCCTTCTGCACGACCGTGGTGGCCGGCGAGCCGTGTGCCTCCATGCCGACCGCATCGAGCACCGAGTCGGGGCCGCGTCCGCCGGTCATCTCGCGGATGACGTCGCCCAGGTCGTCGGCGTGCTCGTCGAGGTCGAGCACCTCGATCCCCCGGCTCTCCACCCGGCGCAGGCGATCGGCCACCCGGTCGACACCGATGACGCGATGGCCCTTCAACTGGCTGATCCGGCAGGCGAAGTCGCCGACCGGGCCGAGCCCGAGCACGACGATCGTGCCGCCGTCGGGCACCCCGGCGTACTCCACCCCCTGCCACGCCGTCGGGAGGATGTCGGACAGGTACGCGAACCGGTCGTCCGGCGGTCCGTCCGGGAGCTTGACGTGGGTGAACTGGGCCTGCGGGACCCGGAGGTACTGCGCCTGCCCACCCGGCACGGAGCCGTAGAGCTTCGAGAACCCGAACAACGCGGCACCGGAGCCCTGGTCACGCACCTGGGTGGTCTCGCACTGCGTGTAGAGCCCCTGGTCGCACATCCAGCACGAGCCGCAGGAGATCTGGAACGGGATCGAGACGCGGTCGCCCACCCGGAGGTCGCCGCAGTCGGAGCCGACGGCCTCGACGACGCCCATCGGCTCGTGACCGAGGATGTCGCCGGGGGTCATGAACGCGGCGAGCGGCTCGTAGAGGTGCAGGTCCGACCCGCAGATGTTGGTCGTGGTCACCCGGATGATCGCGTCGCTCGGTGCCTCGATGGTCGGGTCCGGCACGGTCTCGACGCGGACGTCGCCCTTGCCCTGCCAGGTCACGGCTCTCATGAGTTCTCCTTCGTCGGTGTGCGCTGGGGTCCGTCCCCCAGTACCCGCACCGTCACCACGTATGCCGTCGGCGCCGCACCGGTCCGGGGCGCCTGCGGCGCGCCGACGTGCGAGGATCCGGCACTGTGCCGCGGTCAGCAACGATCACCTACGACGACCTGCTCGCCCGGGTCGAGGACCTCGTGGCGTCGATGGGACGGCCTCCCGTCATCGGGATCTGCGGGCACGGCGGCGCCGGCAAGTCCACTCTCGCCGCGCACCTGGTCACCGACGTCGGAGGCCGGCCCGAGCAGGTGGTCCCGACCGACCGCTTCTACGCCGTGGGAGCCGGGCCGGCCTCAGGCCTGTTCGAGCTCCACGACTGGCCCGCCCTCCTCGACGTGCTGCACCGTCTCCGCTCGGCCCCGCAGGCCGACCGCCTGGTCTATCCCGTGCGCACGTACGACGGTGCGGAACGAACCTGTGACGTGCCCATGCCGCCGGCCGTCGTCGTGGAGGGCATCCGGTTGCTCCGCCCCGAGACCGTCCCGCTCCTCGACCTGGCGGTGTGGATCGACCTGTCGCCGGAGGCTGCGGGCCTCCGCGCCGTCGACCGCAACCGCCACCAGGGCGACAGCCCGGCCGAGCTCGACCTCTGGCGCACCAAGTGGGTTCCGGAAGGACGTGCCTACGCAGCGGCGATCCACCCGGATCGACTGGCGGACGTCGTCCTCGCCGCTGCCGGCCTCCGCTGAGCTCGTCGGTCGAGCTCTCTGGGCGGTTGGGCTCGTCGGGGTCGCATCGGGGACACTGGGTGGATGCCGACCGTAGCCGTGACAAGGAGTCAGCCGTGACCGAGGGAACCGTCCGCTGGTTCGACGCCGACCGAGGGTTCGGCTTCATCGACCTCGGGCAGGAGGAGGAAGACCTGTACGTGCATGCGTCCGAGATCGTCAGCGACGACGGGACGCGGCTGCTCCGGGAGGGCCAGGTGGTCGAGTTCGAGATCGGCGACGGGGACCGCGGCCCGCAGGCCCGCCGCGTCCGGGTCACGGCCGACCGCTCGGCCGACACGCCGCTGGGCGTGCTCGGCACCGTCTCCTGGTACGAGCCGGCCAAGGGCTACGGCTTCGTCACGCCCGACGGCGGCGATGCCGAGGTCTTCCTGCACAGCTCCGCCATCGTCGGAGGTGGCGTGGTCTCGGAGGGGCAGCGGGTCGCCTTCCTCGTCGTCGACGGGGAGAAGGGGCCGCAGGCCGACCACCTGCTCCCCATGGGCACCCAGGCTGCCGGGGCCGGCCGGCCGAGCGCAGGATCCGACGGGGCGGACGGCGCGGACGGCACCGTGTCCTGGTACGACGTCGACAAGGGCTTCGGCTTCATCACGCCCGAGTCGGACGGCCCCGACGTGTTCGTCCACGTCCGGGCGTTGGCCGACGGGCTCCCCGAGCTGTTCGAGGGAGACCGGGTGACCTTCGATGTCGTCGTCGGCGAGAAGGGCCCGCAGGCGCGCGACGTGCGCCTCGCGCGCAGCTCGACGCCGCGTCGCGGGCCCGCGACGGCACCGTCCCGTGGGCGATCCGGTCACCGGGAGACATCCGGCGTGCCGGCCCGCGGCGGCGAGGGCGTCGTCGCGCGCTACGACGCCGAGCGCGGGTTCGGCTTCATCGCCCCGGACGCGGGGGGTGCGGACCTCTTCGTCCACGTCTCCGTCCTCAGGGGCACCGACGGGCTCTACCAGGGCGATCGGGTTCGGTACCAGGTGCGACAGAGCGACCGGGGACCGCAGGCCGACCGCGTCGAGCTGATCTGAGCGGCTCGACCGGTCCGGGCAGCCCGCGTCGGGAGCATCCGACACGGGCGCCGGGCCCGACCGGTCGCCGCCGCCGCGCTACATCCGCTCGGCGCCGTCCCGGACGGCCTCCCGGATGCGGTTGTAGGTGCCGCACCGGCACACGTTGCGTATGCCGTCCAGGTCGGCGTCGGTGATCTGACGTCCCTCGGCCCGCACCTTGCGCACGAGCGCGACCGCCGCCATGATCTGCCCGGGCTGGCAGTAGCCGCACTGGGCCACGTCGCGCTCGAGCCAGGCCTCCTGCATCGGGTGCAGGTCGGCGCCCACGGTGTCGGGCAGGCCCTCGATCGTCGTGATCTCGTCGTCGGGGCCGACGTCCTTGACCTGGACCGAGCAGGGGTTGAACGCCTTGCCGTTGAGGTGCGACGTGCAGGCCTTGCAGACGTTGATCCCGCACCCGTACTTGGGTCCGGTGATGCCGAGCACGTCGCGCAGGACCCAGAGGAGCCGGACGTCGTCGGCGACGTCGACGGTGACGGCCTCGCCGTTCACCCGGAAGGTGTGCTGTGCCATGGGTGTTCTCCTCAGTAGGTGTGGGTCAGGCCGTCGGTGGGCGACGGCGGCACCGGCGGGACGAAGGTCTTGGGGGTGAACGACACCGTGCCGTGGTTGATCGGAAACCGCGTCGGGACGGTGCCGGTGGCCCGGGCGTACGCGCACGCCGTGGCCGCGACCGTGGCCGCGACGCCCGCCTCCCCCGCCCCACCCGGCAGCTGGGCGTCGGAGGGCATGACGATGCACTCGAAGCTCGGCGGCACGTTCCACTGGCGCGTGTAGAAGTAGTTGTCCCAGCTCGCCTCCAGGAAGTGGCCGTCCTGGAGGTGGTTGCTGCTCGTCAACGCGAGCGCGATGCCGTCGGACACCCCACCCATCATCTGCGCCTCGAGGCCGCGGGGGTTGACGACGAGCCCGGCGTCGATGGCGATGACGGCCTTCGTGACGCGCGGACCGGTGACCGCCTCACGGACCTTCCGGTTCACCGTCTCGGGCCGGCAGTCGATCTCGACGAGGACCGCCGTGGCGCCCTTGTACTCCGAGTGGATCGCGATGCCCTGCGCGGTGCCGGCCGGCATCGACCGGCCCCACCGTCCGGCTTCGGCGACCTTGCGCAGACAGGCCTTGACGCGCTCGTTGCGCAGGAACGCGAGGCGGAAGGCCAACGGGTCCTTGCGCAGCTTCTTCGCGAGCTGGTCGATGAAGAGCTCGTTGGCGCACGCGACGTCGGGTGAGTAGATGTTGCGCATGCTGCCCGTGTTGAAGCCCATGTCGACCTCGTTGAGCAGCTGCGTGACGACCCCGAAGTCGTAGGGCAGCTCCTGGGTCAGGGTGAAGATCGACTCCGCTAGGCCGAGGTTGCCCAGCCCGGCGGGCAGCTCGGAGGCGAGCGCCGTCAGCCGTTCGCCGAGGCCGTGCGAGAAGTCGGTCTTGATGCTCGTGTGCCGCTGCTCGAAGGTCAGCACCTGACCCGCGAGGACCGTCGCCCGGATGCGCGAGGTGGCCATCGGGTGCGTGCGACCCTGGCGTGGCTCGTCGGCCCGGTGCCACATCAGCTTGACCGGCTTGCCCATCGCCTTGGAGATCTTCGCGGCCTCGATGGCCGCGTCGCCGAAGAGCTTGTGCCCGAAGGACCCTCCGCCCGTGACGACGTTGACGGTGACCTTGGCGACCGGGAGACCGACGGCCTTGGCGATGTTGCGCTGGGCGACGATGGGCGCCTTGAGCCCGGCCCAGACGGTGGCGCGGTCGCTGCGCACGTCGGCGATGGCGCAGTTGGGCTCGAGCGCCGCACTGCTGCGGAACATGAACTCGAACCGCATGTCGACGGTCTGGGTCAGCAGCGGCACCTTGGGCACGGCCATCGGCAGCTCGGCGGCCTTGAGCCGCCGCAGCACCGAGTCGTCCGACTCGCCCTCCACTGGTCCACCGGCCCAGGTGACGCGCAGGGCCCGCACGGCGTCGATGCACTGGCCGAAGGTCGCGGCCCGCACTGCCACGCCCGTGTCGACGACGACGACGTCGGTGACCCCGGGCATCCGCTGGACGGCCGCGAGGTTGTCGACGCTGCGTGGCGAGCCGTTGAGCGTCGGGGGCCGACACACCATCGTCGGCAGCGCGTCGGGCACGGAGAGGTCCATCGTGAACTGCTTGCGCCCGGTCACGGCGTCGAGGGCGTCGACCCGGTTGCGTGGCGTGCCGACGACGTCGAAGGACGTCGTCGGGGCGAGCTCGACGTCGACGGCCGTGGTCGTGGACGTGGCCGCGAGACCCGACAGCTCGGCATACGTCCGCCTGCTGCCGTTCGGGGCCGTGACGACGCCACCCTTGGCCACGAGCGACGAGACGTTCGCGCCGAGCGCCGTCGCCGCGGCACGGAGCAGGGCGCCCTTCGCGACCGCGGCGGCGACCCGGATCGGGGTGAACATCGACTGCATGGTGTTTGAGCCACCGGTGAGCTGGTTGAAGAGCAGCTCGGGGCGGGCGGGGGCGAGCGTCACGCGGACGTCCTCGACGCGCATCGACAGCTCGTCGGCGATGATCATGGCCGCGGCCGTCGTGATGCCCTGGCCCACCTCCATGCGCGGGATCGCGAAGTGGGCGATGCCTGCGTCGTCGACGGTGATGCGAATGAGCTGCGAGGTCGGCAGCGCCGAGTGGGTCTGCAGGTCGCCGAGGTCGTAGAGCTCAGGCACCTGCGGGAGGCTGGGGACGGCGGCGGACGCCGCCTCGGCTCCCCCGATCTCGGCCGCGACGGTGAGCGTGGTGCCGGCCACGACGAATCCGATGAACCTCCTCCGGGAGAACCCGCGTGGCGGTGGGTCCGAGGCTCGAGCGGTGCTTTCGGCGTGCGGCTGGCCAGAGGTTGTCGTCATCGACAGGGGTCCCTTCTCGGAAGGTGCACGCACGGCCTGGGGTGCCGGGGGTGGGGCGAGCCGCACGTGGGAGTGCCGTCGGGGTTCGCCGCGAGGGCAGAACCGGATTGCCCTGTCCCAACGAGCGAGACGCCGGAAGGTCACGCCTGCCGGCTCGTCGGCGCGAGCGCGACGGGTCAGCGGGAGACGGCGACGAAGGCGTCGATGAGCGGCTGCACGCCTGCCTTGACCCGCTCGGAGTGCGTGGCCCGGTTCCACGCGTCCCACCCGATCCGGAGGTCGGCGGTACCGCCGGCACCGGCGTCGACCACCACCCCGATGTCGTCGACCTTCACCCCCGCCGGCCGGCCCGCCCGGGGCACGACGGCGGTCTTCGACGACGGGTCGGCGAGCCCGAGCATCGACCACGGCAGCCGCAGGGAGATTCGCCTGCCCTCGAGCTGCCAGGTGGTGCGGTCGTCGAAGGCCGCGAGCCTCGGGTCCCACGAGCCGCGCTTGAGCCGCCCGACCTCGAGGAACTCCGCCGGCGTGTTCCGCTTCGTCAGCGGCAGGACGAAGGGACGGTTGGTGGTGAGCCGTTGCAGGCTCCAGCCGTCCGAGGAGGGCTTCGGCACCGACGCAGCCGGCAGGCCGTCGAGGAGCACCGGGTCGATCGCGCCGTCGACGACCATCGTGGCGGTCGCGGTCGCGGTCGCGGTCGCGGTGGCGGGGTCGACGGTGACGGCGTAGTCGTTGACCCCGCTCGTGCGGGTGGCGCTGCCGGGAAGGGCGAGGCCGCCCGGCACGACGTCGAACCCGACCCGCACGGGCGAGGTCGGAGGCTTCTCGAGGTCGATGGTCAGGTAGACCCACGACTGGTCCTGATCGACGGCAACCCGCTGCACCCCTGTGCGCGACTCCCACGGCACCCTCTGGCCGACCTTCGTCGGGTCCTGGGCGACGATGCCGAAGTGCTGCTCGTTGGTGAGCGGGTCGTGCCAGACCGACCGTCGCTCACCGTCGACGACCGCCTGGCGCGGCAGCGTGTTCCAGGTGTACTTGAACCACTCGTCGACCCACGAGAAGACCAGCCCCCCGGCGAGGCCGTTCGCCTCGAGGGTGCGCAGCATGGCGGCGTCCATCGCCATCGCCTCCTGCTCGCTGTGGTCGCCCTGGTCACGGCCGTTGGTCCCGGCGTGGGCCGACCCGAGCGAGGAGGGAACCCCGAACTCGGTGACCATGAGCGGCATGTGCGGCGCGAAGTGCTTCTTGAGGTCGAGCAGGTAGGCGACGTAGGCGTCGCCGGTCCCCTGGTAGCTCGGCTGGTGGCGCAGGAAGTCGGGGTAGTACGGGTAGGCGTGGAAGCTCGCGAAGGTCCCCGCCGGCCAGGCCCTGGTCGGCAGGACGTGGTTGGCGTCGACGCCGACCGCGTCCTCCGTCTCGAGGGGCTCGGCCGGGTGGCGCAGGGGGTCGGCCGTGGGCCAGTTGACGAAGGCGATCGGGGCGGCGGTGCCGCGGCCGGCCTCGGCGGTGGCCAGCTCGTCCATCCGGGCGGCGATCCACCGCTCGGTCGGGCTCGCGTCGGCCGTGTTGGCGAAGTAGCGCCCGCGGTGCAACGGCTGGCGGGCGTTGCGCGCGTCGGAGGTCGGGGTCGCCTGGCCGTCCCACTCGACGCCGACGATCCAGGCGGCCACCCACGGGGAGACGTCCGCGTCCCACGTGCCACCGGCGCGGCCGGTCTGCGTAGCCCGGCTGAGGTCGCCGTGGACGGCGGCCGACGCGTCGCGGACCTCGGCCGTCATGGCCCGCGTGGGGGCGGCGGCGAAGAGGTCGCCCGAGCGCAGGTACGACTCGTCGGGAAGGTAGACGCCCTGGACGAGATAGATCGGCGCGTCGCGATGGGCCTCGTTGTAGGCCTTGAGCTCCTGGTACATGGACGGCGGGTGGATCGTGTAGATCCGCAGGGTGTGCACGCCCATCTGGCCCATCTGGGTGAACCAGCGGCGGTACTCGTCACGGGTGATCGACAGCTCGCCGGGGCTGTGGCCGGGCGTCGTGCTGCCGAGGTTGACCCCCGACCAGAAGTCGACGTCACCGTGCTGGGTGTGCAGGAGCAGCTTGCCGCCGCGCTGGCCGGCGACCGCGGACAGCCCGTCGAGGGTCACCGGCCTGGGCGCCCAGGACCGCGCGTCGGCGGGTGCCGGCCTCCACGCCGCCGCGACCGCGGCAGCGGGTGGCTCGGGCGCCTGGCTCTCACCGGAGCACGCCGCCAGCGCGCCGGCGGCCAGCACCCCGACGACGACAGCGCCGGACCGCGCCCGTCGCAGGTCGGGCCGCGTCACGCCCCTCCCTCGGCTCGGCAGCATGGGTCCCAGAGTAGGCGTAACGCCACGAATCGCATGTCCGGTGTGTCCGTTTTGACACACCGCCGCACGGACGGGCCCTCGAGCGCTCGACGGCACTCAGCCGGATCGAGTGCGCAGGCGCTGCCGCAGTCCGGCTGCCATGGCGGCGACGGTCACGACGTCGACGAGCTCCCCGGCCGTCTCGGCGAGCCATCGACGACGGACGGGTGCCATCCGCAGTCGGAGCAGGACCCGGGTGCCGTCGGCGGTAGGTTCCAGCGTGATCGACCACGTGAGCCGCATGGCGCCGCGCTGCGAGGTGTAGACGATCGAGCTCGGCGCGTCGATGTGTGCGACCCGGAACGTCTCGTTCCTGCCGCCGTAGTCCGGGATGACGTCGCCGACCTGCAGGTGCTGCCACCGGTCCTGCACCTCCCACGACGCCCGCCTGGCCGGCGGGAGGAACCGTTCGACGCCGGCAGGCAGGTACCAGCCGGCACGTCGCTTGCCCAGCTGGACCAACCACGGCCACACCTCCGCGGCGGGGGCGGGCAGGTCGAAGGCGCGGTCCATCACCACGTCAGCCGGGTCGACGAGACGGTCGCCCTGACGTGGTGCCACCTTCTCGGCATCCGTGGCCGCGACGAGCTCGAACATGCTGCACCTGTCGACGATGGTGCGCGACTCTACTCGGCCTCGCCGGTCCGGACGGGCAGGGCCGCGATCCGACGTCCCACACGGATGCCGCGACCGACCGCCGTCGTGTGCTCCCGACCGCGCGCGCCCGAGGACAGTTGTGGCATCACGTCGACGACCTCCAGAGCTCGTCCCTGACGACGAGCCGACCATGTTCTCGCGGTGATCCCTGCGGTGGTGTGAAAGGTCGCCGCCTCCCTCGAGCCGGGGAGAGACTGGGACATGCCATGGGTGACCACGCCGCACGTCGACCGGTTCCTCGACCGGGCAGCTCGGTTCCTGGCCGCGGACGTCGTCGGCAACAACACGCTGCTGACCGAGGCGCTGTTCTGGTCCCGCCTGCCGGTGCGGCCCGGCGGTGCACGCTTCGGGTGGTGGGAGACGGACGACGTCGTCTCGGCCGCCTTCGTCCTCCTCCCCGACCACGCCGTCATCTGCTCGCCGCTCCACCCGTCCGCCGCCTCGGAGCTGCCGGGCGCGGTGCCCGGCGCACCTCTCGTCGGGGTCGACGCCGCCGATGTCGGTGCCGTGACGGATGCCTTCGCGACGCGAGGACGCACCCCTCGACCTGGGAACCGGCTGACGCTCCTACGCCTGCGACAGGACGCGATCCGAACCCGGCCCCAGCCCGAGGGCCGCCACCGCTGGGCCGACGTCGACGACCTACCGCTGCTCAGATCCTGGTTCGCAGCATTCCGTGCTCGGCATCCCGAGGACCACAGCGACGTCGCCTTCGTCATCGACCAGCCGCTCGACGACCACGGCCTGCTGGTCCACGAGGTCGACGGGGCAGCGGTCGCCATGGCGTCGCGCACCCCGAAGGTCGCCGGGATGGTTCGCATGGGCTTAACGTTCCAGCCGGCCGAAGGAACGAGGTATGCCGACGCGGCCTTCGATCTCGCCTGCGCGGAAGCAGCGCGCGTCGCCGAGACGGTTCTGGTGCTGAGCGGTTCGCCGCAGGCCACGGAGAGGTACCGGACGCTGGGCTTCGAGCCCGTGAGGGAGCGCGCCGTGCTGCAGGTCGACCCCGCTCCCCCGCCTCTCGTCCCCTCTGGTCTGGTCTAGTCGGCTCAGACGCGTCGGGTGTCGTGCGCCCACATGGCGATCTCGACCCGGTTGCGGGCGCCGAGCTTGGTCATCACGGACGCGATGTGCGACTTGACGGTGCTGACGCCGACGAAGAGCTGGGTCGCGATCTCGGCGTTGGTCCGGCCCCGTGCGACCAGCGCAAGGACCTCCTCCTCGCGTTCGGTGAGCGGGTCGACAGGCTGGACGGGCACCACCGGCGTCTGCTCGGCGAAGGTGGTCAGGAGTCGGCGGGTGACGTTGGGGGCGATCAGCGCGTCGCCGTCGGCCGCCGCGTGGATGGCCTGCACGAGGAGCGCCGGCCCCGCGTCCTTGAGCAGGAAGCCGCGGGCGCCGGCGCGGAGTGCGCCCAGGACGTACTCGTCGAGGTCGAAGGTGGTGATCACGACGACCGCCATCGGGTCCGCCGCGTCCGGTCCCGCCAGGCGCCGCGTCACCTCGACGCCGTCGAGGCCGGGCATCCGGATGTCGACGAGGAGCACGTCGGGCCGCAGCCGGGTCGCCAGGTCGAGCGCCGCGATGCCGTCGGCCGCCTCCCCCACGACCTCGAGGTCCGGCTGCGCGTCGACGATCATCACCAGCCCGGTCCGGACCAGGTCCTGGTCGTCGGCCACGACGACACGGATGCTCATGGCGTCACCTCCGCCGGCAGGACGGCCTCGACCGACCAACCGCCGCCCGGCTCCGGGCCGGCGGAGAACGACCCGCCGAGGAGCTGGGTGCGTTCGGCCATGCCCAGCAGGCCGAAGCCGGGCTCTTGGCGCGCACCCAGGTCGGTCAGTCCGTCGTCGCGGACTCGCAGCCTGACGGCACCGCCCTCTCGTCGCACCTCGATCTCGATGCGGGTCGCGTTGCGGGCGTGCCGCACCGCGTTGGTCAGGGACTCCTGCGCGAGCCGGTAGAGCGCGGCATCCACGGGTCGCGCGAGCCGGGTCGACGCACCCTGCAGCGACACCTCGACGGTGGGCACGCCGTTGGCGCGGGCCAAAGAGGGCAGGTCGGCGACACCCCGCTGCGGTGAGTAGTCGACGGCATCCTCCTCGCGCAGCACCCGCACCATGGACCTCATCTCCGCCAAGGTCGTCGACGCCTCGGACTCGATCGCGGCCAGGACCTCGGCAGCCTTCTCGGGCTGCGTGCCGACGACCAGGCCGGCGGCCTGCGCCTGCACCGCGATGGCCGAGACGTGGTGGGCCACGACGTCGTGCAGCTCGCGCGCGAGTCCCACCCGCTCCTGGTTGCGGATCTCGAGCTGCTGGCGGTGCCAGAGGTCCGCCCGGTAGCGGAACACCGCCCCGAGGGCGACGACCAACAGCACGAGGGCGCTCCCGCCGAACACGTCTGCAGCGCTCGCGGAGGTGGCATACATCCCCGACGCCACGACCACCGCCACGAACGGCGTCCCCGCGACGATCTCCCGACCCGACCCCCACCGGACCAGGGCGTAGAGCAGGACCAGCACGGCGCCGAGGGAGTAGAGCTCGAGGTCCCCGGCGTGCACCGCCAGCTGCAGGACCGAGAGCACCCCGGCGACGCCCCACCCGACGAGCGCGGCCTGCAAAGGGCGCGCACGCCGCCGGAGCAGGGCGGGGACCAGCGCCAGGGCGAGCACGATGACGACCGGTCGCAGGGCCAGGCCGGGGCGCACGACGCCCTCGAGGAGCGACCCGGCCGCGAACGCTCCCGCCAGCAGCCAGTCGAGTCGTCCGACAGGGGGCGCATGACCAGGCCGCGGCTCGTGCCAGATGGAGCGCCCGACGGTAGCCACGGCCCCAGCCTAGGGTCCGGGGCGCGTCGACGGACCCACCGAAAGGACGAGAGGCGACCGTCCTTTCGGCCAGGTGAGCTCCAGCCTTCGGGCGGAGGTGTCCGCCGTCGGGATCGGTGATCGTGGACGCACCTTCCTCGACACGACAACGGAGCCACCATGAGCACACGTCAACCCCTCGGCCGTCCAGCCCTCGTCGACCACCCGATCCCGGTGCAGGCCAAGCTGGCCGCAGGGTGGACGAGCTTCATGCTCCTCTACGCCTACGTCGACATCCTCGGCTTCTACACGCCGGGCACCGTCACGGACATCATCGAGGGCAAGGTCTACGAGTTCGACCTCTCCCAGACCTTCTCGACCACGGTGCTGACCGTCCTGGCCGTCCCGATCTTCATGGTCGTGCTGTCGATGACGTTGCCCGCCCGCGTGAACCGGGCGACGAACCTGGTCGTGGCCTCGCTGTTCGTGCCCTTCACCGTCTTCAACGTGGCGGGTGGGTTCTACCTGCTCTTCTACGGCCTCGGCGTCCTGCTGGAGCTGGTCCTGCTCGCCCTCATCGCGCGGTACGCCTGGACCTGGCCCCGCACCACACCCGCGGCGACCACGGCCGACGGCCAGCACCGTCGGGCCGCGCGCGCCCAGCAGGACGCCTGACCTCAGGGGTCATACCTCGGTCGCACGAAGCCGCGTTCGAGAGGCGACGCAGGCCTGATGCGCCGGACTGCCCCTCGCGACGAGGGTGCTGCCATGAACTGCGATCCCTCTCGAGAGGTGTGCCTGATGACCACGATCGCACCCCCGGTCACCGGCTCGGCTCGACCGCGCCACCTCGGAGCGCTGACGGCAGCGGCCGCGCTGCTCGTCGCGGCGGTTGCACTGGCGCCGTTTCCACTGGCCTTGGCGCTGTCCGCCGGTCGCTACCCAGACCTGGCCGCGCTGCGCGTCGGTGTCGCCGACGGGTTCGTCCAGCTCTGGGCCGACGGTGACGGCCGGCTGGGCGAGCTATCGGCGGCAGCGGACTTCTGGGCGCGGTTCCACCTCGTCAAGGCGACGCTGGCGTCGGCGCTTCTCGTCGCGCTCTGCATCCTGCTGGCGAGGGTGTGGCGAGCGAGCGCGGTCGCCGTCACCCGTGGCCGGCGCTGGAGCCTCGCGGGGCTCGGCCTGGGCGCCACCGGGCTGGCCGTGGTCGCGCTGCTGGTGGTCGTCGCGAACCTCCAGGGTGCCCTGGCCCCGCTCTCGTCGGTGCTGGGCGTGTTGTCGTTCGCGGACCCGGGCGGTCCGCTGCTACCGGTCGTGGAGCAGGCACGGCAGGCGGTAGGAAGCGGAGCCATGACGCCCGCGGCGGAGGTGCTGCGAGCCGACTTCGTGCGCTACCACGCGGTCATGGCGATGCTGGGATCCGCGGTGACCTCGGGTCTGGTCGTGGGTGCGGTCATGCTGTGGCGCCGGCGGCGTCGCACGGCCCTTGACGAGCGGTCGTGGCGGCGGGTGCTCGCCGCGGGAACCACCGGCTCGCTGTTGCTCGCTTCGGCGTTCGGCGTCGTCACCGCGGCGAACGCCTCGACCGCACTCCACCCCGCTGTCGCTCTTCTCGGCTTCCTCGCCGGGGGCGCGTGAGGTCACCGCGAACGGCCCGGCCAAGGACTGACGTGTCAGGTCAGGTCACCTGACGGGCGGTGTCGTGCCGGGCACCTACGGAAGGGATCCCGCCAGCGCGGTCCAGCGCTCGAGGACCCGCTCGAGCGCCGCCTGGTTCTGCCGGAGGAAGGTGAGGTCCGGGAAGAGGATGACGCCGCGGATGTCGGAGAGCCACCGCACCAGGCCCTCGTCGTCGCCGAGCACCGGAGGGCGGCCACGCTGCTCCGCTCGTGCGGTCCCGAGGTGGAGGACGAGCTGCACCTGCTGCTGCCGGTTCTGGACATTGACCGTGAAGAGGTCGAGCTCACCCCACGCGTAGCTCGGCGAGTTCCACTTGATGAGCTCGTCCAGCCCCGGTTGGGCGTCCCTGATCGTGGCGCACAGGGCGTCGACGACCTCGCGCCGAGGTGGGTCGAGAGCGTCGAGGAACGCGGCGACGTCATGGAATCTCGGCTTCATCGCTCCTCCGCCGGGCTCACCGCCCGTATGCCGCACGGGGACAGTCGTTGACAACGTAGCGTGCGTCGGCGCGGTGCGGGGCCTCGCCGGGAGACTCGGAGCCGCCCGTCAGGGGCCGGCCTCGATCGTCCGTCGCACCTCGGCGAGGTCGAGGTCGTAGGGCCCGATCCGGGTCAGCACCCACGAGGCGCCACGGTCGAGCCACGGCGTCGGGTCCTGCCGGGGCTGCAGGTCGACGACGACGTCGAAGCCGTCGAAGCCGAAGCCGTCGGATCCGGTCGCCGGGCGGTGGGCCGCGAGTGCGGCGGTCACGACGTCGAGGTCGGTGGGTCCGTCCAGGCCGATGACGAAGTAGCCGTCGTGGCCCGCGGCGCGGCGCAGGGGCGCCGGGTTGCCGTAGCGCCCCGCCAACCAGATCGGCACGGCCGGTGCAGGCCGGAACCCGACGTCGCGGACGGTGTAGTGCGCGCCGACGTGGTCGACCGGCTCCCCCGAGAGCAGGGCGGTCAGCACGTCCAGCCCCTCGTCGAGCATCCGGCCACGGACCCGCGGGTCCGGCTCGTCGCCGAAGGCGCTGAACTCCCCCACCCAGTCGTCGCCCAGGCCCAGGCCGAGGACGAAGCGGCCACGGGAGAGCACCGCGAGGCTCGAGGCCTGCCGGGCCAGCACCTGCGGGCGGCGCCGCGGCAACGGCGTCACCATCGGCCCGAACAGCATCGTCTCCGTCCGCATCGCCACCGCCGCGCAGCACGTCCAGACGTCGGCGATCGACGTGACCCGGTCGCCGTACTGGAGGTGGTCCCACAGGAAGAACCCGTCCCAGCCGGCCGCCTCCGCCGTGGCCGCGAGGTCAGCGACGATCCCGGCGTCGGCCAGGGCGTCGAAGGGAGCGAGGAAGAGCCCGCGTCGCGTCGTCATGGCCCCGATCATGCCGTCCACTGCCGACACGGGGGTGGGAGCCGACGCTGGTACGCCCTCTGGGGATCCTTCCCGGGAGGACTTTCACCTCGTGTGCCGCCCGCTCCCGCGGAGGTCCACGTACTGCGACGGGATGCTGACTCTCAGGCGCGTGCGTACTCGTCGAGGGTCTGTTGCCACATCCGCGCGATGACGCGATGCATCGGTCCTCGGTGGAGCAGCCCGAGCACCGCCTTGTCTCGCAGGCGCCTGGCGTCGCCGTTGGTCCACTCAGCCTCGATCCTGCTGCCGCCGTCGTCAGCGGGCACGATGCGGACTTCGCCAGCGCCGAGGCCGCCCCAACTGGTCTCCACGTCGACCCACCGCACCACGGTCGGTTCGGACCAGTCGTAGCGCTCGACGACCCAGAACGGCGAGCCGGCCGTGCTCTCCCGCGCCACGGCCCACGTGTCTCCGAGCTCCCGCAGCTCGTAGGTCCTCGGGTCCAGCGTCCGGTGCCAGATGATCGGACGACGCTCGGTGAAGTCGGTCAGCGCCTGCAGGACCTGGTCGGGCGCGGCGTCGGTGGTCACGTCGAATCGCACGGTTCACCTCCGACACCAGGGTGGCACTGACGGGCGCCATCGGAGGTCGACCGGCTCAGGTCCGCCTGCGCACGGGCGCGACGGAACGTCCGCTCGTGCGCGCCGCGTCCGTTGGCGTCTTCCCGCTACCGTAACGGCATGGACTTCGGGGTCGGTCACTTCGCCACTCACGACGCGATGGAGCCGGGCGCCCTTGCTGCACTCGTGGAGGAGGCCGGGCAGGAGTCTCTCTTCTTCGCCGAGCACACGCACATTCCGGCGGCCCGCACGACGCCGTACGGGAACGGGCGCGAGCTGCCCCGGAAGTACTGGCACACCCACGACCTGTTCGTGACGCTCACCGCCGCGGCCGTCGCGACCTCGCGTCTGCGAGTCGGTAGCGGCGTCTGCCTGGTCACCCAGCGCGACCCCATCATCACCGCCAAGCAGGTCGCGAGCATCGACGTCCTTTCCGGTGGGCGTCTGGAGTTCGGTGTGGGGGCCGGCTGGAACCGCGAGGAGATGCAGAACCACGGCACCGACCCGCGGACCCGGATGGCGCTGATGCGCGAGCGCATCGAGGCCATGAAGCAGATCTGGACCCACGACGAGGCCACCTACCAGGGCCAGTTCGTGAACTTCGATCGCATCTGGTCCTGGCCGAAGCCCGCCCAGCGCCCGCACCCACCCGTGCTCGTGGGAGGTTCGGGGCCCACGGTCCTCGATCGGGTGCTGGCCTTTGGCGAGGCGTGGTTTCCGAACCACGCCCCGGACGTCATCGAGCGGTCACGAGAGCTGCGGGCACGTGCCGACCGACCCATCGACCTCATGGTGATGGGCGCGCCGGCCGACCCACGGGTGTTGGAGCAGTACCAGCAGGCAGGCTTTCGGCGGGTCGTGCACTGGCTGCCGTCCCACCCGCGCGGTCCGATCGAGCGGGCACTGGAGGAGTGGGAGTCCGCGATCGCCGACCTGCACGGCGAATAGGCCGAGCAACGTACTCGACGAACGACCTCCAGAGATGCCGCCGACAGGCGGCGCCAATGGTCGGATGTCCTGCGTCCCAAGGTCTGACGCGTGCACCAGCAGATCGCTGACTGCCTCTGACACGCGTCCATGGGTACACGCCTGGCTGAATACAGCGCCACAAGTATCGTGGCCCGGATGGAGACCGCCATCGCCAGCGACATCCTGGCGCGTTTCGGGCATGCCGTCTCGGACCCGACCCGCGCGCGCATCATGCTCGCCCTGCGTGGGGCGCCGGCCTACCCGAGCGACCTCGCCGAGCTCCTGTCGGTCTCGCGGCAGAGCGTGTCGAACATCTCGCGTGCCTGCGCGGGTGTGGTCTGGTCGTGGCCGTCCCGGAGGGGCGGCGCACCCGTTACGAGCTTGCCGATGCCCGGCTCGGTCACGCCCTGGGTGACCTGCTCGGAGTCGTGCTCGCGGTCGACCCGCTCTGTGCGCCGGTAGACCTCTGGGAGAAGGCGGGCTGAGACCCGTGACCTCGCTGTCACTGACCACGCCCTCGGCTGCTTCCCGACGGGCGGTCCTGACGCGCCGGATCCGGCTGCTGGTGGCCGCCACGATCACCTACAACGTCCTCGAGGCGGTGATCGCGCTCTGGGCCGGGCGAGCCGCGTCCTCCACGGCGCTGATCGGGTTCGGGCTCGACTCGGTCATCGAGGTCTCCTCGGCCGCAGCCGTCGCATGGCAGCTCTCCGGCCGCGACCCCGAGGCCCGCGAGAAGGTCGCGCTGCGGATCATCGCCTGCTCGTTCTTCGCGCTGGCCGCCTACGTGACCGTCGAGTCGAAGCGTGCCCTGACCGGCACGGCCGCGGCCGGACACTCCTCCGTCGGACTCGTCCTGGCCGCCGCAAGCCTGGCCGTGATGCCGGTGCTGTCGTATGCCCAGCGGCGTGCAGGTCGCGAGCTGGGGTCCCGGTCCGCGGTCGCCGACTCCAAGCAGACGCTGCTGTGCACCTACCTGTCGGCGGTGCTCCTGCTCGGCCTGGGCCTGAACACCCTCGTCGGGTGGTCCTGGGCCGACCCTGCCGCGGCACTGGTCATCGCCGCCGTCGCGCTCCGCGAGGGCTGGCAGGCGTGGCAGGGCGACAGCTGCTGCGCGCCGAACGCAGCCGCCCTCCAGCGCACGCAGAATCCTTCGGCAACCTGCGAAAACGGGTGCTGCAGCAGCTGACCCCGCACGACGGCACGCGGCCGGCACGCTCGAAACCTGGACGCCTCGCCGACCGGACGCCTCTACGGACCGGCGAGCTGGCCACCCATGGAGCCGAGGACGACGAGATCATCCGTGTTCACGAGGGCGAAGCCGCCGTGGGAGCCGCGGTTGGAGACACCGGACGACGCCGGGCCCTCCTCCGACACGAAGGTCCGCGAGTGGCGTTCCACGCCCTGTCCCCTCCTGGCCTGACGACGCTGTGGCCTGTGACACCGGAGGCAGCGAAGGACAGCCGGATTGCATGACCGACTTCGTACGGGTTCAGCTCACGGAAACAGATCGTCTACGACGCGAGGTCGACGCCCGTGACCTCCTTGGCGACGCGGAGGTCGACAGCTCCCTTCGCTGCGGGCGGGATGTTCGCGACCTGTCCGTCGTACTCGACGGCGCCGGCCGGGGTCCAGCAGTAGTGGTGGACCTCCTCAGGGAAGTGCGAGTCGGGCACGGGTACGTAGGTGACGCACACGGTGTAGCGCCCCGCCGACAGGTCGACCGCGTAGCTGTCCGGGCCGTCCAGCACGAGGGACGACGACGACCCGGCCGGGTTGCCGCTGGCGTCGAGCACGCCGAGGTACGTGTCGAAGTAGGGGTCCGACCGGACGTGCCCACGCACGCGGTGACCCAACGCCTCGAGGGGTCGGTAGAGCCATGGCGAGCTGACGCCCGAGGCGTCGGTGAGTCGGAGGAAGTAGTACCAGGTGCCCTCGTGCGGGACCGTGTCGGTGAAGACGCCGGGCCCTGCCGCGGACGCGACGAGCACGCCACCGGTCAGGCTGCGTGTCGCGCTGCGGACAATACGGGCCCGGACGGCCTCGACGTCGTTCGTCGTCCAGGAGGCCGTCACGGTGATGCGCCTCGGGTCGGCGGCGAGGTGTCCGGAGCCGCCGAAGGAGGTGAGCCGCGGCGCGGTCACGTCCTTCAGGGTCGAGGTCGTGATGGTGCCGCGCTCGGAGTAGCGGCCTGCCCCGTCACGCACCCAGACGGCGAAGGTGTAGGTCGCGCTGCTCGTCAGGGGCCGGGCCTTCGCCGACTTCGGGAAGGTGACCGGCACGGCATACCCCGTCGAGGGGGAGGCGGCCGGTGTCGCGCCGCGGGTCAGCCGCACGACGACGGAGGCGCCCGGTGTGTAGACGGCGGCCGGGACGGCCCAGCCGATCGCCAGGGTGTGGTCGTAGCGGGCGCTCACCACGAGGCTCGAGACCGGCGGCGGCGCGGTCGTCGACGCCTGCGGGGCGGCCGAGACGGAGGGCGTCTGGCCGGCCAGCGTCAGGGCGAGGGCGGCCAGCAAGGCCGCCAGCGCCCGCCACATCGTGGGTCGTTCGTGTCGTCGCGCCATTGCAGAGCCCCTGTCCGTCGAACCTCGACCTCGCCACCATACGACCCCGAGCTGGGCGGGTCGGCAGTCTTCTACGGCCGATCTGCACGCGGCAACGACGGACGCGGCTCTCGAGCGACGTCGCCCAGGCGATCCCGGCCGGTGAGTCCGTCGTCGTCGTCCACGCCGGCCAGCGGCCCGGCGCTCTGTGGCGCGCCGGCTCGTCAGTTCCGCGGAGGCCAGCATGGCGCAGGTCCTGTGTCAGAGGACGAGCTTCATGCGCGGTGCGGAGGTCGGGACGAAGCCTGCTCTCGCATAGAGTCGCTGACCCTCCGGTGTTGCGCTGAGATCGACCCGGTCCGCATCGATCGATCTGGCCCACCGGGTCACGTCGTCCACGACGAGACTGCCAAAGCCGCTCCCCCGGTACGTGGGATGGGTGATGACGTTCGCGAGCCGGACGAGGCGCCCTCGGGGGCACTGCGGGTTGGGGACGCCGAGTTCGAGGGTCCCGATCGCTGTCGCCACGACCTGGTCGTCGACGTCGACCACCGCAAACCGGGCCGTGCTCGGATCCGCGACACATCGGGCGAACCACGTGCTGGCGTGTGCCCGCCAGCATCCTCCGGACGTCGTGGTGTCCTCGTCGAAGAGCAGCGCCCACAGGTGGATGAGCCGGGGCCCGTCGTCGATGGTGGCGCTGCGCAAGCGACCGTGTGAGCTCGGAACCATGGCGCCATGGTGGCACCCGCTCGGCTCGCTCTGGCGCTGTCAGCCGGGCCGGCTTGCAGCACCAGCAGGTCCAGCGCCGTTCCCGGCGCTCCATCCCCGCCACTCCTCGGCAAGGACCGCATAGGTGAAGCCGTCGAGCCAGCCGAGCTCGGTGTGGAAGGAGTCCTTGACGCCGTGCTGCTCGCGCCGCATCCCCAGCTTCTCCAGCACCCGCCACGACGCGACGTTGGCGGCGAAGCAGCCGGCCTGGACCCGGCGTAACCCCAACCGGCCGAAAGCATGAGCGAGTGCGTCGCGCGCCAGCGCCGTCGCGATGCCCCGGCCCGCGTGGTCCGGGTGGACGAAGTACGACAGCCGCCCCTCACGGCCGACGAACTCCTCCTCGCCACCCGACTGCCCCATCCCGTCGACGACGCCCAGGGTCGCCTGGCCGACCATCACGCCGTCGAGGACCGCCACGGTCCGGTGGTGATCGTGGTCGTCGTATGCCGCCCAGTCGGCGACGTACTCCTCGGTGTCCTCGATGCGCTGCTGCAGGAACCAGCGGGTCACGTCGGGCCGGTGGCGCCAGGTCAGGAACTGCTCGGCGAGATCGGCCGTGGGAGAAGTGAGCCGAAGCCCTGGGATCGTCACGTCGGGCGACTCTAGCCCGGCGAGTCGCCGGAGGTCGCCCCTCTGCCGCGTCGCCGCAGGCGATCGGCCCAGCCGGCCGCGCAGGAACCGAGAGGGCGACAGGGCTGGCGAGTGGCTGCGGTCAGAGCACGAACGGCCCGTGCCGGCCCCCGCAGACCGAACGACGAGACAGCCCCTGTCCGGCGTCTCCGCCGGTCAGGGGCTGTCTCGTGGTGGTGGGCGATACTGGGTTTGAACCAGTGACCTCTTCCGTGTCAAGGATTCTCACTTCGTCCATGGAGGTCTTTGATGGTCAGCTCGAGCACGAACGGATGCCTCGGCGTCCGTCCAGATCCCGGCACGTACGGGCTCGTTGTCACGCAGTTGGTCAAGCAATCAGACACGCGTCAACGCATCGTGCTTCCACCCGAGGCCAGAGCGTTGGTGGCTCGTATGCATCGCGAGAGCACGTCGAGCGTCATCTCTCGGGGTTGCCGGTCTGGCAGCGCAGTTCCTCGGGATCAGCGGCCGAAGTAGGCGCCGCCGGGTCGCAGCTCACCGGCGAGCAGCTCGGGCACGGTGACGAGCGTGTAGCCGCGCGCGCGGAGAGAGTCGATGATGCCGGGCACGGCCTGGACGGTCGTGGGGTGGATGTCGTGCATGAGAATGATGGCGCCCCGCTTGGCCCCCGCAAGGGCGCGCTCGGTCGTGACGGCAACATTCCGGTTCTTCCAGTCCTCGGTGTCGACGTTCCAGAGGATCTGTGAGTAGCCGAGCTCGCGCGCGACCGATTTGACTGTCGAGTTCGTCGCTCCGTAGGGCGGGCGCAGCAGCAGCGGACGGATGCCGGTCGCGCGCTTGATGGCGGCGGCGGTGCGGTCGATCTCGAGCCGGATGGTGTTGGGGTCGAGGTTGGCGAGATCGCGATGCTCGTAGGTGTGGTTACCGACGACGTGCCCCGCTTCCACCTCGGCCCGGGCGAGCCCCTGTCGGTTGTCGGCACTCCGGCCGATGAGGAAGAAGGTCGCGCGCACGTCTTTGGCAGCGAGCTCGTCGAGCAGCCGCTGCGTGTAGGGACCGGGCCCGTCATCGAACGTCAGCGCGATGCATCGAGCGCTCGCGCAGTCCACCGCAGCCCCGGCGGCCTGCGTCGGGCCCGTCACGGGCGAGACGGTCGCCGGCGCTGTGGTCGGCACCGCTGACGATGGGGACGATGCGGGTGTCGACGCTGCGGGGGTCGGTGACGTTGCTCCTAGCGAGCCGGGAATCGTGGGCGCTGAGCCGCGGGCAGCGTCTCTGATGATCCGGCCGTCGCTGCTCAGCACCCGATCGGCCGCCGCGGCAGAAACCCGGACGGCGACGAGCCCGGCGGACTCCGGTGTGACGGCTCCCTGGTCGAGCACGACGACGAGGGACCCGTCGTCGGCAAGACGCACGTCCCGGGTGGCCTCCTCGTCGGTAGGGGTCCCCTGACCGAGATCGGAACGGTCGAGGGCTCCGGCCACGAGCCGGGACAGGGCGCCGGCGTCCTGCACGAGCTGCGCGCCCGTCCACACCGTCCCGCGCTTGATATCGGCGTAGACGGTCTGGGTCATCTCCCGCCCGTGGGCGCCACCGGTGTACATGCGCGTGACGACGCGGATGCCGAGCACGTCGCCGGCAGCGAGGACGGGATCCCAGCCGATGTTGAGCTCGTTGGACTCGCCGTCGCTGCGCCCACCTTCGTATTCGGCCGTCCTCTGCTTGACGATCGCGTCCAGGTCGGCCTCGAGACCCGGCGCGTCGGGAACCGAGACGGTCGCGACGCTCCGCTTGTCCTCGGGGTCGTTGAGCGAGTCCTGCTCGGCGACGAGACCTTTCACCTGCCCTTGCGCGAGCGTCGGCGGCAGCGGGATGACGACGGCGTCCGTGGCCGCCGTCGCGGAGGTGGACGCCGCGGGCGTGCTCACTCGGGCCGAGGACGCCGACCCGGGTGTGGCCGAGCTGCACGCGGCCACCATCCAGATGACGCCGATCAGACCAGCAGCCAGCGCGCCCCGCCGCGGCCGTCGGGCGTGGTACCGCCCGAGGTGTGGGGCGTGGTGTCGGTCAGTCATCGGACCCTCCTGTCGCCTGCCGCCCGGTCGGGCCACGAGCACTGACCGCCACGCTAGCCCACGATGTTCAGATCCGTCTTCAAGTGCTTCCGCGGCGAGGTCGCGGCGCGCCCCGGAGAAACAGGTCGTGCACGAGCGTCGCAGAGTTGGTTGGATAAACCCATGGCCCAGACCGAGACCACCGGCAGCGTCGAGACCCGCCCGGGAAAGCTCTCCCCGGCCACGGTGGCGGCGCTGCTGCGGCGCATCCCGTTCACGATCTCCGTCGTGGGGGCGATGGTCGTCCTCGGTGTCGTCACCACCTCGCTCTGGAGACCGTTGGAGGACCGGGACCTGTTCTCCACGGTCGCCTACGGTCTGCCGGCCCTGCAGGACGGACGGTGGTGGACCCCCGTGACCGGCGCGTTCTTCGCTCTGGTGCCGCTGCAGTACGTCGCCGTGGCCGGAGGCGCCCTGCTGCTGCTCGGATGGTCGGAGCTGCGCCTGGGCACCCGGCGCACTGCCGCGGTGTCGGGGGTCTGTCATCTCGCCGGCGTGCTGGGTGCCTCGCTGCTGCTGTTGCCGGTGGCCACGTCGTCGTGGTCGTGGGCAGAACGCACGGCCACGACCCTGGACGTCGGCTTCAGCACGGGAGCGCTGGGGGCCGTGGCAGCCGCGACGGTGACCCTGAGCCCGCCGTGGCGAGGTCGCGCGCGCTCCGCGCTGGCGCTCTACGCCGTGCTCTTCTTCCTCTACATCGGCCTGCTCTGGGACCTCGAGCACCTCATCGCGATCCTGACGGGCCTCGCTGCGGGCCCCTTCCTCGTCGGACGCCGTCCCCGCCTCGCCCGGCCGACATTCACGAGGCACGAGTGGCGCCTCTTCGCCTTCGTCGGCTTCCTCGTCGTCGCGCTCATCCGCGTGCTGCTCTATGCCGTCCCCTCCGACGGCCCCCTGGGCGCGTCGTCGGAGGACTCGAGCGCGACGACCGTGCTGGTGGGCGCAGCCTTCGCCCTGCTCCTGGCGGACGGCCTGCGGCGCGGATCGCGGCGCGTGTGGCAGGTGGCCGGCGCCCTGACCACACTCACGCTGCTGGTCAGCGTCGTCGTCATCGTCGTCGAGCTGCGGTCGCCGGACGTGCTGGATGCCGGTGGTGGCGTGTCGTCGTCGCTACCCGAGCTCGTCGTCGACGCCCTGCTCTCGCTCCTGCAGCTCTCGGTCCTCATCCTCGGCCGCGCAGCGTTCCGTGCGCGCCGCCCCTCGCGACGCGCACGCGACGCCGCAGCCGGGGCGCCTTCCGGCGCGGGGCGTCCGGACCGTGACACGGCCGTCGCCCTGCTCAAGGAGCACGGGGGGTCGACCATGGCGTGGATGGGCACCTGGCCCGACAACGATTGGTTCATCCACCGCGCCGCCTCGGGCGACCCGGTCGGCTACATCGCCTTCCAGTCCCACCGCGGCGTCGCGATCGCGCTGGGCGACCCCGTGGCCGCTGACGCGCAGGGGCGGGCCGAGACGCTCGGCGCCTTCGTCGACGTGCAGGAGGCTCGAGGTCTCGCACCGTGCCTCTTCAGCGTGGGCTCCGAGGCCGAGCGGTGGGGCGCCGCCCGTGGCCACCGCAGCCTCGTCGTCGCCGAGGAGGCCGTCATCGACCTTCCCGACCTCGAGTTCAAGGGCAAGCAGTGGCAGAGCGTCCGCACCGCGCTCAACCGCGCGGGCAAGGAGGGCATCACCTACCGCGAGGGACGGCTCGCCGAGATGCCTCGCGGCGTGCTGACCCAGGTGCGGGCGATCTCCGAGCTATGGGTCGGCGACAAGGGGCTGCCCGAGATGGGCTTCACCCTCGGCGGGGTCGACGAGGCGCTCGACCCCGACACTCTGGTGGGTCTCGCGGTCGACGCCGACCACACGGTGCACGGGGTCACCTCGTGGCTGCCGGTTCACGGCCCGGGCGGCCGGGTACGGGGCCGCACCCTCGACGTCATGCGGCGGCTGCCCGACGGCTTCCGACCGGTCACGGAGTTCCTCATCGCGAGTGCCTGCCTGTCGTTCAAGGAGCAGGGCGCCGACCTGGTCTCCCTCTCCGGCGCACCGCTCGCGCACGCGGGCGGCACGGCGGACGCGGACGCCCTGGACCGCCTGCTCGGCGCCCTCGGGGAGGCCATGGAGCCGCTCTACGGCTTCCGGTCCCTCGAGAGCTTCAAGCAGAAGTTCTCGCCGCGCAACGAGCCGGTGCACCTCGTCTTCCGCGATGAGGCCGCCCTGCCCCGCATCGGCCTCGCCCTGACCTCGGCCTACCTCCCGGGTTCCACCCTGCGTGACCTGGCCAGGGCCGGCCTCAGCGCTCGACACGTCGGCAGGTGAAGGTCTTCGCGGGAGCCGAAAACGGGCTGGACAGGATCGTTCACATTCGTCCCGCAAACCACTAGCGTGCTCATCGTCTGGAGTCACGACGCCGTGCGCCAGACCGGCGCCACGTCCCTGATCTGGGACCGTCGCGACGGGTAAGGCTGCACCCCTAGTCGAGCGGACCGTCCCTCCAGGAGGACTCTCATGGCCATCACGGACCAGAACACCGCCCACGACGACACGCGCTTCGGTCGTCTCGTCGAGCGTCAGGACAATGAGGACTTCCCGTACTACGACGGCGACCCCGTCGAGATCCCGACGTGGAAGTGGCTCGTCATCATCGCCAGCTGCGTCGTCGGCTTCGTCGTCCTGACCCTGCTGCCGCAGCCCGACAACATCGTCGCGCTCGTCCCTCGCATCCTCTTCCCCGCCATCATGCTCGCGACATTCATCTCGATGACGGGCGCCTACTGGAAGGCGATCTTCCGGCGGCTGCGGCTGCGCGACGTGTGGACGATTCTCGGCTT
The DNA here is from genome assembly GCF_040300125.1 of Terrabacter sp. NPDC000476. Taxonomy (NCBI): domain Bacteria; kingdom Bacillati; phylum Actinomycetota; class Actinomycetes; order Micrococcales; family Intrasporangiaceae; genus Terrabacter; species Terrabacter sp. NPDC000476. The sequence goes on from NZ_JBEPDF010000001.1 coordinate 527,359, forward strand.
CATGCTCCTCGACATCGTCGTGACCTTCGCCATCGCAATCGTCGTCCGGTCCTTCGCCGGAGCCACCGCCAACAGCGCCACCGACGGTCTGGGCAAGGCGGGTGCCGCCGACACCGTCGCCTTCTACGTGGGCACGGGGCTACAGATCTTCGGCGAGGAGCTCTTCTCCATCCTGCCCCTGCTCGCGGTCCTCTACTGGCTGCACCACAAGGCACGCCTCAGCCGGAAGAGCGCGATGGTGCTGGCTTCGCTCGTGTCGGCGGTGTGGTTCGGCGCCGCCCACCTGCCGACCTACGACTGGAACTTCGCGCAGTGCTTCCTCGTCATCGGCGTCGCTCGCCTCGTGCTCAACCTCGCGTACTACCGCACCAAGAACATCCTGATCCCCACCGGTGCACACGTGCTCAACGACTGGGTGGAGTTCACGTTCACGTCCGTCGCTGGCGCCACAGGGGTTGCACTCATCTTCTGATGGCGGGATCGCCTGGGGCCGGGCTACTCCCAGTCCCGGACCTGAGCGAAGAGCGGTCCGAGCCGCAGCCGATGCATTGCGGCCGCCTTCGTCACCGACACGGCGGCCGCGCGCCCCTCGGCGGTGACGGTGAGCATGACGGCGCGGGCGTCACCCTCGACGCCGTTGCGTTCGCGCTGCACCAGCCCCTTGTCGCACAGGCGGTTGACGACGTAGGCGACACCGGACCTCCCGAAGCCGAGCGTCGGCACCAGCTCCACGGGACGGAGGCCACCCTCGGCCGCGATGCGAACCAGGGCCGTGCGCTGGCTACCGGACAACGACGCCGGCCCCGCCGCGGAGTCGATGCTCCGGACGAGGTCGTCGCCGGCCCGCACGAGCTGCTCGAGCAGTCCGAGCGGGTCGTGCTGCTGGCCGGGAACGTGGTGCCCGCAGTCGAGCAGCTCGCAGATCCGCGCGGCGGTCTGATGATGGGTTCGGAAGAGCTCATCCACGTCTTGGCTCAAGCCGTCGAAGCACGCCTTGCCGTACTGGGTGAGGTCGACGACGACGGACCTGCGGTCGCCGCTGCTCGTGCGGATGAGGACGATCCCGTCCTGGCGCAGCCTGGTCACGAGCCGGCTCAAGGCCCGACGATGGAGACCGCTCAACTGGGCGATCTCCCGGGTCGTCGGCCCCATGTCGTGGCGAAGGGCGAGCAGAGCGAGAATCTCGTCGTTCTCGGCCCAGTCGCTGCCCAGATGCTTGTCGACGAGACTGGTCAGATCGTGCCCGAACCGGCCCAGCAGGCCCGCCAGGGCCCACTCGTCGACCTGGCGCGAAACGGCTGTGCGATTCATCTTCGGGGTTCTCAGTGCTTTCACCTGCTAGACGCTTCGGCCCTCTACGCCCCCGTGGCCGACCCAGCATAGTTACCCCGCTGTCGCGAGAGATAACGGTCGGCAATATTGCCGTGGCCGGGCTCCGATGCTCCGGTCCCACCGCTCGTAGCGCGGGCAAGCACGGACGGGTCGTTCACAGATGTCTTCATCCGTTCTAGGGTGTAGGTGTGCCGCGGAAGACGAGGCACTCCAAGGCGGCGACCCAGACCTACCCATGGAAGAGGAACACGGATGTCGCGCGAGAACCATGCACGTGAAGGCGCCCAGGCCGCCGTCCCCGACGACGACATCATCGACGTGGCCGTCGTGATGCCGCGAGGGTCCACCTTCGCCGGGGTCTTGGGCGCTGCCGCCGGAGTGGCCGTCGGCGACTCGAGCAGCACGACCGCCTGGGGTGTGGCGGGCGGCATGCTTGCCCAGCGGGCCAACGCGGCGTCTCACGGGAGCTATCCGTCCATCGTCCTCGCACTGTCCCTCACCCGCCTGCACGTCCTCGGGCGACGGTCGACCGGCCTCGTCGGGGGGTGGAAGAACCTGCACCCCGTGGCGTACATCGACCGAGACCACCTGGCTGTCGAGCGCCGTCAGCGGGGCACGGTGCGCATCGTCACGTTCATCGATACGAACACCGGCGCGGCCCTCGAGTTCGAGGCGCAGAACGTCGGAGGCCTGGGACTCAAGGAGCTGATCGAGCAGCTCGAGAGCTAGGTCCTGTCACCGTTTCACCCCCGCTGTGACCTGTTCTGGGGCGGAACGGTCCGTGAGAATCGAAGGGTCATGAGGCCGGGCACGGCACGAGGCAGCCCCCCAACCCCGCCGTGCCACGACGGGCTCCTGGCACGGTTCAGGTCATCCCACCAGGCCTCGACCCGGTGGCGCCGCCCGGCAGGGGCGGCGCCACCAGCACCGTGATGCACGCGGCACTTCAGTGATCGCCGAGTACGTGGGGTGGCACGACGTCAGCGAAGAGCTGCACGAGCCGGTCGAGGTCACGGGCAGCGACGTGCACGTCGCGCGCCACGAGGCCGTTCAGGGCGGCATCAGCGGCGACCTCAGGTCGCAGCTCCAGCACGCGGATCGCCTCGTCCTGGGCCCGGTCCACGAAGCCCAGCCCCGAGAGTGCGATGGCGCGGTAGAGAGGCCCGAACGGCAGGGCGTCGTCGCCGAGGACGGACGCTGCTCCCAGCGCGCGGGCGTAGTCGCCGAGCACGCAGTGCCCGAGCGCGAGCCACGTATGTGCGTTGGAGGGAAGGTGCGGGTGCTCCGACAGGACCGCGGTCATCCGGTCGACCCCGACGCTCCAGTCCCCCGAGGCCGCCACGAGCGCACCGGCCGTGAACTGGCTCGCAGGGCTGTGACGGGAGAGTCCTGCGGCGGTTCGCGCGTGCTCCAGCACGAGAGGCCACTCGCCGCGCGCTCGAGCCACGCCGGCCAGGACGAAGTGCGCATGCGCCTCGCCGGCGTCCAGCGCGATCGCCTCGCGGGCCAACTCCTCCGCGACGGCCAGGTCCTTGACCTCGTCGTCCGAACAACGCTGCAGGACGCGCGACGTGGAGAGGGCCGCACGGATCGACAGGAGTCGGGGCTCGCGCTCACCGCTCGCGAGGGCCCCGTCGGCGTCAGCGATCGCGGCCTCGATCCGCTCTGGAATCGGCTCGGCCAGGTAACGGAACCACGCGACGCGGGCTCGGAGGGGAGGGTCGCGCGGCGACTCCTGCCGCTGCGACCACGAGCGGACGAGCGCCCCGTCGTGGTCGAGGATCGCGGCGGCGGTCACGGCACTCCAGGCCTCGACCGCCTCGAACAGCCCGCCTGCGCCGGCGCTCAGGTCGCTCGCGCGCGACCAGTGAGTCGCGCCCCCCGTATCGCCCAGCAGGACCGTCGCCCTCAAGCTCGACTCGTAGGCGACGACGGAGCCGCTGAGCACGTGCCAGCGCGGCTGCGCGACGACTTCGCTGCAGTTCGGGCCCTCGCCGGTCGCTTCCTCGACGGGAACAGCGGACCACTGCCGTAGATGGCGCACGAGGGCGTCGGTGGCAAGGGCGGCCAGCAACGGCGCGGCCTCCCCGACCGCGGCCAGAGGTTCGACCCACAGCCCCAGCTCGCGCGCGACGTCGGGCGTGCTCGACTCCGGTGCCCAGCTGAACGTGGGGACGTAGGACCCGGACGGAAGCGTGATCGACATCGACTCGCCTTCGCCGGCCCCGGTGTAGAACTCCTCGAGGGCACGCCGGACGCGGGAGGCCCGGACCCGGACGGAGGCGTCGTTGCCCCCGGTGAAGCGAGGGCCCCGGTCCAGGGCTCCGCGACCCACCGTGCGTTCGGAGATCCGTGAGGCCCGCCCTGCCAACGTCTCCGTGACGACGTAGACGAGGAACGCCCGGGACCGCTCTGCGTGCCGGAACGAGGGACTGCCGAGAATGCGGTCGAGGGTGGCGAGCACCTGCTCACGGGGAACTGCAGCCGCCGGGTCTCGGCCCTCGGCGGCTTCGCCCTGGCTCGTCGGCTCGGTCGCGGGGGCCATTAGCGATCACCGGAGCTGACGACGCAGGCGTCCCCGGATCCTCCGGCGGGGGTGCCCGACCTGGGGAACGCCCTCGCCACGGCGTCCGCCGTGCGTTCGGCGCGCTCGGCGTAACCCCTGCTCGTGAAGTGGATGTCGTCGTCGACGAACCACGAGTCACGCACCTCGGATGCCCAGTCGTAGACCCGCATGCCCGGGTAGCGTTCGCACGCGTCGCGCAGAGCCCGATTCCACTTCTTCATCTGGTCCTCGCCCCACGGTCCGCTGCGGCGCAGCGTCTTAACGGTCAGCCAGAGCACGGGCCGGTCACCGATCGGCTGCATCAGCGCGTCGATCCGGTCAGCGAGCGGCACCACGCCGCCGACGTACTGGTTGGCGACCTCGTTGGTCCCCATGGCCAGCACCCAGCACCCGGCATAGCCCTGCGCGGTCCGTGAGGCGACCGCCTCCTGCGCGTTGGGCTGACCCCGGTAGCGCTCGACGATCGAGCGAGCCCCGAGGATGTCGGGGGTGAAGGTCTTGACCCCGATCCGCGCGTACTGGGCCGGGAGCCGCTGCCCGGCCTGAGGGAGGTAGTCCTTGTCGACGAGCCCGACGGACGTGGAGTCCCCCACGTGCACCAGCCGGGTGCACGAGGTCTCCAGCGCTCCGGCACCGGTCGCGCGCGACGGTGTCGTGGCCGGCGGACGCGTGGACGTCGTGGTGCCGGTGGGCAGCTTCGCGTCGGTGGGCACGGGTGGGTCGTCCGGGTCGATCGAGGCGACCCCGTCGGTTGCCGAGCGGTCCACCAGGGCCGTGGCCGAAAGCGCGGTGGTGCCGATGAGCACGACCACGATGGCGCCGGCGACGACAGCCGGCACGGACCGGAAGTGTGTCCCGACGCGCGCGCCCCTCCCCCTGATGGAGTGTCGGAACCCGTGCCGGCGCACCGGATCCTCGACGAACGACCAGGACAGGGCAGCCAGTACCACGATGAGCGCGGTCTGAAGCAGTCCGCGGAGCACCGCGTGGCCGGACAGGGCACCCGTAGGGGTGAACGCGATGACCGGGAGGTGCCAGAGGTAGATGCCGTAGGAGCGCTCCCCCAACCAGACGAACGCCGACGTGCCAAGAGGTCTGGCCAACAGCGAGACCGGATGCGAGATCGCCGCCACCAGCATGGCGGTGGCGAGGCAGAGCAGCAGGATGCCGCCGCGGTAGAGGAACATCGAGTACTCGTCGACGGTGCCGACGAGGACGGCGATGAGGACCAGTCCGAACAAACCGACGCCGTCGAGGCGCAGCTGCTCCGCGCGACGCGTCAGCTCGGGGAGGTGGCCGGGGCGCCACACGAGGGCCACGGCCGCACCGAGGAGCAGGGCCCCCGCCCGGGTGTCGGTGCCCTCGTAGGCGCGAGTGTTGTCGAAGCCCGCCGTCGCGACGACGCCCAGGAGAATGAACGAGGCGCCGGCCAGCACGACCGTGGCGCGGGCGACGAGCGCGAGTCTGCCGCGAAAGCACACAATGAGCGCGATGAGCAGCACCGGCCACACGACGTAGAACTGCTCTTCCACGGCGAGCGACCACAGGTGGTCCAGAGGACCCGGACCACTGATGCGCTGAAAATACGAGTCACCCGCAGCGATGGTCTGCCAGTTGCTCACATAGCCAAGGGAACTCAGCGCTTGGACGCCACGGCGTCCGAGAGCGGACGGCTCGACGACAGCGGTCGTCAGCACGACGACAGCCAGCATGATGATGACAGCGGGCAGTAGCCGCCGGGCGCGCCTGACCCAGAACCGTCGTAGCCCAGTGCCTGCGCCACTCTCCCACCCGGTGAGCAGGATGCTCGTGATGAGAAAGCCGCTCAGCGTGAAGAAGACGCCGACACCCAGCAGGCCCCCGGGCAGCCAAGGGATTCCGAGGTGGTAGCCGACGACGACACCGACGGCGAGGGCCCGCACGCCGTCGAGGGCCGGGAGATAGGTCCTCCCGCCCTCAACCGGCCGGGGCACGTAGGCCTCCGGCCACTCGGGCACCACGCTGGGGCAAGCGGCCAGCCGCGCGGCAGCTCCACGGGCGGCAGAGTGCGAAGGAGGGCATGGCACGAGTGCACAACAGTTGTTCAGATGTGTCCAGCACCGTCCGATTTGCGAACCGCGCGGCGTGTCAGGCACCCACACCACGGCCCGTCGGTGTGCACAGCTGGGATGTCAGAGGAGCCCGAGACGCGTAGCCACCCAAGGAAGGTTGTCGGTGAGTGCCGGCTGCCACGTGTTCCACGTGTGGCTGCCCGGAACCACCTCCAGGCGCGCGTCCACCCCGGCGGCGACCAGGGCTGTGTGGATCCGCCGCCCCTCGTCGCCGTAGTTCTCGTCGTCGGCCCCCACCACGACCACCCCCGCCGACCCCTCATACGATCGCCGTCCACTGCCGAGCACGTCGAGAGCGTTCTGCTCGCTGAACCGGGACGCCTTGCCGCCGAAGTACTCGTTCGCGATCGTGGAGATGCTCTTGTGCGAGGCGGGGCGGTCCTCTCCCAGCAGGTCGAGGAACGTCGGGTACGTCGTGGGGTGGTTCACGGCCAGTTGCACGGAACACGTGCCTCCGTACGAGAATCCGGCGATGGCCCACTGCCGTGCGCCGCTGCGACCGGCTCCGAGCACCCGTTGAGCCCAACGGGGCACGTCCTCGGCAAGATAGGTCGCCGACCGGCCCACGTCGGAGTCGAGGCAGAGTGGCACCCGGCCTCCGTCCCCGCTCAGGTCGGGCATGATGACGATCGGTGCCAGGCCGTGGTGCGACCGGGCGAATGCGTCGAGCTGGTCCTGAACGCCCTTGTTCACCCAGTCCAAGCTGCTCCCGGGGTCACCGTGCAAAAGCACGAGCACCGGCAGCTCGGGCCGTCGACTCGAGAGGTAGGCCGGCGGCAGGTAGACATAGGCCGCTCCGGCCGCATACCGAGACCGCGCGGCGGGAATGTGGACGCGCGAGATCCGGCCCGCCTCCGGCATGTCGTCCGGAGGAGCCCACGTCCGCTCCGTTACGGCTCGGGCACTGATGGCCGCCGGCGGGGGCAGCCCGAAGATGCGCACCGTCACGTCGCCGAACAAGCTGCCGATGGTGGGGTAGCTGCCGAAATGGATGTTGACGAATCCTCCTGCGGCGACAGCGATCACGACGGCGCACGCGAGGCCGGCCGAGCGCTGCACCCAGCCGTGCCCCGCCACCAGCTGCGCCAAACCCAGGAGCACACCGAGGGTTCCTGCTCCGATGGCGTAGTACAGCTCGGCATCGGTGGGCTCCCACAGCTCCCAGACGTCCTCGGCCACGTAACGGAACAGGAGGGTGAGCAGCACCGCCGCGACGACCGTGGCCGGCAGGAAGACGAACAGCCGTCTCCGAAGTCCGACGACGAGGACGAGGACCGCCACCGCAGCCAGGGCGAGCAGGACGGTGGGCAGGGCGCCCGACAGCAGGTCGATGCGGTTCACGCGTCAGCCAACACCCCGCGCCGGCGCCTGCGGACCGACGCTCGAGTCGATCTCGTCGACGATGGCCTGCCCGACGGACGAGAGCTGGTCGGCGTCGAGTGCTGCCAGGCACACCCGCACGTCCCAGCCCGCCGAGTGGAAGAGTCCACCGGTTTGGACGATCACCCCGTGGGCGCGGGCGAGGCGCAGCAGGAGGTCCTCCGGCGTCACTGTCCCCTGAAGGCGGCGCACGCCGTCCGCGCCGTGCCGGACGCGCACCGCGGCAAGCAGGTCGACGAGCGCGTAGTACAGGCTGTCCTGGCCGCCAGGAGGCTCGAGCCCCAGAGGGTCGAAGAGGGCGTAGGAGCGCCTGGCCAGCTCGGCGCGTGTGGCCGTCCGGTAGGCCTCTCCCGACGGCATCAGGTGCCCCAGGGCGAAGAGGGCCATCTGCACCTGGTCGACCGTCGACAGCCCGGCGATGTTGTGCAGCGCGACCTCCCGGCTGTCCGCGACCAGTCGAGCACTGAAGGGGATCCCGGATGACGTGGGGGCCAGGCCGGAGTACCGCTCGTCGAGCCGGGCCCGCACGTCGTCCGACTGCGCGGCCAGCACCTCGTCGACGACCGTGTCGGCGGCGAGGCCGACGAAACCCAGTCGGTTGCCGGTGGCTCCGACGCTCTTGGAGAACGAGTGGATGAGGACCGTGTTGCGCGGCAGCACGGAGAAGACCCCACGGAAGTCGTCGACGAAGGTGGCGTATGCCGTGTCGGCCACGATGACGAGATCCGGTCGCCGCTCCAGCACGAAGTCGCGCAGCTGTCGCAGCTTCTCGGGGCGGATGGCGCGGGTGTCGGGGTTGCCGGGGTTCACGACGAAGAACACCGCGATCGCAGGATCGGTGAGCTGCTCGAGGAAGCCGTCGTCGAAGCGGTACGGCGTGTTGTGCGCGGCCTGCACCTCGACGACGCGCACACCGAAGTCCTCGAGCACCGGGATCTGCAGGTAGGGGGTGAAGACCGGGGTGGCCACGGCTACGGCCCGTCCGGGGCCGATGAGGTGGTTCTCGCGGAGCGAGCGGAAGACGTAGGCCATGGCCGCGGCACCGCCTTCGGTCGCAAAGACCTGGTAGGTCCCGGGTGGCCCATCGGGCGCACCCGCCATGGCGACGAGGTAGCGCTCGAGCACGCGTTCCAGCAGCGTCAGCATGCGAGTCGGGGCGGGGTAGCCCGCGCCCAGCACGGCTCGCACCAGCTCGTGGACGAAGGCATCGCCCGGCAGGCCGAGGTCGTCGACGGCATACGCCAACGCGTGCGAGAGGAACACAGCGCCCTCGGAGCCGTCGGCCCGCAGGGAGTGCAGGAGCCGGTCATGCAGCCCCTCCGGCACGGGCAGCTCACCCCAGGCGTCGTGCCGACTGACCCTCCCGGCCTCCTCGACGGCGAAGGCCCCGAGGCGGAAGAAGCCGGCTCGCGGCGCCGTCGCGGTCCAGTTCGGCTGGCCCCGACCGGCGTCGAGCAGCGGCCGGCCCGATGCCCGAGCGGCAGCGACGATGCGCGACTGCAGCGCGGTGCTGTACGCCAGCCCGGGCGGTGGCACGTCCCCGCCCGGGCGGCCGTCCCCTTCCTCAGACATGAAGGGTGGTCGACCTCTGCGACCGGGCTCGCTGTGCGGCCATCTGCTCGTCGAACTCCTCGCGCCACGTCGCACTCACCGTGATGCCCTGCCGACGCGCCTCCTCCGTCGAGAGCTCGACCGGAAAGCCGTAGGTGTCGTAGAGGACGAAGAGCTCCACGCCCGAGACCCCGGAGTCGCGGTGGGTCGCCAGCTGGTTCAGGCCCTTGCGCAGCGTGCGCCGGAAGGCCTGCTCCTCCTTCGCCAGCACCGCCACCACCTCGTCCGCGTGGGTCGCCACCTCCGGGTAGTGCAGCTCGTAGACGCCCGCCACGGCCGGAATGATGCGCGGGAAGAAGTTCTCCTCGAGACCGAGCTCCACGGCGAAGCGCACGGCGCGACGGATGAGGCGCCGCATGACGTAGCCCTGCGCCTTGTTGCTCGGCCGCACCCCGTCGACGGCGAGGAAGGTCGCCCCGCGCAGGTGGTCGGCGATGACCCGCATGGCCACCGTCTCGTCCTCGTAACGCCTGCCGGTGAGCTCCTGCAGCCGCTCGACGATCGGCCACAGCAGGCCGATGCGGAAGACGTCGGAGGTGTCGAGCGCCGCCGCGGCGATCCGGGCCAGGCCGCCGCCGTAGTCGACGTTGCGGCGTGGCAGCGGCTCGAAGCCGCTCTCGGTGCGGCGGTACTCCATGAAGACGGAGTTGCCGAGCTCGATGAACCGGCCGCAGTCGCAGTTCTGGTGGCAGTTCTCGCCGAACGCGGGGTCATGCTGCACGTGCGGGAAGAGGTAGAACACCTCGGTGTCGGGACCGCCCGGCTCCCCCACCGGCATGTTCTCCGCCTTTCCGCCGCGGCACCACCAGTTCTTCTTGCCGTAGAAGGCGATCCGCGCTCCGTTCGTGCCGACGGCGGCGGCGTTCTCCTCGGTGTCGACCTCGACCTGGTCCGCGTTGACGCCGGCCTCGGTGAACAGGCGCGTCCAGATGGCGGCGGACTCGACGTCCTTGGGGATGCCGTTCGCGTCGTCACCGATGAAGCACGAGACGTAGATCCTGGCCGGGTCGAGGCCGACCCGGTCGGTCAGGAACGTCCAGAACTGTGGGATCTGCTCGTCCTTGAAGTAGTCGCCGAGGCTCCAGTTGCCGAGCATCTCGAAGAAGGTGGTGTGCCGGTTGTCGCCCACTTCCTCGATGTCCTGCACGCGCAGGCAGGTCTGGCTGTCCGCCAGTCGCGTGCCGGCCGGGTGGTCCGCTCCCAGAAGGTAGGGCAGCAGTGGCTGCATGCCGCTGCCGGTGAAGAGCGTCGTCGGGTCGTCCTTCGGCATCAGCGGCGCTCGAGGGATCAGAAAGTGGCCCTGCTCGGCCATGTAGTCGAGGAATGCGGCCCTGATCTGGTCGGCGTCCATGGCCCCAGTCGACACCACGGATGCCGACTCGTCCAGATGTGACGCAATCTTCCCACTCGACGCCGTCGGTGCGACGACTGCTCCGCTGCGCTCAGATGAACCCGGATGAAGGGACCTGCAATCGTCGACCACGGCGCGAGGTGCCTCTTGTTCACATCTGGCCTGGTTTCTTCTAGGGTCGTGTCAGCCGGACGCGGACGTCCCGGTCGACACGCCCCTCTCCCCTCTTGGAGTCGACATGCGCAGGACCTTGGACAAGGTCATCTCCTGGACCGGCCTCGCCATGGCTGCAGTGCTCTTCGTAGCCGGGGCCCTGCTGATCTATGCCAGCTCGTTCGTCGCGAGCAATGTGGAGGAGCAGTTGCGCCCGCAGAACATCACGATGCCCTCCGGCGCGGCGCTGACCACGCAGGCGATGAAGGACAATCTCGGGCCGTACGCAGGACAGCCCATGACGAACGGCAACCAGGCGAAGGCGTTCGCCGACCACTACATCTGGGAGCACATGGTCGAGGCGTCCGGCGGCCAGTCGTACTCGGAGGTCTCGGGCAAGTACGTGGCCCTGAGCAAGGACCCGAACGCCGACCCGGCCGAGCTGCAGAAGCTCGGCGACCTGCGCAACACCCTCTTCATGGGCAACACCCTTCGTGGGCTGCTCCTCGAGGCCTATGCGTTCGGCACGATGGGCACCATCGCGCTCTGGGCCGGCGTCGCCGCGCTCGTCGCGGGAGCCGTCATGCTCGGCCTCGGCCTGCTCGGTCTGCGACACGCCCGCACGGCCGTCGACACCTACGAGTCCCGAACCCAGAGCAACCCCTGAGCCGCCCGCGTCGAACAGACATTGCTGCCACGCACGCCCGGGTGGGAACGTCATGGGACGACGAGGTCGAAGGTCGAGTCATCGTCTTCCCGCACCGTGAACCCGCCACGGTAGGTCCAGACTCGAGACGTTGGCACGGGCGAGTCACGGGACTGCTGGTGGGACCTCAGTCCGTGACTAGGGCTCGGACCTGCGCTGCAGGTAGGCGGCCACGAGGACGAGGGCCAACCCGGCCGCCGAGACGAGCAGGCGTGCGGTCCCTTCGAGGAAGAAGAACGCGATGGCTGCCATCGCGAGGACGATGACGATGATCGCGTTGACGAGCGGGCTGCGAGGGCGCGTCTTGTCGGTCATGAATACCTCCGAATGGTTCGGGCGATCGGAATCGTGGGATGAAGGAGCGGGTCGTGGTGGCTGGGCGTCCCGGTCATCTGGTGCCGTCGACAATGGCGTCACGCACCTCGAGCTGGTCTCTCACCAGGATCCGACCGGCCCCGCGCACGAGAACATGGAAGAACGTCGTGGCGGCTCCGAGCGTGAGGACGGCGGCGGCCACCGTCGGCACGGCCGCGGACAGAGCCCACCACCCGAGGCCGAAGGCGACGCTCGCGACGAGCTGGACGAGCATCGTGAGGAGCAAGCGGTAGATGGCTCCCTTCTGACGACCGCCCGTACGGGCCTGGTCGGTGGGGTTGAGCACGCTCGCAACCGCGCCGATGCCGCTGCATGCCAGCGTGATGGTGGGTGCGAGCACGAGGACGTCGACGAGGTGACGCGGCTGTCCCGACAGGACGGCCTCACCGGCACCGTAGAGCAGTCCCAGCACGGTCAGGACCGCGGCGATCGCCAGCGCCTTGCCACGCAGCACCCGCTCGAGCGGTGAGCCGGAGAGCACGAGGTACTCGACCCCGCGCTGGTCGTAGCCCAATAGCGCGCTGGAGACGTTGATCGACGCGAACCACACGAAGCCGGCCACGGCCGCGACCACCCCTGTCGGCATGAGCGAGGTGTGGGCGAAGAAGACCCCGACGGCAGGTGTGATGAGGACGGCCTGCAGGGCCCGAGGCGAGCGGAAGAAGAAGTAGCGCAGCTGCTGAGAGGCCGCCGCCGTCGTGGACCCCGCCGAGAGCGCGCGCAGGGGCGGCCAGATGAGGCTCAGACCCGCTGACGCGCGAGCGGCTCCGCGTCGCGCGCCCGACGATACCGATCGACCTTCCACCTGCTGGGCCAGGGCCCAGCCCCACAGCAACAGGGACACCACCACCCCGGCGAGGACGACTGCTGCACGCACCGCCAGCCCTGCCAGGTCGCCGTCGCGGGCGGCCAGGGTGCCCGTGGCGGCAGCTCCCGGTGGCAGCCACGCCATGACGGCGCCGGCGCCCCCGTCGCCGAGGGTGCTGAGGGAGGTGGCGGCTGCCCGCGCCTGCTGGAGCACGAGGACGAGCCCGACGAGGACGAGGCCTCCGAGGAGAGTCGTGATGTCGCGGCCGCGACGACTCCGCACGGCCGAGGAGAGGACGGCTTGGGTCGACCGTGACGCCGCTACGCAGAGGACGACGTAGGCGAGGGCGCCGATGACGACGAGGAACCGGTCCGCGGCCGCCTCGTCGACGAGCGCGCCGCCAGCGGCGACGAGGAACGTGAAGAGCGCCGTCGGCCCGAGCAGCGCTCCGCCGAGCAGGCCCGTGATCTGCTCGACGCGTGAGAGCGAGTAGGGAGCGAGCACCTCCGGGTCGACCGTCCGGTCGGCCAGGGTCGGTACGAGGACGGGGGTGACGACCCAGACCACGAAGATGACTGTGAAGACGCAGATGACCGCGAACTCCGCGAGGGGAGCCCGTGACGTCTCGAGGGAGGCAACGGCCGAGCCGATCGCCAGTCCGGCTGCCAGCGCTACCAGCCATGAAAGCGCATACGACCACCGCTGCCCCAGCCCGTCACGCCCGCGCGAGCGTCGCTGGATCGCCACCCTCAGTCGGATGAGCGCGAGAGCCACGACAGCTCGCCCTCCTCGAGGTCGCGACCACCTACGAGGTCCACGAAGGCCTCCTGGAGCGACTTCGTCCCGGCGAGCTCCGGGACCGTGCCCTCGGCGATGACGCGCCCGTCGGCGATCACGGCGACGCGGTCGCACAGCCGCTGGACGACGTCCATGACGTGGCTGGAGAAGATGACGGTGCCCCCACCGGACCGGTAGAGCTGGAGCATCTCCTCCATGACCTGGGTGTTGACCGGGTCGAGCGAACCGAACGGCTCGTCGAGGAGCAGCACGTGAGGCGAGTGCAACAACGCGACCGCGAGGCCGATGCGCTTGGTCATGCCCAGTGAGAAATCGGCGATGACGCGGTCCGCGTCACCCTCGAGGTCGAGGACGTGGAGCAGGTCATGGGAGCGCCGCACGACCACGTCAGCGGCCATACCCCGCAGCAGACCGGCATACTCCAGCATCTCGGTCGCCGTCAGACGGTCGAAGAGGACGGGGTTGTCGGGCACGAAACCGAGCAGCGCCTTGGCCTCCCGGGGGTCGGGCCACACCGGCACCCCGGCCAGGGTCACCTCTCCTGCGTCGGGGCGCAGCAGGCCCGTCACCATGCGGATCGTCGTCGTCTTGCCGGCGCCGTTGGGGCCCGCCAAACCGTAGAACGACCCGCTCGCAACGGTCAGATCGACACCGTCGACCGCATGCTTGTCGCCAAAGTGCTTGACCAGCCCGGAGACGGCCAAGGCGGGGACAGAGCGCGCGACAGCAGGCGCTACCGCCTCGCCCGCTTCAGGCACTGGCTGGGGCTCCCTTCTCCGGTGCGTCGAATCGCTCGGGCTCGTCAGCGTCAGCGCGTCCGCGCGCATGGCCGCGCACCACGAACGTCGCGACCACGGCGAGGAGCACATAGGCGATGGTTCCGATCGAGGCGATCACCAGCCACGTGTTGGCGGTGTTCGCCACCTGCTGGTCGATGCCCCCCGACGCCAGGATCGTCGTGGGATCCGTGAAGGCGTGCAGCAGGATGGGCCAGACGAGACTGCCCGTGATCCGCAGGCTCAGGTACATGCAGATCCCGAAGCCGACTGCATACAGCACCACAGGGCCGACGGTGTCGATCTCCTGTCCCGACAGAAGGTTGCTCAGGTGCATCAGCCCGAACAGGATGGACGAGAGCAGCATCACCGCTTGCTCGCGATATCCCCCCCGTCGCAGCAGGGCGACGCCGAGACCGCGGGTGACGACCTCCTCCGAGAAACCCACGAACAAGCCGGCTACGAGCACCGCTACCACGACGCCGGCGCCGTAGCGGCCGTAGTCGGTTCCCAAGGCGTGAGTGACGATGGGGAGGAGCACAAACACCGGCGCCGCCCACATCCACCCACGTCCACGCACCGGTTGACGACCGAACAACGGGCGGGGGAGCCAGCCGATGGATCGGGCGAACAGCACGACGACGATGCTGCCCACGATGGGACCGGCCCCGATGGTGAGCAACGCGGACAGCGGATCGTCGAACGGGTTGTCTGCGTCTACGACGTCACCTACGACCAGGCTCAGCAACCCAGTGAGCCCTTGGAAGAGCGCCAGGTAACCCAGCGTCATCAACGCGGCCTTCCAGAAGCCGCCGCTGTTCCAGAATGTGCGCCAGCGTGATTGCGCTACTGGCGGGGTAGAGCCTCCGTGCTCGACGATCGGTTTGGACATGCTGTCTCCCTCGCCCAGTGACACAACGGATGTTGGTCCCTGACGCCTGAACGTAACAGGTTTAGGACAGATCCGACATACTTTGTGTTCATGCTCCGGCGCGTGCCTCGCAGCCGAGTTCCACCACCGATCGAACGTCGCTCGCCCGCCAAAGCCTCCCGTGCACGCCCACTGCTGCAATCACCCCTGACGCCACCACGCCACTTCTCCTGGGCGGAAACGCTTGGCGCAGGGAGGAATCCTGCATGGTCGAAGGATCAGACGTGACCGACACCCCAGCTCGCTACTCGTCGTCTGATGAACGCGTGCAGTCCGGAACGTTCGCCCTATGCTGACCTGCGTGCGGCGGCGCCGGCGACCGGTGCGTTCGATCCGGCTGAGCAACGGACTCCCCAGCCGCTGTAGCCGATGAGTCTCCGGCGATGCGTGGATCGGGCTCGCCGCGCACATCGAGACGCAGCAACCAGTGCGCCCTGCGCGGCGAGTCCTGTCGGGCTGATCGCTTGTGCGAGCGGCCGGGTGTTGATGTGCGTTGGGCTCGAGTCGCTGCCGTTGCGTAACGTCGTCTGTTCGAGCACGATGCCCTCCCACCCTCGGATGGCCATGGCGTAGAGCTGATCGCGCGTCGTCGCCGTCGTCATCGAAGCAGTGCGAGCGAAGCGACCCCCAACGCAGCAGGTCAGGCATCTTCTTGCTAGGCAATCACTGGGCCCAGGCGTTCAACTGCGTGTCATATGGTCAGCACGCTACGTAAGTGAGGCGTGTGGGGGCGTCGACTTCGTCGCCAGCGCTCGTGGGGTCGGTCGTCGGCGGCGTAGTCCTGCAGAGGCCGGACCGGAACGACTGATGCCAGGTGCCAGCGCTCACGGAGGCTGCGCGGCGTGTGACTCTGGCGATTGGGAACGGCTCTGGTGAGTGGCGGTGGCCGACGATGATGAGAACGGGGTGAGCAGGCGGTGGACGCGGGTGCGCTGGGCCGCGCCGTCGAGTTGCTGGGTCAGTTCAACGACGAGCTGACTCACCTGATCGACGCCAGCTTCGGCACTCACTGGGCCGAGATCGAGGAGATGGTTGCCCTGGTTGCTCTCGCGGCCGAGGGGGCCGTGTCGACGCGGCGGCTCTCGGACGTCAGCGGACTTCACCGGCGTGCGGTGACGCGGCTGGTTACCCGCCTGTGCACTCGGGGTCTGGTCGTAACGCGCCGATCCGCTGCCGACGGACGTGTCGTCGAGGTCGTCCTCACCAGAACTGGTCAGCGGCGGGCGAACGCACTGCGGTCTTCGAGTGCCCACTTCTTCGTTCGCCGCAGAAGCTTGGCGGCTGAGATCAGTGCAGGGATGCAAGCGAACGGCTCAGCGCGGCTTCCTCCGGCGCCGGGGGATGCGTTGGACCTGCTGCGACGCGTCTGTGACGAAGGCGCTCTGCTCGTGCGGTTCATGCCTGAGGCGGCGACCCACGGGCTCCTCGCTGCCCGTCAGCGTGCAGCGCTCGTCATGGTCGTGATGCAGGGCCGTGTACGGCCCTCTGAGCTTGCCCCCCTACTGGAGGTGTCGCGTGCGGGAGCGGCGTACATCGTCGACCAGCTGTGCGCGAAAGGGTTCACCACCCGACTCAGAGGTGTGGTTCCTGAAGACCGCAGGGCGGTTGTCCTCGTACCGACAGCCGAGGGGATCCAAGCCGTTGCCGCGGTCATGCAGGGCATAGAGCACAGACGCGAACCGATCGCAGAGCTGTTCGCCGAGGTCGCGGCGTGGCGGCCGGCCGACAGGGGTCAAAAGACCTAACCACTCGATCCAGAACCTGCCTGGCCGCTGGGGACCCCTCTCGAGCTCGAAGGCTTCGACGACACCGATCCTCCTCGTCCGCCCAGCATCCAGGTGGGGTGATCGGTCCGGGAGGGAGGCGACACCAAGACCCGTGCGTCGCCTGGCAGGCGCCAGGATCTCGTGTTCTGCACTCGCGACGGCCGTCCGCTTGACCCTGCCAATGTTCGGCGATCTTTCCGTGCCGTGTTGAGCGGTGCCGGTCGAGATGATCAGGCGTGGACTCCGCGGGAACTGCGACACAGTTTCGTCTCGCTTCTGTCGGACGCCGGCGTGCCGCTGGAGAATATCTCGCGCCTCGTCGGGCACCGCAGCACGACCGTCACCGAGTCCGTCTATCGCAAGCAGCTACGCCCGGTGCTGACTCGAGGGACTGAGGCGATGGACCGCCTCTTCGCTGCGCCGCACAGAGTCCCCGAGAGCCCTCGCACAGTTCCGAAGACGGACGCTTAGTCAAGCAGTTAGTCAAGCATCGGGCCCTCAAGAGCGAGCCGGCCATCACACAGAACAGCCCCCAACCGGCGTCTCCGCTGGTCAGGGGCTGTCTCGTGGTGGTGGGCGATACTGGGTTTGAAGGTCATTCCAGCAGTCTTGTGAAATCTGGGCTGATCTGCCGATATGCGCTCTGACCTGCGATGATGTTGCACAGTGTCGCATTCCTAGAGTGGACACGGATGCCCGGAAAAGTACTCTGGTGGTCCACGTGTGGTCCACGAAGGGCGAATCTGTGTCAACGACGAAGCGCCAGTTCGGCGCCATCGAGCGACTCCCCTCGGGGCGTTACCGTGCCAAGTACCGCGGACCCGACATGCGACGTCACACCGCTCCGCACACCTTCGACGCCCGGATCGACGCCGAAGCTTGGCTCACCGACGAGCGCCGCAGAATCAGCCGCGAGGAGTGGAGCCCCCCGACGAGACTGCGCGACGCACCGCAAGCCGAGACCGTGGGCACGTATGCCGAGAAGTGGCTACGACGACGCGACCTCAAGCCCCGCACCCGGGAGCACTACCGCTCGATCCTCGACCGCCACATCCTTCCGACGTTCGCTGGCGTCCCGCTCAAGGCAGTCACCAGCGAATCGGTCCGCGACTGGTACGCCGACCTCGAGCCCCACCATCCCACCCTTCGCTCGCACGCCTACTCGCTCCTGCGGACCATCTTCTCCACCGCGCTCGTCGACGAGAAGATCTCATCGAGCCCATGCCACATCCGTGGCGCCGGCACGACCAAGCGCGCCCGCACCATCCGGCCGGCCACCCTGACAGAGCTCGAGGTCATCACGGCGTCGATGCCCCCGAAGTACCGGCCGCTCCTGCTGCTGTGCGCGTGGTGCGCGCTGCGCTTCGGTGAGGCGACCGAACTACGCCGGAAGGACCTTGACCTCAGCAACGGCGTGATCCACGTCCGCCGAGGTGTCGCGCGCGCCGAGGGTCAGAAGCTGATCGGCTCCCCCAAGTCCGAGGCCGGCGTGCGTGACGTCGCCATCCCGCCCCACCTGCTGCCGATGCTCAAGACTCACGTCGCGGCCATGCCAGCGCGCGGCAAGGACGCGCTGCTGTTCCCCGCCACCGACGGCGTCTCGCACATCGCGCCGAGCACCCTCTACCGGGTATTCTACCCTGCCCGGAAGGCTGCGGGCCGCCCCGACCTTCGGTGGCACGACCTGAGGCATACCGGGGCCACGTTGGCCGCGCAAACCGGTGCGACGCTGGCCGAGCTGATGGGCCGCCTCGGACACTCGACACCGCAGGCCGCTCTGCGATACCAGCACGCCGCCCAAGGCCGCGACGCCGAGATCGCCGCCGCGTTGTCGCGCATCGCCGCGGGCACTCAATGAGCTAATGAACGGAGCGGAGCGTCTTGGGCGGCCACGACACGCTCTCACGCGTTGTCGTCGTCGCTGCCGCACACGGGCGTGGGGTAGGGCGAACCTCAGCGACCGCTGACCGTGCTACCCCGCCGCCAACGTCGGAGCTCCAACCACGAATGGCGGATGCCAGATTGATCCCCCACCTCCGAGACAAGTCCGCCCTTCAACCGCTACGCCTTCCCGCCCGACCGTAAGCAGTCCCTCCCTATCGTGGCCGTGGCTGAGGTCGCGAGCCGCGGAAGAGGCTGTCGCAACACGCCTTCGGTGGGAACCCGACCGCGCGCGGGCAATCGCAACGTGGTCCTTCTGGCTGGTGACCTGGACTCGATCGTGAGCGTACGGAACTGCCGATGAGCGCTAGACGCAGAGTCGGAGCTAGATCGGGGTCGGGTGATCGGTCGGACCCTTCAGACCTACGTCGGCCAGTTCCACGACTGCGCTTTGCCCTGACCATCGATCCACCGGATCGATGGGTGGAGCCAATCGCCGTCTTGGCGACCTGAGTCCATCGCGACCGCGACGTAGTCGGGGCCTCCATGGGGGCTGGAGATCTTCATCGTGGAGATTGCCAACGGCTCTGACGTCTGATCGTCGGTGGCTTGGATGTCATGTGCGCCGGCCGGGAAGAGCGCGAATGTCGCTCCACGTTCGGTGCTGACCGCGAAGCCCACCGCTGGCAGTTCCTCGTCACCGATTTCTCCGGCAGACATCAGGACCTTTTCAGACCCGTCCGGGTTCAGTCGCGAAAGGACGAACGTGCTGCGATCGCCGAGGTAGGCGTCGCGGATGGAGATGACGTAACGGTGCCCGTTCGCCGTGGTGACCCACGCGCCGGCCTCGCTGCCCGGCTTTCCTTCACCGGCGGCCCAGACCAACGGGGTCAGCGGCGTGCCAGTCGCGGGGACCAGCGCCTGGGCGACCCCGAAGCCGACCAGACCCGTGGCCGCGACTCCAGCCAGGACCGCTCGGCGCCGTCGGACGCGGCGCACTCGATGACCGATGGCCACAACGTCACCGGGGTCCACCTCAGGGGCGGGGATCTCGCTGTCGGTGAAGACGTGGCGAACGAACGCTTCGACGTCAGTGCTCATGGACTCTTCCTTCGCTCGAGATGGCTAGTTGACGGAGCGCGGCGAGCCCGCGCGAGGCCGCGGACTTCACCCCGCCCACCGACAGGCCCACCAGGTCCGCGGTCTGCCGCTCGGACAGGTCGGCGCAGTACCGCAGGACGACTACCTTGCGTTGCTGCTCGGGCAGCTGGGCGAGCAGTTCTACGAGATGTTCCCGCTCCACATGTGAGGTGTCGGCCTCGACCCGCACCTCACGCAGGACGGGGCTGGGCACCTCACGTCGGACCCGCCGGCCATGATCGGCCCGACCGTTCACCAAGATCCGGCGGGCATAGGCCAACGCGGTCTCTTGGCGCACCTTCGGCCACGCCAAGTACGTGCGGACGAAAGCGTCTTGAACCAGCTCCCGGGCAAGGTCCGCGTCCCCGCACAGGAAATAGGCAGTCCGAAGCAGTGAGGGTTGGGCACCGCTCATGAAGGCCGTGAACGACGCGTCACGCTCCCTCTGTACCGATCCCCGCATCAGCCCTCATCTCCCGTGACCTTCCCAGCGAACCTGACACCCCTATACGGCCACGAGCCCCAATTGGTTGCAGCAAGCCTGCCCCCGCGCCACGCAACTTGGTGACTCAGCGAGTGCCGTGCCTTTCCGGGCAATGCTTGGCCATCATGTCCACCTTTGCCCTCAGGCTCACGCCCTGAGGGCGACGATAATCGCCAGACTCGGACGAGACGTTTACCGGATTTGCCGCTCGTCGGACGGCGTCCGACCATGCCGCAACCGGTCCAGCCGGGGCGAAAGGATCGTGTCGTTACGGAAGAGAGTCGGGTCTTCCTCTCACACTCGGGGGATGACTGACAGCACGAACGACGAACAGCCCGACGGCCGCCTCCCTCTAGCAGAGGTACTCGCGGAGGTGGCCGACTCATTCCGCGTGGCAAAGGCCAGCGGGGACGCGCACCCGGACGGACACATCATCGGGTGGAGCCACGCGCAACTCGAGCTCAGCGTGAGCCTCACGCGCGACGGCGGCGGGAAGGTCCGCGCATGGGTCGTAGAGGCCGGCGGGAACGTCGCGAAGGCTGACATGGTCAAGATCTCGGTGGGTCTCTCGCCATACGGAACCGACATGCTCGGAGGCGGCATGTAGTGACGGCAACGCGGGGATCGCCCGACCGTGCCGGTCATCGGACCACCTCCAACCACGCCACTTGTCGGTGGTGCCGAGTTGAGGACGTTACCCCTACCGATGAGAGGCTTCCTCCATGTGGTGGTCACGTCGCGATAAGCGCACGCCAGAAGAGGTCGAGTGGGACCGCATCCAAGACCAAGTGCGCGTAGCGAAGCAGCACCGGCTAGCGCAGACAGCCACTCAGCGCGAACTCGTCGACGCGATCTCAGCGGCGCTGTTTGAGGCCGACCCTGTGGGGATCGCCCTCGGGACGAACACGGACGAATACGACGCTGAGGCCGAAACGATCGTCATCGCGTTGCCAAATGCGGCGGGCCCTAGGGATGTGGCAGCCATAACCCACGAAACCTTCGGGCAATGGTTCGGGGTCGCTACCGCCGGCCCTCTGGAGCGATACGCCCACGTCGCCCAAGAGGTCTGGCGCCTTTGGCGTCACCACCAGGGACCAAGCGGGAAGCCGGTCTAGAGGCGCTCATCAGGCTCGTCGGAAGGGCGTCCGAACTTGCCGCTGTCCGGCTCGCTGAGAGGCCGATACGCGAAGGGCTCAGAACCGTAGACTGATCGCGAACCCGCCCAAGGCGCATCTACCCGGTAAGGGTGCGTCCGGCCCGCTGTCAGGTGAGGGTGGCTGCCCGTTCAAGCCGGGCCGGGTCCGTGGAACTCACTCCTCAGCGGGAGGTGTCGGGGTTCCTTCACCCGCTCTGAGTGCGCCGCGAAGCGCACCCCCATGCCGCTCGTCGGACGACGTCCGACCATGCCGCTCGTCGGACGGGCGTCCGACCATGCCGCGGTGTGGGCATTCGTCCATCCGAACGGCCGGCCTCGCCAGTGATGCGGGTGCCCGTCGACGAGATGTCAGCCGACGCCGTGCGGGACTGCTGCCAGTAGTCGTGCCTGCATGCGAGCTGCCGCGAACGACACGTGCAAGGTGTAGGTGATCACGTCGAATCCGTCGGCGCTGTCCCAAGAGAATGTCGAGATCTGGCCGTCGTGCTCGGATTCTGCGAGAGCGTCGATGTCGGTCTCCCAGGCCTGCACCTCGACTTGGGAAAACGACAACTCGATGACGGGGGTGTCTTTGGCTCCGTACAGGGGCGCCGTCTCCCCGTCGTAGCTGAAGAAGAAGCGCAGCGTTGCGTACGGGAGCCAAGTGAGCTCGAGGAAGTCGGCGTCGTGCAGGTATACGTGCGCACCGTCAGGGGTGAAAAACTCATAGGGCCCGACCCCGTCACGGATTCCCCGGCCAGGCTCGATGGACACGCCTTCGAAGTCTGTCACGCGGACATCCCGCCGGCCGGATCTCGCGTTCACGGATCTCACCCGCGCAACGTAGCCGAGACAGCCCCACGCGCGGTGGTCGAACACAGCCGGATTTGCCGCTCGTTGGACGGCGTCCGACCATTCCGCGGTCAGCGCGGTCACGAACCTCAGCCCGGTGCTGCACGCATGCAGGTCTGGTCCGCGTGAGAGGTTGACTTCGTGACGGACGTGGTGGAGGTGCTGCATCGGTTTTGGGGTTTGCGGAGCCCGGCGCTGAAGCCACTGAGTGGCGGCATGAGCTCAAAGACGTGGCTGGTCGAGGACGGCGGACTGAGGTTTGTGGCCAAGAAGGTTCTTCCGACCCAGATCGCAGAGCTCCTCGCAGGCTGCGAGGTAGCCGCGGCTCTTGCCGACGACGGCATCATCACCGGTCGGCCCGTCCCAACCATCGACGGACGGCTCACGGTCAGGGAGCACGGCCTGGCGCTCCTGGAACACGTGCCGGGCCGGGAGCTGAGAGGCGAGACAGACCAGGAGCAGCGCTGGATGGGCGCCACCCTGGCGTGTGTCCATCTCGCTGGCCACCCCGGCCCCGGCGGCACCACAGCCACGTTCTTGCCCGACTGGCTCTCACCCCAACTGCCAGGAGTGGCGACCCACCCTTGGCTCGTCCAGGCCATCGCGGTAGTCCGGGCAGAGACGAATCCGATGACGCTCTCGTGGTCGATCATTCATAGTGACCCGGCCCCGGAAGCCTTCGTCCACGACGAGGACACCGGGGCTACCGGTCTGATCGACTGGGCCGGAGCCCGGCGCGGTCCGGTTCTCTACGACGTGGCGTCGGCCGTCATGTATCTCGGTGGCCCACGCGAGGCGTCGGCCTTCTTGGAGGCTTACCAAGGACACGGCCCGCTGGGTCCGGACGAGTTGGACCGGCTGGATTCCTTTCGCAGATTCCGGTGGGCAGTCCAAGGCGCCTACTTCGCGTGGCGTCCGGCCGGCAACAACCTGGTCGGTATTGAAGACCAGCTGGAGAACCAGAACGGCCTCGACCGTGCCCGGCGCGGACTCGAGGAAGTCACACTCACCTAGCCCTGAACGTCCGTGCCAAACGTCCGCTTCTGCCGCTCGTCGGACGACGTCCGACCATGCCGCGACCCGGCGGGCGGACGACCGGCCCGCACTGCTCCGCGGAAGTACCGTGCATCATGCGCATTCGCGAGGTTGATGAGCGGGACAGCTCGTGGGAGGACCACAACCCCGTGTTCCGGGTCTATCTCTTCCGCGGCGGTGAGCATCCGGACACGTCCTGGACGACGTGGACCTACGACGTCGAAGACGCGGACCTGCTCGGCGTGGCGCAATGGGCTCAACAGGAGGTCGCCGGCTCCGGTCTCTACGCCGTAGCCCTCGTCGGCCATGCCTCGGCTGCGCCGAACGAACCTCTGCGCAAGGGGCTCGTCTGGCTCATCGGGAACGATGCGAACGGCGAGCCGCTTAGCCCACGAGAGAGTGCCGCGCGGAAGCGGATGAACGAGCTTCGGGGAAAGAGCATTACGTTCCGCTGACGCCGTAGCGATGCTCGCTCATGCCGCTGTGGCGGCAATTGCGCGCCTGTGCAGCGGCAGCCGAGCGCGGGGATCTGGGTCACACTGGTGCTATGAGCCTCCAGCTTCCGTCGAGAGCGATGGTCGCTGGGTTCACCGCAGCGATGCTCGCCATGACGGGGAGCGCCTGCACGGACGGCTCCGAGGCAGGAAGCGTCGTCACCGGCACGCAAGCGTCGAGCGATCCTGGCTACCTGTCTCAAGTTCCTTCCGCAGTTCTGAGCTGGTCGCCCGGTCCCACGCCCTGGCCCGCGGACATGGTGACCAACGCGGTGCCGGGAGCGAATGGGCCTTTCAGTGCCACTGCCTCATGGCGGGCCGACGGCACCCTTTTGCTTGTTACGGCTGGACACGCCGGATGCCCGGCAATGCCGGTATCTGTCGCGGTGCGAGATGGGTCGATCATCATTCGGACCAAGCCCTATCTCGAGCCCCCCAACGAAGGCTGCGATATGGCTCCCAGTCCGGTGTCCATCGTGCTGAAGGCACCGAGTGGCGTGGATCGGACCAAGCCCACTCGCGCTGTCATCGACTCGATCGACCTGACAATTCCCGCGCAAGCCACGTAGACGCTGTCACGACAATCAGGAGCGCGGCCCCTGGACGGGCGATTCGTCAAACTCGGGCCCTGCCGAAGATCACTAGAGTTGAGTCCATAGCGTTGGTGTACGACGGTGATCCGTCGTTGAAGGTTGTCAAGCGCTGAGAGTGCTTGCGGTGGTGGGCTCCTCACTTGGGTCGGTGCTGGTGGCGGGGATGATGGTGAGTCGGGCTTTGCTCAGGATTTCGAGGCCGAGGTAGCGACGGCCGTCGGCCCATTCGTCGTTCTGCTCGGCCAGGACGGCGCCGCCGAGGCGGATGACGGAGGCCCGGTCGGGGAAGATGCCGACGACGTCGGTGCGGCGGCGGATCTCGCGGTTGAGGCGTTCGTTCGGGTTGTTCGACCAGATCTGGCGCCACAGCCCGTTCGGGAACGGGGTGAACTCGAGGACCTCCTCGCGGGCGGCGTCGAGGTGAGCCTGGACCTCGGGCAGGGTCGCGGTGTGGTCCAGCAGCTTGTCGTACTGGCCGTTCACGGCGTCAGGGTCGACCTGCTCGAAGACCGAGTGCAGCATCGCCTTGACCCCGCCCCAGGCGTGCTTCGGACACACCGCCATGAGGTTGACGGTGTAGTGGGTGCGGCAGCGCTGCCATGAGGCGACAGGTTGGTGGCGTGGCGGCTCACGCAGGAAGTGGATACACGCTTGGCTGAATACAGCGCAGCATATACCGTTGCCGGAATGGAGACCGTCATCGCTAGCGATGTTCTGGCCCGTTTCGGGCATGCCGTCTCGGACCCGACCCGGGCACGGATCATGCTGGCCCTGCGGGAGGCGCCGGCTTACCCGAGCGACCTTGCCGAGGTCCTGTCGGTCTCGCGGCAGGGCGTGTCGAACCATCTCGCGTGCTTGCGCGGGTGCGGATTGGTCGTGGCCGTCCCTGAGGGGAGGCGCACTCGTTACGAGCTTGCCGATGCCCGGCTCGGTCACGCCTTGAGTGACCTGCTCGGTGTCGTGCTGGCGGTCGACCCGCTGTGTGCGCCGGTCGACGTGTGCGAGAAGGTGGGCTGAGATCGATGACCGCGATATCGCTGACCACGCCCTCGGCCGCGGCGCGACGCGCGGTTCTGACGCGTCGGATCCGGCTGCTGGTGGCCGCCACGATCACCTACAACGTCCTCGAGGCGGTGATCGCGCTCTGGGCCGGGCGAGCCGCGTCCTCCACGGCGCTGATCGGGTTCGGGCTCGACTCGGTCATCGAGGTCTCCTCGGCCGCAGCCGTCGCGTGGCAGTTCTCCGGCCGCGACCCCGAGGCCCGCGAGAAGGTCGCGTTGCGGCTCATCGCCTGCTCGTTCTTCGCGCTGGCCGCCTACGTGACCGTCGAGTCGGTGCGCGCCCTGACGGGCACGGCCGCGGCCGAACACTCCACCATCGGACTCGTGCTGGCCGCGGCAAGCCTGGCCGTGATGCCGGTGCTGTCGTATGCCCAGCGGCGTGCAGGTCGCGAGCTAGGCTCGCGATCCGCGGTGGCTGACTCCAAGCAGACCTTGCTCTGCACATACCTTTCGGCGGTGCTCCTGCTCGGCCTGGGCCTGAACACCCTCTTCGGGTGGTCCTGGGCCGACCCCGCCGCCGGACTGGTCATCGCCGCCGTCGCCCTCCGGGAGGGCTGGCAGGCGTGGCAGGGCGACAACTGCTGCGCGCCGAACGCAGCCGTCCTCCAGGACACCCAGAACCCTCCCGCAACCTGCGACGACGGGTGCTGCAGCAGCTGACCACCGCACGACTTCACGCGGGCTGCGCATCGCCCGGATCTGCCGCTCGTCGGACGGGCGTCCGACCATGCCGCTCGTCGGACTGGCGTCCGACCATGCCGCTCGTCGGACGACGTCCGACCATGCCGCTCGTCGGACTGGCGTCCGACCATGCCGCTCGTCGGACGACGTCCGACCATGCCGCTCGTCGGACGACGTCCGACCATGCCGCTCGCAGTCTGCTCGGGTGGGACGCCGGCCCCGTTAGGGTCGGTCCGTGGATGTGTTCTTCGTGTGGCACGTGCGACACGCTCGAAACCTACGTCATCGAGACCGACGCCGCTGTCGTGCAGCAGTGACTGCCCACGAAGCTGCTGACGCCAACCGCGCCGCCAGCAGTGACCCGTGAAGCTGCGTCTTGGGACCCTGAGGAACCGACAAGAAAAACCTCCCATGCGACACCCTGTAGACGCCGGAGCGCGGCAGCGCCTGCTCGAGGCTCAGCGGGCAGAGACCGACGCCTTGCGCAAGGTCGAGACGGCCGGCAGGAACTGCGCCGGCGCCCAGGCTCGGCTCGCGGCGGCGCGTTGGGGGCCTGATGTTGCCCCTCCCTTCATACCGTCGGGGGCGCCGAGGTAGACAGCGGCTCCGGCTGCTGCCTTGGCTCCTTCTACGGCCCGGTCTGCTGCTCGTATGAGCGATTTCCGGACGATGTCGGGGAGCGGGACAGTGCGGTCGTGGAGGTGGTCCACTGGCCGTACCCACGACGTGGTGGAGGCGTTGCCGTACGGGCCGCTCGCCTCCAACGTCATCGCCATGGCGTTGACGGCGCGGGCCGCCCCGAGCACGTTTGGATCCGTAGAGGATTCTCGGAGGGCGTAGGCGAGATCCGCCGCGGTGGTGAGTCCGAGTTGCAGTGTCCGGGACACCTTCTTCAGGTCGACCGTGGCTGCGAGGACCTCGATGCTCGCCGCGCCGGAGCTGTCGTAAATGATCTGGCGCGTCGCGGCGCGAATGTCGCTGGCCGCGTGGATCAGGTCATCACTGTGTCGGCGTCCGCGGTGCGGGGCGAGCTCGGCCCACACGGTCGCGAGCCCGACCCAGCTCGCTTGGGCGGATTCCAGCGCCGGCGCGAGCCTCGTGCGGTAATCGCCGTGTCCGATTGCGCCGAGCACGGCGCCGGCGCGCAGGAGTATCTGGCTGGCGAAGGCGGCGTGCGCCTGGGTCTGCGCGATGAGCGCGATCGTCCCGGCGAGCGGATCGCCGGATAAGGCGCGGTGGGCTTGGATGTCCCACGTGGCCAGCGCCTGCCGCAGCCGATCCGGTTCGGGTGGTGGTTTGTGTTCGCCGTGCAACGCGGTGGGGAAGGTGGCGGCGACGTAGGAGCCGGCGAGCTGTTCGAAGGCGGCTATTCGGTCGCGTGCCTCGGCGGTGCGCTTCAGTGACTCGGCCGGTAGCGGGGCGCGCCTGGTCGCGGGCATGGCGGTGGGTTGGCGTAGGTCGCGGTTCAGAGCGATCTGCACCCCGTGCGCGCCGATATAGAGGACGTGCATCAACCGTGCCTTGGCGGCGTCGAGGTCCGCTGCGACTTCGGGGCGCATCGGGCGGACATCGGTGCGGCGACGCGGCAACAGTGCAGCTGCTGTCGTGAGGTTCTCGCACACCGTGAGCAGCCGGTTGTCGCCGGGGCCAGTCCCGGGCCACCGGTGCCCTCGGCCGGCCTTCATCAGGTTGTTGTTCATGGTCTGGAGCTGCTCCATCAGGACCTGACCAGCATCCAGGTGCGCGGATTGGCCTGCGCGTGGTGACGGTTGGGGGAACGCGCGCCACAGGTCGGCGGCGGCTTCGACGACCTCGCCCCACGTCCGGACCATGACCCGGCCGTCCATCAGATGGGTGTCCATGAGCATCTCGCGCAGGAGCAGATCGCTGTCCAGCAGCAGCTCCCCCACGCTGCGGCCCTCTTGGACGGGCATCAGCCGTGCTCTCGGAGCAGGTCGCCGAGCGCGACGGTGAGGCGGCTGCCGTCTGCGAGCAGCGCCTCGATCGGGACCGTTCGGGCAAGGGCATCCGCCGCCCGCACCAGCTCGAGCGGGTCGCCCAGGCCTGTGCGCGAGCCGTCGAGCGCGGCGTCGGCGTGCTCGAAGTCAGCGGGCAGGAGCCCACGTGCTTGGATGGCGGCGATCGCGGCGCCCAGGCCGAGGTCCGAAAAGGCGAAGGACTCCTCGAGCTTCGGCGGCGGGTCAGCACCCAGGAGGCTCAGGCAGCAATCCGCCGCACGGTCCAGAAGATGGGCCACCGTGCTGATCACCGCGAGTCCGTCGTTGTCCGTCGTGGTCTCCGTTTTCGACGTCATGGCGCGTCCCCTCGTCATCGGATCTGAATGCCGTTGCATCCACGCAGACAGTCGGCCTCGCGAGCCGCCCCGGCGCCAGCCTGTGGATAACTCACAGGGGTGTCGGCGGGTTGTCGGACACTGGTCTCACGGACAAAAGCCGGGCGGCCGTCTGCTGACGATCAGCCGGAGCACGACCGCTCGTCCCGGCGTGGTCGCTCAGCTTGGGGGTGGGTGTCATGGGAGGACCTCTGACGAAGCTGTTGGCGCGGACGCCGGGCATAGCCGTGAGCACCGTTGTGACGGCGGCGCTAGCTTCGCTGCTGCCGGGCCCACTCGGTTGGGTCGTCTTCCTCGGCGTTCTGGTCTTGGCGGTCGCTCTGCTCGCCGGGACCGGCGAACCCGCCGCGGTGCGGGCGCTGCTCGGTGCGCGTGCGTTGACGCCAGCCGAGGCCGCCGCATTGGCTCCGGCGATCGTCCTGCTCTGTCAAAGGGGGCTGGGGCCGCCGCTGGTTCACCTATACCTTTGGCCCGGAGGACGGACGGTCGGCGCGACAGGGGCCGGCCACCGGTCCGTCCTCGTCACGGCGGAACTGGTGTCCCAGGTCCGTCGGGGCCGGCTCTCGGCGGAACAGGCGGCCGCGGTGATCGCTCACGCGGCGGGTCTCGTCAGGGTCGGGGCGCTCCGGTCGGAATTGGCGGTGCGGCTGTGGACCGTCCCGTGGCGATTCCTGCGCGGCCTCGCCTGGGCCGTTGGCGCGACCGGCGGGCGTCTGCCGCTAGTGGACCTGATGTGGCGGGCACGGTTCGTGGTGGGCCTGATCGCCCTGGGCCAAGGCGTCGGCAGCGGCACGCTCGAGGCTGTCCTGTCCGGCGCGTTGAGTGCGGCCGTTGTCGGATTCAGCTACCTCGCACCCCGGTGGGAGAAGGCGTGGGCCTCGCGGCTGCAGACCGTCGGGGATGCGGAGGTCGCTCGCGCAGGTCTGGCGCCGGCGTTGACTGACGTGCTGCTGCGGCAGTCCTCCTCGGCCGCCACGTTTGAACGGGTCCACGCCCTCGGGCTCGCTCACGCCTCCCTGCAGCCGTCTCGTCCACTTGTCGGGTGGACGCGACCCTGACAGGCGACTTCAGCGACGACGAGCGCGTGGTCCGGCGCGGACTGCCGTTTGGAGTTCGCGCCCACAGTCACCGCATCGGCACCAGCGAGCGTCATCACGAGAGCGCCGGCGCGGCAGTGCCGGCGCTCTCACCGTGTTTCACCGGTGTGGTCTGCCAGGACCGCGGCCGGCTGGGGGCTTCGGGGCCTCGCGCGGCGCGCGGCGCAGCCCTTCAGACGTGGACAATCCCGACGGGTCAAGCCTTGGTCCGTCCCGGTCGTCCGGGACGGTCCAGGTCCGTGGGTCCATTCCGAGCTCCAGGGCCACCTCGATGAGGCGGGCCATCTCGTACGCAGTCCCCGCCGGGACGCGGTCCAGGGCAACGCGTGCTTTAAGAGCGTCTCCGTCAAGCCAGTGCGCGAACGCGGTCAACGACGCCACTGACGACACGGGTGCTTCGGCCGACGTGCGGCTTTGAGGGCACCGCGTCAGCAGGTCTCGCCACAGCTCGGCGTGACGGGATGCCGTCTCGCGTTCCATCGACGCCCAGGCATGATCCCGGAGCGGGATGTGCTGCACGTCGGCGATCAGGCGTGCCGCATCAGGGTCCGACAGGACGGTGCGGCCGGCCGCCGCTCGCGCCAGCGTGGTGGTGATCCAAGCCCGCTCGACGAAGCCGGCGCGGTCGCTGCGCGCGGCCTCTGCCGCGCGCTCGGACGCGAGAACCATCACCGCGCCCGGAACCTGCTGACCGGGGGCGTAAGCCTGCCGCAGCTCCCCCGGGGTCGCGAAGGGAGTCGGACGCTCCAATACGAGGAACTCCGCCGTCATAAGGTCCCGGTCGCTCTGCGTCACCTCCCCGCGGTTCGGTCCGTCCAGCCGCGCCCACCCGTCGCCGTCGACCGCCACGGAGCCGATCACCGGTATCGCCGGTTCGAGCCGCTCCCGGACGGTGTCGCACACCTCGCGCGCCAGGTCCGGCTGGTCGGTATAGGCGAGCAGCACGACCCCGACGCCCGCTCCGGCATACGCCCGGGCGAGCTCTCTGGCAACCGCCACTGTCTGGGCGACCCCGCGCGGGAGGTTCACTCTCGCGACCGGCGCCCTCCCGGTCACCTCGGGGACGACCACGAGGGAGTCCTGCGGGTGCACTCCCAAGAAGTGCGGGACCGCTGCAACCACCTCGCTCATGCTGTGCAACACGAGGTTCTCCCGGCTCACAATGCCCTCCTTCGCCTAGCCGCACAGTCGCCTACCAAAGCCGCGTCGGGGGGCCTCGACGATCACGTCACGCCCAGCAGCCATGACCTCCGCCGCCGGGGGCTCGAGGCCTCGAACTCTGGAGGTCAGGGGGCAGGGGCGCCGGTGCTCGATGACCCGTCGGCCCCGCCGTCGGCGGCCTGCCCTGTCGCTGTGCCCCGGCCAGGGATCTGCTGCCTGTCGCCCAGACGGCGCAGCCGTGCGATCTCCCGCGGGGTCAGGCTCGCGCCACACCACTGTGCCGCCTCCGCGACGGTCACGTGCTCACCGTCGAGCAGCTGCCTCAGCGCCGCGCCCGCGCGTAGCTCGTGCTTGAGGACGGCAGCATCCCGCTCCCCCAGGGCGACCAACACGTCCGTTGCGAGGGCGGCCAGTCGCTTGTCCCGCGTCTGCCTGTGTGCGCGTAACTCCGCCTGCGCGGCGAGGGCCGCGCGGCGCGCCGTCTGACGCACCGACGGTCGCCAATCTTGCTCGGCGGTCTCACCCATGACCGACCCTCCTGATGGCATGGCATCTGTTGTTCACGTAAGCCGCGAGATCGCTCTCCAGCGATCAGTCCCCGACCATCCCCGAACTCGCCACTCGAGCCCGTCATCACGACGGCAGCGTGACGTCGCAGAGCGACTCGCAGAACCAGCGCCCAGATCCTGAAACCCGATCTCGACCTGGCCGACGCTGCTGGCGAAAGCGCGTACCCTCTCGAAACCTCAAAGGCTCATGTCACACACACCTCATGCATTGCCGGTCGTTTCCGTTTCAACGATGTGATCTTCAGGGCACCTGGATCTGGCTTTGGTCGGTGTGACGATGTCCATCCACAAGCTGACGGCCGGGAGCGGGTACGACTACCTGACCCGTCAGGTCGCGGCCCAGGACGCCACCGACAAGGGCCACACCGGCCTGGCCAGCTACTACGCCCAAAAGGGTGAGACGCCCGGGGTTTGGGTCGGCTCGGGGA
This sequence comes from Terrabacter sp. NPDC000476, assembly GCF_040300125.1. Lineage (NCBI taxonomy): Bacteria > Bacillati > Actinomycetota > Actinomycetes > Micrococcales > Intrasporangiaceae > Terrabacter > Terrabacter sp. NPDC000476. The sequence continues at coordinate 558,987 of NZ_JBEPDF010000001.1, forward strand.
TGGCCGGCATCGACGGCCTGCAGGCCGGGGACGTCGTCACCGCAGAGCAGATGCAGGCCCTCTTCGGCTCCGGCCACCACCCGCTCGCTCAGCAACGACTGGACCGGCTGGCAGGCCCGGACCTGACCGCGCGCGACTACCGGGCGGTGACCCGTCTCGGGCTGCCGTACAAGGTCTATCCGAGTGATGTCAGCGCGTTCCGGATCGAGGTGGCCCGCCGCATCGCCGAGCTCGCCTCCACGCTCGACGAAGGTTCGGACGCCGCGGTTCTGCTGCAGGAGCGGGCTCGAATTCGAACCGGGGTGGCGACCGAGTTCTTCCGCGCCGAGCACGGCCGGGACCCCGCGAGTGGCTCGGACGGCGCCCGGGAGATCGCCGCGACGATCGCGAAACACTCCCGGCCCCGGACGACCGCGGTCGCCGGCTACGACCTGACCTTCTCCCCCGTCAAGAGCGTGAGCACCCTTTGGGCGGTGTCAGATCCGGCGACGGCCGCGGCCATCGAACGCGCCCACGTGGCGGCCGTACAGGACGCGCTGCGGTTCTTGGAGGAGCACGCCCTGTTCACCCGCACCGGCGCCAACGGGGTCCGCCAGGTCGAGGTCCGGGGGCTGGTGGCGACGGCGTTCACGCACCGGGACTCCCGGGCCGGGGACCCGGACCTGCACACCCACGTCGCTGTCGCGAACAAGGTCCAGACCCTCGACGGGCGCTGGCTCAGCATCGACGGGCGGGTCCTGTTCAAGGCCAACGTGTCCGCGTCCGAGACCTACAACACCGCCCTCGAGAAGCACCTCCACGCCAACCTCGGCCTGCGCTTCACCGAGCGTGCAGGGTCCGATGTCGGTAAGCGTCCGATCCGGGAGGTGGTCGGTGTCGACGCCCGCCTGAACGAGCGCTGGTCGGCCCGGCGGACAGCTGTCGAGACCCGACGAGGCGAGCTCGCCCAGGCCTTCCAGCACGCCCACGGCCGTCCCCCGACCGCGGTCGAGTCGATCCAGCTGGCGCAGCAGGCGACCTTGGAGACCCGGCACGCCAAGAAAGACCCGCGCACCCTGACCGAGCAACGGACCACGTGGCGCCGACAAGCCCTCGAGGTCCTCGGCGACGAGCACGCCCTCGAGGCGATGGTCCGGGCAGCCACCGCACGACAAACGCCCGGACAGGCGGGCCTCAGCTCTCATATCGAGGCGCCCGGCGCAGCGGTTGATCGGCGGATAGACGCGGGGCTGATCGACACGGCGTGGGTCGAGGCGACCGCTGCCTCGATCGTCGCCACGTTGGAGTCGAGCCGCAGCACGTGGCAGGTGTGGCACGTCCGGGCCGAGGCACAACGCCGGGTCAGATCCGCCGAACCTGACAGTCCCCACGTCCGCGCCGGCGTTTGGGCCGGCGACGTCGACGCGGTCGTGGGGCTTCTCGTCGACGAGGTCCTGGACCGCCGGTCGGTACGCCTGACCGACCAGGACGACGGGATGAGGGAACCGGCGCAGCTGCGCCGCCGGGACGGCGCTAGCGTCTACACGGTCCACGGCGCAGACCGGTACACCTCCTCCGCCGTCCTCGCCGCCGAACACCGCCTGCTCGAGGCCGCCGGACGCCTCGACGGGACCGCGGCCGCGACCCGCGATGTGGAGCTGGCGCTGCTCGAGTCCGCCGCGAACGGGGTCACCCTCAACGCCGGACAGACAGCCCTGGTCCGCGCCATGGCGACCTCCGGGGCGCGGCTGCAGCTGGCGATCGCACCTGCCGGAGCCGGGAAGACGACCGCCCTGCGGGCGCTGGCCACGGCCTGGGGCAACGGCGGCGGCCACGTGATCGGGCTCGCCCCCTCAGCAGCCGCCGCGGCCGTCCTGCGCGACCAGATCAGTGCCGCCACAGCAGCCACCACGTACGCCGCCCGCGCGCACGCCGGCGGCGTTCCGGGCGATGTCGGCACCGCCGAGCCGTCAGGGCCGGCGTCCGCCGTCACGGACACCCTCGCCAAGCTCACCTGGTCCATCACCCACGGCGAGCTGCCCGACTGGGCCGCCAACATCGGCCGGAACAGCCTCGTCGTGGTCGATGAGGCCGGCATGGCCGACACCCTCACCCTCGACACCGTCGTGCAGTTCGTCACTGCCCGGGGCGGGTCCGTCCGGCTCATCGGGGATGACCAGCAGCTCGCCGCGATCGGCGCCGGCGGGGTCCTTCGCGACATCGCCCACCGCCACGGAGCGCTGCGTCTGACCGAGCTGCTGCGCTTCACCGACCCCGCCGAAGCCGCCGCCACTCTCGCCCTCCGCGACGGGGCACCCGAGGCCCTCGGGTTCTACCTCGACCAGCACCGCGTCCACGTCGGCGACCCCGCCACCACCACCGAGGACATCTTCACCGCCTGGCGCACGGACACCGACCGTGGCCTGGACGCGATCATGCTCGCCCCCACCCGCGAGCTCGTCGCCCAGCTCAACCACCGCGCCCGCACCCACCGCCTCCAGCGCCAACACCCCAATGCCGACGCCGGTGCCGGCAGCGGCGCTGGCTCAACCACTCAGGTCACTCTGGCGGACGGGAACGCCGCCTCGGTCGGTGACCTCGTCATCACCCGAACCAACGACCGCCGGCTACGAGTGAGCGCCACGGACTGGGTCAAGAACGGCGACCGGTGGACCGTCCTGGACGTCGGTAACGACGGCCGGATTCACGTCCAGCACACCCGCCACCGGCGCACCATCACCCTGCCCGCCGAATACGTGACCGCCACGACGGAGCTCGGCTACGCCACCACGGTCCATGCCGCACAAGGCGTCTCCGCGGACACCATGCACGGCCTGGTCAGCGGGCAGGAGTCACGCCAGCAGCTCTACACGATGCTCACCCGCGGCCGGGTCGCCAACCACGTCTACGTCCAGGTCGTCACCGACGGCGACCCCCACACCGCGATCCACCCCGACACCCTCGCCCCACCCACCGCCACCGACATCCTCGAAGCGATCCTCGCCCGGGACCACTCCCCCGTCTCCGCCGCCACCCAGCTGCGCGACGCCGCCGACCCGGCCCTCCTGCTCGGGCAGGCGACCGCCCGCTACACCGACGCCCTCCACCATGCCGCAGAGGACCTCCTCGGCCCCCGAGCCGTGACCACTCTGGAGCGCGACGCCGACCAAGCCGTGCCCGGGCTCACCCAGGCCCCCGCCTGGCCCACCCTCCGCGCACATCTGATCCTGCTCGCCGCCAACGACCGCGACCCCCGCACCGCCCTGCTCAACGCCGCCGGCAGCCGAGAACTCGACACCGCCGACGACCCCGCAGCCGTCATCGACTGGCGCCTTGATGGTCTTGCCGCCGGCACAGGGCCGTTCCCCTGGCTCTCTGGCATCCCAGCAGCACTGCTGCAGCATCCGGGCTGGGGCGAGTACCTCACTCGCAGAGCCGAACTCGTCACCGGCCTTGCCGACCAGGTGAGGGACACCGCCCCCACCAAGACGCCCGCGTGGGTCACCCACACCGGCCGCCGCCCAGACCCCGACGTCCTCGCTGACGTGCAGGTCTGGCGGGCCGCGACTCAGGTCCCCGAGCAGGACCGTCGCCCCACCGGGCCACCGCAACTGCAGAAGGCCGCCGCCCTGTGGCAACGACGACTCACCACCGCCCTGCACGCCACTCACGCACCAGCCCTGCAGGAATGGCAGGACCTCCTGCAGACGGTCGCGCCCGGTGTCCGCCGCGACGACTTCACCCCGACCCTGGCCGAACGGCTGGCCGCGATGTCCCGGGCCGGGCTCGACGCCCACAACCTCCTGCGTCGCGCAGCCAGTTTCTCGCCGCTGCCCGATGACCACCCTGCGGCCGCCTTGTGGTGGCGCATCAGCCGGCACGTGGCTCCCGCTGTCGCCGTCGACACCAAGCACTACCAGCACGACGCCCTCACGACGTCATGGCTACCCCGCGTCTCCGAAACGTTCGGCCCGCAGCACGCCGGGGAGCTGCAGGCCAGCCCGTGGTGGCCCGCCCTGGTCACCAGCATCGACCACGCCCTACAACACGGTTGGACCCTCTCCGATCTCCTCGGCACGCACCTGCGCGACGAGGGCGGCCCTCACCGCAACGAAGACCTCGACGACTGCCAGGCCATGGTGTGGCGCATCACCGTCCTCACCGACCCACCCCCACCGGCCGAGGACCTTGACGAGAACCCACCTCCCGAGGATGACCAGTCCTGGAGCGAGCAAGCCACCGTCCTCCACCACCACGATGAGGACGCCGACCACGATGTCGAGCACGAGCTCGACCCGGACACCGGTCGTTGGTGCGAGGCGCCCACCCCGCAACAGTGGCAGGACCTCCTCGGCCCGAACCGTGACCCGAGCACCGACCCGAAGATCAACGAGAGCGCCGACGGCGTCGAGCGCGACGAGCCCGATGAGGTCGCAGCGGCGGTCGAGGTGCGGCTCGCCCTCGCCGCCATGGTGCGCGACACGATGGGACCCCTTCCGCCCGACGAAGAACACGTCGAGACCATGGTCGCCCGCGCCGCGCTTTGGGACGACAGCCCCGTCAGCCGGGAGCGGATGCTCGAGATCAACCACCTCACCCTGGACTACTTCCGCGGCCAGCTCGCGAACAGCTGGGCCGACACCTACCTGCACGAACGCCTCGACCCCACAAGCGAATCGGCGACCGGTCGACACAGGGTTCCTCGCGCCCCTACCCTCACTGCAGCCCTGTCCGGGTTCGCGCCCGGGTACGCGCCCGCCGGGTGGACCAATCTCGTCACCACCCTGCGGCGCTACGGCATCAGCGACGGCGAGATGCTCGCGACCGGCGTTGCCACACGTGCCCGCCCCGGCAGGCTCATCGACCGGTTCCGGGACCGCGTCATGCTCCCCATCACCCGCGACGGCGACGTGCTGGGCTTCATCGGACGTCGCCACCCGGACCTCGGCGATGACCACATGGAGGGTCGTGGGGTGCCGAAGTACCTCAACACCGCCGACACTCCCCTGTTCCACAAGGGCGCCCAGCTCTACGGGACTCCGTCGTGGCCCCTACCCCTCGACACCACCGTCGTGCTCGTCGAGGGCCCCATGGACGCTCTCGCGGTCACCCTCGCCGGCGCCGGGGCCTATGTCGGCCTCGCCACCCTCGGCACCTCGCTCACCCAGCAGCAGAGCGCACAGCTGGCGGCGATGGGACGACCCCTGGTCGTGGCGACCGACGGCGACCAGCCCGGCCGGCTCGCCGCCGAACGGGACTTCTGGATGCTCGCACCCCACGGCCTGACTCCCGCTTTGGCGATCTTCCCCGACGGGTCAGACCCCGCCGACGTCTTCACCCGCCAAGGCTCCCACGCGCTGCTCGACACCCTCCAGCGCGCCCGACCCCTCGCGTCGACGCTCATCACGGAACGCCTCTGCAGCCTCAGCCGCGACACCCGGCTGCAGCGGGCCACCCAGGTCCTCGCCGCCCAACCCGCCACCGCGTGGGACCCCGGGACCCGGCTCATCGCACGCGAGCTCGACACCACACGTCGGGCTGCGCGCGCCTGCCTCGCCGACCTGGCCGAGGCCTGGAACCGCGACCCCCGCGCCGTCGCCCGGCAGCAACTGACCGGCCTGCACGATGAGCGCAGGCGCCCCGCGTCGCCCCATATCCGTCAGCACGTCGAGCGATGGCTCTGGCTGGCCCGCGAGCTCGACCCCCGGCTTCCCGCCCAGAGCGACTGGCCCGCCCTGGCCACCATGCTCGCCCAGGCACACCAGAGCGGACAGGACATCGCGGCCCTCTGCCGTCGGATCATCGAGGACGACCCGCTGCAGGACCGGCCAGCTCAAGAGCTCCGTCGTCGACTCGCCGTCCACCTCCCCCATGACGAGACCGCCGTCGACGAGACACCCGTCAACACGTCCGAGACGCCCGGACACCCACGAACCGGAGCCGCCCAACAGCAGCGCGCCGCGTACGCCACGAGCGTGCCCCGCCAAGACCCTGCCAGGCGCTGAGGAACACCCCAGTCCCCCGTCCGACCGTCGCGATGACCAATGACGGCCGCACAAGGTGCGAAGTGACACAGTCCCTGTTGTCGACCGCCCATCGCTTCGATCCCGAGTTCGGCCGCTCAACCGATAATCCGCGCGCGTGATGGAACGACGCGGGCACGGGACGACACCACCGGTGGTCTCCTGAGCACTCACGGAGCTCCCCCGACTTGCCCTACGAACCCCGGAACCGTCCCGTTCTCTTTGCCCTTGACGCGGCTCAGACGCCGCGTACGGCACTCGCCGAACGGCGGTCGCGACGGACACGGCCGTCCGCCCAACGGGCGGCTTCGTAGCCTGCCGCCAGCGCGGCCACGGAAAGGGTCAGGGCGGCAAGGGCCAGGTCCCCCTTGTTGTGCCCGCGCAACCGCGTCCTCATGACGTGTCCGAGATCTCGTGGTGTGGACTCAGCCTCGATCTCCATGACTCGAGTATGACGTTCGCACAACACGAAACGATTGAGCCTCGGCTGCACGATGGGTGCGGTCGGCTCCCCTATCCCAGTGCCGACGTGGCAGGTATTCGCTTGCGTGTGATTCGATGCAGTCGCAGGGAGTCATCGAGCAACAGGAGCGCCCGAAGCATGGCTCAGCGAATCCAGACCATTCTTGAAGACGACATCGACGGTGGCCCCGCCGACACCACAATCCAGTTCAGCTACCAAGGCACCCAGTACGAGATCGACCTCTGCAACAAGAACGAGGAGAAGTTCATCAAGGCGCTCGAGCCCTTCACCAGCAAGGCTCGCAAGACCGGCGGCGGCCGCCGCGCCGCTGCCAAAACAGCTGTCGGAAAGACCGACAAGAACCAGCTCCAGGCCGTCCGCCAGTGGGCCCGAGTCAACGGTCACACGGTCTCGGACCGTGGCCGGATCAGCCAAGAAGTGCAGGACGCCTACAACGCCTCTCGCTGAGGCCGCCACGAAAGCCGCCCGCCCCTTGGGGGCGGGCGGCCTTCGTATTTGTCGGCTCGTCGACGAGCTGTCCTTCGAAGGTCAGGTCAATGGCTCTTCCCGGGCGCGGACCCGCTGCGACACTCACTCATGTGACTGTCGAGAAGTGGGAGCGACGCTCCGAGGTGCCGCTCATACTGTTGGCCTTGGCCTTCCTAGTGGCCTACGCGTGGCCCGTGCTGGACCCGCGCCTTGACCCGAGTACGCGCAACGTCTTGGACGCCCTCTCGTGGACGGTCTGGGGCGCCTTCGCCTTTGATTTGCTTATCCGGCTCGTTCTGGCGGATGGCCGGCGCGCCTATGCGATTCGTCACTGGTACGACGTGGCCTTGGTGGCGGTACCGCTCCTGCGGCCGCTCAGACTGCTGCGCCTTCTCGCGCTGGTTCGGATCCTTGACCGCTCGGCTGCGAACAACCTCGCTGGCAGGGTCCTCGTCTACGTAGCGGGTGCCGCGTCCGTCGCCGTCGGCTTGGGCGCACTGGCTGTTCTGGACGCGGAGCGATCTGCGGAAGGCGTCAATATCGCCACGATCGGAGACGCGTTGTGGTGGGCCTGCGCGACCGTCACCACGGTGGGCTATGGAGACAGATTCCCAGTGACCGCCGAGGGGCGCACCATCGGTGTCGTTCTCATGGTGGTCGGGATCGGCGTCGTGGGCGCCGTAATTGCCTCGGTCACATCATGGATCTTGGGCCGCGTCGAGGCCGAGCGCAACGAGCGCCAACTCAACGAGTCATGAGCAGCTCGGCGGGGCGACCGCTTCGCCTAGGGTGCGGACCCGCGCGGCTCGCGGCGGAAAGACGCGCCCCTGCCAACGCATCGGCAACATGGTGAGGTTCGTGATCGTCCGACTCTGCCGATGAGCGGCAACGCCGTCTCACGCCCCGGAGTCTCTGATCTGCGTCCCCGGCCCGTTGGCGACACGAGCGATGAGCGACCCGACGGCTGAGAGAACGGCAAGCATCCAGAACAGGTTGGTGTAGCCGCCCAGCGGGACGGCGAGTGCGGCGCCGGCCCAGGGGGCGAGGGCTCCGGCGATCGTGACCGGCGCCGCGAGGGTAGCGGTCAGACGGCCGTAGGCGCGGGTGCCCCAGCGGTCGGTGACAGCTGTGGCCTGGAGGAGGGTGAGGTTGCCGCGGACCATGCCGGCGGCCATCGCGATGAGGGTGAGGAGCCAGAGCGGGCCGGTGACGGCTGCTAGGAGTGCGGTGGTGGCGCCGCCGGCGAGGATGAGAATGGCGGTCCGGGTACGCGGGCTGGTCTGGGCGGCAAGGGATGAGTAGAGGATGCGCCCGAGCGTCTGTCCGAGTCCGCCGAGCCCCAAGGCCCAGGCGGCCTCGGTGGTCGTGGCGCCGCGCTGGGTGAGCAGGGGGATGAGGCCGAAGACGACGGCGTACATGGCGAACCCGGACAACGTGAGGGCCAGCGCGAGGAGCAGGAAGGGCCGGCTCCTGCTGACCTCCCGTGCGCCGTGCCTGGGTGCCTGGATCGCGCTCGTCGGGGGTTGCTCTGGGTGGTCGGGCCAAGGCCCGCGCAGGGCCACGGCGTGCAGCGGAACGGCGACGAGCAGGACGACGGCGGCCAGCACGAGCGCGGCTTGGCGCCAGCCGAACGCAGCGGTCAGGACGGCGGTGACTGGGGCGAAGACGGTGCTCGCGAGGCCCCCGGCAAGGGTGAGGATCGTCAGGGCACGGACCCGGTCTGGGCCGTACCAGCGGGTGAGGGCGGCGAAGGCCGGCTGGTAGAACGTCGAGGCCATCGCGAACCCGGCCAGTACCCATCCGAGCGCGAACGTCGGCAGGTTCGGTGCGGTCGCCACGACGGCGAAGGCGCCGGCGGCGAGGACGGAGCCGGCGGTCATGACCCACCGCGGGCCCTGGCGGTCGATGAGGTGTCCGACGGGGATGCCGACGAGCGCGGAGACTACGAGCGCGGTCGAGAAGGCAGCAGTCGCGGCGGGAGGTGACCAGCCGGTGTCCCGGGTCAAGGTGGGGAGCATGACCGGGAAGGCGTAGTAGAGCACGCCCCAGCCGACGACCTGGGTCACGCACAGGGCCGGCAGCGCCCACCGCGGCCGTCGGGGCGGCGTCACCGAGGCCGTTGGGACGTCGCCGTCGGGCCGGGCACCTGAGGCTAACGGCCCTGCAGCCGGGGTTACCCAGCTGTCGGTGCCGGGCTTCAGCATCCCGTCGGTCCGCACGCTTCCGAGCCACTCGAGGGGGTGCCGATCTGCACGAGCTGGCGCGCTGCCGGGGCGCAGCAGCCGCCACCGCTGTCCGTGCTGCCACCGACGGCCGTGGCCGTGTCCGGCTCGTCGAAGAGGCCCGCGCCGCCACACACGCCGGTCTCCGGAAGGGCGAGCTCGACGCGGGAGGCCGACTCGGCGTCCCCGACCAGAGCGGCCGCGACGGAGCGGACCTGCTCGTACCCGGTCAAGGCCAGGAACGTCGGCGCGCGGCCGTAAGCCTTCATCCCGACGACGTAGACGTCTTGCTCCTCATGGCTCAGCTCGTTCGCGCCGTGCGGGTAGACCGTGCCGCAAGAGTGCACGTTGGGGTCGATGAGAGGGGCCAGACCCACCGGCGCCTCGAGGCGAGCGTCGAGGTCCAGGCGCAGCTCGGACATGATCGAGTGGTCGGGCCGGAACCCTGTGAGACCGACGATCTCGTCGAGCCCATCCACGCGGCGTCCGTCCTCGCCCACCATGGTGAGGGTGCTGTCCTTGCCGTCCGCGCCGACGGCTTCGATGCCCTGGGTGCGGAAGCCGGTGATGAGCTCGACGTGCCCGGCGGTCACGGCCTCGCGGGCACGCAACCCGAGCGCGCCCCGGGCCGGAAGCTGGTCGGCGTCGCCGCCGCCATACGCGTTGCCCACAGCGCCACGGCGCAGCACCCACACGGCCTTCGTCCCGGGAACCTGCTCAGCGAGGGTCGCCAGCGCGACCAGGGCAGTGAGGGCGGAGTGGCCCGATCCGACGACGGCGGTGCGTTTGCCACCAAAGCGGGCGACGTCGTCCGGAGCGGCGGCGTCGGGCACCCGGTAGGACACGCGGGGGGCAACAGCCGGCTGGTGCTCCCCGTCGGCCGGGTAGCCGTCGCTGCCCAGTGGGTTCGGCCGCGTCCACGTGCCCGAGGCGTCGACGACGGCCCGGGCGGTGACCCGGCTGGTGCGGCCGTCGGTGTGACGGATGTGGACGGTGAACGGCTGCTCCTCCCGACCGGAGTCGACGACGCGGTCGCGGCCCTGCCGAGCCACGCCGGTGACAGCGGCTCCGTACCGGACGCGGTCGTCGAGGGCGTCGGCCAGCGGCTGCAGGTACTGCTCGGCCCATTCGGCGCCGGTCGGGTAGCGGTCCGGCTCGGGTTCGCTCCACCCGCTCGGGGCGAGGAGGCGCCGCGCGGCCGGATCGACGAGCTCGGCCCATCGGGAGAAGAGCCGGACGTGCCCCCATGACCTGACGGAGGCGCCGGCCCGCTCACCTTGCTCGAGCACGAGCGGCTCGAGGCCACGCTCGAGCAGGTGCGCGGCCGCGGCCAGCCCGATCGGGCCGGCACCGATGACCGCGACCGGGTCAGCGGTCTCTGACGCCGCGGTGGCCGGCGCGGTGGCGTCGGCGGGCAGCTGGTTGATGCTGGTCACGGGACAACCTCCAGAATGGGGCACCCGCCACGGCACTCACCACTGCGCGGGATGCTGATTCGATGTTCGTCGATGCTCTGACAGGGCCATCTTGCAACTGGTATCGACGAATGTCAACATAGACATATGCCGAACCAACTGCCTGTCATGGACGTCTCCGTCGAGCCTGCCCTTGAGACGGGTCTCTGCTGCGCACCGCTTACGCGCGCGCCGTTGAGCGAAGTGGACGCTGAGCAGGCAGCCGTTATGTTCAAGGCGCTGGGCGACCCGGTGCGGCTGCGCCTGTTCTCGAACATCGCCTCCGCCGAGGGAAGCGAGGCGTGCGTCTGTGACATCCAAGACGTCGGGGTGTCCCAGCCCACGGTGTCGCACCACCTGAAGAAGCTGCGCGAGGCCGGTCTGCTCGAGTCCGAGCGACGCGGGACCTGGGTGTACTACCGGCTCGCGCCGGACATGCTGGCCGTCATGGCAGCGCTCCTGGCGCCGACCGATAGCTGACCCATCAGACGCTTCTCGTGAGCGCCGTGAGGCGGTCCCACCCACTCGCCGCCCATCCACCGGACGAGGGTCCGCGGGACAGGTGCGGGTCAGCCGGGCGACATGGCGTCGAGCAGACGCTGACAGCGGGCAGCGACGTCGTCGCGGATCAGGCGCATCCGCTCGACGCCGTCGATGCCGCGCGTCGAGGGCTCGTCGGTCTCCCACGTCTCGATCGTCCCGCGCATCCCGTCCACGGGCTCGACGACCGCGTCGGCGCCGAGCACGATCGTGCGATCCACGCGACGCAGCAGGTCCGAGTTGATGGACTTGGGGATCTCTCCGTCCATGCTGGCGCCGACCTCGGCGACCACCTGCGCAGACAAGGCGTTGATCGAGTCTCCGGGCTTGGTGCCGGCGGAGTGGACCTCGACCCTGTTGCCGGCCAGTGAGCGCATGATCGCGGCTGCCATCTGGGACTTTCCGCCGTTCTTGACGCACACGAAGAGCACGGACGGACGACCTGCACCGGCATCCGCAGGTTCCACCTGCCGGGCCTCACTCACGCGATAGCCCTGCGAACATGGCTGTCAGGGAGCCCGGGACGGGTTCGGCGCCCACGGTGGGGGTGGCGCGCACATCGGGGATCTCGCCCGAGTCCGTCTCGTCGATGAGCGCCGCCTCGGCAGCGGCGTCGGACGGGGTCGCGGAGTCCTCGAGCGCGGCGAGGTAGTGCTCGGCGTCGAGGGCGGCGGCGCACCCGGAGCCGGCGGCCGTGATCGCCTGGCGGTAGGTGTGGTCGACGAGGTCGCCGCACGCGAGGACGCCGGGCAGGTTGGTCCGCGTGGAGCGGCCGTCGACGAGCACGTAGCCCGCGTCGTCGGTGTCGACGACACCCGTGACGAGCTCGTTACGGGGGTCGTGGCCGATCGCGACGAAGAGACCGGTGATCGCCAGCTCGCGGGTCTCGCCGGTGACCGTGTCGCGCAGCGTCACACCGCTGAGCTTGCCCTCACCGTGGATCTGCGCGACCTCGGAGTTCCACGCGAAGCGGATCTTGTCGTTGCCGTAAGCGCGGTCCGCCATGATCTTGCTGGCCCTGAGGGCGTCGCGGCGGTGGATGATCGTGACGGTGCGGGCGAACTTGGTCAGGAAGGTCGCTTCCTCGATGGCCGAGTCGCCGCCGCCGACGACGGCGATGTCCTGGTCGCGGAAGAAGAAGCCGTCGCAGGTGGCGCACCAGGAGACGCCGTGGCCCGAGAGCTCCTTCTCGCGGGGCAGACCGAGCTCGCGGTAGGCCGAGCCCATCGCGAGGATGACCGAGCGGGCGCGGTGGAGGTTGCCTTCGCCGTCGGTGACGGTCTTGACGTCGCCGGTCAGGTCGACGGCCGTGACGTCGTCGGTGACGAGCTCGGCGCCGAAGCGCTGGGCCTGGGCGCGCATCCCGTCCATGAGGTCGGGGCCCATGATGCCGTCCTTGAAGCCGGGGAAGTTCTCGACGTCGGTCGTGTTCATCAGCGCACCGCCGGCGGTCACGGCGCCCTCGAAGACGAGGGGCGCGAGGTTCGCGCGGGCGGCGTAGACGGCTGCGGTGTAGCCCGCGGGGCCGGAGCCGATGATGATGACGTTGCGGACGTCGGTGATGTCAGTCATGCGGGTCCTTGTCGCGTAGCCGTGCGGTCAGTGGGTCAGCGGGTCCTGCGGCAGGGCCGTGCTCAGGCGTTCACCGGGGTGACGTCGAGGGACGCGAGCAGATCGAGGATGCGTTGCTTGATCTCGTCGCGGATAGGTCGCACCGCCTCGACACCCTTACCGGCGGGGTCGGCGAGCTCCCAGTCCTCGTAGCGCTTGCCGGGGAAGATCGGGCAGGTGTCGCCGCAGCCCATGGTGATGACGACCTCGGACTCCTTCACCGCTTCGGTGGTGAGGATCTTGGGAGTCTCGGCCGTGATGTCGATGCCCTCCTCGGCCATCGCGGCGACGGCGGACGGGTTGACCTGATCGGCGGGGGCGGACCCGGCCGAGCGCACTTCGACTGCGCCGCCGGAGAGGTGCGCGAGGTAGGCGGCAGCCATCTGGGAGCGGCCGGCGTTGTGGATACAGACGAAGAGGACGGACGGCTTGTCGGCCTGGTTGCTCATGTGGGTGGCTCCTTGCTTCTGGTTTGGGGGTCGTGGATGCGGTGGGTTGACGCAAGCGCAAGTGGGGCGGTGTCGCTAGGTCAGATTCCGAGGTCGCGGAGCAGTCGGGTGACGCGGCCTTGGATGTCGTCGCGGATGTCGCGCACGGTCTCGAGGGGCTGACCGGCGGGGTCGGCGACGTCCCAGTCCTCGTACCGCTTGCCCGGCAGGATGGGGCAGGCGTCGCCGCAGCCCATCGTGATGACGACGTCGGCAGCGCGCACGACGTCGTCGGTGAGCGGCTTGGGGTAGGCCTCGGAGAGGTCGATGCCGCGTTCCTTGAGCACGGCGATGGCGGTGGCGTTGACCTCGCCGACCGGGGCGGACCCCGCGGAGCGGACGTGGACGCGACCGCCGGAGAGGTGCTGGGCCAGCGCGGCCGCGATCTGGGAGCGGCCGGCGTTGTGGACGCAGACGAAGAGCAGCTCGGGGACCTGCTTGGTGATCCGGCCTTCGGCCTGCGCGGCGGCGGTCAGCTGCTGGGTGGCGTACCTGGCGGTGAGGATCGGCAGGTAGGTGGGGATCTTCGAGACGGGCTCGAGAGCGGCGCGTGCGTCGGCGACGGCCTGAGCGACGGACTCCTTCGAGAAGACGCCGTCGTACTTGTACGTCAGGTCGTCCACGATCCGGTCGTAGTCGGGCGAGCCCGCATCGCTGTCAGTGCGCATCGGTCAGGGTTCCTTCCATGGCAGGTCGGGTCAGCTCTGAAAGGGCGGCGGTGCCGACCGGTTCGTGGGCCAGCAGCGGCAGCACGGCCACGCGTCCGCAGAGCTGGCTCACGCGAGCGAGCGGCTCGGCTTCGGCGTGGGCCCTGGCCCGCAGGAACGACGAGGTGGGCGCCGAGGCGGTGAGGCTGGCGTTGACGACCCAGGCCCACGGCGTGATGCCGGCCCGGGCGAGGTCGACCTGCAGCTCCTGGGCTTCGAGCACGGGCGTGGTCTCGGGAAGGGTGACGATGACGACCTTGGTCTGGGCCGGGTCCTGCAGCCGCATCAGCGGGGTGACGAAGCGGGCGCCTTCGCTCATCTGACGCGTGATCTCGCGATGGTAGGAACCGGTCGCGTCGAGCAGCAGCAGCGTGTGGCCCGTCGGTGCCGTGTCGAGCACGACGAACTGCTTGCGGGCGCGGAACACCACGTGCGAGAACTGCTGGAAGACCGCCACCTCGTCGGTGCACGGCGACTTCAGGTCCTCGGCGAGGCCGGCCCGGCCGGCGTCGTCGAGCGCGTTGCCCTTGCCCGCCATGACCCGTTCGCGGTACTCGATGATCGCCTGCTCCGGGTCGATCCGCTCGACAGTGAGATGCTCCACCTCGACCTGCAGCGTCTCACTCAGGTGTGCGGCCGGGTCAGTGGTCGTGAGCAGCACCTCATGGCCTCGGGAGGCGAGCTCGAGGGCGACCGCGGCGGCGACGGTGGTCTTGCCGACGCCACCCTTGCCCATGCACATGACCAGGCCGTGACCGTCGGCCTCGAGGTCGTCGACGAGGTCACGCAGGCTGGCCAAACCGTCTGGCATGGCGGCGATCTCGTCGCTGGCTGGTGCGGCCGGAGTCACGTCGGGGTCCAGCAGAGCGCGGAGCGAGGGGAGGCCGACGGTGTTGAACGCGAGCAACGGAATCGTCGTCCGGGGCAGCGCGGCAAGGTCGGCGGGGATGATCTCCAGGGCTTCCTTCTCGCGCCGAGTCACCGCGTCTACGAGGACGTCGTCAGCGGCGTCGGCGGCCGCGTACTTCGGGATGACGCCGTTGACGACGAGGTGGGCGTTCGTCATGCCCAGCTCGCGCAGCTCGTCGAAGGTGCGAGCGGCCTCCCGAATGGAGGAGCGCTGCGGGCGCGTCACGAGGACAAGGCGCGTCCGGGTGGGGTCAGTCAGCGCTGCCAGTGCGCCGGCGTAGTCGTGCCGTAGCCGGTCGAGGCCCGCGACGGGTCCCAGGCATGACACGTCGCCCTTGCCGTCGGACAGGTAGGTGGTCCACTCTCCCGGCAGCTGCAGCAGCCGGACGGTGTGCCCCGTGGGGGCGGTGTCGAAGAGGACGTGGTCGTAGGCAGCGGTGGCGGTCTCGTCGGCCAGCAGGGAGGTGAACTCGTTGAAGGAAGCGATCTCGGTCGTGCACGCCCCAGACAGCTGCTCGGTCATCGCGGAGACTTCCGCAGGCGGCAGCAGGTCTCGGACCGGGTCGATGATCGCGGCGCGGTACGCATCCGCCGCCTGCTGCGGGTCGATCTCCAACGCATCCAGGCCCGGCACGCTGGTCACCGGTGTCACCGTGTTGCCCACCGTGACGCCGAACACCTGCCCGACGTTCGACGCCGGGTCGGTGCTCGTCAGCAGCACCCGCTTGCCCTGCCCCGCTAGGCGCACGGCCGTGGCACACGCCAGCGACGTCTTCCCCACGCCACCCTTGCCCGTGAAGAACAGGAACCGGGGCGGGGAGTCGAGGAAGGGCAGGGCGAGCATCAGCAGCAACCCGTCGAGGAGCTGGACGAAGCGACGGAGCCCTCCGGTGAACAGCAACCGGCGTCGGATCCTGCGGAGGCCAGCGGCAACAGGCCACGGCCGGTCGGGGACGCGTCTCCGGACGTGTTGACAGCGGCGTACCGGGCCAGCTGCTCGCGGGTCGGGTAGGCGCCGGTCAGCACGGTCACGCCGTCGACCATCGTCAGCGGGAGGCCGTCCGATCCTGCGAGGTGGAGGAAGTCCCGGACGGCGTCGTTCGTGACGAACGCCTGCGGGTCGTTGGCCAGGTTGTGGCGCTGCACCTGGCCGCCCGCGTCGTTGACGTGCGCCAGGTCGGCGGTGAAGACGACAAGGCGCTCATCGAGCTCGGGTCCGCAGACGCCGGTGTTGCAGCAGAGCGCGGGCTCGTAGACGTGGATCTCAACCATTGCGGGTCTCCTGCGTTGGGGTCGTGGTTGCCTGTGGGGTGAGGGGGGCGTTCGGGGCGCCGGCCGCGGAAGGGAACCGCCTGCGCAGGGCGAGGCTGACGTAGACGAGGGCGACGAGGGCTGGCACCTCGATGAGGGGGCCGACGACGCCAGCCAGTGCCTGGCCGGAGGCTGCGCCGAAGGTGGCGATGGCGACGGCGATCGCGAGCTCGAAGTTGTTGCCCGCGGCGGTGAAGGCGAGCGTCGTGGTGCGCTCGTAGCCCAGACGGAGGCTTGCGCCGAGGCCGAACCCGCCGCCCCACATCACGGCGAAGTAGACAAGGAGGGGCAGCGCGATGCGCACCACGTCGAGGGGCCGCGAGGTGATCGCGTCCCCCTGCAGGGCGAAGAGGATGACGATGGTGAAGAGCAGCCCGTACAGCGCCCACGGTCCGATGCGGGGGATGAACGTGTTTTCGTACCAGGTCCGCCCACGCTTCTTCTCGCCGAGCCGGCGCGACAGGAAGCCGGCCAGCAGCGGGATGCCCAGGAAGATGAGCACGGAGCGGGCGATGTCCCACGTCGAGGCGTCGATGCCGGTCTGCTGGAGGCCGAGCCACCCGGGCAGCACGGACAGGTAGAACCAGCCGAGGCCCGCGAAGGCGATGACCTGGAAGATCGAGTTGAGCGCGACGAGCACGGCGGCGGCCTCGCGGTCACCGCACGCGAGGTCGTTCCAGATGATCACCATGGCGATGCACCGGGCGAGTCCGACGATGATCAGGCCGGTGCGGTAGGCGGGCAGGTCGGGCAGGAATATCCACGCGAGGGCGAACATCAGCGCCGGCCCGAGCACCCAGTTGAGGAACAGGGAGCTGACGAGCAGTCGCTTGTCGCCCGTGACGGAGTCGAGCCGGTCGTAGCGAACCTTGGCCAGCACCGGGTACATCATGACGAGCAGTCCGAGGGCGATCGGCAGCGAGACCCCGTCGACCTCCACGCGCGACAGCGCGTCGCCGAGGCCGGGCACGAGACGCCCGAGGAGCAGTCCGGCCACCATGGCCAGGCCGATCCAGACCGGCAGGAAGCGGTCGAGGGTCGAGAGCTTCGCGACCACCGGATCGTGGACGGACGGCATGGCCTCGGTGGAGGTGCTGGGGCTGGGCGCGTTGTTCACCGATGTCCTTCGAGGGCTGGGCGTGGTCTGAGGGGCAGAATCGACCGTCGTCGATACTCCAACGTTGGCAGTTGCATCGACGTGTGTCAACATTGACCTAAGTCGATGAAGGCGAACGAAAGGTGAACACGTGAGCATCACGACACTGAGCACGACGCCACGACAGGTGCCGTCCGTCTCGGAGTGCGGCTCGCCCTCCGTGACGGTGCTCGATCGCGCCGAGGCGGAGCAGCGCGCCGGCCTGCTCAAGGCGCTGGCCGACCCCGTGCGCCTGCAGCTGCTCAGCATCATCAGCGCCTCCCCCAACCAGGAGGCGTGCGTCTGCGACATGACCGACGCCGTGCAGGTCTCGCAGCCCACCGTCAGCCACCACCTCAAGACCCTCGTCGACGCCGGCATACTCACCCGCGAGCGGCGCGGAAGCTGGGCCTGGTTCCATCTCCAGGCGAACGTGCTGGACGACATCCGGACCTACCTCACCTGAGCCTCGATGTCGCCCCCGGTAACCAAGACCCCCAACCTCGCCCCAGCTCGCGACGATGTTGCATCTCGAGGATGTTGCACTGACGGCGGGGCACCGCCCGGTCCAGTTTTCCCGCCGAAGGGCTGCAGGATACCGAGGTCACCCGTGGCCAGACCCGGCCCGCTTCGCCAGGCTGGGCGGGGGCGATGATGGAGCCATGAGCGTGGACGTGACGGTGTTGTACTTCGACGGCTGCCCAAGCTGGCAGGATGCCGTCGAGCACGTTCACGCGGCGGCCGCCCGGACCGGAGTGCAGGTGGAGCTGAGCACGGTGGCCGTCGCCTCAAGTGACGACGCGGACCGGCTGGCGTTCACCGGTTCACCGACCATCCTGCTGGACGGCACCGACCCGTTCGCGCAGCCGGGTGCGAGCCCAGCGCTGGCCTGCCGGTTGTACGCCACCCCGCAGGGCTTAGCTGGTTCGCCCACGGTTGACCAGCTCATCGAGGCGCTCACCCGAGGCACCTGAGGCGCGCCTGACCGCCAGGAATGCCCACTGGTCACGCGGGTGGCTCGGGGCGACGATAGGCACATGGCCGCCGTCGCGCAGGAGCACGAGCAGGTGCCGCGCCCAAACTGTTGGTGCTGCGGGAACACGTTCGATGAGCGCGCCCTGACTCGGCTCGGGTCCCACCCGGAGGTCGCGGTGTGCACCGGGTGCGCGCGATGGCTGTCCCGTCGGGCCCGATCCGCGGCGGAGGCGAGCGTGCACACGCCGGGTCCGGCGCTCCGCCGCTCGGTCGCTGCCGTGCGCGGCCGCGTCATGCACGCCGGTCTGCAGCACTGGCCCTTCCTCGGGGCGCTGCTGCGCCGCCTGGACAGGCACCTGCCCTGATGACCTCAAGGCGCCCGCTCGGGTCAGGCGACCAACCCGGCCCGGATGTCGAGAGAGCTGCCATCACCGCCGAACTGGCCCGGTGCCGCGACGACCTGCTCGCGCTCGTGCAGTCGGCCACGTGCGCTGAGCTCCGCGCGCCGAGCAACGGCACCAAGTGGACCAACGAACAGCTGCTCTTCCACATGGTCTTCGGGTTCCTCGTCGTGCGCCGCCTGCTCCCGCTCGTGCGGGTCATCTCCGTACTGCCGAGCTGGGTCGGCCGCAGCTTCGCTGCGCTGCTCGATGCTGCACGGGCCCCGTTCCACGCGGTGAACTACGCCGGGTCCTGCGCTGGCGCGCTCGTCTTCAACCACACCCGGATGGGACGCCTGTGCGACCACACCGTCGGGCATCTGATCGCCAGCCTCGCGCAGGAACCGGAGGAGCGGCTCGGTCGCGGGATGCGCTTCCCGGCCAGTTGGGACCCGTACTTCGAGGGATACATGACCTTGGCCGCCGTCTACGCCTACCCCGTGCTGCACTACGACCACCACCGCCGTCAGCTAACGCTCGCGAGCGTGACCTGACGCAGGACGGCGGGCAACGCGACGTCCGCACATGCCGCTCGTCGGACGGGCGTCCGACCATGCCGCTCGTCGGTCAGACTCTTGATCTGAACGCCACGCTCGTGCAGGTCGTTGATGGTTTCGATCGCGAGCGTCTGCGTCCCCGCCAAGCGGTCCAAGCGCCACACGAGCAGCGTGTCCCCCGCACGCAGGTAGTCCAGGCACGCGAGCCACTGTGGCCGATCTGCTCGCCTCGAGGAGGCCGCATGGTCGACGAACACCCGCTCCGCGCCAGCGGCGCGTAGCGCGCTCTCTTGTGCCCCAGTGTCCTGCTCGTGGGTGCTCACCCTGGCGTAGCCCACTGCTGTGCTCATCTGTCTCCGATCCCCAAGCAGCGCAGCCACCGGGCCGGCTGCCAGGCCAAGGCACGACCGGAAACGATCGCCGTCTGATTTCGGGCGAGTCAGGTTTCGGTCGGCAGTTTCGGTCGACCGTAGCCCGCACGACGATCCGCTCGCCGAGGCGCGCAAACGCGTCGTCGAAAAACGGTCGTTTCCGGGCGGCCCGCGACGAGCAGCCGGCGGCGGCGTGGCCGTTGCCGGTCTTGGTCACCGGTCCCTGCACGCGGGACACGCTCGAGGAGTGTTCGCTGGTCACCAGCCCGACGAGCGAACCGATCGTGTTGCCGGTGAACCGGTACCAGTCGCCGATTCGGCGGCGAGGGCGAACACCGTCAAGGTGCTGACCCCGCGGAGGCACCGAGTCGGTGCACCACGGGGGTGGACTCGCTGTCCGCGGCCATCACCGTGATCGCGGCATCGAGCCGGTCCCGACGGGCCTTCACCATCAGCACCGCCTCGTAGTCCGAGTCGGACGCGATTGCGGGTGGCCGGCGTTTCGAGATGTTGCCGTCGCAGCCAGGCGTGTGCGCGCCGCCCACGCCTGGCCACCGGAGTACACGATGCCGTGCCGCAGCAGCAGCTTCGACAGCCGGTGACGGGCCCGCATCAGATCCCTGCGGCAGTCCTTCCGCGCCCAGCCAGATCCCGGGGCCGCCTCGACCGTCGCGGTCGGGACGGTTACCGTGATGACCTCACCCGGGTCACGGCCGGGCGTTGGAGCGTCGAGGGGGCCGCGGGCACGCACTGGATCCCCGCCGCGTCCAACGCCCGCGCCAGGGGAACCTGTCGGACCCACCTGGTGGGCACCGCCATCGGGCCTGGCGGTGGCGGTGGGAAGTGCGCGCGACGACGCCCCGGTCCCCACGGTGACCGGGCCCCGTCTACCCTGGCCCGCTACGCGCGAACCGGCTCTGCATTACGGCGGCAGCGAGGATAAGGACGTAGAGGCCCGCACCCGCGGCAAGCCACACCAGCGGTGAGTGGCCGGCCCGCAGCTGCAGCGACCAGTAGTCCCAGAACCGGACGCCGATGAGCGCCGCGATCACGGCGAGCCAGCCGAGCCCGACCGTCGGGGCCCATCGCGGAAGGTGTCGCAGCGCCGCTGAGCGCGTCCGGAGGCCCGCGGCGAGGTTCCGTGCGGTGACACCGACGAAGAGGGTGATCGTCACGACCCAGACGAGGATGCAGTACGGGCACAGGGCCCCGATGACGTAGAGGCTCTGCGCGATGAGCCAGTGCACGAAGCCGACGCCGGCGGTGACGCCGATCTGCAGGCCGAGCCAGAACCAGCGTGGGAGCCTCGCCCCGGCGAGCAGGGCCACGCCGGTGGTCGTGACGACGGTGAAGCCGACGACGCCCAACAGCGGGTTGGGCACGCCGAACGCCTCGGCCTGCGGCGAGGTCATGACCGACCCGCAGCTCAGGACCGGGTTGATGCTGCAGCTCGGCACATAGGTCGAGTCGCGCAGCAGGGCGATCTTCTCGACGAGCAGGGTTGCGGCAGCGAGCAGCCCGAGCATGCCGGCTGAGGTCAGGACCCACGCGAGCCCGCCCCCACGGCGTCGGAACGGGATCGCGTCAGCGGGGACGGTCATGGCGTCAGCGGCCGGCGAGCGCGGCGTCGATCTCGGCGCGGAACTGCTGCTCCGTCTGCGCGGTGACCTGCTTGCCGTTGAGGAAGAACGTCGGGGTGCCCTGCACCCCGAGGGCCAGGCCGTCCTGGCGGTCCTTCTCGACGCGGGCCAGCGTGGCCGGGTCGAGAACCGCCTTGTCGTAGGCCGCCATGTCCAGGCCGAGGACGATCGCGTCGGTGCGGAACCGCGCGGCCTGCGAGGACTGCTGCTCACCCCATTCGGCCTGTGAGGCGTACATCCGCTGGTACATCGGCTCGAGCTTGCCTTGCTGGGCTGCGGCCTCGACCGCCAGCGCCGCGTTCATCGCGTTCTTGTGGCTGGCGATCGGGAAGTAGCGCAGCACGAAGGTGACCTTGCCGGCGTAGTCGTTGCGCAGCTGCTCGACGAACGGGTACGCCGCGCGGCACGCCTCGCACTCGAAGTCGAGGAACTCCACCAGGGTCACCTTGCTATCGGACGCCGTCTGCAGACGGTGGCTGTCGGCTCGGACGAGCCGGCCATGCGTCTGCGACTGACTGGACTCTGCGGGAGAGCCGCCCTCCGGCTGCGCGCCGGCCGGGTCGCTGCCGGAGGTCAGCTGCAACGCGAGCAGGACGATGCCGACGACGAGCGCGGCAAGGACGGCGGAGATGGAGGCACTGCGTTTCATGGGGAGGTCTTTCGGTGTTCGGCGACAACAGCCCGGCAACGCCCGAGGCGACTCACGGGTTCCGTCACGGCGTGTCCCTCCCCGGCGTGTCCCTCCCCGGCGTGTCCCTCCCCGGCGTGTCCCTCCCCGGCGTGTCCCTCCCCGGCGTGTCCTCGGCCGACGCGTCCGCGGGTGGCCTGTCGACCTGCTGGGTGTCAGCGGGCTCGGATTCCACGGCCGTCCCACCGACCGTTGCGTCGGGGCCAGCCGCCTCCTCCTGGGCGCGGCCGGAACGTCGTTCGCGTCGCCGCGACCTCAGCTCGATGGCCACGACGACGAGCGCTGCGAGAACGAACCCGGCCAGGGCGAACCAGATGCCGTTGGACGGGGACATCACCGGCGTGCCTCCAGGAGCTGCTGCAGCTGCTTGATCTCGGCGGTCTGAGTTGTCTCGATCGCGCGCGCCAGGGTCAGGACCTCGGGCGTGGTCGCCAACCGCAGAGCGGCCTGGGCCATCTGCACGCCGCCCTTGTGGTGGGCGATCATCAGGGTGAGGAACTGCCGTTCGGCCTCGAGGCCCGAGGCGTTCTGCAGGGCCTTGAGCTGCTCAGGGGTGGCCCTGCCCATCGACGGCCCGCCGGTCTCGGCCCCAGTCATCCCGGCCATCCCCGAGCTGGCGGACGTGCCGGACGTGCCGGGCATGCCGGTCATGCCGGCGTGGGAGCCGGACGGTTCGCCGGTGCTGGTGGTGGCGCCGGGGCTGTGGGCGGTCGCTGCCGGGCCCTCGGCGGGGTCGTCCTCGGGCTGGTGCTGACCCGCGGACATCCACGCCATGGCCCGGCCGGGTGAGGTCGCCGGCAGGCCCCAGTGCGCGAGCCAGCCGTACATCTGGCCGGCCTGCTGTGACTGGCTCGTGGCGATGTCGTAGGCGACCGCGCGCAGGGTGGGGTCGGAGGTCTTGTCGCGGATGACGAGGGCCATCTGCACGGCCTGGTTGTGGTGGGTCTGCATGTCGCGGGAAAACCCGACGTCGGCACTGCCTTCGGCTGGGGCGTCCCCGGCGCGGCCTAGCTGGTAGCCGGCGAACCCCGCGAGCCCCACGAAGACGAGGATGAGGAGCGAGGCGAGGAGCGCGATGCGCCCGGTCGGCCGGGGCGTGACGTCCGGGCTGCTCTGGGGGGCAGCCGTGCTGGCGTTCTCCGGCATCGTCACATCCCCTGCGGGGCGCCGGATCCGGTGCCGTCGGTGCCGCCGGTGCAGGCAGCCCCGGGCTCTGGAGTCTGGGGCCCCTGGCGGTAGGCCTTGACGAACTCGGCCAGGCGCGGGTCGTCTGCGCTGTCGAGGGCCAGCTGCTTGCCCCACGCCGAGGCGACGACGGGAGCGGTCAGGCCCTTGTACGGCGACAGGACGGAGTAGGTGTCCGGCAGCGTTGCGGTGAGCTTCGTGACCTGCTCTGCGGGCAGGTCGTCCCGATAGGTCACCCAGACGGCGCCGTGCTCCATCGAATGCACGGCGTTCTCGTTGGGGACCGGCTTGGTGTACGTGCCGCAGTTGAGCCAGACCGGGGCGTGCTCACGGCCGGCGGGCGGCGTCTGCGCGTACGCGACGGGAGTCGTGACGTGGCCCTGGCTGACGGTGTAGGAGCGCACCGCGTCGAGGGTCGGGCGGTTTGCTCGTTCCTTCACGATGACGATGCCGACGGCGGCCACCATGGCCACCACGACGGTCACGACCGCGCCCCAGAGAAGGACCGAGCGGCGACGCTCCTGGGCCTTCTGGGCGGCCGCCATCCGGGCTGCGCGTTGACGGCGTTCCTCGCGGCCGGAGCCGCGGTTGTTCTTGTTGGCGGGCATGGGACCTCCAAGGGCCAAAGGCCCGGATCGGTGCCGTCACGGGCACCGGCGGGCGGTCGTGAGTTGTCGTGCTGCTTCTCGCGCACCCGGTTCGGACGGGCGGTGCCGCAACACGCGCCAGTACCGTAACATCTGACCATGCGTTCAGATGAGACGGTCGTCGGGATCGATGCCTGCACCGAACATTGCGTCCACCCCGTGACAGTGCGCCACGTCCGCGCCCGGGCCCTGCCCGAGGACGACCTGATCCAGGTGTCCGCCGTCTTCAAGCTGCTCGGGGACCCCACCCGGTCCAAACTGCTCTACGCGCTGCTGGAGGCCGGCGAACTGTGCGTGTGTGACCTCGCTGCATCCACCGGCGTCGCAGAGACGACGGTGTCGCAGTCGTTGCGCCTGCTGCGCGCGTCGCAGGTCGTCACCGCCCGCCGCGACGGACGCCTCATGTACTACCGCCTCGCCGACGCGCACGTGCGGATGCTGCTCGACCTGACTCGCGAACACATGACTCACGAGCACGCCGCGACCCCGGCGGCCGCGGTCGAACGGGTGGAGCCTTCCGGCGCCCACACCGCGCCCGCCCGCGTCTCGACGCGGCGCCCGGGTTCCACGCGCACGGGCTCCACGCGCACGGGCTCCACGCGCACGGGGGCCGGCGCATGAGCCACGGACACGGACACGGGCATGGACACGGCGGAAGCGGCTCTGCCGCCGGCGCGCACCGCTGGCGCCTGCAGCTGGCCTTCGGGCTGGTCGCATCGTTCTTCGTCGTCGAGCTCGTCGTCGGGCTGACCTCCCAGTCGCTGGCCCTGATCAGCGACGCCGGCCACATGGCGGCCGACGTCGTCGCCCTGGGTGCGGCGCTGGTCGCGACCCGCATCGCGACCCGCGCAGACACGACCGGGCGACGCACGTTCGGCTCCTACCGGGCCGAGGTCTTCGCCTCGGGCCTGGCGGTGCTGCTCATGCTCGGCGTGGCCGTCTACATCTGCATCGAGGCCACCGGACGCATCGGCGCCGTGACCGAGGTCGCCTCCGGCCCGATGCTGGTCGTCGGAGCCCTCGGTCTGCTCATCAACCTCATCAGCATCGTGCTGCTGCGCGCCGGCGCCAGCGAGAGCCTCAACGTCAAGGGCGCCTACCTCGAGGTCCTCGCCGACACCCTCGGATCCGTCGGGGTCATCGCCGCCGCCATCCTCGTTGGCACCACCGGGCAGCAGTGGTGGGACACCGTCGTGGCTCTGGCGATTGCCCTGTTCGTGGCCGTCCGCGCCGTGATGCTCGGGCGGGAGGTGCTGGCCGTCCTCGGGCAGCACGCGCCGGCGGGCATGCACCCCGACGAGGCGGAGCAGGCCCTGTCGGAGATCACGGGGGTGGTCGAGGTCCACGACCTGCATGTGTGGACGCTCACCTCCGGGATGAACGTCGCCACCGCCCACCTCGTCACGGCAGACCCTCACGCCGGCGCCCCCGTGGCGGACTCCGCCACGATCCTCACCCAGGCCGCAGCCGTCATGCGCGAACGCTTCGGCATCGAGCACGCCACCCTCCAGGTCGAGCCCGCAGGCTCCAGCGCCTGCGCCCAGACCACATGGTGAGCGACGCCGCACCGCTGACCCGCCGCCGCGCCCTGCAGCTGGCCACCAGCCTGGTGGCCGCGGGTGGCACGGCATTGCTGGCCGGCTGCGGCGCCGAGCAGTCCGCCGCGGACCAGGCACGCTCCGGCGACCGGAAGGGCTACGTCTCCGGCGACGGCACCATCGAGCAGATCCCACCCGGCAGCAGGCGCGACCCGGTGCGACTGTCCGGCACCACGCTGGAAGGACGGCCCTGGTCCAACGCGGACCTGCGCGCGACGGTGCTCGTCGTCAACGTGTGGGGCTCCTGGTGCCCGCCGTGCATCAGCGAGGCGGCCGACCTGCAGAAGGCCTGGGAATCCGTTCAGCGACGACGCCTTCCCGTCCGATTCCTCGGGCTGGACAAGATGGAGACCCCGGCCACCGGACTGTCCTTCCAGCGCCAGCACCGCATCACCTACCCGTCGCTGGCCTACGACGGCGGCGTCCCGATCCTGGCCCTGCAGGGCAAGGCGGTCGCCACCCCGACGACACTCGTGCTCGACACGTCCGCGCGCATCGCGGCCCGCGTGTCCGGGCCGGTGACCGCTAGCGTCCTGACCGGACTCATCGACGACGTCCTGTCAAAGGGCTGAGCGGGGTGCGCACTCCCCGCCGCGGTCTTCGGACGCGTTGTGCCGCGGGTGCGGCCGCCGCCGCACTGCTGCTCATCGGCGTGGTGTCAGCGCCTGCGAGGGCCGGGGCGCTGGCACCCGGGACATCAGCCGCGGACGCCTCACTCGTCCTCGCTGCGGCCGGGCCTCCTGCGCAGGGCCCCACCCCTTCCCCGGCGTCCCCGACTTCCCCAGCCCCTGCGACCTCCCCAACCGACCCACCCCACGTAGCCCCCGACGAAGACCCGGCCCACACCGTCCCCCCGTCGACAGAGCCCGAGAACCACTCCTGGGCCTGGGCCGGCATCGCGGCTCTTCTACTGGGGACCATGCTCACCCTCTGGGTGCGTGACCGGTCCCGACGAAAGGACCCCCAGTGAGTGCCGTGACCCACGCCTTGACGCTCGTCGCGTTTCCGGTGGCAGCAGCCGCCGGCGGCACCGCCGTGTCCATCCTCCGACCGCCCGGACCTCGACTGGTCAGCGCCATCCAGCACTTCGCCGCAGGCGTCGTGGTCGCCGCCCTGGCCGGAGAGGTCCTGCCGAGCCTGCGCGAGGAGGGCAACCTGCCCTACGCCGTCCTCGGGTTCACCGCCGGCGTCATCGTCATGCTTGCCATGGCCGCCTACTCCCGCCGCCAGGAGGCCACGGCCGCCTCGGCCCCGACGTCCGCCACCGGGTCCCACTCGGCAGCAGCCTCAACCGCGAGCTCGCAACACGCGCGCGGACTGGCCACCTCCGTCACCCGACAGGTCGCGCGCCGAGCGGCGGTCGCACTGCCCCTGGGCCTGCTCGTCGCTGTCGGGGTGGATCTCGTCATCGACGGGCTCCTCGTCGGTCTCGGGGCAGTCCTCGGCGCCGCGCAGGGCCTCATCCTCACCATCGCCCTGACCCTCGAGATCCTCTTCCTGTCGCTGTCGCTCGGCAGCGAGCTGACCGAAGCCGGTCTGAACCGTGCCCAGTCCGCTGCCACCGTCGTCGGGCTGGCCCTGCTGACCGCCGTCGGCGCGGTCGGCGGAGCCGCGCTCCTCGCCGGTGCGGGACCGGCCGCCCTCGCCGCCGTGCTCGCCTTCGGTGCTGCCGCCCTGCTCTACCTGGCCGTGGAAGAGCTCCTCGTCGAAGCCCACGAACACACCGAGACCACGGCCTTGGCCGCGATGTTCTTCCTCGGCTTCCTCGCCGTCTACGTCCTCGGGGAGCTCACCGGGTAGCGCTACCCCGGCCCAGCGCGGCTCACGCGCGGGGCCGCCAAAGAGGTACTTGACTCGAGTTCGGCTTCCGCCTGTAGCCCCAGCCCGATGAGCAGGTGGGGTCTGCCGGTACCGCGACCGGAGTCAGCAGGCTCCCTTCTAGCCGCTATCATCGGGACATGGCAATGACGACGTTGGATGTTCCGGCTGCCGCCGACCTCATGCGCGGGGCTGCCCTGTTTCACGGGCTGGGAGAGCGGACCCGGCTCGCGATCGTGGCGCAGCTGGCCGCTGGTGAGCGGCGGGTCGTTGACCTGACCGCCGTCCTCGGGCTTGCCCAGGGCACCGTCTCGGGGCACCTGGCGTGCCTGCGTGACTGCGGGCTCATCGTCGGGCGCCCGGAGGGGCGGCAGATGTTCTACTCCCTGGCCCACCCTGAGCTGATGGATCTGCTCGCCAGCGCCGAGCGGCTGCTGGCGCTGACCGGTGAGGCGGTGGCGCTGTGTCCGAACTACGGCTGCAGTGACGGCCTGCCGTCCGCGGCCTCCACCGGGGTCCGGGCCGGCGCAGCGGAGGAGGTGGCCGCGCATGAGTGACGCATGTGGCTGCGGCGGAGATGAGCCGGTGAGCGCCCCCGAGGGCGGCGAAGAGGCGCCGCAGCGGCTGGTCGACGTCGACGAGCTGCGTGCGGCCGCGGTTGCCGGGGTGCTGCTGGTGGCGGGCTATGTCACGAGGTGGCGGGGCGGCCCGGACGTGCTTGAGCAGGTGCTGTTGTGGGCGGGGCTGCTCGCGGGCGCGTCCACCTTCGTGCCGGGCACGGTGAAACGGCTGGTCAAGGGCAAGATCGGTGTCGGGACGCTGATGACGATCGCCGCGGTCGGGGCGGTGCTGCTCGGCGAGGTAGGCGAGGCCGCGATGCTCGCGTTCCTCTACTCGATCAGTGAAGGGCTCGAGGAGTACTCGCTGGCCCGGACCCGTCGCGGGTTGCGTGCCCTGCTGTCGCTGGTTCCCGAGCAGGCGACGATCCTTCGGGACGGAGGCCAGCTCGTCGTGGCGCCGGCCGAGCTGCGGGTCGGGGACCTGATGCTGGTGCGGTCCGGGGAGCGGGTTGCCACCGACGGCGTGATCCGCACCGGCCGAACCGCCCTGGACGTCTCGGCCATCACCGGCGAGTCGGTGCCCGTCGAGGCTGGCCCCGGCAGCGAGGTGTTCGCCGGGTCGATCAACGGCACCGGCGTCCTCGAGGTGCAGGTCACCACGACCGCCGCCGACAACTCTCTGGCCCGGATCGTGCGGATCGTTGAGGCCGAGCAGTCCCGCAAGGGCGCCAGCCAGCGACTTGCCGACCGGATCGCCAAGCCGCTCGTGCCGGGAGTTCTTATTGCCGCCACCCTCATCGCCGTTGTGGGCAGCGTGCTCGGTGAGCCAGCGACATGGATCGAACGAGCCCTCGTCGTGCTGGTGGCGGCCTCGCCCTGCGCGCTGGCCATCTCGGTACCGGTCACCGTGGTCGCCGCGGTCGGCGCGGCCAGCCGCCTCGGGGTCCTCGTCAAGGGCGGAGCCGCCTTGGAGGCACTCGGCGCGGTTCGCGGGATCGCGCTGGACAAGACCGGCACCCTGACCGCGAATCGGCCCCGTGTCGTCGAGGTCACCTCGGTCGATGGCGTCAGCCGGGCAGAGGTGCTGGCGGTTGCCGCCGCGCTCGAGGCCCGCAGTGAGCACCCCCTGGCCCGGGCCATCATCGCGGCTGTCGAGACCGTGGCCGACGCCCAGGACGTCGAGACCGTCACCGGAGCCGGCCTGACCGGCACCATCGACGGACGCGCGGCTCGGCTGGGCCGACCTGGCTGGCTACCGAACGGGCCCCTGGCGGGCGACATCCAGCGGATGCAACGCGGCGGCGCCACCGCGGTGCTCGTCGAGCTCGACGGGGCCGTGATCGGCGCCATCGCCGTGCGTGACGAGCTGCGTCCCGAGGCCGCCGAGGTCATCGCGGACCTGCGCGGATCCGGGTACACGGTGACGATGCTGACCGGTGACAACCGGGCCACCGCGACCGCGCTGGCCACCGAGGCCGGGATCACCGAGGTACACGCCGACCTCCTGCCGGAGCACAAGGCCGCGATCATCACTCGCCTGCGCGAGCAGCGTCCGACGGCGATGGTGGGCGACGGCGTCAACGACGCGCCGGCCTTGGCGACGGCCGATCTCGGGATCGCGATGGGTGCGATGGGCACCGACGTCGCGATCGAGACGGCCGACGTGGCGCTCATGGGTGAGGACCTGCGGCACCTGCCGCAGGCGCTCGACCACGCCCGTCACGCCCGCCGGATCATGCTGCAGAACGTCGGCCTGTCCCTGGCCATCATCACGGCACTGATGCCGCTGGCCCTGTTCGGCGTCCTCGGGCTCGCGGCCGTCGTGCTCGTCCACGAGGTCGCCGAGGTCGTCATCATCGCCAACGGGGTCCGCGCCGGTCGCGCCCCGGCCCTGCCGGCCAGCCGCGTGTCCGACTTGGCCGGGTCGCCCAGCCTCTCGGACGCCCGGTGAGCACACTGCCGCGCGCCCAGCCGCCGCGGGGGGTTCCGGCGGCCGGGCGACGGGCCACCGTGTTCGCCGCCGCGGCCGTGGTGGCGATGGTTGATCTCGGCGTCAAGGTGTGGGCCCAGGCGGTGGTGCCACCCACCGGGATCGAGGCGGGCCCGGTGGACCTGCGCCTGGGATACAACCCGGGGGTGGCGTTCTCGCTCGCCGCCGCCGTACCGCCGGGTGTGGTCCTGACCGTGACGGCGGTCGTGACCGCGGGGGTGGCTGCCGTCGTGTACCGGGCTGCGCCGAGCGGGTCCCGGCTGCAGATGACCGCGTTCGCCGCGGTTCTCGGTGGCGCGGTCGCGAACCTCACCGACCGCGCCGTTGACGGGGTGGTGACCGACTACCTGCACTCCGGTGGGTGGCCCACGTTCAACCGTGCGGACGCAGCCATCGTGGTCGGCGCGGTTCTGCTGGTCCTCAGCAACGTGGTCCGAAACGGCCCGGTCCGGACCGACGGGCCCGCCGTTGCACGAGGAGCGCGAAGGTGAGCTACCGCTCGCCAGCAGCCGCGACAGCACGCCCGGTCACGATGCGGATCGCGGCCGGTCTGGCGCTGCCGTTGACGGCTGCCCTCCCGGGGTTGTGGTTGCACGTCAGCGGCACGTCTGTTCCCCCGGCAGCTGCGGCCGCCGGGTATGCGGCGGCGGTGATCGGCGCCGCCTTTCTACTGACGTGGGGCACCGAGCTCGCGGAGATCGATCTGGGCGAGGGGTTGGCGCTGGCGCTGCTGGCGCTCGTCGCGGTCCTACCCGAGTACGCGGTCGACGTCGTCTTCGCCTGGCTGGCCGGCCAGGACCCGGCCACCTATGCGCCACTTGCACTGGCGAACATGACGGGGGCGAACCGGCTGCTCATCGGTGTCGGCTGGTCCGTGGTGGCATTGGTGGCGATTACGGCGGCCCGCCGTTCCCGCCGCGCCGGCCAGCCAGTGCTGGGCGCGCACCAACCGGAGGTCGGCGGCACCACCGAAGCCCACGGGTCAGGTTCCGAGGTTGGAATGGGCCCTGACGATGAGGGCGGGGAGGCGCGTAGTGCGGTGCGGCTGCAGCGCGTTCAGGTGGTCGAGCTCGCCTATCTCGCCGTCGCCAGCGCTTACGCGTTGACGCTGCCGCTGCGCTCGAGCCTCACGATCATCGATACGGTCATCCTGTTCGCCATCTTCAGCGCGTACTTGTGGCGAGTCAGGGCCCTCGAGCCCCAGCGCCAACGCGAACCGGAGCAGGACCCGGGTCCCGCCACGGACGACGACCCGACGGCAGCAGCCCCGCAGCCGGGCGCAGCCACCGACGACAGCGACGATGAGGCCGATGAGTTGTTCGGTCCCGCCGCGGCGGTCGCGCAGCTGCCCACACGGCTCCGCCGCATCATCACCGTCGGCATGCTCGCGGCTGCGGCGCTCATCATTCTCGCAGTCGCCGAACCGTTCGCCGAGAGCCTGGTCGCCACCGGCGAACAGCTGCACGTCAGCCAGTTCCTGCTCGTGCAGTGGGTCGCACCGCTGGCCTCGGAGACGCCGGAGTTCATCGCGGTCCTGCTGCTGGCGCTCAAGCTGCAGTCGTCGGCCGCCCTCGGGGCGTTGATCTCCTCGAAGATCAACCAGTGGACGCTGCTGGTCGGGATTCTGCCGCTGGTGTTCGCGCTCTCGGCAGGATCACTGACCGTGCTCCCCATCGACCCGGTGCAACGAGAAGAGCTGCTCCTGACCGCCGCGCAGTCGGTGTTCGCGGTCGCGCTGGTGGTCACCGGGACACTCACCCGGGCCGGAGCCTGGTCGTTGCTCGGGTTGTTCACCGCCCAGTTCGTGGCCGCGTGGACGGCGCCGGCCGACTGGGCCGGCACCGTGCGGCTGACCATCGCCGGGGTGTACCTCGCGCTCGGCGCGGCCCTGCTGGCGGCACGCCGCCACCATCTGACGCGGGTCATGCGCACCGGGCTGTGGCCCACTCGCGCGCGGGACTGGCACTCGTCCTCACAGCCCGATGGCTCGACCGGCGCGGGAGGCCACAGGTGAGCTGGGGGATCGCGCTCGTGCTGGGTTTCGTGCAGGGACTGACCGAGTTCCTACCGATCTCCTCCTCGGCGCACCTACGCGTGGTGGCGGCGCTGGCCGGCTGGCCCGACCCGGGCGCCGCGTTCACCGCCGTCACGCAGCTCGGGACCGAGGCAGCGGTGCTGCTCTACTTCCGCCGCGACATCGCCGTCATCGTGACGGCGTGGACACGTTCCCTGCGCGGCCGGGTGCCGCGGTCGGACCCTCACGCTCGCCTGGGGTGGTACGTCATCATCGGCACCGTCCCGATCGGCCTCCTCGGGCTGGCCTTCCAGGACACGATCGAGACGGCGCTCCGTGACCTGCGCCTGGTCGCGGCCACCCTGATCGTCTTCGGGCTTGTCCTCGGCCTCGCCGACCGGGTCGCGGCCAACCGCCGGCCACTGGAGGCGCTCACCACCCGGCACGCCCTGGCCCTGGGCACGGCCCAGGCGCTGGCGCTCATCCCGGGGGTTTCCCGCTCCGGAGGCACGATCAGCGCCGGGCTCCTGCTCGGTTACACCCGGACCGCTGCGGCCCGGTACGCGTTCCTGCTGGCCGTTCCCGCAGTGCTCGCCTCCGGCGGGCTGGAACTGACGAAACTGGATGAGGGCCTCACACCGGAGTGGGGGCCCACCATCCTCGCAACGGTGGTGGCCTTCGGCACCGGCTACCTCGTCATCGCCTGGTTCCTGCGCTACATCAGCACCCACCGGTTCACGCCATTCGTCTGGTACCGAGTCGGGCTCGGCGTCCTGTTGCTCGGGCTGATCGGCACCGGGCTCATCGCGCCCTGAAGGTCCGAGGTGTGACAAACCCGACGCCAACGGTGGCTTAGCTGCGGCTAGTGCCGCGGCCAGCCACACCGGTGCGGCCCCCCGCAATGATCCGGCGTACCAGTCCCGGACCGCGACCGGCAAGCAACGCCGCGCAGCCAGGCTCTGCCCGCGCGAACGACAGCAACATGCCCAGAGCCAGCAACGTCGTGACCATCGAGGACCCCCCTGCAGACACCAACGGCAGCGGCACGCCGATCACCGGGACCAACCCGATGACCGAGCCGATATTGATGACGGCCTGGCCCATCAGCCACGCCATAACACCAGCGGTGGCGATACGCACGAACGGGTCACGAGCCCGGACCACCAGCCGATAACAGCACCACGCGAGCAGCCCGAACAGGACCAGCACAACCAGGGTTCCGGGGAGACCGAGCTCTTCGCCGATGATGGCGAAGATGAAGTCGTTCTGCGCCTCAGACAGCCACGCCCACTTCTCCTTCGAGGCGCCCAGGCCGACGCCCCACCACCCCCCGTCCGCCAACGCATACAGCCCATGCACCGACTGTCCGCACGCGCCGTTCGGGTCGGCACGGCAGGCAGCATCGAGAAAGTTACTGATTCTGCCCACGCGGTTACCGCTCCCGCCAACCAACAACAGAACACCTGCCGCCACCGCCAGACCACCGATGAGGAACACCCGAAGTGGCGCCCCCGCGACCGACAGCACCGCGGCGATAAGGATGCTCATCACCATCGCTGTGCCCAGATCATGACCGGCGAGCACAAGCGCCAGAACCATCCCCGAGATCGGCACCACATACGGGAGCACGACGTGCCGCCAGTCCCCGACACGGCCGCCCTTGTTCGCAAGAATGGTGGCCCCCGTCAGCACCAAGGCGATCTTCGCGAACTCGGACGGCTCGGACGGGCGTCCGACCATGCCGCTCGTCGGACGGGCGTCCGACCATGCCGCGTGGAGGACGGCTACGCTCGTCCGACTTTGCCGCTCGTCGGACGGGCGGCCGACCATGCCGCTCGTCAGACGACGTCCGACCATGCCGCTCGCTGTGTTGCGTCAGAAACCTACGCAAACGGCATGCCGGGAGGCGGCCCATCTCCAGGTGAGCCGCCTCCCGGTGGCACTCACCCGCGGATCATCGTGAACACGAGACTGCGCATCGTGCCCACTCCGCAGATTGCCGGAAGCCCCTTGGTGTCGAAGGTGTAGTTCTGTCGCGTGGCGAGCTGTCCCGCAGAGCTCCAGGAGTATGTCCGGTTGATGTTGTAGATCAGGGTCCGGGTCGAGGTGCTGGCGGTGTAGCTGCTGGAGCCGGACCGGTACGTGGTCGAACCGATGAAACCGCCAGCGAGGGACATCGGCCATAGGGTGCGGAACTCGAGTTTGAGCGAGTTCACGTGGATCGATGTCGAGGTCACTGAGTCCACGCTCCATGACGCCCGCATGATCATGTTGACGCTGGCACTACACGGGCCGTTGTCGTAGGCGGTGTCGCGGTAGTTCTGAGCCCATGGGGAGACAACCAGTTTCGCGGCCGAGCCCTTGGTGACCGTCACGCCGACGTTCTCTGCGGCATTCGCGGGAAGCGATGTGGTGACGACCAGGAGGGGGATGGCAACGAGAGCGCCCAGGAAGGCGCGACGGCTACGACGTAGCAGACCGATTCGCGAGAAGATTCCCATGGCCGTGTTTACCGCGCGGGCCGAAGAACATCCACAGGTGTTGCGCAACTCTCGGAGGCGCGCACCATGTGACCCATAGCCAAGGGCTTGGCGCACCCGGGTGCGCGCTCAACGCTCGTCGGACGGGCGTCCGACCATGCCGCTCGTCGGACGCACGTCCGATCATGCCGCTCGTCGGACGGCGTCCGACCATCAGCGTGAGGTGTTTAGCGTCAAGGGCTGGGCGGGTGCCGGTGTCTCGTCGTGGTCCCTGCATAGCTAATCGAGGTCGTGCTCGGCAGCGTGTGATCGGGTTGTGTCGACGACGGGACGGGGCGGCCTGTGATGGTCGGCGAGATACCTCTGGGTTCTCGATGCCGCGGAAGGCTCACCCCGCCCCAGCTCATTGGACGCTGCCGCCTCGCGATGATGGGCGGGCCGCGTCGGGCCGGATATCTCTATGCCGCAGTGTTGCTCATGGATTCCTTCCACGCGTTCGTGCCATGGGCGGCGATGACCGGGTCCCACGCCCGCTGCTGGACGACGACCGCGTACAGCTGGCGCAGGATCGCTGCCGCGACCGCGGTCTGCGCTTGGGTCGGGGTCAGCCGGTTGGCCTCGCGGGTGGTGAGGTGGCGGTAGCGGGCGGCGTACACCCGGTTCGTCTGCAGGCACCCCCACACCGCCCGCCAGGCCGCGACCCGCAGCTGTGGCCGCCCGGCGCCGGTGACGCGCGCCTTGCCGGTGAAGGTGCCGGACTTCCGTTCCCGGGGCGCCAGGCCTGCGTGCTTGACCACGGCCCGCGCGGAGGTGAACCTGCGCAGGTCGCCGGTCTGGGCGAGGATCGCCGCGGCGCCGACCGGTGACAGCCCGTCGATGCTCGTCACGAGGGCTGTCAGGCCCAGCTCGTCGAGCACGGACACCATGCGCACCTCGACATCCGTGAGCTTTGCGCGGGCGTCGTCCCAGTCGGCCAGGGTCCACTCGAGCCGTTCGAACACCGCCGGCCGGTGCGCCACCACCCCGGCAGTGTCGGTCAGGGCGGCGAAGAGGCGGCGGACGATCGGCAGGCAGGGTCGGACCCCGCCTCGGCGCGTGACTTCCGCGCGGACGGCCCGCTCGAACCGCGCCGGTCCGAGCCGCTTCGTGCGGTTCAAGTCCCCAGCGTCACGGCGGACGACGACCGTCAACGCGGCGACCCACGTGGCCGACTTGAACGGCTGCTTCGCGGTCTCGAGCGCGGCCGGCCACACGCACTCGAGCAGGTCCTGGATGGTCTGCACGGCGGTGACGTGCTCGCGGACGAGTTCCTCGCGGCGGGCGCCGAGGTGCCGCAGCCGGGTCCAGGTCGCGTTGGACTCGTCGACCGGTTCGGGCAGGTAGCAGCGCAGCTGCGCCGTGAGCCGGGCGATCAGGACGGCGTCCTTGTCGTCGGTCTTGTCGGTCGTGAGGTCCTCGCTCTTCCGCGCCCAGGACGAGGCGGCCGGCTGGACGCACACGAACGCCATCCCGCGCTCGGCGGCGAGCTGCGCGAGGACCATCCACCGGTGCCCGGTCGGCTCGCACGCCACCGTCACGCCGGCGAACCCTGCGTGCATGGCGCCGTCGGCGGCCCAGTCCAGCGCCGAGCCGAGGTCCCACGCCTTGCACCGGAACGTCCGCCGGGCCAGCACCTTCGAGTCGTGGTCCGTGACGACGAGCATCTGCTTGCGGTCGGCCAGGTCGATGCCGACGATCGCGTTCGTGACCGGGACCGCGATGCGCAGCTTGGAAAGCCGAGCGTTCCGGTTCCGATCCCCGCGGGAAACACCACTACCGTGAGACATGAACGTCCTCCTCCGATGCGATGGGACACCAAGCCCGACAAGCGCATCAGGGAGGACGTTCGCCACGCCAGACCCGAGCGCGCAGAACGCCTTTCTATGCCGCTGACCGTGCGCCCTCGTGCCGAAGAGCTGACGCCTGGGTCATCGACGGCGTGCTGGCGTCAGTCCGTAGCACAAGCGTCGTCGAGGGCTGGCCGCGCGAGCGTTAGAATCTGCGCATGGATGCAGATACGCAAGATGCCGGCCTGCCGGATGAGCAGGTCGAGCTGGCGGTCGAGATCTTCCGGATGCTCGCGGACGGCACCCGCATCCGGCTCCTGTGGGAGCTGCGGGAGTCCGAGTGTTCGGTGAACCAGCTCGCCGAGGCCGTGGGCAAGCCGGCGCCAGCGGTATCTCAGCACTTGGCCAAGCTGCGGATGGCACGCATGGTTCGGACCCGGCGCGAGGGCAACCAGGTGTTCTACCGGGTCGAGAACGACCATGTGGCGAGCCTGGTGCGCGATGCGATCCACAACGCCGAGCACGCCTCCGACGGCATCCCGGCGCACCACCAGTCCACCGGCTCGACCATCACCGCGATCACCGGAAGTGGGCAGCGTCGATGAGCGCCTCTGAGCACCACCACCAGGCACGGGCCCATGACGGCCCAGATGACCACGAGCGCCACCACCGCAGTCCCGGGCTGAATCACGCGCGCGACCACGCTCATGAGCGCAACAGCGGAAGCCATGACTCTGACGGACACGTCCACGGGAGCGGCGTGTGGGCCCGGCTCCGCCATGCGGTGCGGCCGCACTCGCACGACGCTGCGGACTCGATCGACTCGGCGCTCGAGTCGAGCGAGCGCGGGATCCGGGCCGTCAAGATCAGCCTCGTCGTGCTCGGGGTCACCGCCCTCGCCCAGCTCGCCGTCGTGTACGTCTCGGGGTCGGTGGCGCTGCTGGCCGACACCATCCACAACTTCTCGGACGCGTTGACCGCCGTGCCGCTCTGGATCGCTTTCGCCCTGGGACGACGTGCGGCGACCCGGCGCTACACCTACGGTTACGGCCGCGCCGAGGACCTCGCCGGCCTGTTCGTCATCGCCATGATCGCGCTGTCAGCCGTGATCGCCGGCTGGGAGGCCGTCAGCCGGCTGCTGCACCCCGCCCCGGTGGACAACCTCGGCTGGGTCGCCCTCGCTGGCTTCGTCGGCTTCCTCGGCAACGAGGCGGTGGCTCTCTTCCGGATCCGTGAGGGACGGGCCATCGGCTCGGCTGCCCTCGTCGCCGACGGGCACCACGCGCGTACCGACGGACTCACCTCCCTCGCGGTGCTCGTGGGCGCCGCCGGCGTAGCCGTCGGGTGGACCTGGGCTGACCCGGTGGTCGGCCTCATCATCACCGTTGCGATCGTGATGGTGCTGCGCACCGCGGCCCGCGACGTCTTCCGACGCCTCATGGACGGCATCGAGCCCGAGCTCGTCGAAGCCGCCGAGACGACGCTCGCGGACGTCCCGGGCGTCACCCGCGTGCGCAGCGTCCGGATGCGGTGGATCGGCCACGAGATCCGAGCCGAGGCAGAGCTCGACGTCGAGGCGAGCACCAGCCTCCTCGACGCGCACGCCGTGGCCCACCGCGCTGAGGTCGAGCTCGTGCGAACGACTCCCAAGCTCCGGTCCGCGGTGGTGCACGCCTACCCGGCCCACCAGGCGGAGCACGCTGTACCCCCCGCCTAGGTAAAGGGGGCGCGACGTCCATCAACGCCGCCCCGCCGCCCTGCGGGCTGGACGAGGACGGGGCCGGGTCAGCCGCTGCCCATGCGGTAGCCGACGCCTCGGACGGTGTCGATGTAGCGCGGTCGGGTTGGGTCGTCGCCGAGCTTGCGTCGGATATGGGCGACGTGGACGTCGACGATGTGCTCGTCGCCGACCCAGGCGGGGTCCCACACGGCGTCTATGATCTGCCGTCGGGTGAACGCCAGCCGCGGACGGGCACTCAGCGCAGCGAGCAGGTCGAACTCGGTCCGCGTCAGCTCCACCAGCATCCCGGCGAGGGTCACCCGTCGCGCCTCGGTGTCGATGAGGAGATCACCGAAGACCCGCAGCTCGTGCCCCTCTTCACGGGCGCCTGCGGCCCTCGGGCGGCGGAGCAGCACCTGAACGCGTGCGACGAGCTCGCGGGGACTGAAGGGCTTGGTGAGGTAGTCGTCGGCACCGACGGACAGCCCGACGAGCAGGTCCACCTCTTCGGCTCTGGCGGTGAGCATGAAGACGTAGCAGTTGGAGAAGGTGCGGACCTGGCGGCAGACCTCGATGCCGTCGAGGCCGGGCAGCCCGAGGTCCAGGACGATGACCTCGGGCTCGATTGAACGGGCCTGTTCGACCGCTTCTCGTCCGTCATGGGCGACGTGCACCTCGTAGCCGGCCCGTTCCAGGTAGGCCGCAACCATTCGCGCGAGGTCCTTCTCGTCCTCGACGACCAGCACGCGCGCAGGGGCGGCCTCACTGCTGTGGCTCATGGATCCAGTTTGGTGGGCGGTGGCGGCGGAGCTCGCCGCCCGCCCGGTCGCCGTGCGCATCTTCGTCAGATCTTCATGAACTCAGTGTCAGGACTACAGGCGGCAGGCGGATCGTGGTGCACATGATGTGGAACTCCGGGATGGGCTCGACTCCGTGGATGTGGCTGGTCATGGGCGGCGGCACCGTGGCCTTCTGGGCTGCCGTGGTGTTCGCGGTCCGATGGGCCTTCGGAGGTCCACGTGGCACGGTCACGAGCGCAGGCGCGAGCCGCACCGAGGAGATCATGCGCATCGCCGATCATGGGGAGGATCCGAGCCGGGCGGCAGCGCCTCTCGAGGTGCTGCAGGCCCGGCTGGCGCGGGGCGAGATCGATGTCGACGAGTACGCGCGCACGCGCAACGCGCTCGTCGAGAGTGACCCGCGGTTGGGTCGCGACCGCGCAATCTCTGGATGACGCACAGCGACGCGCCGGGCTCCCGGCAGTACTTCTCCGGCCGGGAGTCCGGTGCGCGTCAGGCTGCCGCCTGGA
Organism: Terrabacter sp. NPDC000476; assembly: GCF_040300125.1. Taxonomy (NCBI): domain Bacteria; kingdom Bacillati; phylum Actinomycetota; class Actinomycetes; order Micrococcales; family Intrasporangiaceae; genus Terrabacter; species Terrabacter sp. NPDC000476. The sequence continues at coordinate 598,076 of NZ_JBEPDF010000001.1, forward strand.
GCGAGAGGGTGAACGTGGCGCCGTGCCCACTGCCAGGGCTGGTCACGGTGAGTCGACCGCCGTGAGCCTCAGCGATCGCCCTCGCGATCGTGAGGCCGACGCCGCTGCCGCGGGCATCCCGGGTGCGCGCGGCATCACCGCGGTAGAACCGCTCGAACACGTGGGTGAGCTGGTCGGGGCCGAGTCCCTCGCCGGTGTCCTGCACGACGAGCTGCACGTCTGCGCCGGCCCGGGCAGCCGACATGATGACCTCTCCGCCGGCTGGGGTGTGTCGCAGGGCGTTGGTGAGCAAGTTGGTCAGGACCTGACCGACCCGCTCCGCGTCGGCGACCACCCGAGCATCGACGCACGAGCCGAGCTCGAGCCACACTCCCTTGGCTGTGAACCCCGGCCGCGCTTCCCGCTCTGCGGACTCGATCAGTTCACGCACCGGCACGCTGCCCCGCCTCAGCTCGAGATGACCCTCCTCCGCCCGTGAGACGGCCGACATGTCGTCGCACAGGCGGGTCAGCCGCTCGATGTTCGACCGGAACAGCGCGGCCGTCGGCTCATCCCATTCGACGACCTTGTCGTCGAGGCCGTCGAGGTAGGCGGCGAGGGTCGCGACCGGCGTGCGCATCTCGTGCGCAACGTCACCGACGAGCCGCCGTCGGGTCCTCTCGGCGTCACCAAGGCGTCCGGCCATGCCGTTGAACGCCTCTGCGAGGCTCGAGAGCTCCGGTCCGGCGTCCGAGACCGTGGCCCGCGCGGCGTAGTTGCCCTGCCCCATCTCATGAGCGGCCGTCGTCAGCACCGCCAGGGGGCGTGTCAGGCGGCCAGCCACGTACCAAGTCACTCCCAGAGCGCACAGCACCGCGATGACCAGCGCCACGCCGAGCGAGACGAAGCTGGCCTCGTTGTAGGCCTGCTCGACGTGTTCGAGCTCCGATGCGGTCGCGGACATCCCCGCCCGAAGCAGGTGCTCGTGGAACAGCGGCGGACCGATCAGCGCGGCGACGGTGCTGGCGGTGAGGATGCCGGCGGTCACGACGGTGCCCTGGGCCACCATGAGCCGCGTACCCAGCGACCGGGTCGCCCACCGGGAACGCGGGACATCAGGACGAGGGGTGCTCACCATGACCCCAGTGTGGCGCCGTCATCACTGGTGCACGCGGGCCATGCAGCGGTCGACGTCGATCTTGACCGAACCTTCAGGAAACCGCAGTCGGGCCTGAACGTCGCCCACGCATCCTCGTACACAGGACCGCCGGCCCGCACTCCCCGCTGCACCGTCGCCCTGCCGGACCCACCAGCATCCACGAGGCATCAGCCGGCGTCCGTGAACCGTCGGCGCCGACCGACGTCTCCCGCCTTGCACCACCGACGAAGGAAGCACCTGTGACCCGCACCCTGAAGACCCTTGCCGCCACGGCCGCCCTCGCCGCCACGCTCGCCGTCGGCGCGTGCAGCTCGAACGACACGACGTCCGGACACCAGATGCCGGGCGGGTCGATGACCGCGATGGGCAGCGGGCCGGCGACAGCCTCAGCCGGCGGCTCGGCCGCGGTCCACAACCAGGCCGACATCACGTTCGCCTCGAGCATGGTGCCGCACCACCAGCAGGCCATCGAGATGGCCGACATGGCGCTCACCCAGGCCAGCAGCGCCGAGGTCAAGAACCTGGCCACCCAGATCAAGGCCGCACAGGAGCCGGAGATCGCGACGATGACCGGCTGGCTCACCGCTTGGGGGGCAGCGCCCATGCCCAGCGGCGACCACGACATGGGCGGCACGAGCATGGACGGGATGATGAGTGCCCAGGCGATGGTGGCCCTCAAGGACGCCTCCGGGACGGCCTTCGACCGGATGTGGCTGCAGCTGATGATCAAGCACCACGAAGGAGCCGTCGCCATGGCCAAGACCCACCTCGCGCAGGGGCAGAGCCCGGACGCCAAGGCGCTCGCCCAGGCCGTCATCGACGGACAGACGAAGGAGATCACCATGATGACCACGCTGCTCAAGACGCCCCTGTAGTTGAGCGACGGGCGCGCGAGACCTTGCCTCTGGCAACCCAACGCCCGCGGCGGATGAACACCACCCAAGGGCCCGGCTCGTCACCGACGCGCCCGGCCCTGGCTCAACTCCGGGAACCAGAACGGTGAGCACCTGACCGCCCCATGAAACCCTTGCACCTATACCCCATGGGGGTATGCTGAGGGTATGGACACGCACAGCGAACACTCGATCTCGCCGACGGGCTCGTTGGTGCAGGACCCCGTCTGCGGCATGGACGTCGACCCCGCCACCACCGAGCACCACATCGAGCGGGACGGCCACGACTACTACTTCTGCTCCGCCAGTTGCCGTGCGAAGTTCGAAGCGCAGCCCGACGCATACCTCTACGGCCCGGAAGGTCATGCCGGCATCGGTCACGACCACGCCAGTCACGGCCACGCCGGGCACGACCACGCCGGGCACGAGCACACTGGCCGGTCGCACAGTCAGCACCGTTCTGGCGCAGCGGAGTCCGCAGCTGGCGTCTCGGAGTGGACGTGCCCGATGCACCCCGAGATCCGGCGGCCAGGCCCTGGCACCTGCCCCATCTGTGGCATGGCCCTCGAGCCGGTCACCGTGACCGCGGACAGCGGCCCCAACCCCGAGCTGGCCGACATGACCCGCCGGTTCAAGGTCGCGGTCGCCCTCACGATCCCCGTGCTGGTCCTGTCGATGGGCCGCGACCTCATCCCCGCCCTGCACGATGCCATCCCCGCTTCGGTGGCCACCTGGGGGCAGCTCGTCCTGGCGACCCCGGTCGTGCTGTGGGCCGGGTGGCCGTTCTTCGAGCGTGGGTGGACCTCGGTCCGGACGCTGAAGCTGAACATGTTCACCCTGATCGCGATGGGCACCGGCGTGGCCTGGTTGTTCAGCGTCGTCGCCACCGTCGCGCCGCAGGTGTTTCCGGAGGCCTTCCGGATGGACGGCACCGTCGATGTCTACTTCGAGGCCGCCGCCGTCATCACCACGCTCGTGCTGCTCGGGCAGGTCCTCGAGCTGCGCGCCCGAGAGAGCACCTCCGGCGCCATCCGCGCCCTGCTCGACCTCACCCCCAAGACCGCACATCGGATCGGCCCGGACGGGACGGAGGCCGACGTCAGCCTCGACCAGGTCCATGTCGGCGACCTGCTGCGCGTCCGGCCCGGCGAGTCCGTCCCTGTCGACGGCGCCGTCCAGGACGGTCGCTCGACGCTGGATGAGTCCATGGTGACCGGCGAGTCGATGCCCGTCACCAAGCAGGCCGGGGATGCCGTCATCGGCGGCACCGTGAACCAGACCGGGTCAATCGTCCTGCGCGCGGACAATGTCGGGCGCGACACGATGCTCGCCCGCATCGTGCAGATGGTCGCCGACGCGCAACGCTCCCGAGCTCCCATCCAGCGGCTCGCCGACAAGGTGTCAGCGGTGTTCGTGCCCGTCGTCATCGCCGCCGCCGTCGTGGCATTCATCGTCTGGGCCACCGTCGGCCCCGAACCGCGACTCGCGCACGCCCTCGTCGTCGCCGTCAGCGTCCTCATCATCGCCTGCCCCTGCGCCCTGGGCCTCGCGACTCCGGTCTCGATCATGGTCGGCGTCGGCCGCGGCGCCTCGCTCGGTGTCCTCATCAAGAACGCCGAGGCGCTCGAGCTCCTGGAGAAGGTCGACACTCTCGTCGTCGACAAGACCGGCACCCTCACCCAGGGGCGCCCCTCCGTCACGCACATCTCCGTCGCCGACGGCACGGACGAGAAGGATGTCCTCCGGCTCGCCGCGGGCGTCGAGGGCGCCAGCGAGCATCCCCTCGGGATGGCCGTCGTCCGCGCCGCCACCGATGCCGGGATGCGCATCCCGGACGTGGCGGACTTCGACGCCCCCGTCGGCAAAGGCGTAACCGGCACGGTCGAGGGGCGGCAGGTCCTGGTGGGGAGCAAGGCGTTCCTGACCGGACAGGACGTCGACACCGCCAGCGTGGACGCCGAGGCCGACCGGCTTCGCGCCGACGGCGCCAGCGCCGTCTACGTCGCGATCGAGGGTCGCGTCGCCGGCGTCCTCGCCATCGCCGACCCCGTCAAGGACACCACCGCAGCCGCACTGCAGGCCTTGCGCGCCGACGGTATCGAGGTCGTCATGCTCACCGGCGACAACAAGGTCACCGCCGACGCCGTCGCCCGCACACTCGGCATCGACCGAGTCGAGGCCGAGGTCCTCCCCGACCACAAGAGCGACGTCGTGCAGGCCCCGCGCGCCGAAGGCCGCGTAGTCGCCATGGCCGGCGACGGCGTCAACGACGCACCCGCGCTCACGGCGGCCGACGTCGGCATCGCCATGAGCACCGGCACCGACGTCGCCATCGAGAGCGCCGGCGTGACCCTCCTCAAGGGTGACCTCACCGGCATCGTCCGCGCCCGGGCACTGTCGAAGGCCACCATGTCGAACATCCGCCAGAACCTCGTCTTCGCCTTCATGTACAACGCCGCCGGCATACCCCTTGCCGCCGGCGTCCTCTACCCGACGTTCGGACTGCTGCTCTCCCCGATGATCGCGGCCGCCGCCATGGCACTGTCATCCGTCAGCGTCATCAGCAACGCCCTCAGACTCCGCAGGGAGCGCCTTTGACCAAGGTCGAAGGCGCGAACAGGATCGGAGCCCAGCTGGTCTCGCGCGCGTCGACGTGCGCTCATCATGCCGCGGACAGGATCGTCGTGCCGATGACCGCGCGACGCCCGCGAGCACTGCCGAGAGCTGAGGCGGGCGCGCAACAATGGGGCGCATGAGCGCCCTGTCCGTCTCTGCAGGCGACCGAAACGATGGTCGGACCGTCCAGTGCTGGTGCTGCGGCACCAGCAAGGCCCCGGACCGGAGGGTTCATCTTGGCGAGCACCCAGAGGTGCACCTCTGTCTCCAGTGCGCCCACTTCGTGCACCAGCGGGCATGGGCGATCGAGGATGAGGGGAAGCACGGGCCGGCCCCGTTCGCCCGGGAACAGTTCCGAAAGCTCCGTGCCGTGGTCGTGCGCCGAGCGTGGCATAAGAACCGGTCCATCGGCGGCAAACTGCGCTGGCTCGGCAAGTACCTTCCGTAACCATGGACATCGAACTGCTGGTCATACCGGACTGCCCGCACGCGGCCGCGGCAGCTGAACTGATCACTGCCGCCTTGGCAGACACCCGCGTGAAGGCCACCATCACCCGCACCATCATCGACAGCCAAGACGAGGCGGAGGAACGCGGCTTCACCGGCTCCCCAACGATCCTTCTCAACGGCGTCGACCCCTTCGCGCCGCCTGACGCACCCGTAGCGCTGTCCTGTCGGCTCTATTCCACCCCGGACGGGTTGCGAGGCGTCCCAGCACTTCGGGACCTGCGACAAGCGCTCAAGCAGGTCGCCGCAGGCTAGACGGATCGTGCGAACGACCGCTCATGCCGCTCGTCGGACGACGTCCGT